>CBFIIT010000006.1:0-20106 GCA_965662725.1 Alphaproteobacteria bacterium | reverse complement strand
GCAGAGGGTCTCGGCCTGCTGGAAGCCTTTGTGCTGGCCGGTTTGGCCAAGTCAAATGGCGAGGCGCGGCGTCTGGTGCAAGGTGGTGGTGCGAAAGTGAATGATGCGGCGCAAAATGATATTGGCATCACGCTTGGCGAAAGCGATGTGCAAGATGGCAGCATTAAATTATCATTCGGTAAAAAGCGGCATGTTTTGCTGAAGCTGAAGGGCTGAACAAGCTAGTCGGTTAAATCAGGCTCATCCAAATCCGGATTTAATTCTTCACCGCGCTCACCCAGTCCGATACCAAGCTCAAAAATGCGGCGGAACACGCCCGGCGTCAAAACCGAAAGCGGATTGACCAACACATTGGCTTTGCCGTTTTCACCCGACACACGATAGCCGATACCGATAATCCCCTCGCCACGGCGGCCGCCAAGCACCGGCCCGACAAGCGGGATTTTTCCAAAAAATGAATTCAGCGTATAGGCCGGTATCAAAGTACCACCAATATCGACATCGCCGCGCCCGATATCATAATCACCCTGCATGGTCAGACCGACAGCGGCACCGTTCATCCGTGCATCATCAATTGTCAAACGACCGTCTGCCAGCCAGAAATTGCCTTGCGCTTTGTCAAACTTAATACCGTCTCCCGACAGTGTATCAGCGATACCTGACAATGAAGCCAAGGACAGCATAGAGGCCAGCACCGGCACATTGCGCGCCCGAAAACCGGTCATGGTAAACCGCCCATCAATATCTTTCTTGCCGGTCGCCGTGCTGAAATTAGTATCGAACAAAGTGCCGTTCATCACTAAATTGCCGCCAAACATTTCACTGGCCCAATCGAACATGCGGAAAACATTACCGGCGCGTTCGGTTTGAATGAGGAAACGCCGGCGCACCGGATTGTCGCGGTCAATGCTCATCACCATATCCGAGCCATCGGCAAACACGCCTTGGAATTTAAGTTCTTCATGCAAGTCATTGCGGCGCAATACGCGCATTTGCGTGCGATCCATCTCAACATTATTTTGCCCGACCACTTGATTGAGCTGCACATCAACCACAGCCTCGGCACCCAAAAACGGCAACATCTCGAACGGTTCCGGCTTTAGCTTTACCTCGCGATTGCCCGACGCAAACAAGCGGCTGACGTCAAAACGGTCAGCCGTCACAGTGACCATGCGGGTATCGTCATCAAGCGCCAGCTTAGCCACAAGATTACGGTCACGCCCCAAACTTATCGGCGTCATTTTGAAACCACTCAGTAAATCGCCGTCCAGTCTCAACGTCACCTCGGTGATTTTCTTATCATCAATCGTCAGGTCGGCAGAAATATCGCTGACCTCGCCATCGGCATTATTCTCAATCCGCGCATGAATATGCGCCGGTAAGCCGACCGGCTTTTGATAAGCCAAGGGATGCATCGATAATTCAGCCGCTTCCAAATCCGCGAAAAGACGAAAATTATCCGGTTTCTGCACCGGCCCATTGACCAGCAAATTAATATGCGGCGCGCCGGTCAGGCGAACACCGGCCCAAGATTGGCCTAAATCTGCCACTGCTTGCGGGGAGAAATGTCCATGTACGGCCAGCTTCGCCTCGCCGGCCTTGGCCGGAGCAAATGGCTGTTGCCAGGCAAAGCCGCCATCAAAGCCGTTAATTTCAGCCCGCCCCATAGCATGCAGACCTTGATTGTCGATATCAATAAAGCCGCGCCCTTTTCTAAGCTGATATGGCCCTAACGCGCCTTCAACGGCTAAGTCTTTTGTGCGACCGCTCAGCTTATAAACCAGCTTGCGTTGCGCCGGTGGCGCAAAGATTGCCATATTTAAATGTGCCTCAACAAACGCCTCACCAATGAGCCGATCGAAATCAAAATCGATATTTTTAACCGCATTAAGCGGCGGCACATTAATCGCTCGAATGACATCACGGATTTGGCCGTTACCGCCAAAACGAATATCGACAGGTTGATTGCGGTCACGATAATTCGGTGTTTCAAACGTCGCATCGGCAATTTGAACAATGCTGAAATTGCGTTTTACATCTTTGCTTGGCAGGCGGACAAAGCCCCCTTTTGCTTCCGCTTCAAAACTCGTGCCGCGCAGACGCATTCGCATATCGGAATTTTCAACCGGCGGCATAAAGCTTAGATATTGCAGACCGACATCTTCAAATGCCAAGTCCAACCCCATCGCATCTTCGCGCAATGGGGTGCCCGGTGCGCGACCGACAAGCTCTTCCAAGCTAACATTCAGTGTCAAGCTGCCTGCGGTTAATTTGCCGCCACGAACATTAGCATCAACCCATTTTCGGGTGCGCGGCGCAATGCCGACCGGCCATAAAGCCTCAACACCGGCGCGGGTCATACTGCCGAAATTAGTGGTGAAATCAAAATACGGATTCGTGTCGCTGACCTTAACCATACCGGCGGTGCGCGCCATTCCGAAATTATGCGTCACATCAAAGCGTTCGATTTCAATGCGGTCACGCGATAAATCATAAAAGGTAACAATCTCCGCACGCGGGATGGTAAGCCGTTCCGCAAACACCGCCGGTACATCAACTTGAATACCTTCGCCCGACACATTCAGCCCGATTTCTGAGATCTGGCCGCGCCTGTTTTGCTCATACTCAACCGCGCCGCTCATCCGTCCGGCAATGCCGCCAACATTAAAACGAATATCATTCAGAGCAATTTTACGAGATGTAAAATCCGCCGTCGCGCTGATAATCAATTCATCTACACTCAATGCGGCAGAGCTCAAACGCACCGAGCCCGGCTCGACAAATACTTCTATCGTGCCCTGTTTCGGCCTGCCACCGGCAGCAAAGTCGATGCCAAGCAACGCCGTGACCGGTAATTGAATGCCGCGCAAGGGCGATAATAATGCGCTGAAGCGGCCGATATCGCGTGGGTCGAGATTATTCAATTCAATATCGGCACTGCCGCTGCCGTCATTTTTAATATCGGCCAACGCATTGACCGAGCTTTCGATACCATTCGCCATATAGGCCAATTCAATGGTCGCGGTCAGACGATTGCCTTCGCGCAAAACAAGCAAATGCGACCCATTGGAAGCGGCTGTTTCATACTCGCCGACGCGAATATCACGAATGGCCAGCTCCGAAACATAGGCTAATTGGCCGGTGCCGGATGTGCCATCAAGGCTGGGGAGAATTAAATCCGCCGCTTGCGGCAGGCTTTTTCGCCTGTCTTGTTTTAACGTCAGGCGCTCAATTGTCGCCGCTTGCAACGCCAATTGCCCCTGCTGCCAAAACGCATCGGCGCTAAAAACCACTGCAACATTATCGGCGCGCAGTCCCGCACCGGTAGGTTCGTCAACCCCGATTTGTTCCGCTGAAATCTGAAAAAAGCCGGTATTGCTGTTCCATTCAAGCGCGGCACGCTCAAGATTAACCATACCGCCGCCAAGGTTTTGTTGCAAAAACAGGCTGAGCGGTTGGTCAATAAAACCAAGCGGCAAGCCGGAAAAACGGATAAGCGCCGTCATCAGCAACACCGATATAATCGGGACTGCCAGTAAAAGCAAAAATATCCGCTTCGCGGTTTGCATCATAAAAATCCGTTTATCGTCTCGCTTCTTCTGCCGCGATAACTTGACAAAATCAAGGCAACCGCCACATTTACCCCAACTCTTTATGCCAGAGTCTACACGCTGGCGCACTTATTCAATTCCGGCTCAATTCTCGGAGGAGCACATGGCCAAAGAACTTAAAATCGGCGACAAAGCCCCCAATTTCTCTCTACCGGCAAATGGTAATGAAACCGTAAGCCTAGCGGATTTTTCGGGCCGCAAGCTGGTGGTTTATTTTTACCCTAAAGACAATACGCCGGGCTGCACCACGGAAGCGATTGACTTCACAGCCGCGCTGCAGGATTTCGACAAAGCCAATACGTCAATTGTCGGCGTGTCGGCCGATAGCGTGAAGAAGCATGAAAACTTTATCGCAAAGCACAATCTCGGCATCACTTTGCTGGCCGATGAAGAGCAGAAAATGCTCAATGATTTCGGCGTCTGGGTTGAGAAAAATATGTATGGCCGGAAATTTATGGGCATCGAACGCGCCACTTATCTGATTGATACAGATGGGAAAATTTCGCACATCTGGCGCAAAGTGAAGGTCAAAGGCCATGTCAATGCAGTGCTTGAGGCAGCTCGTGGCTGACACAGCTTCACTTGCTGAAGCCTGCCGCGCGGTATTGATGGCGGCGGAACCGGCAGAAAAAGCCGCGCTTGGCCGAAAACTGGCAGAAGATTGGCGACATGAAAGATTGCAGCGCGATAGCGCGCGCCCGCAAGATTGGCCCGACAGACCGGCCAGACCGGCGCGCCCCGAATTGCTGGAACCGCGTGAAATGCCACGTCGCAAAATGAGCGGTGAAACCGGCCGTAAGGCGCAGCTCCATGCGCTGGCGCATATTGAATTAAACGCGATTGATTTGGCTTTTGATTTGGTCGGGCGTTTTGTTGACGCTCCTTTACCCGACGCATTTATCACTGATTGGTTGAAAGTCGGCGCCGACGAGGCACGGCATTATTTGATGTTGGCCGACCGTTTGGCCGATATGGAAATGGAATATGGCGATCTCCCGGCGCATGACGGGCTTTGGCAGGCAGCCTATGATACACGGCATGATTTAATCGCGCGGCTGGCGATTGTGCCTTTGGTACTGGAAGCGCGCGGTCTCGACGTTACGCCGATGATGATGAAAAAATTTGAAAATGCCGGTGATAAAAAGAGCGCGACCATGCTGTCGGTGATTTTTGAAGATGAGAAAACCCATGTCGGTGCGGGCAGTAAATGGTTCATGCGTATCTGCGACGACAATAACCTCGATGCGACCGCCTGCTTCAAAGAAAAGCTGAAAAATTTCTTCGGCGGCCAGTTAAAACCGCCCTTTAATGAGATGGCCCGCGACGAAGCCGGTCTGCCGCGCCAGTTTTATGCGCCGGAGACGCAACAAAGCATGAACTAAACGCTTGCAATAGCAGTCGTTTTTTGAGAAACACTGTGTGGATAAGTTTGAATTGGGCGCATGAGCAGATTACTCGATAAACTTCGCGATATATTCGCCGAGCGGCAGATTTATGTTCGCAAAAATGGCAGTGTGACTTTTGTCCCGCTTTCCAGCCGTTCTTTGGTCGCCTTGGCGGTGATTTTCGGACTGGTGGCCGGTTGGGTCGGCTATGCTTCCGTGCATGTTATTTTCAATCAAGGACTTGGGGCGCAGCGTGAGCAAGAAGTTCAGGAAATGCAGCTTGCCTATGAAAATGAGCTAAATCGTTTGCGCCTTGCCTATGATGATTTGAATGCGCAACTTATTTTGACGCAAGATTGGTTTTCCGAAACCACTGATAATCTCGAAAAACGCCATAATGATTTGACCTTGGTATTTGAGCAGCACGCGGCGATTTCTAATGAATTACGCGAAATGCAAATCTCTTTTTCCAGCGTCGCCAAGCGTAATAAGCGCGACCGCAATAAAACCGAATTGGTCGCCCGCCCGCGTGACAATCAAAATGGCCGCATGGTCAGCCGTTCGGTTTCATCCGGAGATGCGCCGGCCAAAATAGCATTGGCGCAACGCAGTTCCGATGCTTTGCCGGATGATATATCGATGCCTCTGGTCGAAAAAGATGTGTTCAAGCGGGTTAATTCTTTGGATCTGAACCAACAAGAATTGCTGGATGCGCTGGAAGAAAACATCGATGAGCGGATTGCCGAATTTGAAAACATTATTGTTGATACGGAAATTTTGCAGCCGGAAGAATTTATGGCGCGCGTCTTGCCGGACACTGAAACAGCCATTGGCGGCCCTTATATCCCATTGGATGAAGAAAAGCCGGGCATTAATTCCGAATTGCACCGCCAGCTTTATCGCATTTCGAGCGGCCTTGAGCGGTTGGAAAACCTCAGCAAATCCATCGCCAAAATTCCGCTGTCACTGCCGATACATGATTATCGCGTGACCAGCCGCTTTGGCCCGCGCCTTGACCCGTTTAAAAAGCGCGCCGCCTTTCACGCCGGTGTCGATTTCGGTACCGCAACCGGCACACCTGTTTATGCGACCCTGCCGGGTACGGTAACGCGCGCCGGTTATAAAGGTCCTTATGGGTTGGTGGTTGAGATTGACCATGGCAATGGCTTTCGTACCCGCTATGGCCATTTGGCACGCAGCCGCGTGCGCCGCGGCCAAGCGGTCGAATTTCAACAGCACATTGCCGATGCCGGTAATAGTGGCCGCAGCACCGGCCCGCATTTGCATTATGAAGTCTGGTATGAAGGCAAAGTGCGCGACCCGCTCGCCTTTCTTGATGCCGGTAAACAAATTTTTAACGTTGCTGAGACAATTTCCCAACAGGCGGATGAATAATGGAAGAAGAACAAAAAATACCAAAAACCAAAGTAAAGGCCGCGCCTTCTATCTTGAGCCATGACATGCATATTGTCGGGCAAATCTTTTCAACCGGCGATATTCAAATCGAAGGTCGATTGGATGGAGACTTGCGTTCAAATGCGGTAACGGTTGGCGAAAAGGCTGAAATTCATGGCGAAGTGGCCGGTGACACAGTCACCGTATTTGGCCGCGTCAAAGGTATTATTCGTGGCCGACAAGTTTATCTTTGCGCCACCAGCCATGTCGATGGCGACGTATTTAATGAAGCATTGGCGATCGAGTCAGGCGCGCAATTAAACGGTGCCGTTAAACGTGAAAAAGACCCGCTTAAAAATGCCTCTATCAGTCTGGCTGTCGAAGAAGAAGTCGCGCAAGGCAGCAATATTTAACGGCCGGTTTTCTCTAATCGAGATCGCTGACCTCATTCGGCCCCTCACCATTGACGCGCTGCGCCAAGGCCGCTTCCATAAAATCATCCAACGCCCCGTCGAGCACGGATGACGGATTGCCGCTTTCAACACCGGTGCGCAAATCTTTCACCATCTGATAGGGCTGCAAAACATAAGAACGAATTTGATGGCCCCAACCGATTTCGGTTTTGGCCTCTGCATTGGCATTTGCTTCTTCTTCGCGCTTTTGTAATTCCAATTCATAGAGCCGCGCCCGCAACATCGCCCATGCCGTGGCGCGGTTTTTATGTTGCGAACGTTGGTTTTGACACTGCACGACAATATTGGTCGGAATATGGGTGATGCGCACAGCGCTATCGGTCGTGTTAACATGCTGACCACCGGCTCCGGAGGCGCGAAACGTATCAATCCGCACATCTGACTCAGCCACTTCCACTTCAATTGCATCATCCACCACCGGATAACACCAGACACTGGCAAAGCTGGTATGACGCCGCGCATTACTGTCAAAAGGTGAAATACGCACCAAGCGATGCACACCGCTTTCGGTCTTTGCCCAGCCATAGGCATTGAGACCTTTAATCTCAATGGTCACCGATTTAATGCCGGCTTCGTCGCCAAAAGTCTGTTCGATAATAGTCGCCTTATAGCCCTTTTTTTCAGCCCAACGCAGATACATGCGCTGCAACATACTGGCCCAGTCTTGGCTTTCCGTGCCACCGGCACCGGCATGCACTTCCAAATAGGCATCATTGCTGTCGGCCTCGCCCGACAATAATGTTTCAACCTCCATGCGCTCTGCCTGCTCAACCAACGCCTCCAAAGCGGCTTGGCTTTCAGCAACTACATCGCTATCCCCCTCGGCTTCACCAAGGTCAATCAGCTCAACATTGTCGTGCATATCGGCCTCGAGCCGACGGCAAATTTTAATGGCACTTTCAAGCCGCGTGCGCTCTTGCATCATTTTTTGCGCGCGCTGCGGGTCATTCCATAATTCGGGGTCCTCGGCGCTTTTATTCAGCTCCTCGAGGCGCGCAAGCGCGTTATCCCAGTCAAAGGTGCCTCCTTAACAGCTCCAATGACTGTTTGATACGATCTACATAATCTGCAATTTCAGCGCGCACATCGGCCTCCTATAACGGGCCGGACGTTACATAATCAATCCGACTTAGTAAAGGCCTCCAGAGCCCGCACCGACGGTCTCCGTATCAACCGCCGGGCGCTGGCGCACCCGCTTATTTCCGTCAGTGGAACCGCCGCGCACAACGCGCTGCTGGCTATTGCGTGTTGGCTCAGTGCCCGGCTTAAACGCTTCCAGAATAACCGTCTCATCATTCGGTCGCGCCAGCTTGCCGGTCTTGGCATTTATCCGCACCAGATTGACATCGCTCGGCACGCGGAAAGGCGGCGTCGCCATATCTTGCAAAGCCTGCTCCATAAAGTTTTTGAAAACAGGACCGGCGACACGGCCACCGCTTTCACCATCACCAAGCGGTCGGTTGTCGTCATAACCGATATAAACACCGGCGACCAAATCAGCCGAGAAGCCGACAAACCAAGCATCGCGGCTGTCATTCGTCGTACCGGTTTTACCGGCCAGCGGTTTGCCAATGGAGGAGATACGACGACCGGTACCGCGTTTCACAACGCCCTCCAACATCGACACCACTTGATAGGCGGTTTGCGGCGACAAAACCTGCTCGCGTTCATCCGGCAAATCGGGGGCCGTTTGCTGTTCATAACCATCAACATTACAGCCAAAGCAATCGCGCTGGTCATGCCGGAACAGCGATTTGCCATAACGGTCTTGCACGCGGTCAATAAATAGCGGCTCTACCCGCTTACCGCCATTTACCAGCATGGCGTAAGCCGTGGTCAGGCGCATCAGCGAGGTTTCTCCCGCACCGAGCGACATGGCCAATACGCGCGGCATAGACCTATTGATATTAAACCGCTTGGCGTAATCGGTGATTTTATTCATGCCGATTTCTTGCGCCATCCGAATGGTCATCAAGTTCCGGCTTTTTTCCATACCAAGCCGCAAAGTCGATAGCCCGTAAAACCGCCGCCCGTAATTTTCCGGCTTCCATAAACCTTGATCTTTGCCCTGCTCCATCACAAAAGGCGCATCAAGCACAAGACTGGCAGGGGTAAAACCGCTATCCAATGCGGCGGCATAAACAAACGGCTTAAAGGCCGAGCCGGGCTGGCGGCTGGCTTGCGTCGCGCGATTAAACTCACTGGCTGAGAAACTATAGCCGCCGGTCATCGCCAAAACGCGGCCTGTATGCGGGTCCATCGCAACCATCGCGCCATTCACTTCCGGCAATTGCTGCAAGGCGTAAATCTCATCTTCGCCATCGCCATTTTGGCTGACCCAAATAATATCGCCGGCCTTCAGCACCTGATTCATGCGGCGAATTTTCGGCCCTTTGATTTTATAGCCATTTTCAGGCGACGGTTTGGCGCGCGCCCATGTAACACCGGCCAGTTCAATGACGCCCAAATCAATGCGGTCTTCAAAGCGACGCGCCCGTGTCATGCGTGGGCGCAAACCGATATTGGCGCGGTTCAATTCATCATCAACCGATAACACAACCGCCAAGCGCCAGGGGGCGAGGTCGAGTGGAATTTCGATTTTCGTTAGCTGTGTCCACCATTCTTCGAGTGTCTCTAACTCCGCATATGGGCCACGATAACCCTGCCGACGGTCATAATCTTCAATGCCTTGGCGCAAGCTTTGCCGCGCCAGTTTTTGAAAATCCGTATTCAGCGTCGTGCGAATGGATAAGCCGCCGCCATAAAGCTGCTCTTCGCCGTATAGGGCATAAACTTCGCGGCGCACTTCTTCGACAAAATACTCGGCATTATATCGCCGCAAACTGGCCGGGCGGTCAGTCACCACAAGGTCTTGCGCGGCAGCATTACGCGCCTGCATATCGGTGATATAGCCATTATCGCGCATCCGCTCGATAACCCAATTTCGCCGAGCAATGGCGCGGGCCCGCTTGCGGAACGGATGGTAATTATTCGGTGCTTTCGGCAAGGCGGCCAAATAAGCCGCTTCGGCAATGGTCAGCTCACTCAACGGCTTATCGAAATAATTCAATGCCGCCGCCGCGACGCCATAACTGCCAAGGCCGAGATAAATCTCATTTAAATAAAGTTCCAATAATTGCGGCTTGGTAAAAGTGCGCTCCAGCCGCAAAGCCAGCACTGCTTCTTTCAGCTTCCGCTCCAGTGTCACATCGCTGCTCAGCAGAAAGTTTTTCGCCACTTGCTGGGTAATCGTTGACGCACCTTCCAAGCGGCGGCCGGTCGCAACATTAACCACATTGGCAAATACCGCACGGATAATGCCGCGAAAATCAATCCCGACATGCGCGTAAAAGTTTTTATCTTCCGCCGCCAGAAATGCATCAATCAAATGTTTCGGCGCGGTGCTGATGGGCACAAAAATACGCCGCTCTTGTGCATATTCGGCAATCAATACACCATTGCCTGCATGGGCGCGGCTCATTACCGGTGGCGTGTAATTGGCCAAGTGCTCGTAATTCGGCAAGCCGCTATTAATACGCCAAAGCGCCAATACCAGCACAAACAGACCAATCGCGCCAAGCGTGACGGCGACACCAGCAATATTACCCAAAAATTTCATCATCAAGGTCTTATAAACGTCAGAAATACGGCTGCACTATGGCAGGTCATCAGAAAAAATCCACTGAAAGCTTAGCGGGCTGAAGCAATCCGCGTCGCCTTAAAGAAGCCATCCACAGAACTGACCATGGCGCGCGCCATTTTGCGCCGCCAACTGCTTGATAGAAGCTGCTTCTCATCGCTGCGATTGGTTAAAAAGCCAAGCTCCACCAATACTGATGGCACATCCGGCGCTTTTAGAACCCGGAAGCCGGCAAAACGATGCGTGCGTTCCAAGAGACGGGTTTTGCCGCGCGCATTATCAACAACGATATTGGCAAATTTAACCGATAGGTTTTTGGTTTCGCGCTGCGCCAAATCAATCAGAATATTGGCCACTTCCGGCGGCTGATCGGCAAAATCAATTCCGGCAATAATATCCGATTGGTTCTCTTTCCGCGCCAAGGCCGCTGCCTCTCGGTCGGATGCATTTTCAGACAAGGTGTAAATCGACATGCCGCGCACCGATTTGCGCTTAATCGCATCCGCATGAATGGAGATAAACAAATCGGCATTATGCTTACGGGCAATATTCACACGCTGGCGCAACGGAATATAAATATCGCGATTGCGCGTCAGATAGACTTTATACTTTTTGGTGGCACGCAATTGCTTGGCCAGCTCGCGGGTAAACTTCAAAGTAACGTCTTTTTCACGCGCCGTCTTGCCATGCGCACCGGGGTCGACCCCACCATGCCCGGCATCCAGCACAATAATCGGTTTGCTATTGGCCCGCCGTTTCGGCTTTGGCGTAAACACCGGTTCCGGCGTTCTCTTTTTGGCAATTTTGCGCTGCGCCAAGCGGTCTTTCTTTACTTGCGTAACAAATTTCGCGCTCGATGTTTTGACCAAATCAACCACCAGCCGATGCGGCAATCCGGAAGATGGCGGCAGCATGAAACTTTTTGCCACCCGCACCGGCCCATTGGCATCTATGACCAAGCGACTTTTATCAGCAGTAAATTGGCCAAAGCGCAATTTCTTGACCAAGCCATCGGCTTTCGGTTGCGTCTCCGGCCATTGCATGCTCGGCAAGTCGATCACCACGCGGCGCGGTTCATCCAGCAGGAAAATATTGAAATCGACTTTTGACTGCAAATCCAACACCAGACGCGTGCGCTCGGCGGTGACGCCGAGACGAATATCTTTCACATTGGCCGCCATTGCATCGGCGAGGCCGAAAAGCAGCAAGACACTGAGCGCCATAAATGGCTGTATTATTCTTTTAAAGGGCGTCATCCGGTTGCCTATTCCTTTGCATCCCCGACTCACTTTCGTGCGCGCAGTTTATCAATTTTATGGCATTTTGGCGAATGAACCGCCCAAAACACCGTCAATGGCGCAGTTTTTGTGCATTTTCAGCAATGATTTATTCACCTTGCAATCCCCATAAGGCCTCTGTAGATTTGGCTTCGTTCTTTCGAACGATGTGATTCACCGATGGCCTTTGGGAGCCGGTGGATAAAATCGTCGGAATCCAAGATGGCCTATGGCCATTACCGTAACCCTTTTTGAGGACTTAAAGTGACCGCAGCTTTAGCAAAATCGATTGATAAAAAAGCGATACAGCGCGTCGCCACGTCCTTTTCACCCTCAGATAATCACCGATGGCTGACGACGGCTGGTAAAGCCGGCAGCGCGGTGGGAGCTTTTTATGACCAAAAATATGCTTATCGATGCCATCCACCCGGAGGAAACGCGAGTGGTTGTGACCGATCACAATCAAATCCAAGAATTCGACTTCGAGTCGCAAACCAAGGCGCCATTACGCGGTAATATTTACCTCGCAAAAGTAACGCGGGTAGAGCCGTCATTGCAGGCGGCTTTCGTAGAATATGGCGGCAATCGCCATGGCTTCTTGGCGTTTAATGAAATTCATCCGGATTATTATCAAATTCCGGTCAGTGACCGCGAAGCCTTACTGCGCGAGCAAGCCGAGGAAGACCGCTCTCACGCGGCCAGCGATGATGATAGTGAAGAAAAACCGGAAGAAGAGGAAGAAGAAGCCGCTGTTTCAGATATTGGCGGCGATGCGCATGAAGAAGCAGCACCGGCAATAAACGCGCGTGCGCTTCACCGCAAATATAAAATTCAGGAAGTGATTAAGCGGCGGCAAATCATTCTTGTGCAGGTTTTAAAAGAAGAACGCGGCAATAAGGGCGCGGCGCTGACAACCTATCTGTCACTGGCCGGTCGCTATTGTGTGCTTATGCCGAACACGGCGCGTGGTGGCGGTATTTCCCGCAAAATCAATAATGGTGCCGACCGCAAGAAACTGAAGACCATTGTCAGCAAGCTGGATGTCGCCGATGGCATGGGACTGATTGTCCGCACTGCCGGAGCGCAGCGAACATTGACCGAAATCCGCCGTGACTTCCAATATCTGTCGCGGCTATGGGAAGAAGTGCGCGAAACAACCGTTAGCTCTTCCGCACCGGCTTTGGTTTATGAGGAAGGCAATCTCATTCGCCGCTGTATTCGCGATTTATATTCAAAAGATTTTGACCAAGTCATTATCGATGGCGCGGATAGCTATAAAGAAGCAAAAAATTATATGAAGCTGCTCATGCCCAGCCATGCGCGCAAGGTGAAGCAGCATGTCGGCGATGCCCCGCTGTTTAAAGAAAACGGCGTTGAAGACAAGCTGGCGGCGATGTTCAATCCAATCGTTGCCCTGCCCTCAGGCGGCTATCTGGTGATTAACCCAACCGAAGCACTGGTTTCAATTGACGTAAACTCCGGTAAATCGACCCGTGAACAATCGGTAGAAAAAACCGCGCTGGCGACCAATTTGGAAGCAGCGGTTGAAGTGGCACGGCAAGCGCGCTTGCGCGACCTTGCCGGTTTATTGGTGATTGATTTCATCGATATGGATGAAAACCGCAATAATCGCGCCGTTGAACGCAAGCTGAAAGAAGCCTTGAAGGCTGACCGTGCGCGTATTCAAGTCGGACGTATCAGTAATTTCGGCCTGATGGAAATGTCGCGCCAGCGTATGCGCGCCGGTGTGTTGGAAGGCTCCAGCCAAACCTGCGCCCATTGTAACGGCTCCGGCATGGTTCGCTCAGTCGAAAGCCGCGCCCTACACGTGCTGCGGCAGATCGATGAAAATGCCGGAAAATTCAGCGAAGGCGAATTAATTGTGCAAGTGCCGCATGATGTGGCGATTTATTTGCTGAACAATAAACGCGGGCAATTGCATGAAATTGAAACCCGTAGCGGCATCACCATATCCATTGAAATTGACAATGAGCTGACCTCGATGGAAATGGCGCTGACCCTGCCCGACCAAACCGAGAGTGCAGGTGTGTTGCGGATGGAAGGTGACCCGACAGCCGCATTGGATGAAGCCGGTGGCGGCAAACGCAAGCGTCGTCGGCGCGGCGGTCGTAATCGTCGGCGCGGCAATAATGCTGAAGGCGGCGAAGATAATGCGCCGGAAGAAGACGCTGAAGTTGAAGCGGCTGATAATGGTGACGCAACCGAAGCCGAAGAGAATAACGAAGCCTCCGAAGACGGCGATGAAGAAAAGCCGAAGCGTCGGCGGCGTCGCGGTCGGCGCGGCGGTCGTAATCGGCGTCGCGGCAAAGAAGCGGCTGATGATAATGGCGAAGCCGAAGCAGCAAATGATGATGGCAACGCGCCGGATGCGGATTTAGACGCGGATGAAGCGCCACAAAAAATCATTATTGAAGTCGCAGCTGAGCCTGATGAGGCTGAGGCAGCAGCTGAAATAGAGGAAGCACCAGAGCCGCAAGCAGAGCCGCAAGCAGAGACGCCCGAAGAAGCGCCGGAAGCAGAGACGCCCGAAGAAGCGCCGGAAGAGATGGCCGATGCCGGTGACGAAAACTCTGATGATGACGCTGATGATAAGCCGAAGAAATCGGGCTGGTGGCGGCGATAGTGCCCCACTAAGGCCGTATTTCAAAGCAAAGCTGTCTTTATGAGGTTCACTGTTTTAAACCCGCAAGCCGTATTTACGGTTTTGCTTTTGGCGGCGATTGCATTTTTGCCAACGCAGGGGTCTGCGCAAGGCTTGATACGCGACGCTGAGATTGAAAGCCTCATTGCCGATTATAGCCGCCCGCTTTTAAAAGCTGCCGGTCTACAACCGGAACGGATTGGCCTGCATATCGTCAATGACCGCAATCTCAATGCGTTTGTGACCAATGGGCAAAATATCTTCATCCATACCGGTCTTATTTTAGAAGCCGAAGAACCGAATATGGTCATTGGCGTGATTGCGCATGAGATTGGCCATATTACCGGTGGTCACTTGGCACGTGGTGCAGAAGCCGCTGCTTCCGCGCAAGGCCCCGCTCTGGTCGCTACAATTTTGGGGCTTGGCTCTATTCTCGCCGGTGCCGGTGATGTTGGCATGGCGTTGATTACCGGAGGCCAGCAATTGGCCATACGCAGTTTTTTGACCTATAGCCGAGGGCAAGAAGCGGCTGCTGACAATACGGCTTTGCAATTATTGGACGCGACAGAGCAATCAGCCGAGGGCATTATCGGCATGATGGAGTCATTGGCCAGCCAAGAGATTTTGAGCGAAGTATATCAAGACCCCTATGCCCGCTCGCACCCCATGTCACGCGACCGCGTGAATACATATCGCGAAGGCGCGAAAAGCTCCGCTCACCGCAATAGCCGAGATCCGGAAACGCGGATATTTCGTCATCGCATGGCGCAGGCCAAAATTTACGGCTTTCTTGACCCTCCGACCACAACGCTGCGTCGTTTTCGCAAACAAGAAGGACAGCCGGCAAGATATGCGCGCGCCATTGCCTATTTCAGACAGGGACGCCGCAATAATGCTTTGGCCGAGTTGGACACGCTGATCGAGGACATGCCAAGCAATCCATGGCTGCATGAACTTAAAGGACAAATCTATTACGAGACCGGCTTGGCGGCGGCGGGCATTGCGCCCTATCAGAAGGCCATTGAATTGGCCCCGAATGAGCCGCTTTTGCTGATTGGCTTGGCCTCTTGCCAGCTCGGCAAAGCGGCGCAAAACGGCCCTAAGGCAAAACAGCTTAACCGGTTGGCAGTCAAAAATCTGCGCGCTGCCCTTCGCCTCGACCCCGATAGCGGTGCGGCTTATTTGCAAATGTCGAAAGGTTTCGGCCAATTGGGTGAAACGGCACTGGCACAATGGGCGCTGGCGGAATACTATGCAGCTTCAGGGCGAAAGGAAGCGCGTCTGCATGCGCAACGCGCTGTGAAAGGTCTACCCAAAGGCTCCGTCGAATATATTCGCGCGGTTGATATTCTCAGCGCCATGAAACGAAAATAGGAAGGTTCCCATGCGTAACGCCATCTTTGCCTCTATGATGATTTTTCTGGCGAGCCTCGCCCCTGTCTCAGCGCAGCAGCTGAGTAAGCAACAGCAAGAAGCGATTGATAAGCAGATTGAAAACTATTTTATCCGCAATCCGGAAAAGCTGGAAATGGCGCTGGATAATCTGCAGGCCTATATGGAAGCGCGGCAAGTGCGCGAACAAGAACGCGCCCTGACCGAAAATGCTGACAAGCTGTATTTCAACAAAGCCGATTACGCTATGGGGCCGAATGATGCGCCGATAACCATTGTCGAGTTCTTCGATTATAATTGCGGCTATTGCAAACGCAGCTTTGCGCCATTGATGGAAGTTTTGCGCGAAAACAAAGATGTGCGTCTGGTGTTTAAAGAATATCCAATTTTAGGAGACGCGTCGCGGGATGCCTCTCGCCTCGCTCTGGCGATTGAAGACAAGCTGCAATATCTGACCTATCACAGCAAGCTGATGACCCATAAGGGCCGCATTGACCGCCCGATTATCGACAAAACATTAACCGATATGAAATTGTCAGCCGAAAAACTGCGCAAAAACGCCAATAAGCTGAAGTTTCAAAGCCATATTGACGCGACGCGCAGCCTGGCGCGTTCTTTGGGTGTAAACGGCACACCGGCGTTTATTATTAACGGCAAATTATTTCCCGGTGCGCTTGATAAAGACGAGTTGTCCTCAGCCATTAAGCAGGCGCGGGCTGATTTGAAAGCTAAATAAGCCCGGCAAGCGGTGAGCTTGGGTCGGCATAAAGCCGTTTCGGCATCCGTCCGGCAAGATAGGCTTGGCGTCCGGCAATCACCGCATTTTTCATCGCTTCAGCCATCAATATCGGATCTTTTGCTTCGGCAATAGCCGTATTCATCAACACGCCGTCACAGCCAAGTTCCATGGCAATAGCTGCATCTGATGCAGTGCCGACGCCGGCATCGACCAGAACCGGCACATTGGCCTGTTCAATAATCAGGCGGATATTAACCGGATTTTGAATGCCGAGGCCGGAGCCGATTGGCGCGGCAAGCGGCATGATTGCGCAACAGCCGATTTCTTCCAGCCGTTTGGCCATAATCGGGTCATCGCTGCAATAGACCATCACTTCAAAGCCCTCTTTAATCAACAATTCGGCAGAGCGCAGCGTCTCTGTCATATTCGGATATAGCGTCTTCTCATCACCCAGCACTTCCAGCTTTACCAAAGTCCAACCACCCGCCTCACGGGCCAAGCGCAGCGTGCGCACCGCATCTTCACCGGTAAAGCATCCTGCCGTATTCGGCAGATAGGTAAATTTTTCAGGGCTGATATAATCGACCAGCATCGGCGCGTCTTTATCGGTTAAATTCACGCGCCGCACCGCCACGGTAACAATCTCCGCACCGGCTGCTTCTGCTGCTGCTGCGTTTTCAGCGTAATCCTTATATTTTCCTGTGCCGACAATCAGCCGCGAAGAAAATTCGCGTCCGGCAATCACCAATTTCTCGTCTTGTTGCGCCATAACTCAGCCCCCGCCGATAAAATGCACGATTTCTATACGGTCACCTTCAGTCACCATATGCGTGTCATAGGCCGATTTCGGCACAATTTCCAGATTATGCTCGACCGCAATCTTTTTCTCCGGCAAGCCGAGCAGATTGAGCAATTGCGATACACTCAAATCACTCTCAAAGCGGCGATTTTCGCCATTTACCGTTATTTGCATCACGCTCTCCACTGGTCGCGAGTTTGCGCAAGCCAACTGAAAAGCGCAAGGTGAGAATCCGCTTCGGCATAAATGAGCCTGTTGAAAAACTTGCACTTTTTTGAAATCTCGTTTACCCAAATTGCATATACGGATTGTTTCCCAAAGGGAGAAGAAAGCCGCATGAGCAAACCGCTCCACATCATTAACGGCCCCAATCTCAATTTATTGGGCACTAGAGAGCCGGAAGTTTACGGAACCACGACGCTGGCCGATATTGAAGCCATGTGCGCGGCGCGCGCCAAGACGCACGGCCTCAGTGTCAGTTGTGCGCAAAGCAATGATGAAGGCGAAATGGTCAATTTGATTCAAGCGGCGCGCACGCAAGCGGCCGGTTTGATTATCAATGCCGGTGCGTATTCGCACACGTCTGTTGCCATTCTTGATGCATTGCAAGCAGTGGAAATTCCGATCATGGAAGTGCATTTATCAAATATTTTTGCACGTGAAGAATTTCGTCACCACTCTTATGTGTCGGCTGTCGCAAGCGGCGTAATTTGCGGCCTTGGCGCACAAGGATATGAAATGGCAATCGATGCGCTTGCCACCCGATTGAGCGAAGCCGACTAAAGATATTTGAGGATATTATGGCGACTAAACTTCCAAGCAGTAAAACCATCCGCGAATTGGCTGATTTATTAACCGATACCGGATTGTCAGAAATCGAAGTGGAGACCGGCGATATCCGTATTCGCGTGGCCCGCGAAAGCGGCGTTGTCAGCGCCATGGTGCCGGCACCTGCGATTGAAGCGCCTGCACCTGCTGCGGCTGAGCCGGAAGAAGAAGCGCCCGCGCCCAATGCAGCGCATCCGGGTGCGGTGAAATCTCCAATGGTCGGCACTGCCTATTTGGCGCCCGAACCCGGCGCAGCCGATTTTGTAAAAGTCGGCGACACGGTAAGCGAAGGCCAAACCGTTTTGATTGTTGAAGCCATGAAAACCATGAACCCGATTGCCGCGCCGACATCCGGCAAAATAACCCAAATCATTGTGGCCAATGAGCAGCCGGTCGAATTTGACGAAGTGCTGCTGATAATCGAGTAAATCATGGTCTCGAAAGTTCTTATCGCCAATCGCGGCGAAATTGCCCTGCGGGTCATTCGGGCCTGCCGCGAATTGGGCATCCCGTCTGTCGCCGTTCATTCCAGCGCTGATGACCATGCGATGCATGTGCGCCTCGCAGATGAAAGTGTTTGTATCGGGCCGCCTTCTGCCAGCGATAGCTATCTCAGCATTCCGTCAATTGTCGCAGCGTGCGAAATCACCGGCGCCGATGCGGTACATCCGGGCTATGGCTTTTTGTCTGAAAACGCCAAATTTGTAGATATTCTGGACGAGCATAACATTAACTTTATCGGCCCGACGGCCGAGCATATCCGCATTATGGGCGATAAAATTGCTGCCAAGGCGAAAGCTATCGAGCTTGGTATTCCTGTCGTGCCCGGCTCTGACGGCGAAGTTAAAACCGTCGATGAAGCGATTGAGTTGGGCCGCGATATGGGCTTTCCGGTGCTGGTCAAAGCGGCTTCCGGCGGCGGCGGACGCGGAATGAAAATTGCGCTGAGCGAAGATGATCTGGCAGAAGCCTTCACCACCGCGCGCAGCGAAGCAAAAGCCGCCTTTGGTGACGACGCAGTTTATATTGAGAAATATCTCGAAAAACCGCGCCATATTGAAATTCAAGTGGCCTGCGATACGCATGGCAATGCGGTACATTTGGGCGAGCGCGATTGTTCTTTGCAGCGGCGTCACCAAAAAGTATTGGAAGAGGCCCCCTCCACCGTATTGGACGAAAAGGCCCGCGCCGCTATCGGTAAAGTTGTTACCGATGCGATGGTCGGCATGGACTATCGCGGTGTCGGCACGGTCGAATTTCTGTATGAAAACGGTGAGTTTTACTTCATTGAAATGAACACGCGCTTGCAGGTCGAGCATCCGGTAACTGAAGCCATTACCGGAATTGATTTGGTGCGCGAGCAAATTCGTGTCGCGGCCGGTGCACGGCTCAGCTTCGCGCAAGAGGATATTAGGTTTAATGGCCACGCCATTGAATGCCGTATAAATGCGGAAAATCCGGAAAATTTCACCCCGTCACCGGGCATGATTGAGACCTATCACGCGCCGGGCGGATTGGGCGTCCGCATGGATAGCGCGGTCTATTCCGGCTACACCATTCCGCCCTATTATGACAGCCTTATCGGCAAGCTGATTATCCACGCGGATGACCGCGATGCCTGCTTGATGCGCCTGCAGCGTGCTTTGGCCGAATTTGCCATTGATGGCGTTGATACGACAATTCCATTGTTTGAAAAGCTTCTGCCGAATGAAGATTTCCGAGCCGCCAATTATGATATTCACTGGCTGGAAAAATTCCTCGGTATGAAAGAATAGCGACCGCTTCTTAGCGGGTCAAAACAGGCGTGCCGTTTTCCGTAATCGGGGGCAAAATCTCACCGGTAAAGGCCAGCCCGTCTTCGGTTTTACAAGCCAGCGGCCATAAATCATAAACCGCATGTTCCAG
>CBFIIT010000005.1:0-69301 GCA_965662725.1 Alphaproteobacteria bacterium | reverse complement strand
CCGGATGCATCTTGTGCAACCGCCACCAAGCACGGCACACCGCCGCCTTTCAGATATTCACCGCGCACTGTATGGCCGGGGCCTTTCGGTGCGACCATTGAGACGTCAAGGTCAGGGCGCGCTTGAATAAGACCGAAATGAATGGACAGGCCATGCGCAAACATCAGCGTGCCGCCTTCGCGAATATTGTCGGCAATATCGGCGTTATAAATATCTTTTTGCAGTTCATCCGGCGTCAAAATCATCACCACATCAGCCCAAGCAGCAGCTTCGGCGATGGTTTTAACGGCAATGCCTTCAGCTTCTGCTTTGGCGATTGAGCTTGAGCCTTCGCGCAGGCCGACACATACCTCTTCGACACCACTATCGCGCAGGTTCAGCAAATGCGCATGGCCTTGCGAGCCATAGCCGATAACCGCTACTTTTTTACCTTTGATGAGATTTGCATCTGCATCGCGTTCATACAGCATTTCCATAAGTCAGCTCCTTAAATGCTCAAAATTACTTGGCTTATTACATTGCCTCAGGGCCACGCGAGAGCGCCGCCGCGCCGGTGCGCGAGGCTTCCTTCAGGCCCAAAGGTCTCATTAATTCTACAAAAGCGTCAATCTTTCCGCTATTGCCGGTGATTTCAAAAATAAAGCTTTCCGGTGTCGCATCGACGACGCGGGCGCGAAACGCTTCTGAAATCCGCAAGGCCTCTACCCGCGCCTCACCTTTACCGGCCACTTTAACCAACGCCAATTCACGCTCAACGCTTTCGCATTCGACCGTCAAATCAACAACACGATGCACCGGCACGAGGCGGCCCAGCTGCGCTTTGATTTGTTCAATCACTTGCGGCGTGCCACTGGTAACGATGGTGATGCGCGACATATGCGCTTCTTCATCAACCTCAGCGACAGTCAAACTGTCAATATTATAGCCACGACCGGAAAACAGGCCGATGACACGGGCCAGCACACCGGCTTCATTATCCACCAGCACCGAGACCGTATGCGTTGCTATGTTTTGCTCTTTCATCAGAAATTCCTGCCCGAGCGCCCCTTCCAATTCGTCGGCACTCTATAGCGCAGCGACGCAGGCGGGGAAAGCCCCATTATTCTTTAAACCAGCGCCTTGCCTTCTTCAGACACTTCAATATCAAGCCCCTGCTCATCAGCCAGCAGCATTTCATTATGCGCCGCGCCCGACGGTATCATCGGGAAGCAATTCTCTTCTTTGGTGACAACGCAGTCAAAAATCACCGGCCCTTTAACGTCAACCATGCGCTTAATCGCATCATCCAACTCGCCCGGTGTTTGCGCCCGAATGCCTGTCGCGCCATAGGCTTCAGCCAGTTTGACGAAATCCGGCAAAGCTTCGGAATAAGAATTGGAATAACGCCCGCCATGCAGCAATTCCTGCCATTGGCGGACCATGCCCATATATTCATTATTCAAAATGAAAATCTTAATCGGCAAACGATATTGAACAGCGGTTGAAAGCTCCTGCATGGTCATCATTGCAGACGCCTCACCGGCAATATCAATCACCAAGCCTTTCGGATTGGCCACTTGCACGCCAACCGCTGCCGGAATGCCATAGCCCATTGTGCCCAAGCCGCCGGATGTCATCCAGCGATTGGGGTCTTCAAAGCGATAATATTGCGCTGCCCACATTTGGTGCTGGCCGACTTCTGTGGTGATGAAAGTGTCCGGCCCTTTGGTCAGCTCGTAAAGACGCTCAACCGCATATTGCGGCTTAATCGCCTTATCATCTTTGCGATAGGCCAAGCAATCGCGACCACGCCAGCCTTCAATTTCTTTCCACCAGCTTGCCAGTGCTTTTTTGTCAGGCGTCACCGCGCGCGATTTATAGACGCGCAGCAAATCTTCCAACACATGCGCAACATCACCGACAATCGGCACATCAACCATGACGTTTTTATTGATGCTTGACGGGTCGATATCGATATGGATTTTTTTGCTGTCGGGCGAAAATTTTTCCAATAAACCGGTGATGCGGTCGTCAAAGCGCGCCCCGATATTAATCATCACATCGCAATCATGCATCGCCAAATTGGCTTCATAAGTGCCGTGCATGCCCAACATGCCCAGCCATTGCTTATCGGCCGACGGATAGCTGCCCAGCCCCATCAAGGTAGAGGTAATCGGATAACCGGTCAGCTTAACCAATTCGCGCAAAAGCTGGCTCGCTTGCGGGCCGGAATTAATCACCCCGCCGCCGGTATAGAAAACCGGCTTCTTGGCATTGGCAATCAAATCAACGGCGGCATTAATCGCATCCATATCGCCTTTCAGTTTCGGCTGATAAGATTTGTGCTTCACCGCGGTCGGCTTCAGATACGGCCCCATGGCGAATTGAATGTCTTTCGGAATGTCAACGACAACCGGACCCGGACGCCCGCTGGTCGCAACATAAAACGCCTCATGCATGACCCGCGCCAAATCATTCACGTCTTTGACCAAATAATTATGTTTGGTGCATGGCCGTGTAATGCCCACCGTATCAGCTTCTTGAAACGCATCCGCACCGATCAAATGGGTCGGCACTTGGCCGGTAATACAAACCATAGGAATGGAATCCATCAGCGCATCGGTAAGGCCGGTCACCGCATTGGTGGCGCCGGGGCCTGAAGTTACCAGAACCACACCGCATTTACCGCTGGAGCGGGCATAGCCTTCGGCTGCATGGGTCGCGCCTTGCTCGTGACGTACCAAAATATGCTCGAGGCCGTCCTGCTGGAAAATCTCGTCATAAATCGGCAGCACAGCGCCGCCCGGATAACCGAAAATATGCTCAACGCCATTATCTTTCAGCGCCTGCAAAACAATTTGTGCCCCGTTCAATTCTTTTTCCATCGCCTCAACCGCCGTTTTACGAGCGTCTCCATAAGGTTACGGACGCATTTGCGCCCCATGAAGCCGCGAAAATAGCAATATTTATGTCGCCGTCAAGGGTTATTTTGAAATAAATGAAAAGATTTTACTGAAATTATTTTCATAATCTTGCTCGGAAAAATTCTGCCAATCGGACATTTGATTGCGGAACCAAGTCATTTGCCGCTTCGCATAACGCCGTGTCGCTTGTTGCGCTTGCGCTATCGCCTTTTCACGGTCGATTTCACCGGTCAGCATGGCGATAATCTCGCTGACCCCGAGCGCTTTCATCGCCGTGGCATCGGTTGGCGGATTAAGCGCCCATAAATGCTCCACCTCCTCTATCGCACCGGCCTCCAACATGGCCTTAAAACGACGATCGCAACGCTGATACAGCCATGCCCGCTCCGGCATGAGCAGCAAACCGCAATAATCCGACAAGGGCGCGGTCGGCTTCTGTTTTTGCCACTCAGACAAAGCGCGCCCTGTCGCTTCATACACTTCAAGCCCACGCAAAATCCGTTGCTTGTCAGTGGCCGGTAAGCGCGCTGCCAAATCCGCATCAGATTTTTGTAATTCCGCATAAAGCGCGGCCAGCCCGTCGCTTTCAAATCGCGCCCGCAAATCGGCGCGTATGGTATCGGGAATATCGGGAATATCTGCCAGCCCATCGGTCAGGCTTTTGAAATATAAGCCGGTGCCGCCGACAATAATCGGTCTTTCGCCACGTCTGTGCGCTGCCTCAATCTCAACCAGTGCCGCAGCCTGCCATTGCCCGACGCTGTAAGGCGCGGTAACCGGCACATGGCCATAGAGTTGATGCGGGGCTTGGCGCAAATCTTCGCGCGGCGGTCGTGCGGTCAAAACATCCAGCGTGTCATAAACCTGCATGCTGTCGGCATTGATGATGCAGCCATTCAGTTTTTCAGCCAAGGCCAGCGCCAATGCGGACTTGCCGCTGGCGGTCGGGCCTGCAATAAGAATGGGAGCACTGGACATAAATTAGTCTTAAAGGGTTCCCGCCAATGACAAAAGCGCTTGAACAAGATTTTTTGGTATTAACCGCCGCCCCGGGCAGCGATATTTTAAACGCTGAAAAACTGGCCGCGCTGGCTGAAGCGATACCGACCCTGCCGGAAGCCGACCGTTTGAGCGATGATGCGGTGCAATATGCGATTGCGCCCGATCTGATTGGCATTGCCGATGCGATGATTGACCGCTTCGGTTCAGAAGCTTTTGATATTAACCGCGTCAGCGATGCGGCGCGGAAAAAGAAAATGCTAATTGCCGATTTGGAAAGCACGATTATCGAACAAGAATGTCTTGATGAATTGGCCAAACATATCGGCAAGGAAGATGTGATTACCGATATCACCATGCGGGCCATGCGCGGCGAACTGGATTTTGAACCGGCATTGCGCGAGCGCGTAGCAATGCTGAAAGGTCTGCCGGAAAGCTCTTTACAGGCACTTTATGATACCGGCGTCACCCTTATGCCGGGGGCAGCCACTTTGCTGGCAACCTTGCGCAAGCATGATGTTTTCTGTGGCCTGGTGTCCGGTGGCTTTGCCTTTTTTGCCAGCCGCATTGCCGATAGGTTGGGCTTCAACCGCTATCAATGCAATGATTTGAATATCAGCAATGGCGTTTTGGACGGCACGGTCATTGACCCGATTTTAGGCCGCTCTGCAAAAGCTGAAATATTATCCGCTTGGGCCGCTGAACTGGGATTTAGCGATGCCGACGTGCTGGCGACAGGCGACGGGTCTAACGACCTTGCCATGCTGGGTATCGCCGGAATGGGCGTCGCCTTTCGGGCCAAACCTGCGGTTGCCGAAAGTGCCCGTTATCGTATCGACCATGGCGATTTGACCGCGCTTTTATATTTGCAAGGATATCGGCAAAGCGATTTTGCCTAAGCCGGCATCTATTGCTTGCCCTATATCAATCAGCTAACGGCACGGCGATAAAGCGCACCGTATTGCCGGAACGGATAAACACCAGAACCGATTGACGTCCGGCTTTTTTCGCCGCTTCAAACGCCTCCACAGCCGTCTTGGCCGCACCGATTGGCTTTTGATCAATCTCAGAGATAACATCGCCGGGGCGAATACCCGCCTCAAATGCCAAACTCATGCGGTCAACATCAACAACCACCGTACCGATAACATCATCGCCAAGCCCGAAGCGTTTGCGATTGGCACTGCTCAAATCTTGCAATGTCAGCCCTGCCACCATTCGGTCGCGCGCTTTCGGGTCAGCTTTTTTGACCGGCTTTTCTTCTTTCGCTTTGACGTTGGTTTCTTCAAGACGGCCGGTAACGATGCTCAATTTCTTGATTTTACCGCGGCGCACGACTTCTACTTGCACCGGCTTATCAATTCGCGTCTCGGCCACAATGCGCGGCAAGTCGCGCATGGTCGGCACTTTCTTGCCGTCAAATTTAACAATCACATCGCCGACCCGCACGCCGCCTTTTTCAGCCGGACCGCCGGGTGAGACTTCCGATACCAGCGCACCGCGCGGTTCACCAAGCTGCAAACCTTCGGCCAATTCTTCGGTGACACTTTGAATGCGTACACCCAGCCAGCCGCGTCGCGTCTCGCCATAATTACGCAATTGCGCGGTAACGGTTTTCGCCAAATTGGCCGGAATTGAAAAGCCGATACCGACCGAGCCGCCGGACGGGGAAATAATCGCCGAATTAACGCCGATAACTTCGCCCTTTAAATTAAACAAAGGGCCGCCGGAATTGCCGCGATTAATCGCGGCATCGGTTTGGATGAAACTGTCATAGGGGCCGGCATTGATATCGCGATTAATTGCCGAAATGACACCGGCAGAAAGCGACCCGCCAAGCCCGAACGGATTACCGATGGCAATCACCCAATCGCCAACCCGCGCCTTATCACTATCGCCCAAGGGCACATAAGGCAGGCGTTTTTTGGAATTGACCTTTAACACCGCCAAATCGGTTTTCGGATCGCGGCCAACAAGCTCAGCCGCCAGCTTTGTCCCATCGGCAAAGTTAATGGTGATTTCATCGGCTTCTTCAATCACATGATTATTTGTGATGATGATGCCTTTCGGATCGATGACAAAACCCGAACCCAAAGACGAAACCTTGCGACTTGGGGTTTGGCCGCCGCGACGCTGGTTGAAAAACTCTTCAAAGAATTGGTCAAAAGGCGGCTGGCCGGGGCCACGCGAACGCCTTTGTTCGACTGTTTGTGAGGTTGAGATATTAACCACGGCGGGCATTAGTCGCTCGGCCAAATCGGCAAAACCATCAGGTGCCGGGCGGGCCATTGCCGTTCCGGCCAGCGGCGCAAACATAAGCGCAAAAATCAGAGAAACACGGGTGAGTGACAATTCAAACATGAGAGAGCTATTCCTATCCAAGCAGCCAGACCAAGCCGACACCAATGGCCAGTGCAACAAGCCCGCCATTGCGGAGGGTCGCATCACTGACAGCGTCGATTTGCTTGACCATAGAGCGCAAAAATGACGGAAAAAGGGCATAAATCGCACCCTCAAAAGCCAGCACCAGCCCAATGGCCAGAAACAGCTTTTCAAGCATTAGTTTACGCCCTGCTCCGCCGGTGCCTTAACGATAATTTCCGGACACATACTTTCGCTCAGCGCTTTCCCGTCAGCCGTCAGCTTGTCGACATTAACCCGCGCGCCGCGCTTTACCTTGCCGGTGCGGCTTTGAGCCAAAACGCTGTTTGGGTTTTTCAGGAACTGAAAAAACGCGCTATCGGGTGACAAAATCATCGTCGTACCGTCTTCCTCAAGCGCTGTCTCATAGGCCTGCATGGAACGATAAAATGCAAAGAAATCCGGGTCCTGACCAAACACTTTGGCGAAGACACGGTTACGACACCCGTCGCCTTGACCGCGAATAATTTCACTGTCGCGTGTTGCTTCAGCCAAAAGAACTGTTACCTGCTTATCGGCTTGCGCGCGAATGGCACGGCCGACTTCTTGACCGCGCGCACGGAACTCAGCTGCTTCTTGCTCACGCTCGGTTTGCATGCGGCGATAAATCGCTTGGCTGTTGGCTTCCGGCAAATCGGCACGGCGAATACGAACATCGATAATTTCAATACCGAAATCAGCCGCTTGCGAGTTGACCAATTCAGAGATGCGCTGCATCAAATCGGAACGCTGGTCGCGGACAACCGTTTCAAATTTCTCTTCACCCAAAACCGAACGCATGGACGAAGACACAATCGTCGACAGGCGCGAACGGGCGCGGCGTTCATCCCGCAAGGCTTTATAAAATTGCAGCGGGTCAGTAATCCGATAGCGGGTAAATGCATCGACCACCAAACGCTTTTGGTCGGAGGCAATCAATTCTTCGGCCGGTGTATCCAAATCGAGAATACGCTTATCGACATAAATAACGTTTTGCACAAACGGCACTTTGAAATGCAAGCCCGGTTCCATAATCACCCGGCGCGGATCACCGAATTGCAGCACCAATGCTTGTTTTGTTTGATGAACGGTAAACAATGAGGCTGACGCCAGCACGCCGAGAACGGCAATCAGGGCAACAGCAATAAAAAGACTAGGGCGTTTCATTATTTTGCCTCCTGCTTGCGATTTAACTGGTCAAGCGGCAGGTAAGGCACAACCCCCTGCCCGTCTTGTTCGATAATCACCTTATTGGTGCGACCAAGAACTTTTTCCAATGTTTCAAGGAACATGCGCTGGCGGGTCACGCCGCGCGCCGTGCGATATTCATCATAAATCGATGCGAAACGAGTTGCTTCACCATCCGCTTCAGCAACTGTTTGCGCAAGATAGGCTTCCGCCTCGCGGCGAATGCGCACTGCTTCACCTTGTGCTTCCGGCACAACGCGGTTGGCGTATTTATTCGCTTCATTGCGGGCCCGCTCTTGGTCAGCACGCGCCGCTTGCACATCGCGGAAGGCATCAATAACCGCAGCAGGCGGGTCAACTTTCTGCATTTTCACGCGAGTGACGGTAATACCGGCACCATATTGGTCCAGCGTTTTTTGCATCAAAGCCTTAACCTGCTCTTCATTGGTTTGGCGTTGCTCAGTCAAAATCGGCTGAATATCATTCTGGCCGATAATTTCCCGCATCGTGCTTTCAGCAACCGCTTTCACCGTGCCATTCGGGTTTTGAATGTTAAACAGATAATCCGGTGCGTCTTTAATCACCCAGAAAACCGAGAAATCAACATCAACAATATTTTCATCGCCGGTCAGCATCAGGCTTTCTTCCGGCACATCGCGGGTGACGCCGGCTGAACGGCGGTCGCCCCCACTGCGCATACCGATATCAACAAGGTTTTCCGTTGTCACTTTCGGTGTCACAGCCGTTTCAATCGGCCATGGCAGATGATAATTCAGGCCGGGGCTGGTTTGCGTTTGAAACTTACCGAAACGCAAGACCACGCCCTGCTCATCGGCTTGCACACGGTAAAAACCGCTCATCGCCCACAGACCCAATAATACGGCAAGGATAACAATAAGGCCGGAACCGCCACCGGCGCTCGGCAAAAGACTGTTCAGCTTTTGCTGCGCTTGGCGGATAATCTCTTCAATATCCGGCTCATTGCCACCGGGTCCTCTATTCGGGCCGCGACCCGGGCCACCGCCCTGATTATTGCCGCCGCCATTCCCCCAAGGGTTTTGATTATTGCCGGAATTATTGTCCCAAGGCATCGCCTATCCTCCAATTGTCGAGACCTTTGATATAGGTCGGCCTCGCATCTATCGCAATGTGACACTTGTGCAGTCTTTACGCAAACTTTCACGCAAACTTTCACGCAAACTTTGCCTCGATTGACAAGCACCTCATATACAGGTCTATGTGGTGAATATGAGCGCGAAATTCAAGCACAAAGAAAGAGTTTTTGGGTATGACCGCATCCGCAAACGAAATTGATAAGGCGGCAGTATTAAGAGCCCTTGATGGGATTATCGCCGACGGCGACACGCAATCATTGGTTGCCAGCGACCGCGTGCAAGGTGTGGTGGTGCGCGAAGGCAATATCGGCTTCTCAATCGAAGTGGACGGGCTGGCGACTGACACGCTGGATGCAATAAAGCAACGGGCCGAGGCAGCGGTTCAAAACCTATCCGATGTTATTTCGGTAACATGCGTTTTGACCGCGCATCGCGACGCGTCTGAAAGCCAGCAGAAACAGAGCGCGCAAAACGGCCCGCATAATAGTGCCAGCACTGAAGTGCCTGAGGTTTTTAAGCGCATCAAAACGGTTATCGCTGTCGCCTCGGGCAAGGGCGGCGTCGGCAAATCAACCGTGGCGATAAACCTCGCTGCCGCTTTGGCCCGTGCCGGTAATACGGTCGGCCTGCTGGATGCGGATATTTACGGGCCAAGCATGCCGCAGCTTTTAACCGTCACCGACAAGCCGCAACTGACTGAAGATAAAAAGCTGATACCGATTGAAGCGCAAGGCATGCACACCATGTCTATCGGCTATTTGGTCGATACCGACCAGGCGATGATATGGCGCGGGCCTATGGCGCAAGGCGCACTGATGCAAATGTTGGAAGATGTTGCTTGGCCGGAACTTGATGTGCTGGTGATGGACCTGCCACCGGGCACAGGCGATATTCAATTAACTATGGCGCAACGTATTCCGGTATCGGGCGCAGTGCTGGTCACCACCCCGTCTGATTTAGCCTTGGCCGATGTCACCCGCGCCGTCGCGATGTTTGAAAAAACCAAAGTGCCGGTGCTGGGGCTGATTGAAAACATGGCCTATCTCGATGCGCCCGATGGCACGCGCCTCTACCCGTTTGGGGAAGGTGGTGACGCGATGGCGCAAAATCTCAATTTGGCGCATCTCGGCGCTTTGCCGCTCGACCCGTCCATTGGCACGGATGGCAGTCATGCCGCATTTGAGGCCTTGGCCGCGCGCATTACCAAATCGATACAAGAAACCTCGTGAGCGAAGATATGACCCAAGACAAAAAAGCCTATCGGTTTTTAACCGGGGCCGATGATGCGGTTTTTTGCCAGCGCGTGTCAGATGCGTTGCGCGAAGGGTGGGTTTTATACGGCCCGCCCCTCATGCAAGTCGACGCCGACGGCAATCGCCATTGTGGGCAAGCGGTTGTGCTGCCCGAATTTTTCTCTACTTATTCAGAAAATTAAGCGGCAAGCCCGCCATATCCCATTCAGTCGCCAATAAGCGACCAGTGCCGGAGGCAGTTATGTATGCGGTTTTTAAACCGCTACCGCCAAAACAAATATTAGTGGTCATCGGGTCATCTGTCGGCACATGGCGGATATCACCGGTTTCCGGATTAATGCGAGAAATGCCGCCATTCATAATGGTCGCGACGCATACCGTGCCGTCTTCTTCCACCGCCATGGAATCGAAAAAACTAAATCCGGCAGGCGAGGCAACAAAGTTTTTCTGTCCGGTGCGGCCGCTATCGGCCAGCTTGCCCGGCCCGTCTAATTGCCAGCGCCAAAGCCGCGCCCCTTGCGTTTCGGCGACATAGACATAATCCTCATCAGGGCTGAGGCCGACGCCATTGGCGGTTTCTACCGGAAACACCATTTCTTCGACATGGCTGCCATCGGCTTTGGCATAAAATAACGCACCGCGGTCTTTCAAGCGGCCATGCCCTTTGCCCAAATCGGTGAACCAAAAGCCGCCCTGCTTATCGAAAACAATATCATTTGGGCCGCGAAGTGGATTGCCGTTTACTTCCGTGTAAAGCACATCCACCGTGCCGGTTTGCAGATCAACACGCTCAATACGGCCACCGGAATAATCTTTTGCAATATCACCGGCAAATAACCGACCGTTCACATCGTGCCATTCAAAGCCGCCATTATTGCAAATATAAACCGCGCCATCGGGGCCAATGGCAGCACCGTTCGGCCCACCACCGGTATCGGCAATCACCTCGATTTTTCCGTCAGGGGTAACGCGGCTTAATGTGCCGCGCGCAATCTCAACCAAAATCACCGAGCCATCATCCATGGCAATCGGCCCTTCGGGAAACAACAGACCTGATGTTATTTCGCGCATATCACCCTCCTCAGCGGCGGAGGCCGCTAGCGACGTTTAAGCGTGATAAAACTATAATCGGCGCTGTCATTTTCGCCAGCCGAAAATCGCTGCCGATCAATTTCCTGCCACTCGTCCGGATTTTGCAACGCGAAATGCGTATCGCCTTCAGGGCTTGCATGCACTTGTGTCAGATGAACGGTTTGCGCCTGCGGCTCAAATAATTTGTAAATCTGTCCGCCGCCGATAATCATAATCGTGTCGGCATTTGCCGCTTCTTGCAAAGCCGCCTCAGGAGTCGTCGCGGCCACCACCCCGTCGGGCAAATCCAACACATTGCGGCTGATGACAATGTTCAAGCGGCCGGGCAAAGGGCGTCCGATAGATTGCCAAGTCAGCCGCCCCATAATAATCGGGCACCCCATAGTCACTTGTTTGAAATGCTTCAGGTCAGAAGGCAGACGCCACGGCATATCGCCGTCTTGGCCGATAATGCCGTTTTCGGCCACGGCGACGACCATTTCAATTTTCGGCATGACTAGACGGCGACCGGCGCGGCAATATGCGGTTGCGCGACATAATCGACCAGTTCGAAATCATCAAAAACAAAACCGAAAATATCTTTCTTATCGGGATTGATTTTAAGCCCCGGCAAACTGCCCGGACGGCGTTGCAATTGGGTGCGCGCCTGCTCAACATGATTGAGATAAAGATGCGCATCGCCCAGCGTATGAACAAAATCGCCCGGCTCCAAATCGCATACTTGCGCCAGCATTTGGGTGAGCAGTGCATAAGAGGCGATATTAAACGGCACGCCGAGGAAAATATCGGCCGAGCGTTGATAAAGCTGGCAGGATAATTTGCCTTTGGCGACATAGAATTGAAAAAGACAATGGCATGGCGGCAATGCCATATTATCGACATCTGCCGGATTCCATGCCGTGACGATATGGCGGCGCGAGTCAGGATTGTTTTTCAATTGTTCGACCAGCGCGGTTATTTGGTCAATATGCGCGCCACCCGGCGTCTGCCAGCTTCGCCATTGCTTGCCATAAACAGGCCCCAAATCGCCCTCATCATCAGCCCATTCATCCCAAATGGAAACACCGTTTTCTTTTAAATAAGCGATATTGGTATCGCCGGAGAGAAACCATAACAGCTCATGAATAATGGATTTCAAATGCAGCTTTTTGGTCGTCAGAACCGGAAAGCCCTGCGCCAGATTAAACCGCATTTGATGGCCGAACACTGACAAAGTGCCGGTTCCGGTGCGGTCATCACGCTGCACACCGTGGTGGAGAACAAGGTCAAGAAGGTCAAGATACTGCTTCATGCCCTTAATTTGCACCGTCCTCACAAAGATTCGCAACGTGCTTTCCCGCCGCACTGTTATTTTACTGTGCAAACTGTTATATATACAGCGTCGGCTTGCCGACTATAGCGATAAACGGGCTTCGCAATAAACCCATCGGACCCGGGGGCAGTACCCGGCGCCTCCACCAAATCTCTTTTCGTTTTTGGGGGCGAACCAGGATCGACGAGGGTGTAAAGGATGTTTCCGTCGCTCGGCATGGCACCATCGTTATCGGGCCATTTCTATAGTTGCAAATGACAACTATGCGGAAGTAGCTGTCGCTGCGTAAGCAGTCACACAACTTCATTCAAGCCCAATGCCGTCGCAGGTGTTGGCGGGGTTCGGAAGGCACCTGGCAACAGAAGCCTTCCACTTTTTTGGGCCGGTTTCAGCCGCTTTTTTGAAGTCACAGACGGACGGTATAAAGACAAATATGGCAGACGACACGCAAGATAATATCGACCATTATCAATATGCTGACCGCGCGCAGGCCGCACTGTTAAATATGGTGCGCGGCGTCATGTTGGAGGCGGCTGAAAAAGGGCTGAGCGGGGCGCATCATTTTTATGTCACTTATTATACCCATGCTGATGGGGTGATAATGTCCGACCGCTTGCGGGCGCAGCATCCCGAAGAAATCACCATTGTTCTGCAAAACCAATTTGAAGATTTGGAAGTCAATGAAAATGAGTTTCACGTGACGCTGAGCTTTAACCAGCATCCTGAACGCCTGACCGTGCCGTTTGAGGCGATTACCAAATTTTATGACCCTTCCGTCGCCTTTGGCCTGATGTTTGATGTCGAAGAACCGGACGGTTTGGCCGCCGCGATTGAGCAGCAAGACGCGATTTACGATGCGATTTTATCGGCTGATGAAGACCAAAAAGAAATGGATGCCAAAGCCGACGCAATGGCTGACAAATCGGCTGACACATCGTCTGATAGTGGACAAAAAGGCGAAGTGGTCAGTCTCGACAGCTTTCGCGATAAATAGTTTTCAACGCCTTGCGCTTGCCGCGCGCTTGGCGGCACTGCCATGCCGTGCTAGACCCCTGCCAATGAATTCTTGTTTGGGAGATTTGGCATGAGCAATACCCGCACCGAAACCGATAGCTTCGGCCCGCTGGAAGTCGCCGCTGATAAATATTGGGGGGCACAAACGCAGCGCTCACTCGGCAATTTTAAAATCGGCACGGAAACCATGCCACTGCCATTGGTTCGCGCTCTCGGCATTGTCAAAATGTCTGCCGCAAAAGCCAATATGGCACTTGATAATCTCGAAAAAAATGTTGGCGATGCGATTGTGCAAGCAGCCGGTGAAGTGGCTGAAGGCAAGCTGAATGACCATTTTCCGCTGGTTGTTTGGCAAACCGGCTCCGGCACGCAATCAAATATGAACTCCAATGAAGTGATTTCCAACCGCGCGATTGAAATTCTGGGCGGCGAGATGGGGTCAAAAGAACCGGTGCATCCGAACGACCATTGCAATCGCAGCCAATCGTCAAATGACACGTTTCCGACTGCCATGCATATTGCCGCGGCAGAAGAAATCGTCCACATGCTGGTGCCGTCTTTGCAGCAATTGCACAATGCGCTGAATGATAAGAAACATCAATTCAAAGACATTATCAAAATCGGCCGCACGCATACGCAAGACGCGACCCCCCTGACTTTGGGGCAAGAGTTCTCCGGCTATGTCGCAATGGTTGAAAACGGCATTGGCCGCGTTGAGGCGGTGTTGCCGAAACTCTATGAATTGGCGCAAGGCGGCACGGCTGTCGGTACCGGCATTAATGCGAAAGTCGGCTTTGCTGAAAGTTTCGCCGATGAAGTTGCCGCCTATACCAAACTGCCTTTCGTGACAGCGCCGAATAAATTTGAGGCACTGGCCACGCATGATGCAATGGTGGAAGCGCATGGCGCATTAAATGAAGTGGCTGTGTCACTGTTTAAAATAGCCAATGATATTCGCTTGCTCGGCTCCGGCCCGCGCTCCGGTCTCGGTGAATTGAGCCTGCCGGAAAACGAGCCCGGCTCTTCAATCATGCCGGGTAAGGTTAACCCGACTCAATGCGAGGCGCTGACCATGGTATGCGCGCAAGTGATGGGCAATAACACCGCCGTCTCTTTCGCCGGTTCGCAAGGCCATTTCGAGTTGAATGTTTATAAGCCGGTAATTGCCGCCAATGTGTTGCAGTCCATTCGATTGCTTGGCGATGCCGCCGTCAGCTTCACCGATAATTGCGTTGTCGGCATTAAGGCCAATGAAGACAATATCGCCGCGCTGATGGAACGCTCTTTGATGTTGGTTACCGCATTGGCCCCGAAAATCGGCTATGACAATGCTACAAGCGTCGCCAAAACGGCGCATAAAAACGGCACGACTTTGCGCGAAGAAGCGGTTAAAGGCGGTTATGTGACGGAAGAAGAATTTGACGCAATTGTCCGTCCCGAAGATATGATTTCGCCAAAATAGGCAATTCGTGAAACCGGAAAAACGCTCCATCACCATTGCCGGACACGCGACCAGCGTGTCACTGGAACCACTATTTTGGGATGCTTTGAAGGATATGGCGGCTGAGAACGGGCAAAGCGTGCCTGACCTTATTCGCACGCTGGATGCTGAAGCGCGGCAAGCCAGCCTGTCATCTACCTTGCGGGTTGCTGTTCTGCGCTGGGCGCTGTCTCGACACTGACATCAAAAGCCGACGCATCAACCCGATAATTCGGCTTCGCAAGCGGTCCGCTTAATTGCCATGTTACCGGCCGCTGCCGATCGACCGGATATAGCGCGAAACTGCCTTGCAAATTGAGGCTCAGCAAATCAACTATGCTTTGCAGGCGCGCCTCATTCAAGCCATCGGCGAAAACAAAATCCATTCGCGGCACGTCGAGCAATCCATCGCGCAAAGTCGCCAAGCCGACACCGCGGGCGAATGACAATTCGTCTTTACCTTGATATTTCTCAGCAAGCGCGCTGGCCGAGCCACTAAAAGCCGCGCTCATCACTTCATCACCAAAGCCGATTGCATCAAAAACCGACAACGAACCGGCATTAATGTCATAACGCCACTCGCCGTTTAAAGATTGCATCATATTTTCGGCAGATGTGCCGCGACCGCTCAAACGCAACGCCCCGTCAAACGGCGCATCGACCAGTCGATTGCCGTAAACGCGCAGGAAAAACGCGCTTGGATTGAGGCCGGTAAACTCACCATCCAGATTAAAACGCGGCGGCAATGTGCCCCCTTCGGCCTGCAAGTTGAACTGTCCCGTGCCTTGCATAAGCGACAGACTAAGCGATGGTGCTTCCAACACCCCATCGGTTAATTTTGCCCGACCGACCAGCTGCTCCAGCCGCATCTCACCAAGCGACAGCCGATCGATCTGAAAACCGATATCGGCATTACCGAGCCCCATGAGTGACCATTCCATTGGCCCGTCATTCCAGCCGCCTTTATGCGTCGGCAATAACCAAGCCAGATCCATATCAGACGCCTCCAACTTCATATTGAGGCGCGGCAATCGCTCATCCAGAGCCAAAACCCCTTCGCCTGAAAGACGCCCCTCACCCAAACTTATATCGAGGGCTGAGAAACCGACGCTTTTATGCGTCGCGGTGACTTGCGTCTTGCCGATAAGTGCAATCTGTTCTGCCCTGTCTGTTACCCCCATAAGGGGCAAAGCATGAGCAAAGCTGAAATCTACACCACCTTCCATGCGCGCGCCGGAAGCAGTTGGTCGCAAAGTACCCGATACGGAAACACTGTCATCAGCCATACGCAACTCGCCATCCAATGCCGATAACTCATTGGTTTGCGCTTCCACCCCTAAGCGCAATCTGCCAATTTCGGCATTGCGATAAATCGGCGGTAAGGCAAATGAAGCTGCCAATGCATTGGCAGTGCCGCCAAGATTGAGAGAAACATCGCTTCCGGCCAGCTCAAGATTGAGTGTGCGGGACGGCGTATCAGCCCGAAACACCAAACTCATATCGCCCAAACGGCCTTGCCCCGATAAATTGACAATCGGCCAATCCGCCGCGTCAGGCGCACTGAGGTTTATCTCGGTTTGCAGTGATAACGGCATATCATCGGCCAAGCCGAATGGACCAAAGCCGCTCAACATCCAATCTTTGATCCAACCGGCTTGCTGCTCGGCCATATCAATCTGAACAGCCCCGTAATAAGGCGTCGCATCAAACATTAATTGCCCCGATGCCTGCACCGATGCGCCACCCATATTGTCCAACCGCAAAGCGTCCAATTCCAATCGCTGATTATTGACCCGAGCCTGCAGGGCGACCGGGCCAAGCGGCTGTGCGCCGGCAAAGGTTTCGGCAATCTCCACATCCAGAGCAATCACTCTTTGCCCATCATCATCGGCCAAATTATCGGCCAATAAGCGGGTGATTTGCGACCAGACAGCAGCGGCACTGCCATCGCGTGACGGCGCGCTGTCTTCAGCAATCCCCCAATCAACAAGGTCCAGCCGGTCAATCCGAAGCGTCGTGTCAAATTGCGGGCCTTGCATATCGGCAATGCGCATATCCGCAGTCATTGTGTCATCTCCAACCCTCGCGGACAGGCCGTTTATCGACAGTCCGGATTCGTTCAATAAGACATCGCCGACCAATGAGGCGCGTTGTAATTTGTTTTCGTCAATCCGCTCAGCGGCAGTAGAAAAATCCAACCCGAAACTGCCGCCGGCCCATAATGCAGCGGCAATCGCATCAGATGAGCGGGCAGAAAAGTTTCCGGCAAAACCGATTTGGGAGTTGGTCAAATCCAATTCACCGCTCAAAAGAAGCGTTGAACTGAAAGGCAGATTGAGGTTCAGCCTTTCAATGCCGACAATTTTATCGCGCCAATCAAAGGCCAGTGCCAAATTACTGCCGCTCTCACCGCCCAGTTCGAAACGAGTCGCCTCGATGCGTAAATCAACATCCAATGGTGGTGCAAAACTTTGCCATAGATTGGAAAGTGTGTTGCTCGCCGCCGCCGAAATTAATTCAGTGTCCTCCGGCTGCATTGCCGCCGGGGACAGCGCATCAAGGTTCACGGCGCCGGTAGAAAGTCGCCCCGATAAGACCGGTTTTGCCTCGCCATTTTGCGGCCAATCCAACATTAGCCGCGAGCGGAATTGTGTGTTCAACAATTCAACTTCCACGGTCTCGGCGAGAATGCCGAATTTATTGCCACGCACCAATCCGGCCAAACGCACATTGCGCGCCTCATTCGATACTGAAACCGGCATGCCTTGTTCAAAATTATCGGCCAGTAATGTGGCCGAAGACAGTTCAATCTCTCCATCCAATTGCCAGTCACCATTGCGCGGTGAAATGAAACCATCAAATTGGAACTGCTCATCGCGACCCATGGCCAATGCGAGAGCCAATTTAATTTGCCGCGCACTATTTCGGAGTAATAGCGAGGCGGTTGCATAGCGCCCGTCATCCATCCGCTTGCGCGCTTTTAATTGCAACGGGCCGCCCGCCAAACCCTGTTCAACACGAAGCGACAAATCATCAATCGTCGTCGCAGTTTCCGGACGCAAACTGTTAAGGCCGCTGACCCGAAAGCGGCTATCCAAAAAATCCGTCATCAACCGCGCACGCGCGCGCAGACCGGCCAAAAAAGCGGCAGGATTGCCGGCCAGTTTCACATTCACATCAGCCCCAATAAGCGTAACGGCAGTGGGAATGGTCTTCTGCTGCAGCAATTCCAAAACCGACAAATTTACAATCATCTGCGGCACTTGCATGGCCAGCATGTTGTCATCGGGCCGTAGCTGCACAATTTGCACATTCTCGATAATCAATTGCGGACGCGGTGCAAAACGCAGACGCGTATTGCCTCCAATCGTGATATCGGCGAAAAGGCGGCTCGATAATTCAGCCTCAATATCAGCCTGTCGCGGCATTAGGTGCGGAACTGTATTGGGCACAATCACGGCTGCCGAAAGGGCCGATATCAAAAGGAAAATTGACGAAATAATCGGAAAGCGCGGCATGACGACCTATTGTTATCTAATGCACGGACACTAACAATCTCTGCCAGACTTGGCTAGACGCGTTCGGCCTATGCGCCATGAGGTGCTATAGTCAACGAATCGAATTAGGTGGACTTTATGGAAAGCGATCCATTTGATCTGGGTGCTGATGCGCCCCCGCCGCCTGTAAGCGGTGATAGTAGCTTGAGCGTCTCGCAACGTGCCGCACAAGCCGGTCAAGCGCGGCGTCTTGAACCTTTATTTGACGGGCTGAATGATGAGCAGCGCGCAGCGGTAACTGCCGATGACGGGCCGCTTTTATTGCTGGCCGGCGCCGGAACCGGTAAAACCCGCGCCCTCACCACCCGCATTGCCTTTAAAATTGCCACCCAATCAGCTTGGCCAAGCCAAATTTTAGCAGTGACCTTTACCAATAAGGCGGCACGCGAAATGAAAGAGCGCATCAGCCTGATGCTTGGCGAAACAGTTGAGGGCATGCCCTATCTCGGCACTTTTCACTCGCTCTCGGCGCGTATATTGCGCCAGCATGCCGAACTGGTTGATTTGCGGCCTGATTTTACGATTTTGGATACGGATGACCAAATCCGCTTGCTGAAGCAGTTGATTAAGGCCGAAAATATCGACGAGAAACGTTGGCCGGCACGGCAAATGGCGATTTTAATCGATCGTTGGAAAAACCGCGGTTGGATGCCGGAAAATGTGCCTGAAGGTGAAGCCGGGTTTTTTGCCAATGGTCTCGGCGGCAAGATATACGCCGATTATCAAAAGCGGCTGAAAATTCTTAATGCGGCGGACTTTGGCGATTTGCTGCTCGAATGTTTGCGCCTGTTCCGTGAAAACGATGCCGTGCTGGTCGAATATCAGCAACGCTTTAAACATATTTTGGTTGATGAATATCAAGACACCAATGCAGTGCAGTATTTATGGCTGCGCCTATTGGCACAAGGGCATCATAATATTTGCTGTGTCGGCGATGACGACCAGTCGATTTATGGCTGGCGCGGGGCTGAAGTCGATAATATTTTGCGCTTCGAAAAAGATTTTGAAGGCGCAAAAGTCATTCGGCTTGAGCGCAATTATCGTTCCACTCCGAATATTTTAGGAGCCGCTTCCGGTTTGATTGCGGCCAATGAAAGCCGCCTCGGCAAAACATTATGGACCGACAGCAATGATGATGGTGAGCCGGTAAAGGTACGCGGCGCATGGGATGGCGAAGAAGAAGCGCGGCTGACAGCCGATGATATCGAAGCCTATCAACGCGACGGGCAGGCACTGAATGAAATGGCGGTGCTGGTACGCGCCTCTTTCCAAATGCGCGAATTTGAAGACCGCTTTATCTCTCTTGGCATTCCCTATCGGGTAATTGGCGGGCCGCGCTTTTATGAGCGCGCCGAAATTCGTGATGCCAATGCCTATTTCCGTCTGATTGCACAAATCGATGATGATTTGGCGTTTGAACGGATTTGCAATAAGCCGCGGCGTGGCCTTGGCAATGTTGCGATGCAGACTTTGCAAACCGCGGCACGCGGACAGGGTAAATCGCTGTTCCGCATGGCTGAAGACATTATCGACACGGAAGAATTGAAACCGGCAGCGCGGCGTTCCTTAACCGGATTTGTTCGCGCCATTAATCACTGGCGGTCGCTGGTCGATACAATGACACATACTGAGCTGGCCGAATTGGTGCTGGATGAGAGCGGTTATACCGCCATGTGGCAGGCCGATAAATCTCCGGATGCACCGGCCAAGCTGGATAATTTGAAAGAACTTGTCCGCTCAATGGAAGAATTTGAGACCTTGACCGGTTATCTCGAGCATATTTCGTTGGTGATGGAAGCGGCGAATGAAGACAATGAAGATAAAGTGTCGATTATGACGCTGCACGCAGCCAAGGGCTTGGAGTTTGAAAGCGTCTTTCTGCCCGGTTGGGAAGAAGGTTTGTTTCCGCATCAACGCAGTCTTGATGAGAGCGGCACAAAAGGCCTCGAAGAAGAACGCCGCCTCGCCTATGTCGGCATTACCCGCGCCAAGCAACGCGCGACCATCAGCTTTGCCGGCAATCGGCGTACTCATGGGCAATGGAACTCGGCGCTGCCCTCTCGCTTTATCGATGAATTGCCGCAAGAGCACGTTGAAGTGGCAGAAAGCGACCATGCAGCAGGCGGTTTTTCAAACCAGAGCCGTTTTGCCAATGACTTCACTACATCCAGCTATAACAGCCCCGGCTGGCAACGCGCGCAATCCAATGCCGGTCGTTATAAACAAAGCACCCCGCCAACGATAAACTCGCGGGCCGAGCCCGTTGTGTCATCTATGAGCAGCAGCGATTACAAGCGTGGCGATCGAATTTTCCATCAAAAATTCGGCTATGGGCGCATTCAGACGATTGAAGGCAATAAGTTAACTGTAGCGTTTGAAAAAGCCGGTACCAAAAAAGTGCTCGACTCATATGTTGAAAAGCACTGAGCCGCCGTATGGCCGCCGTTTGGAAACTGACTTTCATAACTGCAAATATTGACGCTGCCGAAGCGGCACTTGAGGCTTTTGGAGCAACCATTTGGGCGACCAATAAGCGAGCGACCGGAACATCATTCGAGGTTTATTTTGAAGCCGAGCCGGATATAGCGGCGCTGGCCCTCCCCGATAACGCACATGCTTCGATTGAAAAACTGCCCGATATTGATTGGGTCAGCGAAAGCCAAAAAGGCCTGCCGCCGGTAATTGCGCCGCCATTTTATTTACACGGAAACCATGATGCACCGCGCCGCGGCGCTTGGCGCAATATTGAAATGCAGGCCGGTCTGGCTTTCGGTTCAGGCCATCACGGCACCACTTTGGGCTGTATTATTTTGCTGGCCAAATATCTTAAACGCCACAAACCGCGCCATGTCGCCGATATTGGCTGTGGCACGGGTATATTAGCGATTGCCGCCGCCAAGGCCGGATGTCGCAATATCCTGGCCAGTGATAGCGATCCGGTGGCCATTACAGTGACGCGCGAGAATATGCAGTTGAATAATGTATCACCTCATATTCGGGCATTTCCGGCTATGGGCATGGCGCATCGGCAATATCATGGTCGCCGCTTTGATTTGATATTGGCCAATATTCTGGCCAGCCCTTTGCGGTTTTTGGCCTCAGATTTTGAACGCCATTTGTCCGATAGAGGGCAAATCATCGTCGCCGGCCTATTGAATGAGCAAGCGCGCAGCGTTATCGCCCGTTATCGACAAGTCGGATTGAGAATTGAACAGAAAATTATCATTGGCCCATGGACGAGCCTTCGCTTTAAGCGTTAGGGTGCTGTCATGTATCAAAGTTTCACCGATGACAGTTCCGCCCAACAGGTCTCCAAGCATGTAGCAGCATTGCGCGCGCGCATGGTGAAAATGAAAATCGACGGCTTTATCGTGCCGCGTGAAGACGAGTATCAAGGCGAATATGTGCCGGCCGCAAATGAACGGCTGAAGCGGATAAGCGGCTTTGGTGGTTCGGCGGGCACGGCAATAATCATGGCCCGCAAAGCGGCTTTGTTTGTTGATGGGCGCTATATTTTGCAAGCACCCGAACAGACTGACACAAAGATATTCACCATTGTCGATATTATGAAAACCGGCCCGTCGCTATGGCTGGCCGAGACGGTGAAGAAAAACCAATGCATCGGCATTGACCCGCGCTTGCATAGCGCGGCGGCGGTGAAGGTTTATGCCGAGCGGCTTGAGGCGAAAGGCGCGAAGCTGAAATTGCTGGATGAAAATCCACTCGACGCCGATTGGGAAGACCGCCCTGACCTGCCGGACAGTAAAGTGGTTATCCAGCCTAATCGCCTGACCGGTAAAACGTCCGAAGATAAGCGCAAAGAGTTGGCCGCCGAAATGAAGAAGGCCGGTCATGATGCCTTGCTGGTGGCGCAGCCTGAAAACATTGCCTGGCTATTGAATATTCGCGCGCAAGACGTGCCACATACCCCGTTTGCCCTGTCATTCGGTGTGTTGAATAAAAACGCCAGCTTTGACTGGTTCATTCGTCGTAGCCGCGTTGATGCCACCGTCCGCGCCCATATTGGCAGTGGTTTGCGCCTGCATCCGCAGGGCGAAATGGAAGAATGGTTGGTCAATCTCAAAGATAAAACCATTGCCCTTGATCCGGCTCATACACCGGCTTGGTTTATCTCAAGACTGAAAGACACGACGGTAAAAAACGTGACCGACCCGTGCGCGCTGCCGAAAGCGGCGAAAGAAAAAGCCGAGATTAAAGCCAGCATTACGGCGCATGAAATGGATGGCGCCGCTTTGTGCAATTTTCTTAGCTGGTTTGATAAGGAAGCAGGCAGCGGCAAGCTGACTGAAATATGCGCCGCCAAGCAAGCGGAAGCCTATCGCGCAGCCACCGGCAAGCTGTTGGATTTAAGCTTTGATACGATTTCAGGCACCGGCCCCAATGGCGCGATTGTGCATTATCGGGTAACCGAGAAAACCAATCGCCGCATTAAGCCGGGCGACCTTTATCTGATAGATAGCGGCGGCCAATACCAGCAAGGCACGACAGATGTCACACGCACGGTTTTGGTGGAAGGCCGCACGCCGCCAAAGGGCGCAATTGACGCTTTCACCCGTGTGTTGCGTGGCCATATTGCGCTGGCCATGGCGCGCTTTCCGCATGGTACAAACGGCATGCAGCTTGATACGCTGGCGCGCGCGCCGTTATGGGAGGTCGGATTGGATTTTGACCATGGTACCGGCCATGGTGTCGGCAGTTATTTATCGGTTCATGAAGGGCCGCAACGCATTTCCAAAGGCGGCACAGTAGCTTTGCAAGAGGGAATGATTGTGTCGAATGAGCCGGGTTATTACAAAGCCAATGCTTTCGGCATCCGCATTGAAAATCTGCAATATGTGACGCCTCTCAAACAGGCCAAGGCCGAGCGGCCAATGCTGGGTTTTGAACCGCTGACGCTGGCCCCGATTGATCGGCGGCTGATTGATAAAAAGCAAATGGCGGCGGCGGAAATCGTCTGGCTCAACAGCTATCACACACGGGTTGAAAAAACGCTTTTGGCGCATGTCGATAAGGCAACCAAAAGCTGGCTGAAGAAAAATTGCAGACCGCTTTAAGCTAGTTTTTCGCCAATTCGACCCATTGCTCTTCGGTCAGAACCTCAACACCCAATTCGGTGGCTTTCGTCAGTTTTGAACCGGCCCCCGGTCCGGCGACCAGAATATCCGTCTTGGCAGAAACAGAGCCGACCACTTTTGCACCCATCGCCTCGGCGCGCGCTTTCGCTTCGGCGCGTGTCATTTGCTCTAATGTGCCGGTAAAAACAATGGTCTTCCCGGCAACCGCCGTATCGGCGGCAATCTCAGCTAACGGCGTCGGCGCCACACCCGCATCGATAAGCGCTTGCAAACTGGCGCGGTTTTCATTCGCACCAAAAAAGTCAATCAAAGCCTCAACCAAAGCCGTACCGACCCCGTCCAAGGCTTCCAATTCGCTGCGCACCAACATATCGCCTTCAGCCATGGCCTGACCGGCCTGCATCATCGCCGGCAAGGAACCGTAATGACGGGCCAGCATGCGGCCAGATGTTTCGCCAATATGCCGAATACCAAGCGCGAAAATATAGCGATCCAAATCGGCAGTTTTACGCGCATCTATCGCGTCCAGCAATTTGCGCGCGCTGTCTTTCAACGTGCCGATTTTATCCTTGCTGCCCGATGTATATCGCCAGATTTCGGGCGGATTGTTCTCATAACGCTGCCGCAGGGTAAAAATATCCGGCAGACTGCGAATGAGACCAAGCTGCCAATAATCGTCAATCTGCTTTTGGCCGAGGCCTTCAATATCCAATGCGGCACGCGACACAAAATGCTTCAACCGTTCGCGCGCCTGCGCCGGACAAGAGAGGCCGCCCGAACACCGCGTCACCGCATCGGCTTCGCCATCATCGCGTGTCTCGCGCCGCGCCGGTGCATCGCATACCGGACAATGTGTCGGGAAAATAAACGGGGCACTGTCATCACTTCTGTGCTGTTCCAAAGCACGAACAATTTGCGGAATCACATCACCGGCCCGTTGAATGATCACCATATCGCCAATGCGTACATCTTTGCGGGCAATCTCATCGGCATTATGCAAAGTCGCGTTTGACACAACGACGCCACCAACCGTCACCGGTTCTAATTTTGCCACCGGCGTCAGCGCACCGGTGCGACCGACTTGAATATCAATATCATTCAGCTTGGTTGTCGCCTGCTCAGCCGGAAATTTATGGGCAATCGCCCAGCGCGGCGCGCGCGACACAAACCCCAATCGCTCCTGATAATCCAGCCGGTCTACCTTATAGACCATGCCGTCAATATCATAACCAAGCGTCGCGCGTTGCGCTTCTATCTCGGCCCAATGGGCAATCAAACCGGCCGTATCCTCGACCCGTTTAAAAGCCGGATTGACTTGAAACCCCCACTGCCGAAAGCAATCCATCATGCCGCTTTGCGTATCCGATGGCATGGCGCTCATCTGTCCCCAAGTATAGGCGAAAAACTTTAAAGGCCGCTGTTTGGTAATGGCGGCATCAAGCTGGCGCAAACTGCCTGCCGCCGCATTGCGCGGATTGGCAAAAATCTTACCATGGGCATCGGCTTGGCGCGTGTTCAATGCCTCAAAATCGGCATGGCTCATATAAACCTCGCCGCGTATCTCGACGACATCAGGAACAGTATCGGGTAATTGATGGGGAATATCCGGCAAGGTTTTGAGGTTGGCGGTAATATCTTCGCCAACCCGCCCATCACCGCGTGTTGCCCCCTGCACCAACCGACCGTTTTCATAGCGAATGCTGGCTGATAAACCGTCAATTTTCGGCTCTGTTGTGAACGCCAAAGCGGCGTTTTCATCGAGATTTAGAAACCGCCGGATACGCAGGTCAAAATCAGTGACATCGGCATCGTCAAATGCATTGCCCAAAGACAACATCGGCACACCATGTTCGACTTTGCCGAACGCCGCAGATGGCGTTGCGCCAACCCGTTCGCTGGGGCTATCGCTCCGCTTTAAATCGGGAAACCGCGCTTCAATAGCGGCATTGCGCTGACGCAATGCATCATACTCAGCGTCTGACACAAGCGGTGCATCATTTTGATAATAAGCCGCATCATGCGCGCCAATTTCGGCTGCCAAACGACCAAGCTCTTCAGCCGCTTCTTCAGATGTTAACGCCTCGACCGAGATTTCGGCGGTCATTAACCCGCCTCCAATAATCTTTGCGCCGCCGCGCGCGCCTCATCGGTGACATCAGCCCCCGACAACATTCGCGCCACTTCTTCGAGACGCGCATCTTGTGGCAATGGTGTCACACTGGTGCTGACTTGGCCGTTCTCGCCGCTTTTACTTACCCGCCAATGATGATTGCCGCGCGCCGCCACTTGCGGGCTATGTGTCACCACCAGCACTTGTCCGTTTTGCGCCAGCCTATGCAAACGCGCGCCGACCGCTTCGGCTACTGCACCGCCGACACCGGCATCAACCTCATCAAAAATCAGTGTGCCGCCGCTGGCTTCAGAGGCCAATGATACTTTCAGAGCCAACATAAAGCGCGCCAACTCGCCGCCGGACGCAATTTTGGCAATCGGCCCCGGCGCCATGCCGGGATTGGTAGAAGCCACGAAACGCACTTTATCAATGCCATGCGCCGCGCCATCATCAATATCAAGCTGCTCAACCTCAGTGGTAAAGCGGCCACCATCGAGCTTCAGCGGCACTAATTCCTGATTGACCATCTCATCCAAACGCTGCGCCGCGGCACGGCGTTTCTCAGACACGCGCATGGCTGAATTGGCATATTCGGCATCAGCCTGTTTGACATCATTTTCAAGCTCCGCCATGCGATCATTGCCGCCATGAATGGCACTTAGCTGCGCGTCTAAACGGTCCAGCAGATCGGGCAGCTCATCGCAAGCAACATCATGTTTGCGCGCCAAAGCACGCAAAGCAAACAAGCGCCCCTCTACCTCTTCAAGCCGCATTGGATCATTGGTAATGCGATTGGCGGCATCGGATACCGCACTGCGCGCCTCACCCGCCTCAATCAAGGCGCGGTCTATCGCGCTTATCGCAGCGTCCAATTGTCCGGCCGCTTCCGGTGCGGCCCGCTCCAACCGACGTAACGCGCCGTTCAAAGCATTTTCGACACTGCCCTCGCCTTGCAAAAAGTTTTCTGCATCGCGCAAATCGCCGATAATCTTTTCTGCATTCATCAGCAATGTGCGTTCATCCGCCAATCCGGCTTCTTCACCTGATTTCGGGTTTAATTCCTGTAATTCGGCAATCGCATGGGTCAAAAATTCGGTATCGGCACTGGCCTTTGCCAATTCAGCCCGATACGTGGCCAGTGCGGCACGCGCATCACTGCGTGCCTGAAACAGACGAGCCAACGCTTTCACTTCTTGGGTCAGCGCGGCAAACACATCCAGCAGGTTTCTTTGCGTTGCCGCATCGGTCAGCGCTTGGCTTTCATTTTGTCCATGAATTTCAACCAGCGGTTCTCCGATTTGCTTCAGCAGATTAATGCCAATTGGCTGGTCATTGCAAAAAGCACGACTGCGCCCGTCCGCCGCCTGCACACGGCGCAAAATCAAATCAGAAACATAGGGCTGTCCGTCATCAAGCCCGTTTTCGCGCAAAATTTCTTGCACCGGATGCGTTTCAGGCAATTGAAAAACCGCAGTAACACTGCCCTGCTCACTGCCTTGTCGTACCAATCCGGCATCACCGCGCGCGCCGGTCGCCAATCCCAAACTGTCGAGTAAAATTGATTTACCGGCACCGGTTTCACCGGTCAAAGTACAAAGGGTTGGCTGCCAATCAAGGTCAAGCTTATCAATCAGCACAATGTCCCGAATGGAAAGCGATACCAGCATTGGCGGCTCACAAAACCTTATCGAGGGCGCGATTGATCCAAGATTTTTGGTCTTTTACCGGCTTTAAATCACGTTGCCGCAATATCCGATAGCTATCGCGATACCAATCGCTATTGGGGTAATTATAACCTAGCACGGCGGCTGAGTTTTGCGCCTCAGCGGTAACGCCTAAGGATAGATACACTTCCGTCAGACGGTGCAATGCCTCCGGCACATGGCTGGTGCGGTTGTAATTTTCAATGACATTGCGAAACCGTCCAACGGCGGCTCCATATTCGCGCCGCTGCAAATAAAAACGCCCGACATCCATTTCCTTGCCGGCCAAATTATCCAGTGCCAAATCAATTTTCAAAACCGCATCCCGCGCATAATCGCTATCGGGATAGCGGCGAATGACTTCGTTCAATGAGTTGAGCGCAAGCTCGGTAGTGCTTTGGTCGCGACTGACATCGGATATCCGTTCATAATAGGATATTGCAATTAGATAATAGGCGTAAGGGGCCTGCTTATTGCCTGGATAAAGGGCCAGAAAACGCCGCGCCGTCGCAATCGCCTCATCATATTTATTCTGCAAATAATAGCTGTAAGCAGCCATCACCATGGCGCGACGCGCCCATAAAGAATAGGGATGCTGGCGTTCGACTTCGTCAAACTCTTGCGTCGCCAAAATATAATTGCCGAGTGCCAACTCTTCATGCGCGGAATTGTAAATCTCTTCCACCGGCCGCTCGACATAGCCATCATCAACGCCTTCCACCCCGCCACACGCTGAAACGGTGAGACCGGCCAAAACCGTGAGCCATAATGAGATTTTTCTATTCATTTGATTCCGCACTCCTGATGCACTTTTTTACTGCATTGCCGAGCGCGATGCCAGCCTTGAGGGGCGGTCATATACAGATTTAGTTGTGCGGGTTATTCGGCAGCCAGAATGTCGTCAGCATCAGCCAAGTCGATAAGCTCAAAGCAATCTTCATTGGCGAACAATTCTTTCAACAATTCATTGTGCAGGGCGTGGCCTGATTTATAACCGCGATAGCGACCGATAATCGGCATTCCGGCCAAAAACAAATCGCCGACCGCATCCAACAGCTTGTGCTGGACGAATTCTTCGTTTGAACGCAGGCCTTCTTCATTCAGCACTTTATCGCCATCAACGACAATCGCATTTTCCATTGAGCCACCAAGGGCCAAACCGGCTTCATGCATGGCTTCAACTTGACCGGCCATGCAGAAAGTGCGGGCATTGATGACATCGGCGTCGAAATCATCTGCATCCAAAGACAATTCATAGGCCTGACGCCCGATAGCGCCGCAATCAAAGTCAATTTCGGCTTCAAAGACGCGCTCATTATCCGGCACCAACTCGCAATAGCTGTCGCCGTTTTCCACTCGCACAGCTTGAACAATGCGAATGATGCGGCGCGCAGCATCCAATTCCTGAATACCGGCCTGCTTGATGATTTTGGCGAAAGGCTTCGCGCTACCATCCATAATCGGCACTTCTGCAGCGTCAATTTCAACAATCGCATTATCGACACCAAGGCCGGAAAGCGCGGCCATTAAATGCTCAATTGTGCCGACCATATGGCCGTGCTGATTGCCGATTTTAGACGATAGGGTGACTTCGCAAATGCTGGCAGTCAGTGCCGCAACGCGCCCCTCACCCGCCGCAACATCAGTGCGGACAAATTCAATACCCGTATTGGCGGCAGCAGGACGCAAAGTCATGCAGACTTCATTGCCTGAATGCAAACCAATGCCCCGCAATGTCGCCTCATTGGCCAACGTCGTTTGACGCGAACCAAGACGCACAGCTTGCGGCAAAGCCGAAGCCGGAGCAGCGTTAAACTGCTCTGTCATTTGTGCAATACTGGCGGGCGGTGGTGCCATTAAAAACTCCTCAAGAGCCTGAAAAAACAGACTGTGATGAGTTTGTTCTACGAAAGCGGCGCGGCGGAAACAAATAACAGATTATTGCCTATTATTACTGTTCAGCCTTCCTCCGCACCATTTGGAAAGCTTGGCAGACCTTGTTTATAGCCGTTTGCGAGGCGTGTAAGAACTGATTGGCGGTTAGCCCCTCGGCTATAAGATATATGAATCCATCCGGCATTTGGCTGGCCTATCTGTGGATATTCCAAAATCAGCTGATCGAAGCATAAATGCGTCTCAATATGCCGGGCAATATCGATATTTGCGATACCGGCAATTTCGAAATCCACCGCCTCACCGCGGCAATGCTGGCTATTGTCACTGCTGCCAAGCAGCCGATTTACGGCGCGGCCGCGATAGCCGCTGGTTGGATGTATCGGGCACGCAAAATGCGCCCGCAGCGGCTCCATAACCTCACGGCATAATGCCATCAGATTATCAATCGCCACACTATCGGGGCGGTTCTCCAGCCGATGACGGGCAGCCAGCTGGGAGCGGGTCATTTCAAAAAGAGAAAAATGGGCGGACAGGCGCATGGAGAAAGCATAAACTGCGCCTGCCCGCCGTGTATAAGTGGCTTAAAAGCCTTTTAAACGGTCCGTTTGGGCGACCGGACCGCCTATTTACTAGCGTCGCAAGAACGCCGGAATATCCAGTTGATCACCCTCAAAAGAGCCGCCCGACATTGTCGGTCCGGTATCCATTGTGGTCTGAACAACCGGCTGCACGCTTACCGCATCAGCACTTGGTGCTGACACGACCGGTGCTTCCGGTGTTTCAATCTCGGCTTTCGGTGCTTCCACCTTAGGCGCTTCTGCTTCCGCTTTAGCTTCAACCTTTGTTTCAACCTCAGCCTCAATTTTGGCCTCAACTTCAGCTTCGACTTTAGCTTCGACTTTAGCTTCGGCCTCTGCCGTAACTTCAGCTGTCGCTTCCATTTTCGCTTCAATTGGTTCAGCAATTTCAGGCTGGCTGATTTCCGGTTGCGGCATTTCCATTTGCGGCGCGGTTTCAGCTTCTGCCATCACCTTGGCCGGTTCACTTGGCCCGTCCAATTCGTCCAAAAAGGCAGCAGGACGGTCTTCCGGCATTTGCGGTTGCGGCGTCGGCATTTCAGCCACTTCCAACGGTGCCGGTTCGACTTCAACTTCCGGTGCCGCCTGCTTGCTCATATCGATACGCGGCAAAACACGGCTTTCCTCACGCGGTGTTTCGGCCTTTTTGGCACCGAAAACGCGATCAATAAATGACCGCTTACGTTTGGAAATTGCCGGACTGGTCGGACGCTCGGCTTGTTGACCGGTCAAGAAACCGGGCAAATCGCCATTTTCAACATCGGCCGATATTGGCGCTTCCACCTGCTCAGCAGCCGTTTGTTCGGCCACTTCCGGTGTCGGCTCCGCCGTCGGTGTAGGTTCAATTTTGGCTGCTTCAATCGGCTGTTCAGCAACGGCATCGGGCATTTGCACAATCTGACCGCCATCCAGCGCGCGCAATTGAGCGCCCGCCTCAATGCCGGTTGCAACAACCGATACGCGCATTGTGCCGCGAAGTGCATCGTCAAAAGTTGAGCCGATAATGATATTGGCATCGCCATCAACTTCTTCACGAATGCGATTGGCCGCTTCATCGACTTCATACAGCGTCATATCATCACCACCGGTAATGTTAATCAGCACGCCGCGTGCGCCTCGCATGGACACATCATCCAAGAGCGGATTGGCAATTGCCGCCTCAGCCGCCTCAATGGCACGCTTATCGCCTTCCGCGTCGCCTGTGCCCATCATCGCTTTGCCCATTTCATTCATCACTGTTTTGACATCGGCAAAGTCAAGATTGATAAGGCCCGGCTTGACCATCAAATCGGTAATACCGGCAACGCCTGAATGCAGCACTTCATCGGCCATGGCAAACGCCTCAGCAAATGTAGTTTGCGCATTGGCAATACGGAACAAGTTCTGGTTCGGAATGATAATCAGCGTATCGACTTCCTGGGCCAGCTCTTCAATGCCCTCAATCGCCGCTTTCATGCGACGACCGCCTTCAAAATCGAACGGTTTGGTAACAACACCGACCGTCAAAATACCCTGCTCACGCGCAGCGCGGGCAATCACCGGCGCGGCACCTGTGCCGGTACCGCCGCCCATGCCTGCAGTCACAAACGCCATATGCGAGCCTTGCAGCATATCGACAATCTCAGCCATGGTTTCTTCTGCTGCCGCTTTGCCGACAGCCGGGTCAGCACCGGCGCCCAGACCTTCGGTCAGTTTTGAACCGATTTGGATTTTTCGATCAGCGGCTGAATTGCTCAGCGATTGCGCGTCCGTATTGGCGACGACAAAATCGACGCCCTCAAGGCCGGCAGCAACCATATTATTGACTGCATTGCCGCCGGCGCCACCGACGCCAAATACAACAATACGGGGTTTCAGTTCCCTTTTCGGGGGGACGGTGAGTTGAATGCTCATAGCTTTCTCCTTTTCTACTCGCCTGTTTCGGGCGAGCTTTGAGTTGAATGGAAACCGCAACGGCCATCGCCCAAGATTTGGGCCGCTCCGGTTTTTGACGACAAAGACGCCGTCATACGCATAATTTTCCCACTGCTACCTACGGTCTTATTAACTTCACACATTAAAAATTCCTCTTCAGCCATTTGGCCAACCAGCGCATCGGCCCGCTGCCCGTATCGCGAAGAATCGCATCCGGATGATTGCGACCGGCATAGCGCAACAGCCCTGCACAAGCGGCGAAGGACGGCCCGGCAGCGGCTTCCGGCAATCCGGTCAAACGCATTGGCCCGGCCATGCGCGCTTGTTTTTCCATAATCGATTGCGCCAATTCGGGCGCACCGTTTAATTGCGACGCGCCGCCTGTCAGCACAATGCGGCGACCGGCTAAATGGCCAAGCCCGCTGGCATCAATTTTTTTCATCACCATTTCAAACGTCTCTTCGAGGCGTGGGCGAATGATTTTAGTCAGTTCACCGCGCGGCAATGTCTGATGGTCGCCGCCCAGAACCGGCACTTCAAATTGCTCGCGTTCGCCGACCGGTGTCGCCAGCGCACTGCCATAAAGCGTCTTGATACGCTCAGCCGTGGCGACGGAAACGTTCAGCCCATGCGCGATATCCGCCGTAATATGGCGTCCCCCTACCGGCACGACGGTGGTAAAAAGGCTTTCACCTTCATAGAAAATACTGGCACTTGTTGTGCCGCCACCCATATCGACCTGCAACACGCCGAGATCAATCTCATCTTGCATCAGCGTTGACAGCGCACTGGCAAGCGGCGTGACCACCAATTTATCGCATTGCAAATGACAATGCTCGATACAGCTCAGTAAATTGCGAACCGCCGTTGCCGGTGCCGACATGAGATGCATGGAGACGCGCAATGTTTCACCAAACATGCCGCGCGGGTCTGCAATGCCATAAGCATCGTCAATTTCATAGGCGATTGGAATGGCGTGCAAAATCTCCGCCTCTTCCGACCAAAACGCTTCCAACGCATGGCGCATCGCCAGCGCCATATGCTCTTCGGTTACAGCGTGACCGTTAAGCGGCACTTCTGCCTGACATATCTGACTGTGCAAGCGATTGGCCGACAGGCCGATAAACACATTGCGCACTTCCATTCCGGCCATGCGCTCTGCCGCATCCACGGCGGCGCGAATACTGTCTTCGGCGGCGCGCATATCGGTAACTTGTCCGGCATTCAGCCCTTCAGAATGCTGGTGGCCGAAACCGGAAATACGAATTGTGCCATTGCCATCATCGCTATGCTCACCAATCAAGCAGGCGATTTTGGACGAGCCGACATCGAGTGCGGCAATCGTACCGCGCCGCAATGGCATGGGCCGCGCTTTGCCTATCCGATTATGGTCAAGCGGTCGGTTCACGAGGCGGTCTCCTTTTGCCGTTTGATTTTCTCACTGGAGCGCTCAACGGTCGGGCTTTTGGCTGTCGGACGCAGTAAAACGCGGTCCGGCATGCGCAAATCAATCGCTTGGTTTTCTATTGCCAAAATGCGCCGTTCTTTCTCCAAATTCATCAGCCGGTCGAGCGCATCGGTCACACCATGCGCCGGCAGATGCACCGCGCCGCCATGGTCGAGACGCAATGTCCAACGCCGACCGCTATTCCAATGCGCTGCCACCATGCGATTGCGTAATACCGGATAGCCCTGCAACATATCCATGAAATCAGCCGCGCGCAGGGTTGCGCCTTGGCCGGAAAACACCGGAAGATGGGAAAATGGTGCCAAATGGTGACGGGTAATGGTCACTCCATGGCGGTCAATCAAGCCGATATCTTCGCCGGTTTTATAAAAAGCAAACGGCGCGCGCTCAACCAATGTGATATGCACGATATTCGGCAAGCGACGCAGCACGACCGCTTTTTCAATCCATGGCAGCGCTTCAATACGCGCGTGAATACGCGGCAAATCAAGGGCGAAAATCGGGCTATTGGGCGTCACATTTATTGCCGCCAATAAATCTTCTCTTTGCGTACGTTTGCGACCCTCTACCGTAATATCATTAACGCGGAAGCCGATCTCGGCAGTCAGCTCATGAGTTTTGCCGCGCACCAAATCAGCCGCCGGTGCCAATAATTGCAAACGGAATACGGCGACAGAAACGGCGACCAGCACAAAGGCAATAGCCGCAAGACGCAAGCGCCGCCCCGACCAGATAATCATCAAGCCGATAAACAATAAATTAAATGGCGTCGCCAAAATCGAGAACAGCATATTGCGCAGACGCGATCTTGCGGTCGCACGCGCCGCTTGTGTCTTATCTATCTTCGGCATGATGCATCCTCCACAATCCATTCAACCAATTGGGTAAACTCGATACCGCGCAAAGCGGCCATTTCAGGCACCAGCGACACCGGCGTCATGCCGGGCTGGGTATTGATTTCAAGCAGGGCCAGCGTGTCCTCGGCCGGGTCGTAACGAAAATCCGAACGGGTTACGCCGCGACAGCCAAGCAGCATATGCGCCTCAAGACTGATGTCGCGAATGCGTTGCGTCAAATTTTCATCAATATCGGCCGGGCATTCATGTTTGGAACCGCCCTCATCATATTTGGCGCGGTAATCATACCAGCCATTGCTCGGCACGATTTCCATCACATCCAATGCTTCATGCCCCATAACGGCGCAGGTCAATTCGCGTCCGGCAACGTATTTTTCAACCATCGCCATTCCGTCAAAGGCCCAACCGGCTGCGCTCAAACTTTCGGGCGGTTGATTGCTGCCTTCGGTAATGATTTCAATACCGACACTGGAGCCTTGATTGACCGGCTTTACCACATAAGGCGGTGTCATCGGATGGTCATGCACGCTGCCTTTAGCAACCAATTCCGATGCCGCAATCGGCAATCCGGCGGCGGCGAAAATCTGTTTCGACAATTGCTTATCCATCGCCAAAGCCGAGGCGCGCACGCCGGAATGGGTATAAGGAATTTCCAACACTTCCAGCAGCCCCTGCACTTCGCCATCTTCACCGCCGACACCATGCAAGGCGTTGAAGCAAATATCCGGCTGCAGTGCGGCCAGTTGTTTGTCCAATTGGCGGGTCACATCAACTTCGCTGACTTGATAGTCAAGCGTGCGCAGCGCGGCAGCACATTGCGCACCGGACACAAGACTGACGTCACGCTCCGGCGACCAACCGCCCATCAAAACGGCAATATGTTTGGCGGTGCTCATATCGCCTCCCCTAACCGTTTGATTTCCCACTGTAATTCTATGCCTGCCGTTTCTCTTACTTTACCGCGCACGGTTTCACCCAAGCGTTCAATATCGGCGGCGCTGGCATCACCATGATTGATCATGAAGTTGCAATGCTGCTCAGAAATTTGCGCATCACCGATTTGCAAGCCCCGACATCCGGCCGCGTCAATCAGCTTCCATGCTTTCATCCCATCCGGATCTGCACCGCCCGGGTTTTTAAAAGTTGAACCGCCGGTGCGCGATTTAATCGGCTGGCTGTCTTCTCGCTTATCGGAAATCGCCTGCATTTCCGCTTCAATCGTATCGCGCGCGCCGGACACGGCATTGAACCGCGCGGCAACATAAACAGCGAAATCGGTAAATCCGTTATGACGATATGACAAAGCCAAATCATTGACTGAAAGCGTGTGCAAATTTCCCTGGCGGTCGAGCATATCGACCTCATCCAATACATCGCCGGTCTCGCCGCCATAGGCACCGGCATTCATCGCCAAGGCACCGCCAATCGCGCCGGGAATACCGCGATAGAAAGCCAGACCGGATAAGCTCATCTCAGCCGCCGCGCGCGCCAGTCTGACGTCCAGACAAGCCGCACCCGCTTCGATTTTCGTATCATTAATTTGTTTAACCTGACCGAAAGCCGCGCCAAGGCGAATGGTAACACCGCGCAATCCACCATCGCGGATAAGCACATTTGATCCGGCGCCCAATACGGTGAGCGGCACATCTTGCGGCAGGGCTTTCAAAAACGCTGCCAAATCTTCTGTATCGGCCGGCATGAACATGATATCGGCCGGTCCGCCAACACGGAACCAACACAAATCAGCCATGCTGACATTATCCAGCAGCTTGCCACGCAAGGCAGGCAACGCATTCAGCCAATCGGGCTTATCAATATGGCGTGCTGCATCAGCCATTCAAAACCCTTTCCAATTGTGACGGTAATTCATAGGCGAGGGCCGAAATGGAGCCGGCTCCCATACAAACAATCACATCGCCGGCCTGCAATTCAGGCGCCAGTGACGCGGCCAAAGCATTATTATCAGCCACGGCAATAACATTGCGATGGCCGTGGGCGCGCAGACCTTCTGCCAGCGCATCGCTGTTAATGCCCTCAATCGGTGCTTCACCGGCAGCGAAAACAGGCAGGGTCAGCACCGTGTCGGCATCATTCATACAGGCGCAAAAATCGCCGAATAAATCGCGCAAGCGGCTATAGCGATGCGGCTGCATAATGGCGACGACACGGCCCGAACTAACGGCCCGCGCACTCTCCAAAACCGCACTGATTTCAACCGGATGATGCGCGTAATCGTCAAAAATCCGAATATTGTCGCCAACTTCACCAACCGCTGTAAATCGCCTTTTGACGCCGCCAAAACCATTTAGCGCGGCAGCAATGGATGTTTTGGTTGCGCCCAGTTCAAGACCGGCGGCAATGGCGGCCAGCGCGTTTTGCAAATTATGCTTACCGGCCATGGGCAGGCAGAGGTTTTCAATCTTGTCTTCCGTATCATTACGCCGGTCGCGGCAAATAACATCGAAATGCTGCTGCAATCCGTCTTCGCGAATATTAATGGCGCGAATATCGGCCTGTTCGCTCAGCCCATAAGTCATCAAACGGCGATCGGTAACGCGTCCGACCAATGCCTGCACCTCAGGATGGTCGAGACAAACAATGCCGACACCGTAAAACGGGATATTGTGAATATAGCTGTCAAAGGCGGCGCGCAGCCCGTCAAAATCGCCGTAATGCTCCAAATGTTCAGGGTCAATATTTGTAACAATACCAATCGTCACCGGCAGACGGACAAATGTGCCGTCACTTTCATCAGCCTCTACCACCATCCAATCGCCCTTGCCGAGGCGCGCATTAGTGCCATAGGCATTGATGATACCGCCATTGATAACGGTGGGGTCCAATTCCGCCGCATCCAGCATGGCGGCGGTCAGAGAGGTGGTGGTGGTTTTGCCATGCGTGCCGGCAATGGTGATGCACGGCTTTAAACGCATTAATTCAGCCAGCATTTCAGCCCGACGGACAACCGGTATGTGCTTTTCACGAGCTGCCAAAACTTCAGGGTTATCAGGCGATACAGCGGATGAAATCGTCACCACCCCGGCCCCGTCAACATTTTCAGCCGCATGGCCGACCGCCACTTTAATGCCCATATCGCGCAAACGCTTGGTATTGGCATTATCGCTCATATCGCTGCCCTGCACCTCATAGCCCATGACATGCATCACTTCGGCAATGCCGCTCATGCCGATGCCGCCAATGCCGACAATATGAACCCGCCCAAACGGACGCAAAGCAGCAGGTTGCGGGATGGCGTGTGAAGATGCGTCAGGCATTTACCTCTCCCTGTTGCTGCTCGATTTGCACAGGCTTATCCATGGCCAGACAGTCGACATAGCGGAACAAGCGACCGGCAGCGTCTAACTCGCCAAAGCTGCGGGCGCGGCCGGATATATCACGCAAGGCTTGGTCATTAAGCATGAGCTTTTCTAATTCTTGCGCCAATCTTTCCGCCGACATATCGCTTTGCGGCAGCAAAATCGCCCCACCCTCATCTGCCAGTTCGCGCACATTATTGGCTTGGTCTTGGTCGAGTGAACCGGGCAAAGGCACGATGATGGCGGGCGTACCCAACGCTGTCATTTCCGCAATAGTCGCCGCGCCGCCGCGCGCTATCATTAAATGCGCGCGCCGCATACGGCTTGGTAAATCGGAAAAGAAATCACGAATTTCGGCATAGACGCCTAACGCGCCGTAAACATCCAATGCTTCACGCATATCGGTTTTGCGCACTTGATGAACAATCCGCAGGCGCCGTTGCTGATTTTCAGGCAACAAGGCAATCGCTGCCGGCACGGCTTTGGCAAAAACGCTGGCCCCTTGGCTGCCGCCGAATATCAATAATTCAAATGGACGCCCGGGCGACAAAAAGCGATAGCCGCCCTGCGCCGCCTTCAATACGGCGGGACGCAAAGGATTGCCGGTGCGACGCGCGCGTTCGGCCGCACGGGCCGGCATATTGGCTGTATTGGCATAGCTGGTTGCAATATAGCTGCCGACATTGGCAGCCAAGCGATTGACGCGACCTAAAACCGCGTTCTGCTCGTGTACCAATACTTTGCGGCGCAATAAGCGTCCGACGAAGACCGGCCCGAATGAAGGGTAACCGCCAAAGCCGATAATCACTTTCGGCTGTAATTTCAAAACCAGAAAAAGCGAGGCCAGCATACTGATCAGCAGCGTCAAAATACGGATAGGCAAGGCCAGAATACCGCCCGTATAAACCGTCGCCGCGGGAATGCTATGAACCTGCATCGGTGTTAATTCAGCCAGATATGCCATGCCGCGCTTATCGGTCGCCAGATGCACATCATAGCCGGTCTTTTTCAATTGCTCGGCCAACGCACTTGCCGGAAACATATGACCGGCTGTGCCCCCTGCGGCCAAAAGAATGGTGCCGTGCTTACTCATGCGCGCCCTCCGGAAGATAAATGCAAAGCAGTGGCCGGCATGGCGCGGGTCATTAAATGCGCCGTGCTGCGGCGGCGCATAAGACCGACCAACATGCCCATGGTAATGGCCGAAGCCAGCAGTGATGAGCCGCCATAAGAGATGAACGGCAGGGTCATGCCTTTGGACGGCATCAGGTTGAGATTGACTGCCAGATTGATAATCGCTTGCAGGCCGAACATGCAAATCAGCCCGGCGGCGGAAAGCTGCACCCAATGTTCGCTTTCTTCGCGCATCGCCATGAGCGCGCGCCAAACCAAAAAGGCAAAGGTGAGAATGATAAATCCGGCAATCATTAGACCGCCCTCTTCAGCCGCTACGGCAAAAACATAATCGGCATGCGCATCGGGCAAAATGGACTTCACTTGCCCGTCACCCGGCCCGACGCCGGTAATGCCACCGGCGCGAATGGCATCCATCGCCTTATCGACCTGATAAGTATCGCCGGTTGACGGGTCGAGGAAGCGGTCAATGCGGCTGGAGAAATAGGCATAGCTTGAATAGACATAGGCACCGGCTGTCAGCCCCAAACCGCCCAATATGGCGATTAATTTCAGCGAGCCACCCGATAGATAGAACAGGCACATCCAGACCAAAGCCAGCAAAATGGTTTGCCCGAAATCCGGTTGCATGGCCAATAATAGAGCGCAGAAAACCAGCAAGCCGAATGCGCCCCATATATCATGCGCGTGAAACTTCGCCCTTTGCCGCGCCATCAACCAAGCGCTGACCACGACAAAAGCCGGCTTCATGATTTCCGAAGGCTGCACAGAAACACCGGCAATAATCAGCCAACGCGTCGCGCCCTTTACCGTCACACCGGCAAACAAAGTCAATATGACACCGGCAATCGAACCGATTAGCAGCAAGACAGCGAAACGACGTATCCAAATGGCATCCAGCATGGAAACCGCGATAAAGACGAAACCGGCCAATGTTAAGAAAACCAACTGTTTATTGGCGAAATGATAAATCGACTTGCCAATGGTCTGTGCCACTGCCGGACTGGCTGCCAAAGCGGCAAGAAAACCGAAGGCCAGCAAGACAAGCACACCGATGACCATAGGCCGGTCAACCGTCCACCACCATTGTGCCAATGGCCCGCGACTGGTTCTGGAAAGAAGCCCACTCATAAAGCGCCCGCCTTCCACGTGTCGACCGCATCACAAAACGCCGCCCCGCGTGCTTCAAAATCAGCAAATTGGTCAAATGACGCGCAGGCCGGAGACAATAAAACCACCGGCATGGCAGCGGCATCGGCTTGCGCTTTATCAGCCGCCGCATGCACGGCGCGCTGCATGGTCTCGGCAATTTCTGTGCTCATGGATGCGGGCAATGCGTCGGCAAAAGCCTGCGCAGCCTCGCCGATAAGATAAGTATTGCGGATATTTTCAAAATGCGGGGCCAAGGCCTCTAACCCCAAACTGCCGCTATTATCGGTTTTGGCGCGACCACCGGCAATCCAATAAATCGTTTCAAAGGCGGCCAGCGCATGGCGCGTCGCCTCAATATTGGTTGCTTTACTGTCATTCACAAAGGTGATGCCTTTATGCGTATCAACGGTTTGCAGCCGATGCGCCATGCCGCCGAAACTGTCAAAAGCGGCTTCACTATCGGCTAAAGACAGACCCATAATTTGACCGACCGCCAATGCAGCGGCAGCATTTTGGGCATTATGCGTGCCGCGCAAAGCAGGGCATGAAGATAAATCAATTGTGTCAGTGGCCGTTTCAAGAGACGCCGCTTGATAATTTATATCGCCTTGCCCATCGGCACTGAGGCGTGTCACCGCACCGGATAGCGTGTCGGCCATGGCGCGACTTGGCGCATCATCCAGCGCAATGATTTTGCCGCGGGATGATTTTCCGGCAGCGAATAATTTGGCTTTTGCGGCAACATAGCCGTCAATACCGCCATGCCGATCAAGATGGTCCGGCGTGATATTCAGCCAAACACCTATATCGGCAGCAAAATGATTGTTTAAGTCAAGCTGGTAAGACGACAGCTCCAGCACATAAACCGCGCCCTCAATAATCGGCAAGTCCAAAACAGGCGTACCGATATTGCCGCCCATATGCACATCATGGCCGGCCGCTTGCAGCATATGGGTAATCAAAGCCGTCGTTGTTGATTTTCCATTGGTGCCGGTAATGCCGATAATTGTTACCTTATCGCGCAGACCGGCATGGCATAGCGCATCATGAAATAAATCCATATCACCGATAATCTCAGCACCGGCCGCTTGCGCGGCATGCACAGCCGGATGCGGCGCAGGATGCGTGAGCGGCACGCCGGGGCTGACAATCAATCTTTCAGCCGCGCCTTCAGCCTGCTTCATGCGCTCAACCGGATTGCTCAATTCTGCACCCAGTTTTTCGGCCTTCTCGCGTGCTGCCTGATTATCATCCCATGCCAACACATGATTACCGGCAGCGCGCAAAGCAGCCACTGCCGCCAAGCCCGAACGGCCCAGCCCGAAGACTGCGCTTGCACCGGAATATGTTGGCAAAGCAATCATCAATTACCTCAGCTTCAACGTCGCCAAGCCGACCAAGGCCAGCACGACAGAAATAATCCAGAACCGAATGACAATCGTGCTTTCAGCCCAACCGCGCTGCTCAAAATGATGATGCAGCGGGGCCATGGCGAAGACACGCTTGCCGGTTAATTTGAAAGAGGCGACCTGCACAATCACCGACACTGCTTCCAGCACAAACAAGCCGCCAATAATCGCCAGCACCAATTCATGCTTGGTGATGATGGCAATTGTGCCAAGCGCAGCGCCGAGAGCCAGCGAGCCTGTATCACCCATAAACACGGCAGCAGGCGGCGCGTTATACCAAAGAAAACCGAGCCCGGCGCCGATAAGCGCGGCACAAAATACTGCCAATTCACCGGCCCCCGGCACGTAATGCACTTGCAGGTAATTGGCGAAAATCGCATTACCGATGAGATAGGCGATAAAGCCAAAACTGGCCGCCGCAATCATTGTCGGCACAATCGCCAGCCCGTCGAGACCATCGGTTAAATTCACCGCATTCGAAGAGCCGATAATGACGACCAGACCGGCAATAATGTAAAGCGGCAATCCGAAGGGCAGCAGCAGGTCTTTCAAAAACGGCACCGCATAGCTGGTTGCCAACTCGCCCGGCAAATTGGCGCTGATAAAAATAATCGCGACGATCGCGACAACCGCCTCCAGCACCAGCTTTATGCGGCCCGGCACACCATCGCTAGAGCGGTCACGCAATTTCATATAATCATCAGCAAAACCGATAAGCCCGAAGCCGAGCGTGACCAGCAGCGCAATCCATAAGAAGATATTACCGAGATTGCCCCATATCAGTGTCGAACCGATAGAGGCCATTAAAATCAGCAAGCCGCCCATAGTCGGTGTCCCGACCTTGGTGGTCAAATGCGATTGCGGGCCGTCGGCGCGTATCGGTTGACCGCGACCCTGCCGACTGCGCAGCGTATTGATCATCCATGGGCCAAGCAGAAAGCTCAGTAGAAGCGCTGTCATCACCGCCGCACCGGCACGAAAAGTGATGTAATTGAAGAGATTGGCCCCCGGCACATCGCCCAATAATGGCAGTAAATAATAAAGCATCAGCCTATTCCCTTTTTTTGTTCGCGCCCCTGAACCGAGTTGTCGGCTGAGCTGTCGACAAAGGCGGTTAACAGGCCATTGCTGACCAAATTCATCTGACTGGCGTTTGAGCCTTTGACCATCACCACATCATTGCCTTGCAAATCAGCGCGTAAAATTTCCAGAACATCAGCATGGTTATCAGCATGCGCACCAATGCGACCGGGCGATAAAGCCTGGTGCAAATGGCGCATAAGCGGACCGCATGTAATCACCATATCAATATCGGCATCATCGATTTGCACCGACAGGCCGCTATGCAAAGCGCGGGCTTCTTCGCCCAATTCAGCCATGTCTCCCAGAACCGCAATGCGGCGTCCACGCCCCAGACGCGGTGCCAGACCCAAAGTTGTCAATGCCGCCGCCATGGAGGTCGGATTGGCATTATAACTTTCATCAATCAGCGTAATCGGCGCGTTCTCATCTCCCAAACGATAGCGCGCACCGCGACCGGACAGACCCTCCATTTGCGCCAAAGACAATGCCGCCAAAGCCAAATCAGCACCGGCATGGCAAACAGCGGCCAGCACGGCGAGACTGTTGGCCACCAGATGCGCCCCTGCGGCACCGATTTTATATGTCACCTCATGGTCGGAAATTTGCGCCGTCACGCAACTGCATGTGGCGTGTAATTTGCACCGCGTCGCGCGCACGGCTGCATCGGCTTTGCCATCGGCTGAAAAAGCCGTTACCTGCAAACCCTGCGCCTTCGCTGTTTCCGCCAAAACATCAAAATGCGCATTATCAGCCGGCAAAATGGCAATGCCGTTTTCTTCAACCGCGTCAAAAATTTCTGCTTTAGCCAAAGCCAGCTCGGTCATTGATGCGAAGTTTTCGATATGCGCCGTACCAATGGTGGTGATGAGCGCGCTATGCGGCTTCACCATATCAACCAATGTGGCAATCTCGCCGGCATGGTTCATGCCCAATTCAAACACGGCGAAATCGCAATCAGACGGCATGCGCGCCAAGGTGAGCGGCACGCCAATATGATTATTGAAAGAGCGTTCAGCCGCATGCACTTTGCCCGAATGAGACAAGGCTTGCGCCAGCATCGCTTTGCTACCGGTTTTGCCGACACTGCCGGTTATCGCAGTAATATGCGCCCCACTGCGAGCGCGGGCGGCACGGCCCAATGCTTCCAAAGCCAGCAGCGTGTCATCGACCCGCAATAAGACCGCATCATCATCCAGACTGTCAGCGATAAAATCTTCCCCGACCAATGCGGCAGACGCGCCTTGTGCGAAGGCAGCGGCGACAAATTCATGGCCATGCGCCTTCTCACCTGCCAAAGCGACAAAAATATCACCGGCATTTAATTCTCGCGTATCAATCGCCAGACCATTGGCTTGCCAGTCATGCGGCGCATCAGCCCGCAAGCGATCTTGCAGGGCGGCAATCACATCTACGCCGGTCCATAAAAACTCAGCCATGCGCGCCTCCTGTTTCCACCAGCGTCGCGCGGGCAATATTGACATCATCAAAAGGCATAATTATGTCGCCGATAATCTGTCCGGTTTCATGCCCCTTGCCGGCCAGCAGCACCAAATCATTTTCTTCTGCCCTATCAATAATGGCGGCGATGGCTTTTGCGCGGTCAGCGATATTTTCCGCTTCCGGACAAGCGGCACAAATCGCCTCTCGAATTTTATCCGCATCTTCACTACGCGGATTATCATCGGTTACAAAAACAGCATCTGCGCCTTTTGCCGCCACCGCGCCCATTTCAGGCCGCTTGCCTGCATCGCGATCACCGCCGCAACCAAACATCACCAGCAAACGCCCACCGCTTGGCAAATGCGCACGCAAGGCAGTTAACGCGTTTTCCAACGCATCCGGCGTATGCGCATAATCGACAAATATCGCAGCGCCGTTTTCTTTGCGACCGGCCAATTGCATGCGCCCAGGTGGGGCTTGCAGGTTTTTACACGCAGCCAATAATTCCTCATTGGCGACGCCGAAAGCCTGCGCCATGCCAAGCGCCAAAGTCAGATTTTCAATTTGAAAGTCACCGATTAGCGGCACATTCACCAATTCAGCCGCGTCACCCAAAGCAATGGTCAATTCAAGACCGGTTGCGCGGCGACCGCTCAACGCAATATGCACGTCATCACCAATGCGCCCGACCGGCTTCACCTTACGTCCGGCAGCGGCACATGCCTCGGCCAAGCGCGCAGCGACCGGATGGTTCATTGTGATAATGGCAGTCCCTGCAGCGTCCAAGACTTCGGTAAACAGCCGTGTCTTCGCCGCTTCATAGGCTTGCGGGCTGGCATGATAATCAAGGTGATCGCGTGTGATATTGGTAAATCCGGCAATCGAAACGTGCACCCCATCCAGGCGATATTGCGCCAGCCCGTGGCTGGAGGCTTCCAGCGCAACATGACTGATATTATGCGCGGTCAAATCGCGTAACGCCGCATGCAAGCGCACCGGCTCCGGCGTTGTGTGTTGCAAGGGCGCATTATAATCATCCGCCTCAACACCCAGCGTACCCATGGAGGCAGCTGCATGTCCGGCAGATTGCAAAAGCTGGCGCAAAAATACCGCCGTGGAGGTTTTGCCATTAGTGCCTGTAATGGCCGCAATATGCGGCGGCTGTGTCTCAAAAAAGCGCGCTGCCATGCGCGCCAAATCTCGGCGCGGGTTCTCACTTGTTACAACCGGCACACCGGCAATCAGCGGTTGGTCGGTTAAAATCGCAGCCGCGCCGTTCTCAATCGCTTGCCCGACATAGGCTTTGCCATCGGCCTGCGTGCCCGACAAAGCGGCAAATAAATAGCCCGGCTGCACTGTGCGGCTATCCGCAGTCAGCCCACAAATATCGACATTGGCCATTTCTTTATTCGGCATCGGAGCCAGCTCATTGAGACGCATGGGCCACCTCCGTCTCTGCTGCCATTTGCTTTGCCGTTTCCCGATTGGTAAGCGCGGCTTGCTCAACCGGCGTTTCAAATTTCGGCAAGACACCCAGAAGCGGCGCGATACGCTGGACAATATCAGCCGCCGCCGGCGCGGCATTCCAACCGGCCAGATTGAAACCATAAGTCTCATCCGTCCCTTGCGGTTCATCCAACATAACCAACATCGCATAACGCGGCGCATGCGCCGGAAACGCACCGAGGAAAGATGTCACCAGCGCGTCTTGATTATAGCCGCCGGCTTGCGGCTTCTCAGCCGAACCGGTTTTTCCGAGCACTTGATAGCCCGGCACATCAGCTTTACGACCGGTGCCGGTGGCAACCACAGCGCGCATCATATTGCGAATGGAAACGCTGGTACCGGCGGCAATCACCCGCTCGCCGACCGGCAGGTCAACTTTGCGCAGGCTTGGCGGATACAACACACCACCATTAATCATCGCCGCACCGGCCATAACCGCATGTAAAGGCGTCACCGAAATACCGTGCCCGTAAGATGAAGTGGCGCGCTCAATATCCGTCCAGCGTGTCGGCGTCAGCGGCGCGGCGCGTTCAGGTAATTCAATCGCCACCGGATCGGCAAAACCAAGACGCTGGATAAATTCATAATGCGCGTCATCGGGCACGCGCAGGGCCAATTTGGCGGACCCGATATTGGAGGAATGAACAATAATTTCTTCAATGGTTAACGGGCGCTCTTGGCCGTGCACATCATTGATTTCATAGCGGCCGATTTTCAGAGGCTCCGCCGTATCAAAAACCTCGGAGGCGGCGACGATGCCACTATCCAACGCCATGGCAGCGGTGAACACTTTAAAGATGGAGCCAAGCTCATAAACACCCAAAGTCATGCGATTGAAATGCGGCGCTTGCCCGTTGCGCATCGGCGCATTGGCATCGAAATCAGGCAAAGAGACCAGAGCCAGAATTTCACCATTATGAACATCGACAATAATCGCGCCGCCGGCCTTGGCAGAAAATTCAGTAATTTTTTCATGCAGCACATCGCGCACTGCGTGTTGCACGCGAATATCCAAACTGCTTTGCAAAACATTATTCGGCGTCACCTCGTCCGGCAAAGACTCGTCGGCCATGCGGTCGAGATAAAGCTCAAGGCCCGACAAACCGCGCATATCAGAACTGGCAAAGCCGACCGTATGAGCGGTTACTTCACCGGCCGGATAAACACGGCTGCTGTCGCGGGTCAATTTCAAAGCCGGATTGCCCAGCGCCAATACATCCAATTTTTGCGCCGGCGTCAGACCGGCCAGCAGCGTCACATAACGGCCCTTGCCGGATAAAAACCGCGCTGCACGGGCTTCATTGAGGCGCGGTAAAATGGCTTTTAATTGTCCGGCCATCGCCGCGCCATCGGTAATTTTAGCGGCATCAGCACCCAGTGTGATGGTCGAAATCTCGGTTGCCAGCACGACACCATTGCGATCGGTAATGGTTGGGCGCGCCTGCTCTTCTTGCGCCGGACCGCGCGCCAAACCGAAGGGCTTGGCGTCAATCACCGTTAGCTGCACCAGCCGCCCGCCAAGCACACCGAAAACCACAAAGAAACAAATCAAGGCAACACGCAAACGACTGCGCGTCGTTTCAACCGCGTGATGCGATAAATCACCGGGCCGCCTGCCCAGCCGCCCACCGAGCACCAGCGCCCAGTCATGGCCAATCGGCACTAATGGCAGCTTATTGCGGCTCATCAGCACCCCCTGACACCGGTGTCAAAACAATCGGAATGGAACGCGGCGTGTCATCGCGCAAATCCAGCACTTGCGACGCGCGCAAATAATCCAGCGATAAATATTGGCGACTTAAAAGCTGCAAGCGGCGCGGATCATTAAGGCTCGCCCATTCGGCTTGCAAAGTGCGGCGGCGGTCTTTTTGATGCGCCAATTGACGCTCCAATTGCCGCACATTTTGCGCTTCTGCCTCGGCTGAATAGCGAATGTGATACAGCGTCGCAATTAGCGCCACCAAGCTGACTGCCAAAGCTATATTGACTGATTTAATCATCTACTTGCCTCCAATTGTGGGGCCCGTTTCGGCATTAAATCGGCAGTGGCCGGAAATGCCGGCGCCTCCGTGCGCAGCGCCACGCGCAGCCGCGCCGAGCGGGCGCGCGGATTGCTGCTGATTTCATCATCACGCGGTTTGATATTGCGCTTGGCCGGTTCGGCAAAGCTTGGTGCGGCGGTTTCAACTTCCGGCATGTGCCGCGATGGACGCCCGGCGCGACCGGTGCGCGGGGCCAAAAACTGTTTGACCATGCGGTCTTCCAAAGAATGGAAAGTCACAACGGCGAGACGTCCGCCCGGCTTCAACACGCGCTCTGCCGCTTGCAAGCCGCGCAGCAATTCACCCAATTCATCATTTAAGTAAATCCGCAAAGCCTGAAAGGTGCGCGTCGCCGGATGCGACTTGCCGTGCCGTGGCCCACCGAGAACGGAACAGACCACATCAACCAAATCGCCGGTGCGCAGCAATTTGGCGCTTTCGCGTTTCGCAACAATCGCTTTGGCAATCGCCCGGGCGCGGCGCTCTTCGCCATAAACGGCAATAATATCGCTGAGCAATTCAGGCGCCGCTTCGTTCAGCAAATCAGATGCGCTGATGCCGTCGCGGCTCATTCGCATATCCAAAGGCCCATCGCGCATAAAAGAAAAGCCGCGCGCCGCTTCATCAAGCTGCATGGAAGAGACACCCAAATCGAGCGTCACCCCATCAACCGGCGCGTCCAGCAATTCCTGCATATCGCCAAAACATCCGGCGCGATAAGAAAACCGCTGCTTGAACGCCGCCGCCAGCCTATCAGCATGCGGTTTTGTATCAGGGTCACGGTCAATCGCGATAACCGCGCAATCGGCCGCCTCCAATAGGGCTTGCGAATAGCCACCGGCGCCAAAAGTGCCATCGACCACCACCTCATTGGGTTGCGGTGCCAAAGCGGCGACCACCTCGTTTAATAATACGGAAATATGGGGAGGCGGTGCCGGGGGCACGCTTTGCTGCTGCCTGTTCACGCTACCCCCGCTACTCATCGCCGTGTCCCGTCATCTGCTCCGGGCGGCGCAGATGGATTGGCCGGGGACCGCAAAAGACCGCGCTGCTCCAACGCCATGGCGCGAGATTTGGCACGGAAATCAGCGAAGCTTTGCGGATTCCAAATTTGAAACTTGCCGCCAAGGCCGACAAAACACAGCTCTTTTTCAATCCCTGCATGGGTCAAAAGCGTAGCCGGAAGCGACACGCGGCCATCGGCATCGAAAGTTAAATGATGACTGTCGGCAAATAGCGATGCGGCCAGCGCATCGCGTTCTTCGGTAAATAAATCCAGCCGATCAACCATTGTGCCGATATCATTCATCAGCGCATGGCCGCCGCCCTCAATGGCACCTTCGGTAAAGGAAGGATATACAAAAATGCCTTGCGGAGAGGGGAGCGGAGAGCCCGATTGCGTGGCCCCATTTTGGGCCGATATGGCGGAACGAAAGACAGACGGGACCGAGACGCGACCTTTCGCATCTATTTTGCCCGTAATCGTGGACATGAACATGGTCATGCCGTCTTCCTTCCTCCAATTGCCCCCGAACGCGTTTCGGGCGCACCCATGTTTATAATGGGATAGTATGGGATAACATGGGAATATATGGGTGTCAACGGGAACTATACCCGCAATATGCAGTGTTTTTGGATCGAAACGGGACCAAAACCTGCATATAAAGCGGAAAGAAAATAGAGAGAAAACGGTCAGAGGGTCTGTAAGCCGGGTTCTGTACGCGTTTCAAAAGAAACGGCGATGGCCATTCATCTGGGATGCCCGTTACCGAACACCTCGTGCAACCTACCCGGACGACGACCCGGAAACAGGGTCATATGCCGTCTCTATTTGGTCTTGCTCCCGGCGGGGTTTACCCTGCCACTGCCGTTGCCGACAGCGCGGTGCGCTCTTACCGCACCCTTTCACCCTTACCTCCCTTGTCAAAAGAAAAGCGAGGCGGTTTGCTTTCTGTGGCACTTTCCCTGGAGTCACCTCCGCCGGACGTTATCCGGCGCCGTGTTTCCGTGGAGCCCGGACTTTCCTCCCCTGCCCCCTGCCAAAACAAGAAACAGAAGCGACCATCCGACCCTCTGACCGATTTTGGGATACGCCGTTGAGGCGGCGTGGTCAAGATTTTAGCGCCGCGCGGCAATAGGCATAAATCAGGCTTTGTGTTTGCGCGTCGGCGACGCCATCGACTTTAGAGGCGCGGAAATGGCGTTGGAAGGCGGTGATGACGGCTTGTGTTTGCGCGCCATATGTGCCGTCTGCAATAATTTGATAGCCAAATGCCGCCAATGCTTTTTGCAAAGGCGCAACCGCCTTATCGGTGCTGCCCACCGCCAGCGGCGCGACATCTTCAATCTTCACATCGTCTAAATAAAGCCCGAAACCGGCCGCCGCGAGCGCCGCCCAATCAAACGCCTCGCCGGGGTCTGTTTTGCGGCCCGGCGCAATATCGCTATGCCCCAATATATTGCGGCGGTCGATATTATGACGCGCCGTCACATCCTCCATGAGCGCAATAAGGGCTTGCATTTGCGCGGCGGGAAACGCCGCCATCTCACCGCTTGCATCATGCCCGTCATGGTCAAGCTCGATGCCGATAGAGGCCGAGTTCATATCGCTCTCACCGCACCAATAAGAAACGCCGGCATGCCACGCGCGCGCGCGCTCATCGACCAGTTTAAAAATATGCCCGTCGCGGCGAATGAGATAATGCGCCGAAACTTTTGCCTGTTCATCGCATAGCCGCGCCAAGGCGACCTGCGCATCCGGCATATCGGTATAATGCAAAATAATGTGACTGATGGCGCAAGCGCGCGCATCGAAATTGGGCGATAGCTTATCGGTGATGCTCAGGCTCATAGCACCGCTCCGGCTTTGCGCGCCTCCGGCTTTCTGAGGCCGATAATCAGCACGCCAAGCAGCGTCAGGCCGCCGCCAATCCAAAAGCGCGGACCCAGCGTGTCACCCCAAAACATAACGCCGAAAATAATCCCGAAGACCGGCGCCATCAGCGTCAATGGCGAGGTAACCGACACATCATAACGCTGCAGCAAATAATACATGCCGGCATGGCCGATAAGGCTGGCGCCGATAGCGGTATAAATAACCCCGCCCCACGCCATCCAACTGGCGGTTTGCAGCACTTCAACATGATTGCTTTCAAACACCAGCGAGACAGCGAATAAGGGCGGCCAGCTCATCATCGCAATCCATGCCTGCATTTGATAAACGCCGGTATCTTTAATCTGCTTCATCACAATCGTGCCGGCCGAGCCGATAAAGGCGGCGCCGACAATCATCAGCAAGCCAAGCCGTTCATCCACAATCGCCGGATCGAGGCTGATGACCATCACCCCGCCAAATGACATGACAATGCCGGCCCAGCGTCGCCAGCCGACTTGCTCGCTGAGGAAAATAATCGACATGATGGTGCTTATCGGCACACCAAGCTGCACCGCCACGGCCACCGCCGACACATTATCAGCCAGCGACAGGCCGCCATAAAATAGCGAGAAATGCATCGATCCCATAGTGATGGAAATGAACACGACTTGCGGCATGTGGCCGTTGACGATTTTTAAAAAGGGAAACAGTAATAGCGATAAAAGCGCATAGCGCAGCGCGGTAAACAGCATGGGTGGCATTTCTTCCACGCCCGCTTTGCCGGCGACGAAAGTAAAGCCCCAAACCAGGCAGACAATAAACATGAGAAAAAGATGTCGAGGTGCCATGAATCGGATGTAGCATGAGCGCACCCAAACCGCTAACGGAAAAGCCGATACCATGCCTGCTCTTTTATTCGACCTCGACGGCACTCTGGCAGATACAAAACCCGATTTACACGCAGCGATGAACCATGTGCTGTGCAAAAACGGGCTGGCCGAAGTGCCCGATAATGCCATTCACAATATGATTGGCGGCGGCGCGCGGATGATTATTCAGCGCGGCCTGGAAGCCAATGAGGCGATATGGGATGATGCGAAACTGGATGCGGCAACCGAAGAATTCGTTCTTTGGTACGACCAAAACATTGATGCGCATACGGTTATTTATCCGAATTTAATGCCGATATTGGACGCCGCCAAGGCAGCGAAAATCCCAATGGCGGTGGTCACCAATAAGCGCGAAAGCCTGGCCGCCAAACTTTTGTTCCGGCTTGGCCTGCATGAATATTTTGAGGTGCTGGTCGGCGGCGACACGCTGCCGAAACGAAAACCGGACCCGGATACGATTGAGCTGGCTTTGGCACAATTGGGCTGCACGGCAGAAGAGGCGATTATGGTCGGCGATAGCGAGGCCGATACGGGCGGCGCACGCGCTGCCAATGTGGCCAGCATTTGCGTCAGCTTCGGTTATCGCCGTGTCAGCTTGGAAGACTTACAGGCCGATGCGATTATTGATGATTATGCGGAATTTGCCGACGCCGCCAAAAAGCTGAAGCCGGGCTTGTTTGAGGTTTTGTGATTAGAACAGCAGACGAATGGATACGCCACCGCCTTGCGTCGCGACGCCATCGGAAAATTGGCCGCGATAATTAAACTCAAAAGCGAAATAATCATTATGCGCGGCGACACCGAAACCGATATCGAGCGCGTCTTCGCTTTCGACAAAATTTTCCAATGTGAAAGTTTCCGATGAGCCGACAAAATTAGCGGTGGCGGTATAAGGCGTTTCATCGGAGAGCGTGCGATAGCCGAGATAATAACTCGGTTCCCAAACAATCGATACCGGATCGCCGCCGCCGGATTGGCGACTGCCGCGCAGGCCGATAAATTGCGATATTTTTTCAGACTCGCCGCCCTTTAGCTGCATGGAGAGGCCTTGGTCGAGAACAGGCTGTCTTTCGATATAATCATCATGCGCCAAATTGAAATAATCGACACCCGCCTCAAGCCGCAATAAATGTGTGTCTTCCAAAATCGGATAGGCCAAACGCGCCGAGGCCGCCGTGCTGGTCGCATCCCATGAAGCAAGCACCCGATTATTGCTGGCCGTGCCATAACCACTGAAATTGACGTAACGCTCGCTTTCCAAATCATGCAAGCCGTATGCCGCGTTCAACTCATAGCGCAGCGGCCCGATACGGTCAGCAATATAGGCCCCAAAGGTCGAGCCTTGGCTTTTTACCTCATTAAGCAGAGTGGTTTTTTCATTCACTGCGGTGAAGTTCATTTGCGCATAAAGCCCCATAGCCTCAATCGCGCCGAGCGGGAAGTCATAACCGAAAGCCAGACCATAGCTGGTGCCGCTGACCGTGCCATTATCGTTGCCGGAATCCTGTCGGCGATAATCACCGAATTGCTGCAGCCAGCCATCGCCGCCGCGCCGACCGCCTGCCGCCACCAATTGCAAATGCTGGCTCACCGCGCCGGTTGAGGCTTCAGCCAAAACCGCAAGCTGCTGCGCCGTGCCATCGCTATAATGCGGGAAGAGCTGTCGATAAGCGTCGCGGAAATCATCGCCATCTTCCAGCCCGGTCAACCGTGTTTCCAGCGCCGAATTTTCATCCTTGCTGAAATGGTCAATCACCGCTGCCAAAGCCGCGCCTTCGGTTTGATTGATACCCAAATCTGCCACGCTCTTAATGCTGAAACGGGCCGAGATGATTTTATCGGCATCATCATCGCTCAGCGACACATCATAAATGAACGGCGTGTCATCAGCGAGATAGCTATTAATATCATCATTGTTTTTGGTCAGCGTGTCATAGGCAATCAACTGAACCGTTTTCGGCGCATCGACCGCAAATAAAGAGGTCAGCCCCGGCGTCAATTTCGCATCATCCGACAAGCTGAGCGTGGTGACATCTAGCAATTCATTTTCCAGATTATCGGGATCGATGGTGAATTTCAAATCGCCGCTGCCGCTCAGCGTCAACTGATTGATGGCCAAAATATCTTCTTCGTCTTCTTGCGCGACCAGATGCAATTGCGTGCGGTCGGCAATGGTGACGTTCAAATTGCCGCTGCTATTGGCAATGCTGCCGGTCACGCGGGTTATCGGCGCAGCTTCTAAATTCGCACTCTCAGGGATTTCATTCGACAGGGCCAGCACATCATTGCCGCCACCAAAGCTGATATCGCCTTCTACCTCTCCGGCTGAAACTGCGAATGTGTTAGCGCCATCACCGAATTTCACATCACCGGTCATGCGCGGCACGCTGATATCAAGCCCATTAATCACCCCATCTCCGGCTACTTTGCCGCCATCGATCGCTCCGGCGCTGTCAATATCCGTATCGCCGCCGCCAATATAAGGATTGCTGGCGCTGTTATCATCATCATCAGGGTCTAGCAATCGGTCGGCTTTGAGCAATTCTTGGGTGAAATTAAAATCAACGGTGACAGCAGATGCATCAATGGCAATGGTGTTTTTCCCGTCGCTTTCGTCGTCATCTGCATCGACATATGCAGCGCTTGTATCAATGAAACCGCGATTGAAAAATGTGCCGACTTGGCCGCTCTCAACTTCGAAAGAAACATCGCCGGTCAATAAAATAGCGGTGGCGGTATATGTGTCATCTGCCAAATCAGGGTCAGCACCGGCATGAGTGCTTACATTGGCGGTGATTTGCCCTTCATTCAGAAACACCGAGCCGTCATCGCGCAGCCCGTCAGTCAATTTAATATCGTCGAATTCAATCGCAGTTGCATTCTGGTTATTGGCGGTGGCTTTAATGGTGCCGGAATTATAGACACCGCCGCGTATCTCTGCATCACCATCAAACAATACGGCATCGGCCTTAAAGCCATCATATTGGCCATCGGCTTCAATCGAGCCGCGATTCATCAGGCCATATGAAAAATAAAATTGCTTCAGCCCGACCGAGCCGCGCGTGTAAATATCGGGGTCGGGCACGCCGTTCCCATCCACTTCAACATCATCATCGGTTAAATCCAATAATGTCTCAATCGAGCCACCATCTGCTGTGCCGACATTACCGGTGATTTTCAGCGTCGCCGTATCATCGGCCTCGCCATAGCTGGTCAGGCTAACGGTACCATCGCGCGACTGGCCGGTATAATGTTGTGGCCGACTGCCGTCAAAATGCACCGGCGTTGAACGGGTTGAACCGCCGGTAATATCAATCCGGTCGCCATTTTCATCTTTCCCAGCTTCGATTATATCAGCCAATTCATCGCTTTCGGCGCGGGTCAAAACACGATTGACCTTGCCGCCGATAATCAAGCCACCGCTCAAATTACCGGCAATATCAACCGCCGCGCCACCGCGTCGCCGCTCATTCCTATTGGCAGCAACTTCATCATCATCCAAGTCGGTTTCATCGCGGCCATGATCGGGGCCGCCATCCGTTCCGCTGACAATCAATGAATAACCGGTAGCGTTAATATGCGCGTCAATCATCGTGCCGTCATCAACCGTGACGCCTGAATTTATTTTAATACCGACACTGTCTTCACCGCGCACATCAATAGCGCCGCGCTGGCGATAATAGCCGTCAATATTCGCATTGATGGAAACGCCGACGGCGTCATCGCCCAAAATGCCGCCTTTGTCGCCATTATGAACCGCGGTTGAAAAATCGAAATCACCTTCCAGCGCACTATCAATTTGAACGCCACGCGCATTATTGCCATCGATCCTGATAAAACCGCCCTCACCAATCAGATCGGCCTCAATTGTCTCATTTATCCAAAGACCAATGCGCTGGAAAGTTCCAAGTGCGGACGCGCCTTCAAGAATACCGTCCTCATCTTCATCCGTATCAGGCCCAAGGACTTCTTCAATAGAAATCACCGCGTCGCTTTTCAAACGAATGGTGTTTGCCCCGGTCAGCTCATTGTCCAGCTTGATACCAATCGCATTTTCAAGCGTATAAGTGGTGGCGTCATCATCGCTGCTGCTGCGGTCGCGAATGGAAATCGACCCGTCAATCGTCACAGTCGTATCTGAATCGATAAGCACCGCAGCGTCATCTATGCCCGGCGAACCGTTGATGATTATATTTTCAGCATCAGCCGGCGCAGGCGTAGCTCCGGTTTGCACAGTCGCGGTCGGGTTAGCGTCATCGCTGTCACCGGTAATATCAAACGCGTATGTTGGCGCCAGTGACAGTGACGTCAGCAGCGGCAAAGTAAACGCAGTCGTCAGCAAGCGAGATTTAAAATCCACGCTGTCCCTCTATTCTTGCCGCTTGCGCGGTTTGTTTAAGCCGCGTCCGCCGGATCCAGCGTGTCGCGCATTTCGCGTTTGAGGAATTTGCCGCTTGCATTGCGCGGCAATTTCTCGGTTCGCAGCCAGATATAACGCGGAATTTTGAAATTTGCCAATAGTTTGGAACAATGTTCACGCAAAGCGTCAGCCGTCAGGCTCTGCCCCTCGGCCACCACCACAGCGGCACCGACTTCTTCACCCAGACGCTCATCTTCAACTCCGAAAACCGTGCACTCAGCAACCGCTTCATGTTTGAAAAGGGCGCTTTCCACTTCGGCGCAGTAAATGTTTTCACCGCCGCGCAGCACCATATCTTTGGCGCGGTCAACAATGAACACAAAGCCTTCATCATCGATGCGCGCAATATCACCGGTGCGCAACCAGCCGCTTTGAATGCTCTCAGCGGTTGCTTCTTCGCGGTTCAAATAGCCTTTAATGACATTGGCGCCTTTGACGCATAATTCGCCAACCTCGCCTTGCGGCAAATCATTGCCGTCTGCATCAATGACTTTGCCTTCCAAAGTCGGCACAAGCGGGCCGCAGCTTTCCGGTTTATCGAGAAAGAAAGCACCGACCACAGCAGTGATAAGCCCGCAAGTCTCGGTCATGCCATAGCCGGTATTGGCTTGACCGTTTTCTAATGCCTTGTCGATTTTACCGACCAAATCAGGCTGCAATTGCGCGCCCCCGCCGCCCAAAGTTACCAAAGAAGAAGTGTCATATTTATCGAAATCAGGGTGCAAGATAATTTCACGCGCCATCACCGGCACGCCGCTGAGATTGGTGACTTTGTTTTTGTCGATAATTTTCAACGCCTCACCGGCATCCCATTTATACATAAAAATCAATGTGCCGCCGACCAGCGTCGCCGGTTGCACGACGCAATTATTGGCAGTGACGTGAAATAAAGGCGTGGTCACCAACATTGTCGGGGCCGGGCCTTCGCCGGGGGCGGGAAGCTGGTCTTCCGTGCCATTGGCGCGCGCTTCAGCGGCATTTGATGCAGCCGACATGAAACCCACATTCATTAAGTTCAAAACGCAACCGCGTTGCGTTAGCTGCGCGCCTTTCGGGCGTCCTGTGGTGCCTGATGTATAAAAAATGCAGGCATCTTCGTCGCCATCGACGTCAACTTTCGGCATTTCGCCACCCTGATTACGCAACTCGGCATAATCAGTTACCCCATCCATAGGCTGCGGCAAACGCATGCCGATGACTTTCATATCGGGGAATTCATCGCGTATCGGCAAGAACCGCTCCAGCCGCTCAATATCGGCAATGAAGGCTTTCGGCGCGCTGTCTTGCAAGCCATATTGCAGCTCATCGGTTACCCACCATGCATTCATGCCGACAACGGTGATACCGGCCGCGGTCAGCGCCCAATATAAAATCATCCATTCGGGATAATTACGGAAAGCCAGCGCAACACGGTCGCCTTGCTTAATGCCATTGGCATGCATCCAATTAACAATCGACGCGCTCTCGGCATATGCCTCGGCATAACTCCAGCTTTCATCTTCATAAATCAAATAGGTTTTATCACCATGCATGGAGGCCAAAGCCCATACATCCCCCAAAGCGGCGGGCGCATTGGTAAATGTTTTCAAAGTCTCGCCGCGCACATTGACAGTGCCAACAGCAAACATGCTCTCCGGTCCGGTCATTTCTGCACGGATTTGTTTTAATTCTTCATACATGGCTATCTCTCCCAAAAGCTGCGGCGATTTTAGCCACTCTTTTATGAGCGGCAAGTGCAAAGTGGTGATTTCCGACATCCGCGACAATTTCTTGCAATTTATCTGTGGTGAAGCGTCTGGTTTTTGCCGCTCGATTGGCCTAAAGTTTGCGGATGATTGATTATGCCCTCAACGCGCTCGACCAATCGGCGATTGTTACCGATACATCTGCCGCGCAAGCGGTCGCGGAAACCGTGTCGCTGGCCGAATATTTGGATGCGCTTGGCTATCGCCGTTTCTGGCTGGCGGAACATCACAACACATCGGCTTTTGCCGGTGCTGCGCCTGAAATTCTCATTGGCCATATTGCCGCGCGCACAAAAAATTTGCGGGTCGGATCAGGCGGCGTGATGCTGCCGCATTACAGCCCGATGAAAGTGGCTGAACAGTTTCGCATGCTGGCCAGTTTGAGCCATGGCCGCATTGATTTGGGCATTGGCCGCGCCCCGGGCGGCGACCCGAAAACTGCCGCCGCCTTGCAACCGGGGCCGAAAGCATGGCCACCGGAAGTGTTTCCGCAGCAATTGGAAATGCTGATGCAATTTCTTGAAGATGCCAATGGACTGTCCGGCGATAGCGGCGGCTTTCCCGAAGACCATCCCTATCAAGGCATTCATGCGCAACCCATGGGGGTTGAAGACGTGCCGGTTTTCATGCTCGGCTCGGGCGGCGACGGCGCTTATCACGCGGCGCAATATGGCCTGCCTTATGTTTATGCGCATTTCATAAATCCCGATAATCTCGATACTGCGCTATCCGCCTATCGCGCCAATTTCAAACCGTCGCGGCTATGCGCTGAACCGAAGATTATGCTGGCGACATCAGTATTGGCGGCGGAATCCACAGAAGAGGCGGCGTATTTGGCGCGCCCGCGCAATATTTGGGCGACGCAGCTTTTGCAAAATAAAGGCGGGCGTTTTCCGAGCATGCAAGAGGCGCAAGATTGGCAATTAACGCCCCAAGATGAAGCGATATTACCGCAGGTCGAAGCGCGCGGCTTTACCGGTAAAACAGAAGACGTGCTGCAAAATTTATCCGATACGGTCAAACAATATGAGATTGATGAAGTTTTTGCGCTGACTTTGATACCCGATTTGGAGGCGCGCAAACGCTCCTATGCGCTATTGGCCGAAGCGGCAGGTTTATCGGCGCAAGGATTGGCTGCTGCACAATAATCGGCCACGGTAATAAACCCCTGCGGCGCATGATAGCAGCCGCAATTAAGCTTTGAATCCGTCTTGACCCTATCTTCGCCATAATGCACAACAAGGCAGGATTTTTCTTTGGAGGACTTACATTATGAGTTTGGATTTTACCGATAAGGTGGTCATCGTAACCGGTGCCGGTGGTGGCCTTGGCCGCAGCCATGCGCTTGATTTTGCCCGTCGTGGCGCAAAAGTCGTGGTCAATGATTTGGGCGGCAGCATGGATGGCTCAGGCGGTTCATCAGACGCAGCCGAAGCGGTTGTTGCTGAGATTAAAGCAGCCGGTGGCGAAGCCATAGCCAATGGCTCCAGCGTTACCGATGATGCCGGTGTCGACAATATGATCAAGCAAACCATGGACGCTTATGGCCGCATCGATGTGCTGGTCAATAATGCCGGCGTGTTACGCGATAAAAGCTTCGCCAAAATGGAAATCAATGACTTTACCTTCGTCGTTGATGTGCATTTATTCGGCACGATGAAGCCGACCAAAGCGGTATGGCCGATTATGAAAGAGCAAGGCTATGGCCGCATCATGGTCACTTCATCTTCTTCAGGTCTTTATGGTAATTTCGGTCAGGCAAATTATGGCGCGGCCAAGCTGGGCGTTGTCGGCTTTATGAACACGCTGAAGTTGGAAGGTCAAAAAGACAATATTCACATTAACGCGCTGGCTCCTGTTGCGTGGACACGGATGACCGAAAATCTGATGCCTGCTGAAATGGAAGACATGCTGACGCCGGAACGGGTTACCCCGGCCGTTGTCTTTATGTGTTCAGAAGCTGCGCCGACCGGCAAAATCATTTGCGCCGGTGCCGGAGCCTATACATCAGCCGCCATTGTTGAAACAAAAGGCATGTATCTGGGAGAAAATCCGTCGGCTGAAGATGTTGCTGAAAACTGGGAAACCATCTCGAAAATTGACGACGCTGCCAAAGCCCTTTTCCAGGGTGGTGAGCAGACAGGTCGCATGTTCGAGCTGATCCAAGAAGCCAGCAAATAATTATGAGCGGGTGCGGGGAAACCTGCGCCCGTCTTATCTGATGCGCCAAATCGCTATATCCACTGCCCTTATGTATGCCCTCTGGCTATTGCTGTCAGGGCATTATACCGGCCTGCTTTTAACGCTCGGTCTTTTGAGTGCGCTCGGCGTTTCATTAATTGCCGCGCGCATGGGTGTTTTGGACGGCGAAGGCCTGCCTATGGATATTTTGGCGCGGCTACCGAAAGTGACGCTATGGCTGATTTGGGAAATCCTTAAATCCAATTGGGGCGTGATTAAAATCATTCTCAATCCGAAGCTGGCGCAACCACAAATGGTGACAGTGAAAGCCAGTCAAAAAACCATTGCCGGTCTCGTCACCCATGCCAATTTCATTACATTGACACCCGGCACTGTGTCGGTTGATGTCAATGAAACAGACAATACAATTCTGGTGCACGGCCTGACCGATGATTTCGCGGCCGGCTGCTTGGAGCCGGATATGGACCGCCGTGTCAGCGCGCTAGAAGCGCCCGAAGCTACAGATAAGGGAGCTGCCTGATGGAGACCATGTTCGGCATCACCCTCTTGGCGCTCGGCGTCGCCGCCACTTTAGCGATTATTCGCGCCACTTTAGGCCCTACTGCTTTTGACCGCGTATTGGCCGTCAATACTATCGGCTCCATTGCCGTATTGCTGATTGCGGTTTACGGCTTTTTTGACGGTCGCCCGGAATTTCTCGACATCGCGCTCCTCTATGCGCTGATTAACTTTATCGGCACAATCGCCATTCTCAAATTCTTCCGCTTCGGCACGCTGGGCGACCACGCGCTGCCTGACCATGAGACAGAAATATGAGCATGTTGACGACGCTGATGGAATATCTGGGCATTGCTGCATTATCGCTCGGCAGTCTGGCCGTTGTGCTGGGCGCGCTTGGTCTCGTAAGGCTTGGTGATGTTTATCAGCGCATGCATGGCACAGGCATTGTCGATACCGGCGGGGCCGGGCTTATTCTCTTTGGCTTGCTGATGTTTTCGCCCGATTGGACGGTGACCGTGCGGCTCATTCTTATCGGCTTTATTTTGGTGATGACCGGCCCGACAGCCACCCACGCAATCGCCCGCGCGGTTCGCGTTTCAGGCAATGAGCCGAGCAATGTGAAGCCGAAAAAGCGTATCGTCAAAAAACCAACCAAAAAGAAGACCGCAGCCAAAAAAACAACAAAGCGTCAAACAGCGAAAGGCGGTAGAAAATGATGACCGGCTTCTTCGTCAACGCGGCATTGATTTCTTTGCTGACGCTGATTGCCGTGCTGGCTTTGCGCCTGCACAGATTATTTGCCGTTGTCATGCTGGCCGGTGCTTTTTCTTTGGTGGCGGCGGTTTTATTTGTCGTCCTCGATGCGGTTGATGTCGCTTTTACCGAAGCAGCGGTCGGCGCCGGCATTTCGACCATTTTGGCCCTCGCCACTTTGTCGCTTGTGCCGAGCGAAGAAAAACCCCACTCGGTTGCCTTAGTGCCTGCCTTTTTAGCTTTGGCGACCGCTATCATGCTGGGTGTTGCAGTTAATGACCTTCCGCAATTCGGTGACGTAAATGCGCCGATACATAATCATGTCGCGCCGGAGTTTATTGTCGGCAGTGAAAAAGATATCGGTATTCCAAATGTCGTGACGTCCGTTCTGGCCAGCTATCGCGGCTTTGACACGCTGGGCGAAACCGTTGTCGTGTTCACCGCGGCGATTGCCGTGCTGCTGATTTTAAGCGGCTTTACGCGCCCTAAACGCGGCGCGGCATCGGCGCGCAAAAATAAGAATGGGGAGGATGAGAATGCAGGATGATCCGGTCATTCGCGTCGTCTCGAAAGTGATGATCCCAAGCGTCATGTTGTTTGCCCTTTATGTGCAATTTCATGGCGATTATGGCCCTGGCGGCGGCTTTCAAGCGGGTGTGATTTTCGCTGCTGCGTTTGTTTTAAATGCGATTATTTTCGGCCTTAATCGTGGGCGCCATGTATGGCCGGCCAATTATAATTTGCTGGCGATTTGCGTCGGCGTGCTGATTTATGGGTTGACCGGTGTCGCGTCCATGTTGCTGGGCGCCAATTATCTGGATTATGACGTGCTCGGTGCGACACCCAAATCGGGCCAGCATATCGGTATTTTGCTGGTCGAGTTCGGCGTCGGCGTCACCGTCGCCTCGGTTATGGTGGCGCTGTTTTTCGCCTTTGCCAATCGCCTGACACATATCCGCCTGCTGTCCAAAATGCAGGCGCATGAAACAATATTGGGGGCAAAGCCGACTAGGAAATCAGCGGCCAAGAAAGCAACCAAAAAACCGACAGCTAAAAAACCGACAACAAAGAAACCGAACGGCAAACGCAAAGCCGCACCGCGCAAGAAAACAAGTAAAACAGGGGCGAAGAAAGCATGAGTAATCTGATTGCCCATTGGAATTATTTTCTGGTCATCGCGCTGATGATGATCGGTTTTTACGGGGTTATTGCGCGCGGTAATATGATTAAGAAAATGGTCAGCCTGAGTATTTTCCAAACCTCGGTTTTCATGCTGTATATTTCAATGGGCAAAGTAACCAATGGCACCGCCCCCATTCTTACCGGTCAGGCGCAAACGCTTTATTCAAACCCGCTTCCGCATGTGCTTATTTTGACGGCGATTGTTGTCGGCGTGTCCACAACGGCGGTTGGCTATGCGCTCATTATTCGCATTTATGAGAGCTATGGCACGATTGAAGATGATGAGTTGATTAAACTGATTGAAGCAGAAGAAGAACAGGCGGAGCCGCAATCATGATGCAGCAATTGCCGATATTACAGGTGCTTTTGCCCTTGCTTGGCGCGGCCTTGGCGGCATTGCTGCGCGGGCGCGATATGGCTTGGGGGCTGGCACTGGTTCTGACCGGTTGCGCCTTCTTGATATCCGTCATGCTTTTCGGCCAGCAATATATGGCCGGCGAAACTCTGATTTATGATATTGGCGGCTGGCCCGCCCCGATTGGCATTGTTTATGTCATTGACGCGGCCAGCGCCTTGGTTTTGCCGGTGATAAGCGGCATTGCTTTTGTCGCCACCATCGCCGCTCGGCGTCTGGTCGAAGCGGAAATTGATAGCCGCGATCATCCGCTTTTCTATGCCGCTTGGCTGCTGACCATTGCCGGTATGTTGGGGCAGGTAACAACCGGCGACGCGTTTAATATTTTCGTCTTTCTCGAAATTTCATCGCTTTCCGCCTATGCGCTGGTCGCCATGGGCGCAGGCCGCGACCGCCGCGCCCTACCCGCCGCATTTAATTATCTTATTCTCGGCACAGTTGGCGCGACTTTTTATGTCATCGGCCTTGGCCTCCTTTATATGCTGACCGGCACGCTCAATCTGATGGATATATCCGACCGCCTTGCCGATATTCAATCGACCCGCGCCGCCTTTACCGCTTTGGCCTTTATCGCGCTCGGCCTGTTTTTGAAAATGGCATTATTTCCGTTACATTTCTGGCTGGTTCCGGCCTATAGCTATGCCCCCTCTGCCGTCTCGGCATTGATGGCCGCCACCGCGACCAAAGTATCCGTCTATGTTCTTATTCGTTTGGTCTTCGGCGTCTTCGGCATTGAGTTTCCGGGCATGGCCGATGCGATCGGTTTATTGATAATCACGCTTGGCATTGTCGGCGCTTTTGTCGGTACTTTGGCGGCGATTGTTGAGACTGATTTAAAACGGCTTTTCGCGCAATCCTCAATCGCTCAGCTTGGCTATATGGCCATTGGTATTGGCGCGATGAGTGCCACCGGCCTGGCCGCAGCCTTTATCCATCTGTTCAATCATGCGCTGATGAAAGGTGCTTTATTCCTCGCTGTCGGCGCCATTGCCGCGCAAGCGGGACGCGCCGGCATGGATACGATACAAGGCGCAGGGCGCCAAATTCCGCTTACCATGACGGCGATTTTGGTCGGCGGTTTGGCGCTTATCGGCGTGCCACTCACTGCCGGTTTCATCTCAAAAGTTTATTTGGTGCGCGCGCTGCTGGAACAAAATTTCTGGATGCTGGCCGGATTGACCTTTATCAGTTCTGCCCTCGCGCTGGCTTATGTATGGAAAATTATTGAAGCTGCTTGGCTGAAAGAACGCCCGGCCGATGCACCTGTTTTGATTGAAACACCGGTTCATTATGTACCTGCTTGGTTGATGGTTTTTGCGACAATCGGCTTCGGCATTTTCGCCGGCCCATTGGTTGACGCCGCCTATGCCGCCGCCGCCGTGTTTATCGGAGGCGCGCAATGAGTGTTGAGTTTTTAATCGCTGCACTTTTGGGCCTGCCACTTTTGGCCGCGGCCTTGGTTTTATTGCTGCACGACAAACCCGATTTACGCGACGGACAAGCCTTGCTTATCGGCTTGGTGACGGCAGGCTTGGCCATTCGGCTTTATAGCGGGGATGAAACCGACACGGTTACTTTATTCAGCATGGCGGCTGGACTGGATGTCAGCTTTACGCCGGAACCATTGGGTAAATTATTTGCATTGGTCGCCGGTGTTTTATGGCCGGTCGCAACGCTTTATACAATCGGCTATATGCGCGGTGCGGGAGAGAAAAACCATACGCGCTTTATGTTCTTTTATGCGATTGCCATTCATGCGGCGATGGGCATTGCCCTATCCGGCAATTTGCTGACGCTGTTTGTTTTCTATGAAATTCTCACCTTCTCCACCTATCCGCTTGTTACTCACAAGGGCACGGAAGATGCAATGAGGGCGGGGCGCGTTTATCTCGGTATTTTGGTCGCCAGCTCGGTGATATTGCTGCTGTTCGGCATTATCGGCGTTTGGGTGCTGACCGGCAGTTTGGATTTTGTTGAGGGCGGCATTCTGGCCGGAAAAATCGATCCCTTCTATGTTCCGTTTTTACTGGCCTTATTTGCCTTTGGTATCGGCAAGGCGGCGTTAATGCCTTTGCATCGCTGGTTGCCTGCCGCCATGGTCGCGCCAACGCCGGTTAGCGCGCTTTTGCACGCGGTGGCGGTGGTGAAAGCCGGTGTGTTCACCGTATTAAAAGTCGTGGTTTATATTTTCGGGCTCGATTTCCTTACCGAAACCGCAGCCAGCGAATGGTTGGTCTGGGTTGCCAGCTTCTCCATTTTGGCCGCCTCCATTGTCGCCATGACCAAAAGCAATTTAAAAGCGCGACTGGCCTATTCAACGGTCAGCCAGCTTGGCTATGTCGTGTTGGGGGCCGCCTTGGCGACACCTTTGGCTGCCAGTGGCGCGGCTTTGCACATTGCGGCCCACGCATCGGGCAAGATTACTTTATTCTTCTGCGCCGGCGCGATTTATGTGGCGCATCATTTAACCGACATCAAAGATATGAACGGGCTGGGCCGCATCATGCCGTTCACCTATACCGCTTTTGCATTGGGGGCTTTATCAATTATCGGCATTCCGCCATTGGCCGGAGCGTGGTCAAAATTCATGCTGATGGGCGGTGCGTTGGATAATAATTATCTGTTTATTTTGCCGGTGCTGATGGTCTCTTCTTTGCTCAATCTGATTTATTTGGGTGAGATTATCATTCGCGGCTTTTTTGCCGCGCCGAGCCATGGGCTGAAAAAACAAAATGTGCAGGAAGCGCCGATAACCATGCTGCTGCCTTTATCTGTCACCGCGCTGATGTCGCTGGCTTTATTCTTTGCTGTCGATCACTTCACTTTGGTGTTTGGAGGGTAAATGGCCGGAAAACCGAACCGCACTGCAAAAAAGACGCCGACACTGCCAAGCGCCGATATGGTGATACGCGGATTAGCGGTGCTATGCGCTCTTTTGGCTTTGGCTGATTTTGCCATTCACCGACACGCTTATTTTGAACTGGAAGCGACGCCATTGTTTTTTGCCATTATGGGCGCAAGCAGCATGCTACTGGTTGCGGCATTGAGTATGTTGTTGCGGCGATTGGTTATTCGGCCGGAAGATTATTACGAACGCCAAACCGAAAACGCCAAAAAGGGGGGAGGCAAGAATGCTTGATATGATTTTTGCCGTGCCCGGCTTGTCGCTTATTCTCGGCGCTTTGCTGGTGCCCGTTTTGCCGCCTCTCATGCGCGATTATTATATGCTGGCGCTTATCGGCCTGTCCGCCGCGACCGCGTGGAGCATCATGCCGGGCGTGCATTTGACAGGTTCTTTAGTCGGTCTCGATTTGATTTTGCTGCGTGCCAATGAACTGACTTTGGCATTTGCAATCATGTTTCATATCGCTGCTGCGCTGAACGTCATTTACGCCATGCACGATAAAAGCAAGATGACGCCAACCGCCGGTCTGGCTTATGCCGGCGCCGCCATAGCCGCGCTTTATGCCGGTGATTTCGTCACCCTTTTTGTCTATTGGGAATTGACCGCCATTACCTCGGTATTTCTGATTTTGGCAGCCGGAAATGCGCGCAGCGTCAGCGCCGCCATGCGCTATTTGCTGATGCAAGTCGGCTCCGGCGTGTTGTTATTGGGCGGCGCGGTATTGCTGTGGCGCAGTGGTTTGGGATTGGTGATTGGGCCGATTGAAGCACTGACACCGGCCGGTGTCTTCATTCTCGTCGCACTCGGCATTAAAGCAGCCTTCCCGCTTTTGGGCGGCTGGTTGCAAGACGCTTATCCGGAGGCCTCACCAACCGGCTCGGTCATGCTGTCTGCTTTCACCACCAAATTGGCAATTTATATGCTGGCCCTGTGCTTTGCCGGTTTCCAACCGCTGCTTTATATCGGCCTCGCCATGGCAGTGATTTCTCTATTTGCCGCGGTAATTGAAAATAATATGCGCCGTGTGCTGGCCATTGCTTTGGTTAACCAACTTGGCTTCATGATTGTCGGCATCGGTATTGGCACGGAACTGGCATTGAACGGCGTTGTCGCGCATGCCTTTGCCTCAGTGCTTTATAAAGGGTTGCTCTTCATGTCTGTCGGCGCGGTGTTTTTACGCACCGGCACGGACCAAGCCAGCGCACTGGGCGGGCTGGCCAAACACATGCCATGGACGACAGGTTTTTGTCTTGTCGGCGCACTGTCGATTGCCTCCATGCCGCTATTTTCAGGCTTTACCACCAAAGCACTGACTTTGGGTGCGGTTGCCAAGCAAGGCGAATTGCTGGTCTGGCTGGGCCTGTTATTTGCCACTGTCGGGGTTGTTTTGCATACCGCTTTGAAACTGCCTTATGCCACTTTCTTCGCGCCGAACCCGAAAATGAAAGCGGAAGAAGCGCCGCTCAATATGCTGATTGCGATGGGGCTGGCGGCTGCAGCTTGTCTGATCATTGGGGTTTATCCGACCGCGCTTTATGACATTTTGCCCTATCCGGTCGCCTATAAGGTTTGGGATATCGGCCATGTGCTGGGCGAATTGCAATTATTGGCTTTTGCGGTTTTGGTATTCGCGCTCATGCTGAAAATTGGCATTTATCCGCTGCATGGCGCGCATACGGTGATTTATACCGATTGGATAACCCGCAGTGCCATTCCCCATATTGCGGTTGAGTTTGGCCTGCCGCTTCTCGCCATATGGCAGCGTTTCAGAAATCGCTTTGTCGCGCTTATGCTGCGCCTCTTGCGCGCCAGTGAAGATGCCAGCCGTGAAAGCGGATTGGTATCGGGCATCGCTTCAACTGGCGCGGCGGCGGCTTTGTTCCTCGCCGTATTTGCGCTCATGTTGCTTATCCGCCTAGTGATGTAAATAAAAAGGCGCCCCCCTAAAGGAGGACGCCTTTGAATTTCTTTATTGCTTCGACTTGAAAGTCTTACAGGCCCAATACGGCTTTTGAAATAATGCCGCGCTGAATTTCATTCGAACCGGCATAAATCGATGTCTTGCGATAGTTGAAATAACGCGGTGTCACGGAAGCAACACCGGCCAAGCCGATATCACTTTCATTATTTGACGCCAGCGTATCTTCAACAAACGGTAAGCCATATTGACCGACCGCTTCCATGCCCAATTGCGATACTTCTTGCTGCAATTCAGAGCCACGCGTTTTTAGCATGGATGATGAGCCGGGGCCGATATTTTGACCGGCGCTAATATCTGAGAAAATCCGTAACTCAGTCGCTTCCAACACCATAATCTGACGCTCAAGATCAGCCATTTTGGAAGCAAAATCAGCGTCTTGCATCAATGGTTGGCCTTCGCTCACGACATCACCGGCCAGCTTCTTGACCTTATCGAGACTGCGATACAGACCGCCTGAATAGGGATTGCCACGCTCAAATTCCAGCAAATATTTGGCGCAGGTCCAGCCTTCATTCAGATTACCGACCAGATTTTCCTTCGGCACTTTAACGTCTTCAAAGAATACTTGATTAATCTCTTGCGCGCCCTCGGCAGGCCCGTCAAGCGTTACCAGTGGCGACACGGTTACGCCCGGCGTGTTCATATCAATCAGCAGAAATGAAATACCTTCCTGACGCTTGCCCTCATTTGAGGTGCGCACCAGACAGAAAATCATATCCGCGTGTTGCGCCATGGTGGTCCAGATTTTCGTGCCATTGCAGAGGAAGTGATCGCCCTTATCTTCGGCTTTCATTTGTAGCGACGCCAAGTCAGAACCTGAACCCGGCTCAGAATAACCCTGACACCACCAAACATTGGAGGCCAAAATATCCGGCAGATATTTGGCTTTCTGCTCTTCAGTGCCGAACTTCATAATCACCGGCGCGACCATGGTCATACCAAAGGCGATGGTATGCGGCGCACCTGCCGCTTCCATTTCTTGCGTATAGATGAATTTTTGTGTCGGCGTAAAACCTGCGCCACCATGTTCAATCGGCCAGTTCGGCGCGGCCCAACCTTTTTCATAAAGTCGCTTTTGCCAAGTGACATGGCTTTCTTTGGTGATATAGCTGTTTTTCGAACGCTCACATTCGCGGCGAATATCCGGCGTAAAAGCCTCGTCAATAAAATCACGCACTTCCTGACGGAAGGCTTCATCTTCTGCACTATATTTCAAATCCATAACGCGCTCCTTAAGAAATAAATTTCACCGGCACAACGTCGGGTGCAGCAGCCATCACGCCGCCACCCAAAGGCGCAGCGGCCGCGCCAAAGGCGGCAGACTTGCCATGCACATTGCGTGCCTCGATATTTTCATAAATCTCAAACACCCGATAAACCGTGCTATCGGCTTCATCTTGCAACAAATCATATTGCAGCGTGCCCGGCTCGTCGGCCTTTACCGCTTTTTGCATTTCCGCAAATGCAGCTTCAAACTCTGCTTGCTTGCCATCTGCAACTTTCAACGTTGCCATATATCCAACTTTCATGACCGGCCTCCCTGCCTGTTATTTATCCTGATATTCTGCCGACCGCTTTTCAAGCATGGCCGACACGGCTTCCTTGTGGTCTTCACTGAGATGCATCAGCGCCTGCGCATTGGCAGACATTTCCATGACGGTCGCAAAATCAGCATTTTGACCGTGGCGCATAAGACGTTTGGCGGCGCGTAACGCCTCCGCACTTTGTTGCGCCACTTGTTCTGCCATACTGTGCGCGGTTTCAAGCAATTTGTCACCAGAAACAACTTGCGACACAAGCCCCCAGTTCAATGCCTCTTCGGCAGAAATGGTTTTGCCGGTAAACAGCAATTCAGAGGCGCGCGCGCCACCGATAATGCGCGGCAATAACCATGCACCGCCATCGCCCGGAATAAGCCCGACCTTCAAAAACGTCGCACCGAAAATCGCTTTTTCAGAGGCCACACGCATATCACACAGACACGCAACATCATTGCCCAAACCGATAGCCGGGCCGTTAACCGCGGCAATGGCAGGCACTTCCAATCCCCAAAGGCTTTTGACAATCTGATGAATACCGCGCCGATAGCCATCGGCAATGTGCGCAGCGGAACCGCCAAACGGCCCCTCCCCCTTCAACATGGCTTTAACATTTCCACCGGCTGAAAAGGCTGATCCGGCGCCGGTTAAAATCACACAGCGTATATTGCGGTCATCATTAATCCGCGTTACCGCATCTGAAAAAACCCCGCCATCGCCCGGCTCGCCAAGCGCATTGCGCATGTCGGGCCGGTTGATGGTCAGGGTTACAATATGACCCTGCTGGTCAAATTCCAGCATGGCTCACGCCTTAAGCGGCTGCAAAGCGCTTCAAATGATGGTCAACATTACCGAATTGCGTATCGATAACCG
>CBFIIT010000004.1:0-74706 GCA_965662725.1 Alphaproteobacteria bacterium | reverse complement strand
TTTTTAATTGCGGTTTTTTAATTGCCGTTTTTAATTGCAAGAGGCAGCGCAGTATGGCTTGCTATCGGCAATAAATAGTGGAGATTTACATGCGCTCGATATCACTCTCTTTCGTCGCCTCTTTATTGTCTGTCGGCAGCGCCTTAGCGGAAGTACCGGCAGCGCAAATTGCCCGTTTGGATGCTGATTTAACGCCGCTCGGCTCAGAGCGCGCCGGCAATGCAGACGGCTCAATACCGGCCTGGACAGGCGGCATTTCCAGCCCGCCTGAAGGCATTGGCTATGAAAAGGGCAAGCATTTGCCTGACCCGTTTGCTGCAGATAAGCCGCTTTTGCGCGTCACCGGTAAAAATACCGCCGAATATGACGCATTTATCACGCGCGGCCAAAAGGCCCTGCTGGAACGCCATGACAGCTATTTTATGGATGTTTACCCGACGCGGCGTTCTTGTGCGCTGCCGGCGTTTGTTTATAAAGCCGCCAAGCGCAATGCCGAGCTTGGCCAATTAGTGGCAGAAGGCAATGGCGTGGCAAAAGCGATTATGGCCTCGCCTTTCCCGATACCGAATAATGGTTTGGAATTGGTGTGGAACCATACATTGCGCTATCGCGGCTATAAGCTGCAACGCGAATTTACCGCCATACCGGTTAATCAATCGGGCGATTATTACGAAATCACCGTGCATGATGATGCGATTTTGCGTTGGTCTGACCCGCAAATGCGCGCCGCCGAAGAGTTGGATAATATCTCTATTCTTTATCTCTTGCAGACCAAAGCGCCGGCCCGCTCTGCCGGTTATGTGGTGCTGGTGCAAGAAAGCTTGAATATGGCCGTCGAGGCGCGCAAAGCGTGGACCTATAGCCCCGGCACACGGCGGGTGCGCCGCGCCCCGACAATTGCCTATGACAATCCGGGCACCAATAGTGACGGCATCACCACCTCAGACAGTTTTGGCGGTTATAATGGCGCGCCTGACCGGTTTGATTGGACGGTTCGCGGGCGCAGCGAGAAATTCATCGCCTATAATAATTATCGCCGCATTTTGACCCCATATGATGAGCTGGTCGGTGAAAAGCACATTAATCAAGCGGTGATGCGCTATGAAAAGCACCGCGTATGGGAAGTCGAAGGCAATTTGAAAGATAATTTCCGCCATGTATATTCGCGCCGCGTATTTTACATAGATGAAGACACGCAAGGCATTGTCGCGACCGAAATTTATGACGGGCGCGGCGATTTATGGCGCGTCCAAGAATTGGGCGGCGGCGTGCAATATGACTTGCCGCTTTGTGGCGGTTCCGGCGATACGGTGTATGATTTAATGGTCGGCCGCTATTTGATGATCGGTCTCATCAATGAAGAAAAGCCGATTGATTTTGACGCCTCGCATCTTGATGCCAAGCGTTATACCCCGTCAAATATGCGTCGTCTCGGCCGATAAAATGCCGTTAAAAAGCCGATAAAAAGAAGCGCAAAACTGGCCCTGAGGCTTTTTGCCTCTTGCCCTTTATCGTCGGCTTTTCTAAGGTGCAATCACGAGAAGGCGGGTAACCGCACTTAGGGAGACAATTATGATGAAAAATAAAATGCGCACTGCATTAGTGCCTGCATTCGCTGTTGGACTTTCTTTACTGGGCGCCCCTGCCTTGGCTGATGGCCATGGTAATCATGCCGCCAAGCCACAGGCTTATGAATATGCCCAGCCCAGCAAGCTGGCCACCAAGGCATTGCTGCTGGACAGCGCCAAAGCCGGTTCGCGTTTGGTCGCGGTTGGTGAATATGGCCATATTCTTTTATCAGATGATAATGGCGATAATTGGCGGCAAGCGGCTTCCGTGCCCACGCGCAACACGCTGGCCGGTGTTACTTTTTTGGATAATCAAACCGGTTATGCCGTCGGCCATGAGGCAACGGTTTTGAAAACCACCGATGGTGGCGAGAACTGGACCCTACAACATAATGAACGTCGCGGTGAAACACCGCTCTTTGCCGTGCATTTTGCCGATGCGCAAAACGGCATTGCGGTCGGCGGTTTCTCTTACACATTTGAAACCAAAGATGGCGGCGAAACATGGATGCAGCGGACGCTGATTGAAGACAGCTATGATGACTTTCATTTGAATGATTTATTTGCTGACCGCAAAGGCAATATCTATATCCCGGCCGAGTTCGGCACGGTTTATAAATCGCTCGATCGCGGCCGCACTTGGTCAGCCATTGAAACCGGTTATGACGGTTCTTTCTGGGGCGGCATGGCGCTGAAAAACGGCGACTTGCTGGTCTTCGGCATGCGCGGCAATGTTTGGCGCTCAGCCAATGGCGGCAAATCTTGGAGCCAAGTCGAAACCGGCACAGACCAATCGGTCTCCGGCGGCACGCAATTGGATGATGGCCGCATCGTGCTGGCCGGCCTGTCGGGCACGGTTTTGGTTTCTGCCGATAATGGCAAGAGCTTCATCGCCCAACAACGCCCCGACCGTTTGAGCTTTGCCACGGCGATGGGCAAATCCGGCGATGAAATTATCCTGATGGGTGACCCGGGCATTAAGCAGCATAATTTGGCTGAATAATTATCTGAATAATTGTCCGGCACATAAGCCAATTCAAGCAGGCGGGTTATTTCTCAATACCCGCCTGTTTCATTATGTTCAGATAAATTTTTCGCGTTTTCACCCCACTGCGTGGAATGGTGAACGGAATATCGGTTTCGGGATTAAGCCAAATATCATGTTTGCCGCCGTGCCGCACAAATACGCAACCGGCCGCGCGCAACTGTTTCTCAAGGGCGCGCTTTTTGACAATCATTTATCTACCTCTAGCCGATGCTGGCAATGGCAGATAAAGGCGTCCTTACATTTAAACTGAAATCAACAAACTCTGAGCCGTCCGGTTTCGCCAAACAGCCACTCTCTTGCAATAAAATAGGCACACTATCGCGCAGGCAGGCGGCCATTTCGTCCAGCGTCTCCGCTTCCAAGCCCAGCCCCGGAATATCCTCGCTGGTGGCAATAAACATATTGGTCGCGTCATCGCGCTCAATATTTATTCTGAAAACAGTCTGGCCGTTCATCCGCTTTCCTATCCTTGTTTTTGTTATTCTTTTTATGCGGCTTGCATGCGTAACCTGTCAAGCCAATCGATCTTCCGGCTTGTCAGGCCAAAACAAGAAAATTCGTCTTTTCGAAAAGCAATAAGTTAAATCGAAGAAAATAAAAAAAAATAGCAATCTGGACTCTTTGTCCGTCTTGGCTTTCTCATACAGATTGAGGGCTTTTCTTTGAGGAAGCCGCCTTCTCATATATGCGGGTTTCGTATTTGCGGGTCTCGTATTTGCGGGGAAGACGGAAGATAAGAAAAAGATAAGAAGAAGATAAGTAGAAAAGCCATCGGGAGAACGGGCAGCGGCCCGCTTTTACAGTTTGTCAGTGTCATTTTTTATGTCTGTTTTTTAACTCTGTTTCCTTTTTTGTTTGCGTGGGTTTTTGTTCGCCGCCGCCACAGCACAAGCCGCCGACTGAATAATCTGTCGGCCCAACAGGGAGGGGACGCCAATGTCGTTTATCGATAATTCGTTCACAAAAAACCACCGGCCAAACGCAAATAAGCGGGCCACACGATATTTATTAGGGGCGGCTGCTGCCGTAGCCCTGTTACTGCCAAGCAATCCTGCCGACGCTTATAATGTCCGTCTCGGTGAGGTTGATATCCAGATTGATACGACAATGTCGGTCGGCGCGTCATGGCGTGTCGAAGACCGCAATATCGGTCTTATCTCTGAAGGCCAAGGCAGCGACCGCAAAGAAACAACGCAGGGTTTTGACCCGATTGTGAACGGTGGCGCTCTTCTAGGAGGAGCAACTGCTGCTGCTGCTGCTACCGCCGCCCTGAACGCTTGCGGACAGAAGCATATGAAACCTGCCTCGGCGCTAGCGATTGGCAATCACTGTATGTATGACAACACTTTCATATCCGGACGAAACCGGGACGGTTCAGAAATTGCAAAACGGGTGCGAACAGCAGATGAGGTTCACCGGAGCCGGACAACTGATGCGGCGCGCGGCAAAGTTGCGAATCTAGAAGATAATACCGGCACACCTCTTGGTGAACATTACAATTATGACCGCGGCATTAACGGTGATGATGGCCGCTTGAATTTTGATAGTGGCGATTTGACCGGCGGCACTTTGAAAGCGACTGTCGAAACCCAAGCCCGTTGGAATAATATTCGCGCTTTCACGCGTTTTAACGTTTTCTATGATGCGGTAATGGCCGATGAAGGTAACTTCGAGCGGACCAAGCTGCTTAAAGATGCCGATGATGAATTGGTGTCTGACCTGAAAGTGTTGGACTTCTATGTTGATGTTGACCTTGATGTTGCCAATCAGCCGCTTTTGGTTCGGGTCGGTAAGCAAGTGATTAACTGGGGCGAGTCGACCTTTATTCTCGGCGGCAACTCGGTCTTCAATCCGATTGATGTTCCGGCTTTCCGTCGCCCCGGTGCTGAGATTAAGGAAGCCTTGATTCCGGTTAATGCAGTCTATGCCTCTATGGCGCTTCCGTATGACCTCTCGCTTGAAGCCTATTATGGCGAGTGGGATGAGTTCCAGCTTGACGCGGCCGGTGGCCCGTTTGCCGGTTCTGATGCGGCTGTTAACGGCTCGGATGGCAATCGCAATAAGTTTTTCTCAGGCACCGGTGCTTATGCCGGTTCAAACCGCAGAAATTGTGATGCCGCTTCTGCAGCAGGCCATACAATTGCTACCACGGTTAAAAATGCGACAAAGCTTGCGGGTGAGTTACTTGATACCATGTTCGGCACATGCGATTCAAACGATACGGTTGATTTCCGCGTTCGCAACCCACTTGGTAATGTAGAAGAAGGCCGTCGCTCTTATTTGAGCACTGTGCTTGCAGGCCAAACCAATGCCGGAGCCTCTATCGGCGATACGGACTTTTTGACCCGTGGCGCAGACATTGAAGGCGATGACGAGAATTACGGCCTTGCTTTGCGTTGGTATGCTGAAAATCTCAACTCGACTGAGTTCGGTTTTTATTACCAAAAAGGCGCAAGCCGCACACCGATTGTTTCAGGTATTGCGCGCAATCCGACTGTCGGCATTTCAACGACAGGCATTCAATCCAGTTCAACTCTTCGTGGTGCGCCGTTGAGCGGTTGTTTGTCCGGTTTTGCCGGCTCCGGTTTTTCGACTTTCGTTCGTAACAAAGAAGCTAATAACTCTGCCGTGAACGGAACTTTTGTGACCCTGCCCGAAAATGCCATAACGGCTAAAGTTGGCGCGACAGAACTGAATGATGTGATTGTTGACGACCCGACCGGCCTTGGCCAGCGTTGGGAAGACACATTATTTGATGGCGGAGCCAATCAGACCGACGTCATTGCTGATGCCGCTAATGCCATGCATACGGCGCTGGCTACTAATTCACCCGGGGTTGCCGTTTTGACGGGTGCTCTTGGTGGCGCCGTGGCAAACGCTAAGACTTTCGCAGAGGGTTCACTGGCTCGCGGTCAGGCTCTCGGCTGTGTCGCTTCTTTTGCCAACTCAACGGGCGGAAGTTTGCTCGGCACCGGCGTCACGCAATTGGCAACACGCTATAAAGGTGAATTGTTCTTTGAATATCCGGAAGTTGAAACCGTCGGTTTGAGCTTTGCCACAACTGTTGCCGGTTGGGGTGTGCAGGGTGAGGTGGCTATTCGTGATGAAATGCCGCTGCAATTGGACACGGACGCACTTTATATTGCGACCATTGCCGCAAGCTGTGCATGGGAAAACTTTGCCAATGTCGCGGATATCTATTACACGCTGCAAACCATCAAAACGGTATGTGGCCAATTTGACGAAGTGATTCACGGTTATGTGAAAGAAGAAGTCATTACCTATAATCTGGGCACAACGGCTACTTTCACAAGGTCCAATCCGGTAATTTCATTCCTTCGGGCAGACCTCGGCGTTTTGCTGACTGAGATCGGCGTTCAAGTGGCCGATGGGATTGAAGATAAATACCGCACAGGCGGCCGTACAGAGCGTCTTGCTTCGCTTTGCACATCCGGTTCGGATTTGCCTTTGGGTGGGGTGTTCTCGCTCGACCCACGGACCGAAGAGCAATGCCGCCCAACAGACCAGTCCTCGGGCATCGTTCTGTTCGGTTCTTTGCAATATAACAATGTCTTCGGAACGCCTTGGAGCGTCTCGCCGACCTTGATTTATCGCGAAGGTGTTGACGGTTTGTCTCCGGTAGCCGGTGGTTTCCTTGAGGGGGTAAACACAACCGCCCTTCGCTTTACCGGCAATTATCAGAGCAATTTGTCGGTTTCCGTCGGCTATACGCAGTATGACGGTGACGTTTTGTATAACGCCAATGATGACCGTGACACTGCATCTTTGACTGTAACTTACGGTTTCTAGACCAGCGTCGTCGGGGGCGGTTTACTGCCCCCGACAACTCTTCAAACACCTTATGGGAGGTAGAAAAATGAAGAAAACAATCAAACCTCAAAAAACGGCGCTGGGCCTTAAAACCGCAACAGCGCTTTTACTGGGCAGCGCGCTCATCGCGCCTGCCCTCATTTCAACAGCCAGTGCCGAAGTGCCATCCAGTGTCGCCAATCGATTGGGCCGCGACCTGACCCCGACCGGCGCCGAAAAAGCCGGCACCAAAACCGGTGTTCCGGCCTGGACCGGACGCGGCATTAACAGCCGTGGCCTGTTATCAGGCTATGATGGCGGCGCTTTGCCCAACCCGTTTGCCTCAGACAAAAAGCTTTATACGGTGACGGCCGATAACGCCAATCGCTATGACCGCGTCTTGTCTGACGGACAAAAAGCCATGCTGGCCACTTATCCCGGCACTTATAAGATGAATGTCTATCCGTCTCGGCGCGCCTGTCGCCTGCCGGAATTCGTCTATAAGGCGGGCAAGCGCAATGCGCAGGTTGGCCGTCTGGTCGATGGCGGTAACGGCATTTCGGAAGCGATTATGGCCTCGCCATTCCCGATCCCGAATAGCGGCTTGGAAATCGTTTGGAACCACACATTGCGTTATCGCGGTGAGCGGATTGCCCGCGATTTCAATTATGCTTCACCGACGGTCGGCGGCGATTATGTGCTGACCTTCACCCGCGATGAAGTGGTGTTTCCTTATTCGAATGCACAAAATCAACGGGCCGAAGACCTCGATAATATCTCGATTTACTTCGTCGCCTATACCTCAGCCCCGGCCCGTCGTGCCGGTAATGTGGTGTTGGTGCATGAAACGCTGAATATGGCCAAAGAAGGCCGTAAAGCATGGACTTACAGCCCGGGCACAAGGCGGGTGCGGCGCGCGCCGAACATCGCCTATGACAATCCGCTGACCAATGGTGACGGTCTCGGAACCTCTGACCAATATGATGGCTATAATGGCGCGCCTGACCGCTATAATTGGACGGTGCGCGGCAAGATGGAAAATCTTTCCATCCAGAATAACTATCAAGTTAATCTGACGCCTTCATCCGATCTGTTGCAGCCGGGCCATGCCAATCAAAACCCTGTACGCTATGAAATGCGTCGCCAATGGGTTGTTGAAGGCAATCTGAAAGGCTCTGCCCGTCATATTTATGCCAAGCGTGTCTTGCGCCTCGATGAGGATAGCTGGCAAATCACCGGTGGGGAAATGTATGATGGACGCGGCGAGTTATGGCGTGTGCAGGAAGTCGGGCAAGCGCCTGATTATCGGCCTGAAGCGACCACTTGTTGGACGACAGGCGGCGAGTGGATTTATGATCTGCTGGCCGGTCGTTATATCGCCTTGCAGCTGAAATCAGACCGTCCGGCCAATGTGGTCACCGGTCTGGAGCGTTTGACACCGGATTATTACACACCGGCTAACGTCCGCCGACTAGGCAGATAACGTCCGCCGACTAGGCAGATAACGTCCGTCGTTTGGGTAGATAAACGGGTCGTTAATCCAAACGCAAAACTGAATTTAAGGGCGGTTCTTCGGAGCCGCCCTTTTTTATCGCCCTTTTTTTCGCCGTTTTTATGTCCGCTGATGAAAAGCCGATGGCCTCCGACTTAAAAGCAAGCCTCTTGCAAAATACCGCCGCCTCACTACCATATCGCCCAGAAGATAAATCAGGGGGAGGCTTTCATGGCGCAACCGCAATTGCCCGATTGTGTGTCGCTGACACGCGAAAACGGCTTGGCCACAGTAACGCTTGACCGCGGCACTTATGGCGGCGGCATGAACCCGCTATCGGCTGAGGCGATGGAAGGCCTGCGCGATGCGGCACGCTGGTTGAAGACTGATATTGAAACCCATTGCGTCATTCTCACCGGGGCGCGTGTGTTTACCATTGGCGCCGATTTGAAAGACCCTGACATGCACACGCATGGGCTGGATACGCTGACACAACGCCAAAAGCTGCTGCTCGGCCCCGATATGTGCGCCGCATGGGAAGCGCTGGAGCAAATCACCATTTGCGCGATGGAGCGTTTTGCCATTGGCGGCGGGCTGGCCTTGGCCGTGTCATGCGATTGGCGCACCGCTTCACAAGATTGCGATATTCGCCTGCCGGAAGTGCCGCTCGGCATAAATATGTCATGGCAATCCAATCCGCGCATCGCCGCGCTTATCGGCCCATCCCGCGCCAAGCAATTGGTTATTTTGGGCGAAAATATCGGCGCTGAAACGGCTGCCGATTGGGGGCTGGTCGATATGGTCACCGCATCGGGCGGTGCCTTGGCTGCTGCGCAAAGCCTTGCCGCCAAAGTATTGGCGCTGCCACCGGTGCCGGTGCGCATGTCGAAACAGGCGATTAACGCGCAAGCCAATGCGCTCAATCATTTGTCCTCATTTATGGACCGCGAGCAATATGCCTTGCTCACCGGTTCTGAAGAAAACAAGGCAGCGGTGCGCGCTGTCTTTAACGCCTCAAAAAAAGACTAGGAGAGTTTTATGCGGGTCAAAGGAAAAATGGCATTCATCACCGGCGCGGCGTCAGGATTGGGCAAAGCGTCTGCCGTCATGCTGGCCAAGGAAGGCGCGAAAGTGGCGCTGAGCGATATTAATGAAGACGGCGTCAAAGCGGTTGCCGATGAGATTAATGCAAATCATCCCGGCCAAGCCTTCGCCTATCGCCTCGATGTCACGCAGGAAGAAAACTGGAAAGCCGCCTTGGAAGCAGCCAATGAAGATATGGGCGGGATGAATGTGCTTTTGAACAATGCCGGCATTGGCGGCGGCACAACAGTGGAAGATACGGATTTTGAAACTTGGAAACATGTCCATGCGGTGGATGTCGATAGCGTGTTTTTGGGCTGCAAATATGCCATTCCGCTAATGGTGCCGCATGCGCCGGGTTCGATTATCAATATTTCCTCCATTGCCGGTCTCATTGCCGGTCATAATATGGCGGCCTATAATTCGGCCAAGGCCGGGGTTTGGCTATTGTCAAAATCAGTGGCGCTGCATTGTGCCAATCGCGGCTATAAAATCCGCTCCAATTCCATTCACCCGACCTTTATCGACACGCCGATTTTGGACGACATGGGCGCGCAAATGGATAAGGAAGAGCTGAAAAAGAAATTGGCGCGGCAAGTGCCTTTGGGTGAAATCGGTGATCCCGATGATGTCGCTCATGCGGTGCTTTATCTGGCCAGTGATGAAAGCAAGTTCATGACCGGCGCTGAAATAAAACTCGATGGCGGCATTTCTGCCCGATAACACCAGGAGGCGCACATGCTGACACCGGCCGATGATTATCCGCTGCACCAAACGCCTGAGCCCATGGCTTATGCGGGCAGCGACCGCAATTTCTATGACCGGTTTTTCTTTAACGGCTATAGCGATGATGGCAGCGTTTTCTTCGCCGCGGCGCTTGGTGTTTATCCGCAGTTAAACATTATGGATGCCAGTTTTTCGCTGTCTTATGACGGGCGGCAATATAATTTGCGCACCTCAAAAGAAATGCTGGGCGACCGGCTGGATCTGTCAATCGGGCCTTTGCGCATTGAGATTGTCAAACCGTTGCAAGAGACCCGCATCACATTGAGCGATAATGAAGGCGGCTTGACCGGCACGCTAACGGCAATAGCGCGCCATGCGCCGATTGAAGAGCCGCGCTTCACCCGTCGACAAGGCACGCGTTTGATGATGGATTTAACCCGCGCAACGCAAAATATTGACTGGCAGGGACAACTTGATTTACGCGGTACGAAAATTGATGTGAGCGCTTGTCGCGGCACGCGCGACCGCAGCTGGGGTATAAGGCAAGTTGGCGCGGCCGATGCACAAGCGCCGGTGCCGCCGGCACCGCAGCAATTTTATTGGCTATGGACGCCGTGTAATTTTGAGCAAGCGGCGTTTTTCTGTCACAGCAATGATGATGGCGATGGCGCGGCATGGAATAGGAAAGCGGTATTTGATGATTTCGCCGCTGCCGCACGCACTGAAGTCAGCCAGATGGATTTTAAAACCGATTATCTGGACGGCACCAGACGTGTATCGCATTTGCGCCTTTCAGGCGGCGGGCTTGAGGTCGAGATAAAGCCGAAAGGGCATATATTTTATATGCAAGGGCTTGGCTATATTCATCCTGAATGGAACCATGGCATGCATCATGGCGCGCTGCGCGTGGCGTTTGATGAGTTTGCGCTGGATGAGGCGGAAGCTGCCTTAAAAGCCGGCAAAATGGAAAATCTGCATATTCAAAGCCTGTCGGATGTGACGCTGCAATTCAATGGCGCGCGCCATGACGGGCTTGGTGTGGTCGAGCAATTATTTATCGGTCCGCATCAGCCCAGCGGTTTTGAAGATTTGCTCGACCGGATTATGGGGTGAGGTGAGCAATGTCCGTACGCGACCATCCGAAAAAATTTGACAATGCGTTTCTGGCCGATTTATTCGGGCACAAGGCTGATGCTTTGCGTGGCTTTGAGTTTGCTCCGGTCGGCACCGGCCAAGTCGGTGACAGTTTTCGGGTAATGCTTGATTGGGCGGTTGATGCGGCGGCGCTTGAGCTGCCGAGCTCGCTGGTCGCCAAATGCCCGGCCGCCGATGCAGTCAGCCGTGAGACCGCGCGGAATATGCATTTATATGAAATAGAAACGCAATTTTATGCACATTTCGGCGATAATTGTGGGGCACGTGTGCCGCATCCTTATTTGACCGCTTATGACGCAGCGCGCAGCGACGGGGTTTTATTGTTTGAGGATATGGCGCCGGCGGTGCAAATCGCGCAAATGGATGGCTGCACGCGCGACCAGCTTGAAGCCACATTAAGTGAGGCGGCGCGCCTGCATCAAAGCCATTGGAATGATCCGAATTTAGCGAAACATGATTTTTTGCATTATGGCCAAACCGATGAACGCCGCGCCTTTATTATCGGTTTGATGCAAGCGGTTTATCCGGAATGGCGGGCCCGTTATGAGGGCCGATTGGATGCCGATATTCTCGATATGGGGGCGCATTTAGTGGCGCATTTTGAGGCCTATTTGGCGCATCGCGACGGACCTGTGGTTCTGTCGCATGGTGATTTGCGGCTGGATAATTTGCTGTTTTCCGATGCCGAAGGACGCACGGTTTTATTGGATTGGCAAACCGCCTCGGCCGCCGGGCCCATGGGCGATATTGCCTATTGCATATCCACCAGCTTAAAAAGCCCCGATGAACGCGCCGCCATTGAACGTGAATTGGTCGCCGCTTATCACGCGCAATTGGGCGATTGTGTCGGCGATTATGATTTTGAGCGCGCTTGGGCCGATTATCGATATGCGGCTTTTTCCGGTTTCATTATGGCGGTTATTTCAGCGATGATTGTTGAGCGCACGGCGCGTGGTGATGAAATGTTTGCGGTGATGGCGGAGCGTTCGGCTTGGCAGGCATTGCATCTTGACGCATTGGCGTTAATTTAGCCGCTATTAGAATTTTACAAGATAATTTGAGACCATGTTTTCGAGGGTGATATGACCATTTTCAATATGCCGATTGTCAGTCAACTGGCCAAGCTGATTGCTTGGACGGCGCTGATTATTATCGGTTGGCGGCCGGGCCCGACCATTCCCAAGGAAATTAAAAAATGCGTGGTGATAGTCGCGCCGCATACTTCTTATTGGGATTTCGGTCTGTTTCTGCCTTTGGTCTTTGCGCTTAATTTGCATGTTCGGGTGCTTATCAAGCACACGCTTTTTTGGCCGCCGCTTGGTTGGTTTTTAAGATTTTGTGGCGGCATTCCGGTCGACCGCCGCGCAGCGCGCGATTATGTCGGGCAAATGGCGGCGCAATTTGAAAAAAATGAGGTGTTTCATTTGGTGGTGACACCGGAAGGGACACGCAGTCCGCGCACGCATTGGAAAACCGGATTTTACCATATTGCGATGGCTGCCAATGTGCCGATTATTCTGGCCAGTGTTGATTGCGATAAGAAATCGGTTGGTGTCGATCGCATTCTCTATCCGAGCGGTGATATGGAGGCTGATTTGGCGGAAATTTACGCCTTCTTTGATGGGGTGCGCGGTATTCATGATGCCAATTACGCATCGCCCAATCGGCCGGCGCCTGAAGAAAGCTAAAAAATGGCGGCAAATCCTAAAACGGATGCCGCCATTTTCATGAATTTTTCGGCTTTAGCCGCCCATTTTATAAAAGCACAGCTTATGGCCATCCGGATCGCGCACATAGGCGCCATAAAATACGCCGGGCACACGCTCGCCCGGCTCGCCATCATCAGTGGCTCCCAGTTGCAAGGCTTTGGCGTGCATCGCCTCAATTTTCTCATTAGAGCCGCAGTTCAGCGCCACCATAACGCCATTGCCGACAGTGGCCGCTTGTTCGTCATACGGCCCGCCAATGACCACAAACGGGCCTTGCGGTGCGGCGCCATAGAAATATAAGCGACCATTATCAAATAATTCGCTCATGCCAAGTTCGCCCAAAAGCGCGCCGTAAAAGGCCCGCGCCTGTTCGATATTATTGGTACCAAGGGTTACATATCCGAGCATTTTCTTCTCCCATTTTAGATAGATAGAGCTTACGCAAGTGCGGCCGAAAGGCAATGCTTGGGCAAGAAAAATTGCCTTTTGCTTTGCCTTTTGCCTTGTCTTGTGGGGCGTCTTGCGGCACAATTTTCGCAAATTGAGGGAGATTGCTATGCTTGATGATACGAAAGACCGCGCCCAATTTGCCGCCATGGCCGATGGCAGTGCGGAAGATTATCAAAAGATTTCAGCCGCCTTTGGTGATTTTTCAAAAGGCTTGCCGGACCGTGTGCTTGACCATTTGAAAATGCTGGGCGGTGATTTTGGCGGCTTTGCCGTTGATCGTTTGGAGCACAGCTTGCAAACCGCAACCCGCGCGCATAAAGACGGGCGCGATGAGGAATATGTGGTATGTGCCTTATTGCACGATATCGGCGATTTGCTGGGTTCGTTCAATCATGCTGAATTGGGCGCAACGATCTTGAAACCGTTTATTTCAGAGCAGAATTATTTCATGCTGCAAAATCATGGCGTGTTTCAAGGCTATTATTTCTTCCATCATATCGGGCTGGACCGCGACGCGCGCGAAGCGTTTCGCGAGCATGAGCATTTTGAATATACCGCCCAGTTCTGCCATCTTTATGACCAATCGAGCTTTGACCCGGAATATGAAAGCTATCCGCTGGAATTTTTTGAGCCAATGGTGCGCCGCGTGATGGCAAAACCGCGCGATTCAATCTATATGAAAGATGACGGCGAAGCAGTCATTTAAGCTCTCGCCTTTACTCGCTTCTTAAAGAGGGTTTTATGGGCGCTTTGCTGACGCTGGTTTCACAGCTGATTGAATTTTATATCTGGATTGTCATCGCCTCAGCGGTGCTGAGTTGGTTGGTCGCTTTTGATGTCATCAATATGCGCAACCGCTTTGTTTACATGCTAGGCGATGCGCTGAACCGTATGACCGAGCCGGTCTATCGGCGTATCCGACAATTTCTTCCCGATATGGGCGGGCTTGATTTGTCACCGATTATTGTCATTTTCGGCTTGATGTTTTTGCGCAATCTGATGTGGGAAATACTCGGCCCGCTGGCCTTTGCGGGTTAAGGGGCGCGTTTGATGACAGCAGACATTATTGACGGCAAAGAAATCGCGGCCGATTTGCGCGCCCGCATCGGCACAGCCGTGTCGACGCTGGAAGCAGCGCATGGCAAAAAGCCGGGGCTTGCCGTGGTGCTGGTTGGTGAGGATGCAGCCAGCCAAGTCTATGTCAAAAATAAAGGCATAGCGACCAAACAGGCGGGGATGAACTCATTTGAGTTTCGCTTGCCGGAAGATACGCCGGAAGAGGTGTTGTTGGAAAAAGTCCGCGCGCTTAATGAAGATACGCGCGTAAACGGCATATTGGTGCAGTTTCCCGTTCCGGCGCATATTTCGCAGCAAAAAATCATCGACACGATTGATCCGGCCAAAGATGTTGACGGGCTTAACCCGTTAAACGCCGGACGGCTGGTTTCCGGCCTTGATGCGCTGACCCCGTGCACGCCGACCGGAAGTGTTATTTTGGCCAAGCAAACCTTAAAAGATTTAACCGGCAAGCATGCGGTTATTATTGGCCGCTCCAATTTGGTCGGCAAGCCGGTAGCGCAATTACTGCTGAATGAAAACTGCACAGTTACGATGGCCCATTCGCGGACAAAAGATTTGGCCGAAGTCTGCCGCAGCGCCGATATTTTGGTCGCTGCGGTCGGCATTGCTGAAATGGTAAAAGGCGATTGGGTAAAGCCCGGTGCGTGCGTTATTGATGTCGGTATTAACCGCATTGATGCGCCCGAAAAAGGTGAGGGGAAGACGCGCCTCGTTGGCGATGTTGATTTCGCCGCTGCCTCGGAACCGGCGGCGCATATCACACCGGTGCCCGGCGGCGTCGGCCCGATGACGATAGCCTGTCTTTTGAAAAACACGCTAACCGCATTTTGTCGGCAAAACGGCTTTGATGAGATAGAGGTCTGAGTTAGCTTAATATCTCGCGCAATAAGAAAAATAGGAGCGCAAGATGGATACTTTAATTCCGCAGCACAAATTGCTGATTATCAAAACGCAGCCTCGCGTCTTGAAAGGCCGTGGTTCACTTTATTATTCTGTTTCCTGGGCGTGGCGGATTGACCCGAAGCGCGCTGCTACGGCAGATTATGTTTTGGGTTGCGTTGATGACGTATGTCGCGGCGTGTTTGTGGCCAATGCGTGGTTGCCAGCGACGGAGGCTAATTTTCCGCATTTTGCCGACCCTGGACACCGTCCTGACTTTCCGCATCATCGCCCCGAACGACATGGTTTTATCGGCCAAGAAGCGCCGGACAGCATTTGCGGCATTTATGAAAACAAGTTCTTACCTGAACGACAACAGGGTGGTCAAAACGCCATTCGCTATATCAACTGCTGACTGTTTCGGCTCATTTACTTCTGCTTACCCAGCAATTTCAGTCGCAGCGCGTTCAGCTTGATAAAGCCTTCAGCGTCGAACTGGTCATACACCGCATCTTCTTCAAAAGTCACATGCTCTTCTGAATACAGCGAATAGGGGCTTTTGCGCGACACAACCGACACGCTGCCCTTATACAGTTTCAACACCACTTCGCCGGTCACATGCGACTGGCTGGCATCAATCGCCGCTTGCAGCATGGTGCGCTCGGGCGCAAACCAAAAGCCGTTATAAATCAGCTCGGCATAGCGTGGCATCAACTCGTCTTTTAAATGCATCGCGCCGCGGTCCAGCGTAATGCTCTCAATACCACGATGCGCGGCCAGCAAAATTGTCCCGCCCGGTGTTTCATACACGCCGCGTGACTTCATGCCGACAAAACGGTTTTCCACCAAATCAAGCCGTCCAATGCCGTTTGCGCCGCCCAGCTCATTGAGCTTTGCCAATAAAGCGGCCGGCGATAATTTTTCACCATTAATCGACACCGCATCACCGGCCTCAAAACCGACAGTGATTTCGGTCGGCTTATCGGGGGCAGCCTCGGGGCTGACCGTGCGCTGATAGACAAATTCAGGGCAGGGCTGGCCCGGGTCTTCCAACACTTTGCCTTCGCTGGATGTATGCAGCAAATTGGCATCGACCGAAAACGGCGCTTCACCGCGCTTGTCTTTCGGCACCGGAATTTGGTTTTCTTCAGCATAGGCGATGAGTTTTTCGCGGCTCTGTAAATCCCATTCGCGCCATGGCGCAATCACTTTGATTTGCGGATTGCAGGCATAATAGCCAAGCTCAAAGCGCACTTGGTCATTGCCCTTGCCGGTGGCACCATGGCACACCGCGTCAGCCCCTGTGGCGGCGGCAATTTCGACTTGCCGTTTGGCAATAAGCGGCCGCGCAATGGAGGTGCCCAAAAGATAAACCCCCTCATAAAGCGCATTGGCGCGAAACATCGGAAACACATAATCGCGGACAAATTCTTCGCGTAAATCTTCAATGAAAATCTCTTTAATGCCCAGCATTTCGGCTTTGGCGCGGGCCGGTTCCAACTCTTCACCCTGGCCGAGATCGGCGGTAAAGGTCACCACTTCGCAATCATAGGTTTCCTGCAACCATTTCAAAATGATCGAGGTATCCAAGCCGCCCGAATAGGCCAGCACAACTTTATCGATATCGCTTTTATCGGCCATGGTTTTCTCCATATATGGCGTCTTTATAAGCCGAATGGAGAAAAATGGAAGGCTCAGTTGCAGCGCGCCGCAATTTCTCGGTCGAGTGCCTTCATGTGCTGTAATTGTAGGCGCGCAACCTCGGCATTGGCCGCTTCACGATTACCGGAACGCCAGATCAAGATGCGCATAAACAAACGTCCCATGAATGAGTTTTGTGCCTCTTCTTCGGCCAGAGTGAGAAAGCTTTTGCCGCTATTGTCGATTTCTTCTTGCAAGCTGCGCCCATCGGCTCTTTCGACCTGCAGCGCGTCACAATCTTTGCGTTCCAATGCGGTGAAGTCAGTATCGACGCCAATTGTGCAGCTTATAAGCGCCACGGCGATGATAAAAACCGGCAGAGCGGCGATGAGATATTTGCGCATGGGAGTTGCTCCTTTTCTTATTATTGAGCACTTACAGTGTGCTCAGAGCGCCTCTCTCAGTCAATATCAATATAAAAAGGCAGGGATATTTAATGTGATTTTACAACCTGTGCGTGTGGTGTTGATATGAAAACACGCCTAAGTTTATAGATGAAGGGCGGCCCCCGCCTTTCGGCGGCAATCGGGACGCGAGGCCAAAAGTTGTGTTATTGCAATCGTAAAATGGCCGTGGTTGTTGTTTGGATTATTTGTTGCCCGATTGTCGTTCTTCTTTTCTTCGCAATGACTGCCTTTTATTGCGGCTGGCTCATCGAGCCAAATTACGAAGAGCCAATTCGGCCTTTTTCTTTTCAGCTGCGCTTTGCTTGACGCTGGCTGATTTCAACTGGCCACACGCAGCCATAATATCGCGACCGCGCGGGCGGCGCACCGGACTGGCATAGCCGGCCTTATTGACAATATCGGCAAAGGCTTGCATCCGCTGATGGTCAGAACATTCATATGGCGCGCCGGGCCAGGGATTGAACGGGATGAGATTGATTTTGGCCGGAATGCCGGCCAGTAATTTCACCAAAGCGCGGGCATCCGCGTCGCTGTCATTGACCCCTTTCAGCATCACATATTCAAAGGTAATGCGCTTGGCATTGGACAGGCCGGGCCATTGCCGACAGGCTTCCAGCAGATCGGCAATCGGATATTTTTTATTCAGCGGCACCAGTTCATTGCGCAATTCATCGGTCACGGCGTGCAAAGAAATCGCCAGCATGACGCCGGTCTTTTCACCAATTGGCGGAATTTCCGGTACCACGCCGGAGGTCGATAGGGTGATGCGCCGCTTGGACAGGCTCAGCCCATCGCCATCGCTCATCACATTCAAAGCCTCAGCGACTTCCTCGCTATTATAAAGCGGCTCGCCCATGCCCATCATCACCACATTGGTCACTTTGCGGGTGCCGCGATTGGATTGTGGGCCGCCGCCCCAATCTTCCAAATCATCGCGCGCCGCCACCATTTGGCCGGTAATTTCGGCAGCGGTTAAATTGCGCACCAGTTTTTGGGTGCCGGTATGGCAAAACCGACAGGTCAATGTGCAGCCGACTTGGCTGGAAATGCATAAAGTGCCGCGACCGACTTCCGGTATGTACACGGTCTCGACCAATTGCCCGTCATCCAAGCGGAATAAATATTTGCGCGTGCCATCTTCTGAATAATGCGCCTCGGCCATTTCCAGCCGCTCCAGCGAATATTGCGCCGCCAATTTATCGCGCAAATCTTTGGCGACATTGCTCATCGCATCAAAATCGCGCACGCCATGCGCATATAGCCAACTCCATATTTGATTGACCCGCATGCGCGTCTGTTTATCGGCAACGCCCAATGCCGCCAAGGCGTCGCGCAATTGGCTGCGGGTCATGCCGATAAGGCTTGCTTTGGGTTGGGTGGTCAGCTCTTGCATATGCCCGTTTTAGGGGGCGGGGCAGGCCGCGTCCAGCGCCTTCATCGCCGCGGTCACGCCTTTCAGGCTATAACTGTCCGTGGTCAATGTGCCGCGCGCTGATGTGGCTTTGAAAACCAGCTCATTGCCGCGCTTCATTGCGGTGACCAAACGCGGCTGGTCATCCAGCTTATCCAGCCACGCCCATTCATCCGCTCCGTTTTGCACTTCAACGCCGGTGAAAAAACCGAACTCATCGCTGCCGATACGGGCAAACGGTTCTGAGGTGGCAGAAAACGGATAGCCGATGCGGACCGATAATTCATTGCGCACGCCCTGGCCGGGGCGATGCGATATGACCAGAAAAATATCACCGCGCTTGGCGTTTTTCGGTGTGCTGCGCTTGGGTTCGCTGGCAATATAGCAGTTTTTCGCCTGCCCGCTGCCTTCGACAAAGAGCCGCCAATCGCTGAATTGGGCTTGCGCCTGATTGGCCGACACGGCGGCAATGGACGCTGAGAACACGAAAAAAACCGAAAATAGGAGCGTTTTCACCATAAACGCAAAACTATTATGATTTGGCGCGGCTGGCCAGCCCGCTTTTTCTTGCTTTTATGCGTTCGATAAGTTCTACTTCACATGTACACGGAATATTGTGTGCGTAGAAAGGGTCAGTAGACCATGTCATCGAGCGGCCAGAATATCGGCTCCGCGCGACACGAAGTAGAGAAAGATCAGGCCCAAAGCGCCAAAGCAAAATCGGTTAAGCCGGATTTTGCCGGTCTCATCGAAAAGATCGCCGAACATCAAGACCGCGAGGCTTTTGCCGCGCTGTTTTCACATTTCGCCCCGCGGCTGAAAGGCTATTTAATGCGGCTGGGCGCAAATGATGCACAAGCGGAAGAAGTGATGCAAGATGCGCTGCTTACCGTGTGGCGCAAAGCAGATTTATTTGACCGCAGAAAAGCTGCCGCTTCGACATGGATTTTCACCATTGCCCGCAATCGCCGTATTGATATTTTGCGGCGTCGAAAATTTCCCGAAATTGAAGCGGAAGATCCCAGCATGGCGCCGGACCCGCCGCCGCGCCCTGATGATGAAGTTATCGGTCTGCGTGAGGCGGATGCGGTGCGCGATGCGCTGCAAAAATTACCCGATGAGCAGCGCGAATTGGTCCGCCTTGCTTTTTATAATGGCTGGTCGCATTCAAAAATTGCGGCGGACACAAATTTGCCTTTGGGGACAGTCAAATCGCGTTTGCGACTGGCCTTTTCAAGATTGCGTAATGAGCTGGAAGGGCGGCTGTAAATTTGCCTTTTTGCATTATGGGGTGAATTGCGGGCCTTTTTGACCACCCGGCATAATTGGCCGCGGTTCAAAGCGCCCCAATGTCTGCAGCCGATCATACATCACAATCGCGCCGGCAATTTGCACATTGACGCAAAAGCGCGTTGGGATGCGAATAATATGGGCGCATTTTTCTCGCATCTCGTTTGATAAATCACCGCGCTCCGGCCCCATCACATAAACGGCACAGCGCGGATGGGTAAAGCTCGGTAAATCAATCGCTTCATCGGTCAGCTCGACCCCGACCAAGGTGCAATCTTTCGGTACCATCATAGTGTCGATACTATCCCAATCATACCAAGGGACGGATTTTTGCGTTTTCGACGTATCGGAACGCGCCTCGCGCAAACGGTAATGCGCATTGACAGTAAACACGAAACTGGCCCCAAAGGCATGCGCCGAACGCACCAGATTGCCCATATTCATCGGTTTGGATGCCTTCTCAATACCGATGCCGAAATAGCCTTTCATCTGATTGCCCTCATTTTCCGCTTCTCATTATTCCGCGCTTGCTTATGATGTGGCTATGTTATGGCGCAGACCGCCGAAAGAAAACCCCATCGATAGGCAATCAAGCATGACCATTTGCTTGCCATTTGTTTGTCTTCGGATTTTGGTGATGACGCTATCAAATCGGCCTTGGCGGATATTCAAAACCGCCTAACAGGCTTACAACAGGAAAAAGCCGGACGGCAAAAGATAAAGGGAGAGCATCATGAAAGCTGTATTGTGTAAAGAATTCGGACCACCGGAAAGCTTGGTGGTTGAAGATATTGCCGCGCCGGAGCCCGGCCCCGGCGAAGTTATATTGGATGTGCACGCTGCGGCGGTTAATTTTCCGGATGTATTGATCATTCAAAATAAATATCAGTTCAAGCCGCCACTGCCGTTTTCGCCGGGTGGTGAAGTGGCCGGTATTGTCTCCAAGCTGGGTGATGGTGTCGAAAATCTGAAAATCGGCGACCGCGTTATCGGCTCTTGTGGCAATGGCGGTTTTGTTGAACAGATTGCGATTAACGAAGCGGCCTGCATTCCGATCCCCGATGAAATGGATCTGGAAACCGCCTCAGCTTTGGTGCTGACCTATGGCACATCGCATTATGGTCTGAAAGACCGCGCCATGTTGAAAGCCGGCGAGACGCTTTTGGTGATGGGCGCGGCCGGCGGTGTCGGCTTGGCGGCGGTTGAATTGGGCAAGGCAATGGGCGCGCGCGTCATTGCTGCGGCCTCGACGCAAGACAAACTTGATATTTGTGTTGAGCATGGGGCCGATGAGACTATTCTTTACCCGACCGGCAAGCTGACCCGCGACCAGCAAAAAGCCTTTTCCGATGCGATTAAGGAAAAGACCGGCGGACAAGGCGCGGATGTGATTTACGACCCGATCGGCGATGATTATGCCGAGCCGGCTTTGCGGGCGATTAATTGGGAAGGGCGTTATTTGGTTATCGGGTTTGCGGCCGGTGATATTCCGAAAATTCCGCTTAATTTGGCGCTGTTGAAAAGCTGTCAAATTGTCGGTGTGTTTTGGGGCGCGTTTACCATGCGCGACCCGAAAGCCAATCAGGCGAATTTGCAAGAGTTGATGGAAATGTATAAGGCCGGCACAATTCGTCCGCATATTTCCGATAAGTTCCCGCTCGAGCAAGCTGCCGATGCGCTGAATAAAATGGCCAATCGCGAGGTCAAAGGTAAGGTTATTCTGACCACCGGCCGCAGCGAAGGATAATTTATGTCGACCGCCTCTGACGCAATGCCGCCAAAGGCGGTCGATAATCGCCGCGCCGCTTTATGGCTTTTGGTTTCCGCGACATTATTCACCTTTACCGGCGTTTTGGTAAAATCGCTGGGCCAGACCCTGCACCCGTTTGAGATTTCTTTTTTTCGTGGGCTGGTCGCCTTGGCGGTGATTTTGCCGATATTTTGGCGCACCGGTGGCATTCGCAAAGGCATGCAAACGCAAATTCCGCTTTTGCAATTGACCCGTGGTGTGGTCGGTTCGCTGGCAATGTTTTTGGGCTTTTACGCAATTGTCGTTTTGCCCCTGGCGGAGGCGCAAGCGATAAGTTTTTCGCGCAATTTATTTTTAGTGCCCTTGGCGGCGTTTATTTTATCCGAAGCGGTCGGCCCGCGTCGCGCTTTGGCGGCGATGGTCGGCTTTGTCGGCGTGTTGATTATGTTAAGGCCGGGCTTTGGTGCCGGTGATGCCGGCTTGGTTTTGAGCCTTGGCGCGGCGGCGGCTTTGGGGCACGCTTTTTTGGTCGCGCTGGCCACGGTCTTGGTGAATATTGCGTCGCGCTATGACGGGCCGGTAACACTGATGTTTTACACCAATACGGTCTCGGTCACCTTGATTGCCATTCCGACTTTCTTTGTTTGGCAAACCCCAACATGGAATGAATTTTTCATGTTGGTGGCGATGGGCATTTTGGCGACTATTTCGCATAATTGTTTCATTCGCGCTTTTGCGCTGGGTGAGGCCAGTGTGATTGCGCCGGTTGATTATTCGCGTCTGATTTTTGCCGCTTTGGCCGGCTGGCTGATATTTTCCGATGTGCCGGATATTTATACGATTATCGGTGCGCTTATTATTGTCGGCTCCAGCTTCTATATTGTCCGCCGCGAGGCGATGCAAAAAAACGCCGCATAGCGATAAGCCCTTGCGTGGCTTTCACCGACTGAATAAAGTCGGCGCATATAAATCCACCATTTGGGGAGACAGATAATGAAACTGGATTCAAATATTACCGCCATCATCACCGGTGGCGCGTCTGGCCTCGGCGAAGCGACAGCTCGCCTATTGGCTGAAAAAGGCGTCAAAATCGGTATTTTCGACATGAATGAGGAAAAAGGTGAAGCGGTTGCCAAAGAATTGGGCGGCACATTTGCCAATGTGAATGTAACCTCAGACGAGCAGGTTGATGCAGGCTTTGCCAAAATTCGTGAGAGCCTCGGCCAAGAGCGCATTTTGATCAATTGCGCCGGCACCGGTAATGCAGTGAAAACTGCCTCGCGTAATAAAGAGACCGGAGAAATCAATCACTTCCCGCTCGATGCTTTTAATCTGATTATCCAGATTAATCTGGTCGGCACGTTTCGCTGCATTGCCAAATCGGCTGCCGGTATGATGAGCCTTGATCCGCTGGAATGCGGCGACCGTGGCGCCATGGTGAATACGGCATCTGTTGCCGCGGAAGACGGGCAAATCGGTCAGGCTTCTTATTCAGCCTCAAAAGCCGGTGTGGTCGGCATGACATTGCCGATTGCGCGTGACTTGTCGCGCGAAGGCATTCGCGTCAATACGATTTTGCCGGGTATTTTCGATACGCCGCTTTTGGCCGGTGCGCCGGATAATGTTCGCCAAGCGTTGGGCGCTATGGTGCCATATCCGTCACGCCTTGGCTTGCCGCAAGAATATGCCAAGCTGGCCGCCACGATGTGCGAAGTAAATTATTTCAACGGTGAAGATGTGCGCCTTGACGGTGCTATTCGCATGGCCCCCCGCTAGGGGAAAAGGTGCCCCCGCTAGGGGAAAAGGTGCCCCCCGCTAGGGGAAAAGAAAAGCCGACCGATCAAATATCTAATTGTTCGGTCGGCATTAATTGACAGCCGGCGATCTTCCAAGATCCGTCCGGCTGTTTTTGCATCATGTAACGCGCCTTATGACCGGTGCCGCGATCATCAACCAAATACACGATCTGCAGGCGCGTTTCAGGCCGCTCGGCAATGGCTCGCGCTTTACCGGTAAAACTGACCCGCCGCGCCATATAGACCGGCCGATAATGGGCCCGCACCATCGCCATAAAAATAGCTGCTTCGCCGAATTGCGCTTTTAATTCCGGCGAGGCAAAGCCGAAAGCGGTTGCGCCATCTTCGCGATGAAACGCATCGATTTGCGCCTCGATAATATGGCGAATATCGCGGTCATGCAGCGCCATGGGTTGATGGCGGTTTTGTAAAAGCGCAGTGCCGATAGCCAGCGTCGCCAGCAAGGCCAATACCGCAATATCGGCCATATTGATGCGCGCTTGGCGCATTTACTTTTGCCGGCCCGCCGCGCCGGCTGTTTTATCCATAAAGCGCGCCAATTTGATATCCAGCGCCGACAAGCCACCGGCATCATGCGTGGTCAGCACAATATTGACGGTTTTATAAACATTGTCCCATTCGGGATGATGGTCGAGCTTTTCGGCCTCAAGCGCGATGCGGCTCATCCAGCCAAAAGCGGCATTGAAATCGGCAAAGATAAACGTCTTTTTAATCGCATCGCGACCGCTGACTTTTTTCCAGCCTTTCAGCTTGCTCATCGCAGCTTTTTTTTCGGCATTGGTTAATTTCGTAACCATTTAATGTCCTCTCTTTTGCCTGTCGGCAAGAATTTTATATGCCTATGGGCACAGATTGGGGGTGCGCAAATGCACCTTATTAATATCGGCCAAAATCTCATCGGTTAGCGCGACATCGACACTTGTGACCGCCAGTTTCAACTGTTCCATACTGGTCGCGCCGATAATATTTGAAGTGACGAAATCACGCGTGGTAACAAATTGATTGGCCAGTTGCGAGGCATCCAGCCCGTATTTTTCGGCAATCGCCAAATAGCTGTCAATCACCTCTTCTGCGCCGTCCACCTCATAGCGTTGCAGGCGGTCAAATAATTGTTTGCGCGAGCCTTGCGGTTTGGCCCCGCCTTGATATTTGCCGGTCAAATAACCTTGCGCCAGCGGCGAATAAGCCAGCAAGCCGACATCTTCGCGGTGAAAGATTTCCGAACTGCCCAGCTCGTAAATCCGGTTCAGCAAATTATAGGCATTTTGCACAGAAACAATGCGCGGCAGGGATTTATCCATTTCCGCATATTGCAGAAACTTCATAATGCCCCAAGGTGTTTCATTGGACAGGCCAAAATGGCGGACTTTGCCGGCCTTTTGAATATCGGCCAGCACGCCCAAAATATCTTCAATGCGGTTAATCTCGCCGCCCATTTCCTTATGGCCCAAGCCGCCGAAAAGACGAAGCGGGCGGTCCGGCCAATGCAATTGATAAAGATCGATATAATCGGTTTGAAGCCGCGCCAGACTTTTATCAACCGCTTCCATAATTTGCGCGCGCGTATGCTCGGTCGGGCTCTCATCATCGCGCAGCCAAGTCATGGGCGCGCGACCGGCGACTTTGGTGGCCAGAATAATATCCTCGCGCTTGCCGGTTTTTTGAAACCATGTGCCGATAATTTCTTCTGTCTTGCCTTGTGTTTCGGGGCGTGGCGGTACGGCATACATTTCTGCCGTGTCAAAAAAATTAATGCCCATTTCCACCGCATAGTCCATCTGCTCATGGCCTTCGGCTTCGGTGTTTTGTTCACCCCATGTCATTGTGCCGAGGCAAATTGAGCTGACTTTAATATCGGTTCGGCCAAGCTGGCGATATTCCATTTTAGTTTCTCCGTGAATTTAAGATGTGATGCGCGCCAACAGCCTCTCCACTGATGGCATGATTTTATCGACGATAACGGCAATGCCGGTCGCATTGGGATGAATGCCGTCACCGAGATTAAGTTTCGGATTGGCCGCCACACCGTCCAAGAAAAACGGATAATAGACAACACCGTATTCTTGCGCCAGCCTCGGATAAAGGCTGTTGAATTGAGTTTCATATTGCGGCCCAAGATTGGGTGCTGCCAGCATGCCGGCCAATAAAATCGGCAGACCGCGCGCCTGTATTTTTTCAATCATCATGCGCAAGTTTTGTTCGGTAAGTTTCGGCGAAATGCCGCGCAACATATCATTGGCCCCCAGTTCAATAATCACCGCTTGCGCATGCGGGCCGATTACCCAATCAAGCCGCGCCAAGCCGCCGGAACTGGTATCGCCGGAAACCCCGCCATTATGCACTTTCACCTGATGGCCGCGCGCGGCCAAAGCCGCTTCCAATTGCGGCACAAAACCGTCTGTCGGGGCCAGCCCATAGCCGGCGGTCAAGCTGTCGCCAAAGGCCACCAAATGCAGCTTATTTATTTTCGCGGCATTTGGTTGGGCCTGCGCTGCCCCGATACTCATCCAAGCCGCGATGAAAAGCGTAATGAATGTGACACTAAAAGGCCGGCATGGCTGTGACAGGTTTGACGCCAAGCGGCGTTGAAGATAGGACATAAACTCATCCGGCCTTAAAGGATTGGCTTCATATATGATCAAGACTGAAAATCTCACCGTTACCCTGCCCAGTCGTGCCGGTGACGTCAATATTCTTCGTGGCATTGATTTGAAAATTGAGCCGGGCGAAGCGGTCGGTCTTATCGGCCCATCCGGCTCCGGCAAGACCACTTTATTGATGGTTTTGGCCGGATTGGAACCGCCGACAGCCGGCACGGTAGAGGTGGCAGCGCATGATTATGCGACGATGAGCGAAGATGATTTGGCGCGCTTTCGGCGCACCCATATCGGCATTGTCTTTCAAAGCTTTCATCTTGTGCCGACCATGACGGCACTTGAAAATACCGCCTTGCCTTTGGAATTGGCCGGCGAGGCTGATTGTCGCGCGCGTGCCGCGGCGATGCTGGCCGAGGTCGGGCTGGCGGATAGGGAAAATCATTATCCGGCGCAAATGTCGGGCGGTGAACAGCAGCGCGTGGCCTTGGCCCGCGCTTTGGTTGCTGACCCGCCGGTTTTATTTGCCGATGAGCCGACCGGCAATCTCGACCAAAAAACCGGCGATGCGATTATGCAGCTTATTCTCAATCTGGCGAAAACCCGCAAGACGACGCTTTTGCTCATCACCCATGACGCCAAGCTGGCCGGTCTGTGCGATCGTAATTTGACCATGCGCGACGGGGTGCTGGTCTGATGTCGAAAACCGGCTCCCGTTCAGCCGCTTCCGGCCGCCTTGGTTGGACATTGGCCATAAAATTGGCGCGGCGCGAAATGCGCGGCGGCGCCGGTGGCGGGATGTTATCCGGCTTCCGCATTTTTCTGCTCTGTTTGATTTTGGGCATTTTCACTATTTCCGCGGTCGGCTCTTTATCCAGCGCGCTTGTCGCCGGCATGGCCGCGCAAGGGCAAGCCATATTGGGCGGCGATATTGATATGCGGCTGGTGCATCGTGCCGCCAATAAAGATGAGCGCGCCTGGCTGGAAGCGCAAGCCAGTGTCTCAGAGATTGCCACGATGCGGGTAATGGCACGGCGCACTGATGAAGCGATGCTGGTCGAAGCGAAAGCAGTTGACAAAGCCTATCCGCTTTATGGCGAGATGTTGCTCGACCGCGATATCTCTCTGGCCGATGCATTGGCTCCGATAAGGCAAGCCGGTAATGTGATTTACGGCGCGGTGGCTGAGCAAGGATTGTTTGATCGTATGGAGCTGTCGGTCGGCGATCAGGTAACCATCGGCAATATAAATGTGCGGCTTAATGCGGTCATTGCCGCTGAGCCGGACCGCAATGCCGGTGGCTTTCCGCTGGCCCCGCGACTAATGGTCAGTCATCAAACTTTGACCGCAGCCGGATTGCTGCGCGAAGGCGCTCTGGTTAATTATCATTATCGCCTGCAAATGCCCCCGCAGGCCGATAATGACATGGTGAAGGCATTGGCCGCGCAAGCGGGCGAAACTTTCCCGCTGGCCGGATGGCGGGTTCGAGACCGCAGCGATGCCTCGCCTTCCATGCGCCGTTTTATCGAACGGCTTGGTTTGTTTTTAACGCTTGTCGGCCTCACCGCTTTGGTGGTTGGCGGGGTTGGAGTCGGTAATGCGATTACCGCTTATTTGCAACGCCGCCGTGAGACCATTGCGGTGATTAAGGCATTGGGCGGCTCGGGAAGGTTTATTTTCCGTATTTATGCGGTGCAAATTACCGCGCTCAGTGTTCTCGCTTTGCTGGTCGGGCTGTCTCTTGGTGCGGCGACACCGGCGCTTATCCAACTTTTATTCGGCGCATTGCTGCCGGTCAAAATGGTCTTGGCTTTATATCCCGAACCGCTGGCCGCCGCCGCCGGTTTCGGATTGCTCTCAGCTGCCGCATTTGCGCTTTGGCCTTTGGGTCGCGTTGAATTGACCCCGGTGACATCATTGTTTCGCGCCGATGCAGAAGACAGTGCGGCGATGCCGCCTATGCGCTATTTGCTGGCCATTTTAATCTGCTTTGTCGGGCTTGCCGCTTTGGCCGTGCTGATTTCAGAACGCCGCGATGTCGCGCTATGGTTTGGCGTCGGTGTGGCTTTGTCTTATCTGGCTTTGCGCGGTGCTGCCTCGCTTTTGGTGGTGCTGGCCAAAAAAGCCGGGCGTCCGAAGCGACCGGAATTGCGTTTGGCACTGGCTAATATCACCCGCCCGCAAGCGCCGGTGCGCGCGGTAATGTTATCTATCGGTTTATCGGTGACGCTGCTGTCGGCCATTTCCATGGTCGATGGCAATATTAATGCGCAAATCAGTGATGATTTACCCGAGCGTACGCCGAGCTTCTTTTTATTGGATGTCGGCCCGCAGCAAATCGAACCGGTATTGGCAACGGCGCGGCGCGATTTCAATGTCGCGCAAATTGAAAGCGCCGCCATGTTGCGCGGGCAAATTTTATCTTTGAACGGCATTTCAGTGGCTGATTTCAATCCGCCGCCTGAAGCGGCTTGGGTGTTGCGTGGCGACCGCGGCTTAACCTATGCGGCCACCCCGCCGGAGGGTGGCGAAATTGTCGATGGCGCATGGTGGCCGGCCGATTATAGCGGCCCGCCGCTGGTCTCTTTTTCAGCCGAAGAAGCCGGTGAATTGGGGCTTGGCGTCGGTGATAAAATCACCGTCAATGTGCTGGGGCGTCCGTTACAGGCGGAGATTGCCAATTTGCGTTATATTGATTGGGCTTCGGGCGGGATGAATTTCCTAATGGTGTTTTCGCCCAATCCTTTGCAATATGCGCCGCATAGTTATTTGGCGACGCTGAGCCTGGCGGCTGATAAAGAGGCCGCTTTTGCCCGCACAATTGCCCGCGACTACCCCAATATCACGATTATTCGCGTTAAAGAGGCGATTGCCTCTATGCGCGATATTTTGAACAATCTTGGCCTCGGCATTCGTGCGATGAGCGCGGTGACCATGCTGGCCGGTATTTTGGTTTTGGCCGGGGCTATGGCCAGCGGTCATCGGGCGCGGGTTTATGATGCGGTGGTGATGAAAGTTTTAGGTGCAACACGGCGGCGCATTATGCTGGCTTTTGCTTTGGAATATGCGTTAATGGGTCTGGGCGCGGCACTGATTGCCGCCGCCGCCGGTACATTCGCCGCTTATGCGCTGATTGTCGGGGCGATGCAGGCGAAATTCGTGTTTTTGCCGCTAACCTTGGCGATAACGGTATTGGGCGCCGTCAGTTTGACGGTCACTTTGGGTCTTATCGGCACTTATCGCGCTTTGGGCGCACCGGCAGCACCGGTTTTGCGTACCGAATAGGACGCGGTTATCGGAATATGCTGAAATTCGCGCATATTGTCGTGAAACAGTCTTGAAATCGACACGATTTATGCTGATATAAGCAATGTTGAAACCATTTAAAAAGGATTTGTGTGATGGCTGACAATCGGGCACCCGATCAAACCACTCAATCTGTCGCCGCCGGCCAATATGTCGATGAAGGCCTGCGGATTTATATGACCAAAGTCTATAATTATATGGGCCTTGGCTTGCTGGCGACAGCAATCACCGCCTATATCGGCGCGGCTTCCGGCATTTATGTTGCACTGGCGCAAACGCCGTTGATTTGGCTGGTCGTTCTGGCCCCGCTTGGCATGGTTTTATACTTGTCGGCGCGGCTCCACAAAATGAGCGAAAGCGCGGCAAAAACCACTTTCTGGATTTATGCTGCCCTAACCGGCCTGTCCCTGTCCTATGTGCTGCTGGCTTTTACCGGCGTTTCCGTGGTGCGGACCTTTCTCATTACCGCCGCTTCTTTCGGCGCCTTGTCGCTTTACGGCTATACGACCAAACGCGATTTGAGCGGCATGGGCTCGTTTTTGTTTATGGGCCTTATCGGTATTATTCTTGCCTCTATCGTTAATTTCTTCCTGCAAAGCTCAGCCATGCATTTCGTCATTTCGGTGATTGGTGTACTGGTCTTTGCCGGTTTGACTGCCTATGACACGCAAGACATTAAGCGGATTTATTTCGCCGGTGACAGCCGTGAAATTGCTGAGAAAAAAGCCATTATGGGGGCGCTGCGCCTGTATTTGGACTTTATCAATATGTTCTTGTTCTTGCTGCAATTCTTGGGCAATCGCGATTAGAACCGCCAATGCGGCAAAAATTAAGCGGCTCCGTGATAAAAGATTACGGGGCCGTTTTTTTGCGCAGTGCTGTTTTTTTTCACAAAATTATTCGACAATATGCAGCGCTTTGCGGTCAAAAAACCGCATTAATGCGCGCAAATCATGACCGCGGCGCAAGATCCGCCCATCCATGGCGTGCAATACATATTGCCCCTGCTTGCGGCGTAAGGCGGGAATTTTGTCAATGCGAAACAGTGGTACTTCGCTTGAGCGGCGGAATATGGAAAAAGCTGCCGCTTCGCGGCCGTCATTAATCGCATAATCGCGCCAATGGCCGGCCGCTACAAAGCGGCCATAAACATTCAATAAATCAGCCAGCTCCTCGCGCGTCCACATTACCCGTTTTTGTCCGCGCGCTTTGGCTTGTCTTTCGCGTTCAAAAGCATTGCCGATAATGACCAAAGATTTCCTTGATTTGCTCATCACTTATCGTGACGGCTTCACCGCCGGATTGCAAGTTTTGGCAGCGCGAGAATTGCCTTTAAATGGCCTTATTTGTGTCACGCTGTTGTCTCATTCAACCGCTCTAGTAAGGCTGCTTGTGAGCCCCGCCCGGTGCGCCGTTTGTTTCTCCTCCCAATGTTAGGCGCGCCGGGCATATTCCTCTCCTCCTCCCCAGATACGCACCCTGATTGGCGGTTCGGTTTCCGCCGGTCGGGCGATAAAACCGCATTGCCAGCCGCGCCATGTTTGCGTAAGTGTAGGGTCAGAAAGAGAAATCATGATTGAAACCGAAAATCTGGTAAAAAAATTCGGCGACTTTACCGCCGTTGCCGATTTGTCATTTGCCGTAACGCGCGGACAAGTGATGGGCTTTTTGGGTCCTAATGGCGCGGGTAAATCGACCACGATGAAAATGATTACCGGTTTTTTGCGCCCCAGTTCCGGCACGGCGCGGATTATGGGTTGCGATATTTGCGATGATATGTTGGCCGCACAGCGCCATTTCGGTTATTTACCGGAGGGCGCACCGGCTTGGCCGGATATGACGCCGCGGCAGTTCTTACAATTCATCACCCGCATTCGTGGGCTTGATAAAGCAGCGGCGCGGGCAGCTGAAACCCGCGCCATTGGTATGACTGAATTGCACGGCGTGCTGGACCAGCCGATTGATACTTTATCGAAAGGCTATCGCCGTCGTGTCGGTCTGGCGCAAGCGATTGTCCATGACCCGGCCGTTTTGGTGATGGATGAGCCGACAGACGGGCTTGACCCGAACCAGAAATTTCAAGTGCGCCAAGCGATTGAAGAAATGGCTGAAGATAAAGCGATTATTATTTCCACCCATATTTTGGAAGAAGTGGAAGCGATTTGCAGTGCTGCGATGATTATCGATCGTGGACAAATTGTGGCCGAGGGTACGCCCGGCGAGCTGGCCGGAAAATCGCGTTTCGCCGGTGCGGTGACGGTGGTGTTTGACGCGCAAGATTTACCGGCGCTGGAGGCTTGTTTGAAAAAAGTCCCGCATGGTGAAGCTGAATTGGTGACACGCGGCAGCGAGAGCACGTTGCATGTATTTGCCGCCAAGGGCGAAGCGCCGGCCAATTTGCTGGCCGCCATGCGCGCCGCGATTGGCGCGGCCGGATTGGCCCCGCGCGCCTTGGCTTTGGAGACAGGCCGCTTGGATGATGTGTTTGGCGCGCTGACCGGCAAGCAGCGTCCGGCGGCTGAAAAATTACAGGTAAATGGCTAATGGATATGAACCCGCCAAACCTGCTGCACAGTTTTATCGCCATTACGCGGCGCGAATTTGCCGGCTATTTCGCCACCCCTTTGGCCTTTGTTTTCATCATTGTGTTTCTTCTGGCCAATGGTTTGGCGACGTTTTATCTGGGCGCTTATTTCGCTATGGGACAGGCTGACTTGACCAGCTTTTTCATGTTTCATCCTTGGCTATATCTGTTTTTTCTGCCGGCCATTTCCATGCGGCTTTGGGCCGAGGAAAGACGCAATGGCTCTATTGAATTATTGCTCACCTTGCCGGTGCCTTTATCGGCCATTGTTTTGGGCAAGTTTTGCGCCGCTTGGGGGTTTGCCGCGCTCGCCTTGACCTTGACTTTTCCGATTTGGCTGACAGTCAATTTTTTGGGCCAGCCGGATAATGGCGTTATTCTGGCCTCTTATATCGGCTCTTTAATGCTGGCCGGCGGCTATTTGGCCATTGGTTCATGCCTGTCTGCGCTGACCCGCAATCAAGTCATCGCTTTTGTTATCTCGGTCGTGGTGTGTTTTTTATTCACTGTTTCGGGCGCGCCTTTGGCATTGGAATTATTTGAAGGCTGGGCGCCGCAAGCTTTGATTGAAACCTTGGCCGGTTTTTCTTTGCTGACACATTTTCGTGCCATTACCGGCGGGGTGATTGACTTGCGCGATGTGATGTTTTTCGCCAGCCTCATCGGCGTGTTTTTAACCGCTACGATGATTGTCGTGGATCATGAAAAAAGCTGAGGGCGCGTAATGGTTGAAAAGCTGCGTCATTATTTTTCACGCCGCCCGCATGCGGTCGGTTTGGTTTTGCTGGCGATTATTTTCATCAGCGTCAATTTATTTGCCAATCTGACGCTCAGAAATGCGCGGTTGGATTTAACTGAAAGCGGGCTGTTTACGCTCAGCGACGGCACGCGAAATATTTTGCGCGGCCTCCAAGAGCCGGTGCGGTTGAAGTTTTATTATTCGCAAAGCATTGCCTCCGAGCAGCCGGGCTTGCGCGTTGAGGCGCAACGCGTGCGCGATATGTTGGAAGAAATTACCTTGGCGGCGCGCGGGCTTGTGGACTTGGAAATTATTGACCCGCAGCCATTTTCTGAAGCCGAAGACCGCGCCGTAGCGCAAGGTTTGGTGGCGCGCCCGATTGCCGAGGGTGAGGTGGTTTATTTCGGTTTGGTCGGCACTAATCTGGTTGATAATGTCGAGATTATTCCGTTTTTTGCCACGGAGCGGCAGCAATATTTGGAATATGATTTGGCCCGCCTCATTCATAATTTGGCGCAGCCGGAAAAACCGGTGCTCGGTATTATTTCCAATTTGCCATTGGATACCGGCGCCGGTGGCATTATGGCGGCGATGCGCGGCCAGTCGCAGCCATTTTTGATTTATGCCGAATTGGCTGACCGTTTTGAGGTTGAGTTTATTGTCCCGCAAGCGGTTAAAATTCCCAATAAAATCGATGTGCTTTTGCTCGCCCATCCGCGTCCGCTCAGCGACGTGCAGGCCTATGCGATTGACCAATTCATTATGCGCGGCGGGCGGGTGATTGCCTTTATCGACCCACAATCGGAAGTCAGCCTGACGGCCGGGCCAAACGGCCAGCCTTTGAAAGGCTATAGCGAGCAATCAAATTTGCCGCGTCTGATGGGTGCTTGGGGTGTCACCATGCGCGATGATGTGATTTTGGCGGACCGCAAACGCGCTCAGCGCGTTGCCGCCGGTCGCGATGCGCGCCGCGCGTTGACCGATTATATTTTATGGATGGGTTTGGGGCCGGAAGAAATGAACGCCGATGACCCGATTACCGGCAATATTGACCGGTTGAATATCGGCACAGTCGGTGTGTTGAAACCGCTTGAAGAGGCAACAACAAATTTTGTTCCATTGGTTACTTCATCTGATGATGCCGGTGTGATGAGCCGTGATTTTGTGTTGCGCGCGCCGACCCCCGATGCATTGCAAAACCGCTTTGTCGCCGGTGATGAGGCCTATGTGATTGCTGCGCGACTATCCGGCCCGCTGCGCTCGGCCTTTGCCGATGGCCCGCCCGATGCGGCCAATGATAAGGGCGAGAGGGCGAAAGCTGAGGATCATCTGGCGACCAGCGACGCCGCCAATTTGGTGGTGTTTGCCGATAGTGATTTTTTTGACGATCGGTTTTGGGTGTCGGAACAAAATTATTTGGGCCAGCGTTTTGGCGTGCCGATTGCCGATAATGGAAAGTTTTTGCTCAATGCGGTTGAAAATCTGATGGGCTCAAATGATTTGATCTCGCTGCGAGGGCGCGAAAAAGCGGCGCGGCCTTTCACCCGTATTGAGGATTTGCGCCGGACTGCTGAAGCGGCATATTTGGCCGAGCAGCAAAATCTGGTGGCGCGCATTGAAACCGCGCAAGCGGAACTGGACCGGTTGGAGCAAAGCGGTGCGCAATTGGCGGAGGCGGATGCAGCGGCGGCCAGCTATCGCAGTGAATTATTGGCGGCACGAAAAGCCTTGCGCCGCGTGCAGGGCGATTTGCGCCGCGATATTGAGAGCCTCGAAAGCCGCCTCACTTGGGCCAATATTATTATCATGCCGATTTTGGTTGCGGCTTTGGCGCTACTATTGACCTGGCGACAAAGGCGCAAGCGTCTGGCGACACAAAAAGCCGGTGGCTTGATTGTTGAAAATCAAAGCGAAGCGGGAGGTGTGTAATGGACATAAGCCGCCTGTTACGCCCTTTGGTTCTGGTGACCGTGGCCAGTCTTATTTTGGCCGTCACCGCCCTTTGGGATGAACGCCGTGTCTCCGGCAGCGCGCAATTTGAAAAACTTCTGCCCGCCTATGCGGCGAATATAGATGCGGCGCGGCAATTGACCATCACCCATGGGCGCGGCTTATCGGGCACGCAAGGCATCCGTGTTACGCGCGGCGCACAAGGCTGGCAATTAACTGCGCGCTGGAATTATCCGGCTAATGATGAGCTGGTGACGGAGACGCTTTTGGCACTGGCCGATATTGATATTTTGGAAGCGCGCACGGCACAGCCAGATTGGCACCGCGCTTTGGGTTTGATTGCACCCGAGCAATTGGGCAAAGCCATTCGCTTTGATGTGCGTGGTGAAAATGATGCCGAGATGGTGCGTATTCTGATTGGCAAAAACCAAGCCAGCGAAGCCGAAGCGGTGCAAAAAGTTGATAATTTGGGAGTTGAGAAATCACGCTTTTATGTGCGCTTGGAAGACAGCAATCAAAGCTGGTTGGCTTTGGGACGGGTGCCGCGCAATCCGGAGGCGGCTGCGTGGATTGATCCGTTTTTGCCGCGCCATGAGGTGCCGCTTTTGCGTGAAATTGCGATTGGCAAGGGTGGCGGCGCGTTTAAAGCCGTGCGTGTCGGTGTCGCTTCGTCTGATAGTTGGTCCATGCCCGGTGCACCACGCTGGTTGCAAGGCTTTGCCGCTTTGCGCCCTGATGATGTGACAAAAGCGGAAACGATTAATTTCGACACGGCGCGGCCTTTTACCTTAAGCTATGATGACGGGTTAAGCCTAATGTATGAAAATGTCGGCGCGGCGACGGTGATCTGGTCGCGCATCTCGGCAAAAGCCGATGCCACGGCCAGCGCCGAGGTGAAGGCCAAAGCGGCAGCGATAAATGCCCGTTTTAACGGCTGGGCCTTGCGCTTTGCAGCCGAGCGTACGCCGATATTGCTGGCATCGAAAAATGACTTTCAGCGCTAGGGTGGGCGGCTGATTGACTTCTTAAAACCGCTCAGTTAAGAGCAAGCAACGCTATTCAAAAAGACGAGGCAGATATGAGCCTATATGACGCTTATCTTGAGGAAATTGAACGCCGCAAATCCGAGGGCTTGCACGCCAAGCCGATCGATGATGCAGCTTTGCTGAATGAAATTATTGCGCAGATTGAAGATACGGCAAACCCGCATCGTGACGCCTCGCTGCAGCATTTCATTTACAATAGTTTGCCCGGCACCACCTCGGCAGCCGGTGCGAAAGCGCAATTTTTGAAAAAGATTATTTTGGGCGCGGCGCAGCTGGAAGAAATTTCACCAAGCTTTGCTTTCGAATTGCTGTCGCATATGAAAGGCGGCCCCTCTGTTGAAGTGCTGCTGGACATTGCTTTGGGTGATGATGCCGATAAGGCAGCGCAAGCGGCCAATGTGCTGAAATCACAAGTATTCCTGTATGACGCCGACACTGATCGGTTGAAAGCGGCTTATGATGCCGGCAATGCGGTCGCCAAAGACATTCTCGAAAGCTATGCGGCGGCTGAGTTCTTCACCAAATTACCGGAGATTGAAGAAGAAATTAAAGTGGTCACTTATATCGCCGCGGAAGGTGATATTTCGACCGACCTTCTCTCGCCGGGCAATCAGGCGCATTCGCGCTCTGACCGCGAATTGCACGGCAAATGCATGATTTCCGAAGCGGCGCAAAAAGAAATTGAAGCGCTGAAACTCAAGCATCCTGATAAACGCGTCATGCTGATTGCCGAAAAAGGCACAATGGGCGTCGGCTCATCGCGCATGTCCGGCGTCAATAATGTCGCCTTATGGACCGGCAAACAAGCCAGCCCCTATGTGCCGTTTGTCAATATTGCGCCGATTGTGGCCGGCACAAACGGCATCTCACCGATTTTCCTGACCACAGTCGGGGTCACCGGTGGCATTGGTGTCGATTTGAAAAACTGGGTGAAGAAAATCGGCGATGATGGCAAGCCGCTTTTGAATAATGACGGCAATGCGATTTTGGAGCAGAAATATTCTGTCGAAACCGGAACCGTGTTGACGATTAATACGGCGAAGAAAAAACTCTATAGCGATGATGGTAGCGAAGAGCTGGTTGATTTGGATGACAGTTTCACGCCGCAAAAAATCGAATTTATGAAAGCCGGTGGTTCTTACGCGATTGTCTTCGGTAAAAAACTGCAAAGCTTTGCTTGCGAAACTTTGGGCGTCGAATTGAAATCGGTTTTTGCGCCGTCAAAAGAAATCTCACATGACGGGCAAGGCCTGACCGCGGTTGAGAAAATTTTTAATGCCAATGCGCTGGGCCGCAGTTCTGATGCGCCTTTGCATGCCGGCTCTGATGTGCGTGTTAAAGTCAATATTGTCGGCTCGCAAGACACGACCGGTCTGATGACCTCGCAAGAATTGGAAGCGATGGCAGCGACGGTTTTATCGCCGACGGTTGACGGGGCTTATCAATCGGGCTGCCATACGGCTTCGGTTTGGGATGTAAAAGCGCAAGCCAATACGCCGCGTCTAATGGCCTTTATGAATAAGTTCGGCCTGATTACCGCGCGCGACCCGAAAGATGAATATCACGCCATGACGGATGTCATTCATAAAGTGTTGAATGATATTACCGTGGATGACCGCGCGATTATTATCGGCGGTGACAGCCATACACGCATGTCAAAAGGGGTCGCTTTCGGTGCCGATAGCGGCACAGTGGCTTTGGCTTTGGCGACCGGCGAGGCGACCATGCCGATACCGGAATCGGTGAAAGTGACCTTTAAAGGGCAAATGGCCGATTATATGGATTTCCGCGATGTGGTGCATGCCACGCAAGCGCAAATGCTTGACCAGTTCGGTGATAATGTATTCCAAGGCCGCGTCATTGAAGTGCATATTGGCACGCTTTTGGCTGACCAAGCCTTTACCTTTACTGATTGGACAGCGGAGATGAAGGCGAAAGCCTCTATCTGTATTTCCAATGATGAGACATTGATCGGCTCTCTGGAAATTGCCAAAGCGCGCATTCAAATCATGATTGATAAAGGCATGGATAATGCCGCGCATATGCTGCAAGGGCTCATCGATATTGCCGATAAGCGCATTGAGGAAATTAAATCGGGCGAAAAGCCGGCGCTGATGCCGGATGCGAGTGCCGATTATTTCGCCGAAGTGGTGGTTGATTTGGACGTGATTAACGAGCCGATGATTGCCGACCCGGATGTCGAAAATGCCGATATTTCCAAACGCTATACGCATGATACCATTCGTCCGATTTCATATTATCGGGCTGAGAAAAAAGTCGATTTGGGCTTTGTCGGCTCGTGCATGGTGCATAAGGGCGATATGAAAATCGTCGCGCAAATGTTCCGCAATCTGGAAAAAGAAAACGGTTCCGTCAGCTTTAAAGCGCCTTTGGTAATCGCGCCGCCGACTTACAATATTGTCGATGAGTTAAAAGCAGAAGGCGATTGGGACGTGCTGCAAAAATATTCGGGCTTTGAGTTTGATGATGCCGCGCCCAAGCAAGAAGCGCGCACGACATATGAAAACACGCTTTATCTGGAACGCCCGGGCTGTAATTTATGCATGGGCAATCAGGAAAAAGCGGCCAAGGGTGACACGGTTATGGCCACGTCGACGCGCCTGTTTAAAGGCCGTGTGGTGGAAGATAGTGACCAAAAATCCGGTGAGTCGCTTTTGGCCTCGACACCGGTTGTCGTGCTGTCGACCATTTTGGGTCGCACGCCGACTTTGGAAGAATATCAAACCGCCGTTCAAGGCATTGATTTGACCAAATTCGCGCCACCGGCTTAAATCAGGGTCATGACCCAGCCATTATCCGCGGCGCAAAAACGGTTTGCCGATATCGCGCATGACCGCGCCGCCCTATTGCGGGTCGAAAACCTTGCTTGCCATCGCGGCGCAAGAGCGGTTTTTGCCGATTTATCTTTTGAACTAAAAGCCGGCCAAGCCTTGATGGTGAGCGGCCCGAATGGCAGCGGCAAATCCTCCTTATTGCGGCAATTGGCAGGTTTTTTGCCGCTGGCCGCCGGCACGATTTCTGTCCCCCAGCCCGCACAAGCGGTGCATTATCTGGGCCATATGGATGGTTTGAAAGCGGCATTAACGATTGCTGAGACCTTGGCTTTTGAAGCGGCTCTGGCAGTGCAGCCGATAAAACCGGCGCAATTTGACGCGACGGTTTTGGGTCTGCCGAAAGCCGATTGGCAATTTGTCGGCGATTTATCGGCCGGTCAAAAACGCCGCCTCAGTCTGGCGCGGCTTTTATTGGATCCGCGCCCGCTTTGGTTATTGGATGAACCGCTAACCGCGCTGGATATGGCAGGCCGCGCGCTGGTCAATGATTTGGCGCAGGCGCATTTATCTATTGGCGGTATGATTATCGCCGCCAGTCATGAAGAACTGGCTTTTGCCACGCACAGCATGTCGCTGGGGGCTGCGTCATGAGCCGCTTTATCGCCATTTGTCGCCAGCATATGTACTTGGCTTGGCGAAGCGGCCAAACCGTTTTGGCGCTCAGCTTTTTATTGATTGCGGTCACCTTATTGCCCTTCGGTTTGGGGCCGGAATTAAAATTATTGCGTGCTTTGGCGCCGGGGCTTTTATGGGTGGTTTTGGCGATAACATTATTGGCGACGCTGGACCGCTTGTTTCAAGCGGATTTTGAAGATGGCAGCTTGGACCGCTTAATGCTTTTGTCTTTGCCGTTTGAGGCGGTGATTTTGGCTAAATTATTGGGCCATTTTTTGGCGCTGATTATGCCTTTATTATTAACTGTGCCCTTGGCCGGATTATTGCTCAATATTGACGCGGCCGCCTTGCCCGGCTTGTTGCTTGCCATGGGCTTGGGTGCGCCGGCTCTGGTTTTATTGGGCGGCATAGGCGCGGCCTTGGCGGTTAGCGTGCGACGCGGCGGCCTGTTGACGGTATTGATTGCGATGCCGTTTTATGTGCCGGTACTGATTTTTGGCGCAGCGGCAACACGCAGCGCTTTGGATGGGGCGGATATATTGCCCTATTTGGCAATTTTGGCGGCTTTGAGTTTAGCCGCGCTTTTGCTGGCCCCATGGGCGATTGCGGCGGCGTTAAAAACGGCGCTGCGTTAGATGAGAGACGGTTTTTAAATGTTAAACGCGCTTGAAAACATATCGGCTTATTATGCCAATCCGGCTCGCTTCATGCGTTTGGCAGAAAAACTGCACGCGCCGCTATGGGCTTTGGCTATGTTGGTTTTGGCTTATGGCTTGTATCGAGTGGCCTATGTGCCGGAGGATTACCAGCAGGGCGAAACCGTCAAAATCATGTTTGTGCATGTGCCGGCCGCTTGGATGGCATTGTTCGGCTATAGTTTTATTTTCTTTGCCTCGGTCACCGCATTGGTGTTTCGCCATCCGCTGGGCCATGTAGCGGCCCGCGCCGCGGCGCCTATTGGGGCCGTGTTTACGCTGATTGCGCTGGTTACTGGCAGCCTATGGGGGCAACCCATGTGGGGCACTTGGTGGGTGTGGGACGCACGGCTGACTTCCGTATTGGTGCTGTTTTTCGTTTATCTCGGCTATATCGCGCTCTGGCAGGCCATTGATGAGCCGACCCGTGCAGCGCGCGCGGCGGCGATTTTGGCGATTGTCGGATTTATTAATGTGCCGATTGTTAAATTTTCAGTCGATTGGTGGAACACTTTGCATCAACCGGCCAGCGTCTCGCGACTGGCGCGACCGGCTTTGCACGCTGATTTCCTCTATCCATTATTGATTATGGGTGGTGGATTTTTATTGCTGTTTTTGGCGCTGACCGTGACGCGGATGCAGATGGAAGTGCTGCGGCAAAAATTGCGTACCCGTGCAATTATGACCGATGGGCCGAACGGATAAGATAGGGAGCGAAGCCATGTATGACACATATATATATGCCAGCTATGCGGCAACTTTTTTGCCGCTTTTGCTGCTTATCGGTTTCAGCTTCAAACATTTGGCAGATGCGCGGGCGCGTTTGGCGGCGCTTGATAATCTATCGGAGGCAGGCTGATGGCCATTCGGCTTTTGGGCCAATTGCCTCGCTTTTTACCGGTGCTTATCGGTTTGGCGATTTTAATCATTTTCGCCATTGGTCTGACTTTGGGGCCGCCGCAAAATATTGACAGCGCCTATCAAGATAAACCGCTTCCGGATTTTTCTTTACCGGCTTTATATGATGGCGCGCCGCCTTTAACGACAAATGTGATGAAAACCGGTGGCCCGGTTTTATTGAATGTGTTTGCCAGCTGGTGCGCGCCGTGCCGCGTTGAGCATCCGCAGCTCATGCGCTTGAACGAAATTGGCGTGCCGATTTTTGCGATAAATTACAAGGATGGGCGCGATAGCGGGCAGCGTTTTTTAAATCGCCTTGGCAATCCTTATCAGGCCATCGGTTTTGATAAGCGCGGCCAAGCGGCACTTGATCTGGGCGTTTATGGCGTGCCGGAAACTTTTATTATTGATGAAAACGGCCATGTTTTGCTGCGCCATGTCGGCCCGTTAAGCGAAAAAAATGTGCAAGAGAAAATATTGCCCTATTTCACAAACAGTCTTGAAAACACGCTGACTGAAGGGTCGGAGGAGAAGCCAAATGCGGTTCCGCGATAAATCCCGCGCTTATGCGCAAGATATGTCTTTTTCAAAAATCGTGCCGCATGATGACAGTTTTGAGCGCGATGTTTGCGATACATGTGGGCTTATCAATTATGTCAATCCGAAGCTTATCGCCGGTGTGGTGGCGCTATGGCATGAAGATGGGATAGATAAGATTCTTATGTGCAAGCGCGCCATTGAACCGCGCAAAGGATTTTGGACTTTGCCGGCCGGCTTTATGGAACAAGGTGAAACCGTGGCGCAAGGGGCGGCGCGTGAAGCGCATGAAGAGGCCCATGCCGATGTTGAAACCGATGCGCTTATCGGCATTTATAATGTCGCGCGCATTTCGCAAGTGCAGATGTTTTATCGCGGTCGTTTGCGCTCTGCTGATATTGCTGCCGGACCGGAAAGCGAAGAAGTGGCGCTTGTTGCGTGGAAAGATATTCCATGGGATGAGCTGGCCTTTCCGGCGGTTTATTATGCGCTGACGCATTATTATGAGACCCGAAATGAAGCGCAATTTGCGCCGTTTTCTGAGCCGGAAAACTGGGCCGACACGCCCGGCTTTGAGGCTTTGCGCGCGCGCTATGAAAGTGCTGGCAAAAAGGATTAAGCCGTGCTCATTTCCTCATATGACCAAAAACAACAACAAGACAGCAAGCTTCATCGACACATATTCCTCTGTCGCCGCGCCCGGTGATGATGTGAATGAAAAAATCCTCTCCGCCTTTGATGCGCAAGCGCACGCCTGCGATTTGCTGGGCTCGCCTCTAACACGCGATTTGGTGCGGTTTTGTCATAATGATTTTGACACGGGCGGTATTATCTCAAAGCTGGTGCGCGGCTGGCAAGGCGACCCGCTAAATGACAATGTGCCTTTGCGCCTCGCCGGTTTTGCCCATTTTGCCGCGCTGCGTGGCAATCAGGATCTCGGCCGCTTTTATCAAAGCTGCGGCGGTGCTTATGCAAGCGATGAGCGGACGGCTTTTGAGGCCGCTTTGCGCAATGTTTTTACGCAAGAAGAGGCATCTGTAAGGCGGTTTTTGCGCAATGCGCCGCAAACCAATGAGACCGGTCGCGCCGCCATGTTGCTGCTGGGTTTTTCTGAGATCAGTAAAAAATTGGGCCTGCCTTTGCGCTTGCGCGAAATGGGGGCCAGTGCCGGACTGAATTTGTTTTTTGATAAATTTCATTACCGCCTCAAAAATGACCGGCATGACATTATCTGGGGGGATGAAAACAGCCCGCTAACGCTCGAGGCGGATTGGCGCGGGCTCCCGCCGGTTTTGGCCGCGTCTATTGAGGTTTCTTCACGGCGCGGCTGCGATCTGTTTCCGGTCGATATAAGCGCGGCTGATGAACGGCTGAAATTACAAAGCTGGATTTGGGGTGATATGCCGGCGCGCCGCAACCGGCTTTTGGCGGCTTTACAAATTGCCGATAACGCACCGCCCGAAATTGACCGCGCCGATGGTGCCGGTTGGGTGGCGGCGCAAATCATGCGGCGACCGAAAGGCGAGGCGACGGTTTTATACCATTCGATTGTTTGGCCTTATCTCAGCGTGTCGCAGCGCTTTGCCATTGAAAGCGCATTTGCGCAAGCGGGCGAAGATGTGCGCCCCGATGCACCTTTGGTTTGGTTGAAAATGGATGGCCGTGAATTGGGAACGATTGCGCAATTATCTTATCATATTTGGACCGGCGAAAATGGTCCGCAAGGCGAAGAAGTGATTATCGGCCCGTGCCATCCGCATGGTCAGAATATGGAAATTAGAGCGGCTTTTTAATCTTGTTTTGAGGCTATCTCATCCAGCGCGCCATGCCGTTTCAAAAGCGGCATTTGCAGACCCATGAAAATAAATGTCAGCGGCAAAATGCCGAACACTTTGAAATTAACCCAAAAATCAGTCGAAAAATTCCGCCAAATGGCTTCATTGAGCAGCGCCAGAAAAATGAAAAATACCACCCATCTTTTGGTCAAGCTCAGCCAGCCGGCTTCTTCCATGCGCAACGCCTCGCCCATCAGCATTTGTAAATAGCTTTGCTGCCGCGCCAGCCCGATGCTTAAAATCGCTGCGAAAAGCAGATAAACCAATGTCGGTTTGATTTTGATGAAGGTCTCATCTTGTAAAAACAAAGTCAGCCCGCCAAACACGAAAACAAAACCGGCGGAGGCCAATGTCATATTATTCGGCTTGCTGCCGCGCAAAAAACTGGCCGCCAAAGAGAGCAGCATGGCGACCATAAAACCGGCTGTGGCGATAAGAAGTGCATCGCTTTCGGGCCGCTCAAACCATTGCGCCCCGCGTGCATTCAAAATGAAAAACACCAAAAGCGGTCCGAAATCTTCAAGAAATTTAGCCATTAATTTGCCTCTTCCTCCAGCCCGACCAAAGCGCGGGCAAAGCTTTGTGCGCCGAAAATTTGTAAATCATCCACCTGCTCGCCAACGCCGATAAAATAAATCGGCAAGCCCAGTCTTTGCGCTATCGCCACCAGCCCGCCACCGCGTGCCGTGCCGTCCAGCTTGGTCATAATCAAGCCGCTGGTTTCCGCGGCGCCCAGAAAGGCTTCCGCTTGCGCAATGGCGTTTTGGCCCGTCGTGGCATCCAGCACGAGTAGGCTTTCATGCGGTGCCGTGTCATCCAGTTTGCGTATGACGCGGGTTATTTTTTCCAATTCAGCCATTAAATTATCATTGGATTGCAAGCGTCCGGCTGTATCGATCATCAAAACATCGACCTGTTCGGCGCGCGCTTGTTCGAGGGCTTGAAATGCCAAACCCGCCGCATCGGCACCGGCGGCGGCGGCAATCACCGGCACATTGGCGCGCTGCCCCCAAACCTGTAATTGTTCGGAAGCGGCGGCGCGAAACGTATCGCAGGCCGCCAACATGACCGACTTACCCTCGGCTTGAAATTTTTTCGCCAGCTTGCCAATGGTGGTGGTTTTGCCCGCGCCATTGACCCCGGCCAATAAAATCACTGTGGGCCGCACGGTCGGCAGGGTGAAAGGTTTTTCAGCCACTGCCAGCAAGGCGGTGATTTCCTCAGCCAAAGCTTGGCGCAAACCGATATCATCCAATTGCGCCAAATCACGGCGCGCGCGGAGATTTTCGGTAATGGCGGCGGCCGTGGCAACGCCCAAATCGGCCATGATGAGCGCCTCTTCCAACTCGCCCAATGTCTCGGCCGATAATTTGCGCCCGCCCATCAGACCGGACAGGCTGCTGCCCAGCGCATTTGATGAGCGCGATAGACCTGATTTTAAACGCGACCAAAGGCTCATTGGACTGCCTCATTTATCGGCTCAGCCGCCAGCATTATAGTGTCATTGCCGGTGACCCGTGCGCGCAACAGCGTGCCGGTTTTATGGCTCCCGTCAATTTTGACACGAGCAAAATTTTCCGCCCGCCCTTGGCTATGCGTATTTTCTGATTTTTCAACCAGCACGGATATGGTTTTACCGCGCTGACGAGCCAGCCAATCGGAGAGATTTTTTTGAGCCGCGTCGCGCAAAAGCGCGGCGCGTTGCTTTATCAATTGCCCATCAATTTGCGGCATGCGCGCCGCCGCTGTGCCGGGGCGCGGTGAAAACGGAAACACATGCACAAAGCTCAAATCACATTCATCAATCAGCTTCACTGAGTTTTCAAACATTGCTTCGGTTTCGGTCGGAAATCCGGCGATTAAATCGGCACCGAAAGCAATTTCGGGACGTTGGCTTTTCAGCTTTTGACAAAACGCAATCGCCTCGGCGCGCGAATGGCGACGTTTCATCCGCTTTAAGATCATATCGTCACCGGCCTGCAAAGACAGATGCAGATGCGGCATGAGGCGGCTTTCATGCACCACCATATCAAGAAGTGATGGGTCAATTTCCACCGCGTCAATCGAGGAAAGGCGCAAGCGCGGCAGGCTTGGCACGCGCGCCAAAATCGCCCGCACCAAATGCCCCAAACCCGATTGCCCCTCTGACCCGATGCCGATATCCGGCCCGTAAGAGGTAATATCAACGCCGGTCAGCACAATTTCTTGGTGTCCGTCATCGACCAGTTTTTGGCACTGATTGACCACCTCATCGACCGGCACGGAGCGTGAATTGCCGCGCCCAAAAGGGATGATGCAAAATGTACAGCGATGGTCGCAACCGGTTTGCACTTGTACAAAGGCGCGTGCGCGGCCGGTTTGTTTGGCTGCCGGCAAAGCAGTGGCGGTCTGTTGCTGCATAATATCCGAGATATGCGAGCGATTTTCCTGATAGCTGGCGGCGCGCAATTTTTCTTCATTGCCCAAAACCCGGTCGACTTCCGGCATTTGAGCAAAACGTTCGGCATCGGTTTGTGCTGCGCAGCCGGTGACGATGACTTGCCGGCCATTGCGTTTGGCTTTGCGCGCGGCTTGTCGCGCTTGCCGCAAAGCCTCATTGGTCACCGCGCAGCCATTGATTATGGTGGTCTCTTCAACTCCGGCGGCTTTCGCCAAAGCCTCGACACTGTCGCCTTCCAGTGCGTTCAGTCGGCAACCGAAATTTTCAACATTGACGGTCACAGCGCGGCCTCGCCGTCAAAATCAAAGGCGACCGGCCCGGTCATCAAAATATGGCATTGCGGTTGATAATCGATCAGCAATACATCTTGCGCATTGTCATTTTGATTATAGGGCGGACGAATGGTCACCGTGCCGGCCGCGCATAGCCCTTGCGTTACCGCGGCAATGGCAGTGGCACAGGCGCCGGTGCCGCATGCTTTGGTCAGGCCGACGCCGCGTTCCCATGTGTCGAGGCGCAAAATATTTTCGCTGCACAGGCTGGCAAAATTAATATTCGCTTTGTCGACAAATGCTTTATGGCGTTCCAATTGAAAGCCATATTGCGCGGCCAAACCGGCCGTGCCGGTTTCGACAAATATCACCGCATGCGGATTGCCGATATTGACCGGCAGCGCATCGGGTAAATCTTTATGCAAGCTTAGCGGCGCGCCAATATCGGGCAGCGGCATGGCGACACGCACTTGTGCGCCCTTATCACTGCTTTGCGTATCGCAGGTCAGCATCCCGCCGAGACTGTCAATGTGCACGGATGTTTTACCAAGCCGCGCAAAAAAAGCAGCAACCGCGCGTGTGCCGTTTCCACACGCTTCCACCTCGCCGCCATCAGCATTGAATATTTGCATGAAAAAATCGCCGCTTTCATCGCCCGTTCGGCGCGGCGGATGAATGACTAAAAGTTGATCGCAGCCTTTTGTATCGTGATTATTGCGGTCGGCCAGCGCGCGCACATCATCGCCCGACAAGGTTATTTCCTCATCGCGCCCGTCAATAATGACGAAATCATTGCCCAGCCCATTCATTTTGCTGAAGCCGATAGTGCGGTGCGCGCTCATGCAGACTATATAGGGGTTTATAGGCTGAAACGCCATAAGCGCTTTTGCGGTGCTTGACTTTGCCGCCATCGCTGCCTATTTTGCCGCCACTTCTTGAAAAGAAGCGAAATTTGAAATGGTTTCAGCCCCCGAGATTTAAGGCGGGGCGAAATCGCCACCCGTCAGCAAGATTTGCCCGCGGGTGCATTTGTGGTTGAAGGGTCATGTTTGACACGCTGAGCGACAATTTAGGGTCAATTTTTGACCGGCTGACCAAGCGCGGCGCGCTGAGTGAGCGACAAGTCGAAGAAGCGATGGGCGAAATTCGTACCGCGCTTTTAGAGGCTGATGTCGCACTTCCCGTGGTTAAAAGCTTTATCGACCAACTGCGTCCTTTAGCTGTCGGCAGCGCGGTTCTTAAATCAGTGACGCCGGGCCAGCAAGTGGTGAAAATCGTCAATGATGCGCTGATTGAAATGCTCGGTGCACCGGCCGCTTTATCTTTTGATGCAGTGCCGCCCGTCGTGATGATGATGGTCGGCCTGCAAGGCTCCGGTAAAACCACCTCAACGGCCAAATTGGCCAAATTCATCAGCCAAAATGAAAAACGCAAAGTGTTGATGGCGTCATTGGATACGCAGCGTCCTGCGGCGATGCAGCAATTGGCCGTGCTGGGTGAGCAAATAAATATCGAAACCTTGCCGATTATTGACGGCCAAGCGCCGGTGGATATCGCCAAGCGCGCTGTGCAGGCCGGTAAGCTGGGCGGTTTTGATGTGGTGATGCTGGATACGGCGGGGCGCACCAATGCCGATGAGGCACTGATGGCGGAAATGGCGGCAATTGAAAAAGCCGCGGCGCCGACCGAGACATTATTGGTGGCCGATAGTCTGACCGGTCAAGAGGCGGTGACCATTGCCGCCCAATTCGCCTCGCGTGTATCATTATCGGGCATTGTTTTGACCCGCGCCGATGGCGATGGTCGTGGCGGTGCAGCGCTTTCCATGCGCTACGTGACCGGCGTGCCGATTAAGTTTCTCGGTGTCGGCGAAGCGATAGACAAGTTGGAAATTTTTGACCCGCAGCGTCTGGCCAATCGCATATTGGGCATGGGTGATGTGGTCGGCTTGGTTGAAAAAGCAGCCGAGACCATGGATGCGGAAAAGGCGGAAAAAATTGCCGCCCGTATGAAAAAAGGTCAATTCACGCTTGATGATATGGCCGAACAATTAAAGCAAATGCAAGCCATGGGCGGGATGAGCGGCGTGCTCGGTATGTTGCCCGGCATGGGTAAAATGAAAAAGCAATTGGCCGCGCTGAATATGGATGAGCGCGAATTATTGCGACAAGCGGCGATTGTATCGTCAATGACGCGGGCCGAACGCGATAATCCGAAATTGATGAATGCCAGCCGTAAGCGGCGTGTTGCCGGAGGCTCGGGCACCAGCGTGCAAGACGTCAATAAGGTTTTGAAAATGCATCGGCAAATGGCCGATATGATGAAGAAAATGGGCAAGGGCGGTATGGCCGGCATGGCCAATATGTTGGGCGGTCTTGGTGGCGGTATGCCGGGTGGTATGCCCGGCGGTTTACCGGGTGGCGGGATGCCGCAAATGCCGAAATCAGACCCTAATAATTTGCCTGATTTGAGCAAATTGGGCGGCGATGTGCCGCCGGATTTTTTGAAAGGATTGGGTCTGCCTAAGAAAAAGTAGGCCCCGCTAAATGCTGTTTGATGAAAGGAAATTGAAATGGCTTTGAAAATTCGTATGTCGCGTGGCGGCTCGAAAAAACGTCCCTTTTACCGGATTGTGGTGGCTGATAGCCGGATGCCGCGCGATGGTCGTTATATTGAAAAATTGGGCACTTATAATCCGCTTTTGCCGAAAGATGGTGGCGAGCGCGTGAAATTGGATACAGAGCGGGCCAAGCATTGGCTTGACCAAGGCGCCAAGCCATCTGATCGGGTATCGCGTTTTCTCGATGATGCCGGTCTTTGGAAGCGCGAGCCGCGCAATAATCCGGAGAAAGCCAAGCCGGGCCTGAAAGCGCAAGAGCGTTTGGAAGCGCAAAAAGAAGCCGAAGAAGAAGCCAAACGGGCAGCCGAAGAAGCCGCTGCTGCGGAAGCTGAAGCACCTGCCGAAGAGGCGCCTGCTGAAGAAGCACCTGCTGAAGAGGCACCTGCTGAAGAGGCTGCTGCTGAAGAAGCACCTGCTGAAGAAGCACCTGCTGAAGAAGCACCTGCTGAAGAAGCACCCGCCGAAGAGGCTCCTGCTGAAGAAGCTTCAGAGGAAGACAAGGCCGAGTAAATGCGTGCGCGGCCCGATATGGCACGTGGCAGCAAAACGGCAGAAACGCCGGATGGTTTTGTTTGTCTGTGTATTATCGGGCCGCCGCATGGCGTGCGCGGTGCGGTGAAAGCAAAGTGCTTTACCGATGAGCTGCACGCTTTAACTGCTTATGGGCCGCTGCAAGATGCAGCCGGTCAAAGCTATAAAATCACCTCCGCCAAGGCCGATAAAATAGGTGCGCGCCTGACCATTGAAGGTATTGGCGAACGCAATGCAGCAGAGGCATTGCGCGGCACGGCATTGTTTGTAGCGCGCGATAAATTGCCAAAGCTTGATGATGATGATTTTTATCATGCAGACCTTATCGGCCTTGCCGTTATCTCTGAAACGGGTGCCGCTATCGGCACGGTGGCGGCGCTGCATAATTTCGGCGCCGGTGATTTATTGGAAGTCGAAGCCGAAACGAAAGGCAAACAATCGGTCTTTTATCCGTTCACCAAAGCCGTGGTGCCGGAGATTGACCTTACCGAAGGGCGGTTGGTTTTATGCCCGCCGCAAGAAACCGAAGCGCGCCCGCCCGAACAAGAAGCTGGGCAAAATGAGGCGGAAAATAAATGAGTTTTGCGGCCCATATCATTACCGCCTATCCGCATATGTTTCCCGGGCCATTGGGTGATAGCCTCAGCGGTCGCGCATTGGATGATGGTCTTTGGTCGATGGCGGTGCATGATTTGCGCCAATTCGGCGACGGCAAACATAAAAATATAGATGACACGCCGGCCGGTGGTGGACCCGGCATGATATTGCGCGCCGATATTGCTGCCGCTGCTTTGGATAATGTGACGGCGGATGGCGCAGCCGCCAAATTACCGATAATTTTACCAAGCCCGCGCGGCGTGCCGTTTTCGCAAGATATGGCTGCCGATTGGGCGCAGCAAGCCGGTTTGATATTTTTATGCAATCGCTTTGAAGGGGTCGATGAGCGTTTTATCGAGGCGCGCCAACCGCTGGAAGTATCGCTTGGCGATTATGTGCTGGGCGGTGGCGAATTGGCGGCCATGGTGATGCTGGAAGCGGTGTTGCGGCTGTTGCCGGGGATGATGGGCACGCCGGAAAGTGGCGCTGATGAGAGCTTCTCGGCGGTCAATGACGGCTTATTGGAGCATCCGCATTATACCCGCCCGCAACAATGGGAAGGGCGAACCATTCCCGATATTGTGACCGCAGGTGACCATGAAAAACTGGCCGCATGGCGACGTGCGCAATCGGAAAGCTTGACGCAAAAACGCCGCCCTGATTTATGGGCCCGCTTGCCGCGCCCAAAAAAGTAAGAAACCGGCGCAGATTCTGTGCAAAAAGGGGTGACAAGCCTGCTGGCGCGTGTTAAATCGCCCCATCTCGTGCCGAAAGGCATGACTTCGTATGACCCGTAACCGGCTGTAAAGTCGGGCATGACATCCCAAGGGGATAGGCAAATGAACTTGATTGACGAACTTGAGCGCGAACATATGGCTGAACTGACGGCCGAGAAAACCGTTCCGGAATTTCAGCCGGGCGATACGGTTAAGGTCAATGTGAAAGTGATTGAAGGCTCGCGTGAGCGTATTCAGGCTTTTGAAGGCGTTTGCATTGCCCGTGCCGGCGGTGGTTTGAACGAAAACTTTACCGTGCGGAAAATTTCTTATGGCGAGGGTGTCGAGCGTGTATTCCCGATTTATTCGCCTTTGGTCGATTCCATTGAATTGGTGCGCGCCGGTCGTGTGCGTCGCGCCAAGCTTTACTATTTGCGCGGTCTGACCGGTAAGGCGGCCCGTATTGCCGAGCGTCGGGTAAAATCGACCAAAGCGGAAGCCAAGGCGGCCAAGGCGATTACCGCAACCAAATCAGAGCCGGCAGCAGAGGCTGAAAGCGTCGAAAACGACAGCTAAGACTTTCACCCCCGCTGCCACCCCAAACCCGGGGCCGGCCGTTTCCGGAGCCTCGGAACTTATGAGGCGAGACTATGACCGGAACCACTGTTTACGATAAAATTTGGGATGCCCATATGGTGCAAGCGGATGCCGATGGCAATTCGTTGCTCTATATTGACCGCCATTTGGTACATGAAGTGACCAGCCCGCAAGCTTTTGAAGGCTTGCGCATGGCCGGTCGCACACCGCGCGCGCCGCATAAAACATTGGCTGTGGCCGACCATAATATCCCAACCAGCAATCGCGCCGGTGGTCTCGATGCAATCGAAGATCCGGAAAGCAAATTGCAAATCGAAACTTTGGAAAAAAACTGCGCCGAGTTCGCGATTGATTATTTGCCGATGGATGATATCCGCCAAGGGATTGTGCATGTGGCCGGTCCCGAGCAAGGCTTTACCTTGCCGGGCCTGACCATTGTTTGTGGTGACAGTCATACCTCAACGCATGGCGCATTTGGTGCGCTGGCGCATGGTATCGGCACATCCGAGGTTGAGCATGTGCTGGCCACGCAAACACTCATTCAATCAAAAGCCAAAAATTTCCGTATAAATGTTGTTGGCAAAGCACCGGCGCATGTGACGGCAAAAGATATTGCGCTGGCAATTATCGGCGAAATTGGCACCGCCGGCGGCACCGGCTATGTGTTGGAATATGCCGGTGAAGCGATCGAGGCCCTCTCCATGGAAGGGCGGATGACGCTGTGCAACATGTCGATTGAGGCCGGTGCCCGCGCCGGTCTGGTGGCACCGGATGAAAAAACCTTCGCCTTTTTGAAAGACCGTCCGCGCGCGCCGAAAGGTGCAGATTGGGAAAAAGCTGTCGCCTATTGGCAGACCCTTAAATCTGATGATGATGCGGTGTTTGATAAAGAAATTACCATTGATGCAGCCAATTTGCCGCCTTTGGTGACTTGGGGCACCAGCCCGCAAGATGTGATTTCCATTGAGGCCAATGTGCCGGATCCGGCCAATATTTCGGATGAGGCGCGCCGCAAAGCGACCGAACGGGCGCTTGATTATATGGGCCTTGAAGCCGGCACGCCGATGCAAGAAGTGCCGATTGACCGTGTGTTTATCGGCTCATGTACCAATAGCCGCATTGAAGATTTGCGCGCCGCCGCCGCCATTGCCAAAACCGGCAAAGTGGCAGCCAGCGTTAATGCGATGGTTGTGCCGGGCTCAGGTTTGGTGAAACAACAAGCGGAAGAAGAGGGGCTTGATAAGATTTTCATCGAGGCCGGTTTTGATTGGCGTGAGCCGGGTTGCTCTATGTGTTTGGCGATGAATGCCGATAAATTGCAGCCCGGGGAGCGTTGTGCCTCGACCTCAAATCGCAATTTTGAAGGCCGCCAAGGGCGCGGTGGCCGCACCCATTTAGTGTCGCCGGAAATGGCTGCAGCGGCAGCTTTGGCCGGTCATTTTGTCGATATTCGTGACGTGAAAGCAGAGGGTTGAAGAGATGGAAAAATTTGAAACACTGACCGGCATTGCCGCCCCGCTCGATATCATCAATGTTGATACGGATATGATTATTCCGAAGCAGTTTTTGAAAACCATCCAGCGTTCGGGTTTGGGTAAAAACCTGTTTGATGAAATGCGCTTCACGCCGGAAGGTGCGGAAATTGAAGATTTCGTGCTCAATCAAGCGGCCTATCGTGAGGCGCAAATTCTGGTGGCCGGCGATAATTTCGGCTGCGGCTCCAGCCGCGAGCATGCACCATGGGCGCTGCTGGATTTCGGTATTCGCTGTATTATCGCACCCAGCTTTGCCGATATTTTTTACAATAATTGCTTCAAAAACGGCATTTTGCCGATTGTGTTGCCGCAAGCCGAAGTCGATAAATTAATGGATGATGCCAAGCGCGGCGCCAATGCGACATTGAGCATTGATTTGGAAAGCCAGACCATTAAAGGCCCTGATGGCGGCTCGATTGCTTTTGAAGTCGATGCTTTCAGGAAGCAGTGCTTGATGGAAGGCTTGGATGATATCGGGCTGACTTTGCAAAAAGCCGATGCGATTGACACTTATGAAGCGACGCTGGAAGCGCAAAGCTGGCGCTGATGCGGCGGCATTATATTTAGGAAAAACCGATGAATAAGATTTTGATTTTGCCGGGTGATGGCATTGGCCCCGAAGTAATGGGCGAAGTGCGTCGTGTGATTGATTGGTTTGGCGAAAAGCGTGGATTTCAGGTGACGCTTGATGAAGATTTGGTCGGCGGCTGCGCTTATGATGCGCATGGTGCGGCGATTTCGGATAAGGCGATGCAAAAAGCGCATAATGCCGATGCGGTTTTGTTGGGCGCGGTCGGCGGCCCGCAATGGGAGAATGTTGCCTATGAAGCGCGGCCCGAAGCCGGTTTGCTGCGCTTGCGGGCAGATTTGGAATTATTTGCCAATTTGCGTCCGGCCATTTGTTTTCCGGCCTTGGCCGATGCTTCGTCTTTGAAGCGTGAATTGGTTGAGGGATTGGACATTATGATCGTCCGCGAATTGACCGGCGGGGTGTATTTCGGTGAGCCACGCGGCATTGAAGATTTGGGCAATGGCCAACGCCGCGGCGTCAATACGCAAGTATATGAAACCTATGAGATTGAACGCATTGCGCGTGTTGCCGGTGATTTGGCGATGAAGCGCGGCAAGAAATTGGCCTCATCTGAAAAACGCAATGTGATGGAAAGCGGGCTTCTTTGGAATGAAGAAGTGACCAAAATCATCACCACTGAGTTTCCCGAATTGGCTTTGGAACATGTGCTGGCCGATAATTGCGCCATGCAGCTTGTGCGCAATCCCAAGCAATATGATGTGTTGGTAACCGATAATTTGTTCGGCGATATTTTATCGGATATTGCCGCCATGTTGACCGGCTCTCTCGGCATGTTGCCGTCAGCTTCTTTGGGTGCGCCGGATGCGACGAGCGGTCGTGCCAAAGCGCTTTATGAACCGGTACACGGCTCAGCGCCGGATATTGCCGGACAAGGTAAAGCCAATCCGATTGCCTCAATTATGAGTTTTGCCATGGCACTGCGCTATACTTTTGAGCGCGGCGAAGACGCGGATTTATTGGAAAATGCAGTGACCCATGTTTTGGATAAGGGCATTCGCACCGGTGATATCATGCAGCCCGATATGCAGGCGGTCGGCACAAGCGGCATGGGCGATGCCATTCTTGCTGCGCTCGAAGAATTGGGAGCGCAATAAATGGCTTATGTGGTTGCCGTTATCGGCGCGACCGGCAATGTCGGGCGCGAAGTTTTGAATATATTGGATGAGCGCAAATTTCCCATTGCCCGCATTGATGTTGTGGCGTCGCGCCGCAGCCAAGGCAGGGAAGTCAGTTTTGGCGATAAAACACTGAAATGCCAAGCGCTGGAATTTTATGATTTCGCGCAAGCCGATATTGCTTTATTTGCCGCCGGCTCCGGTCCGGCCAAAGATTATGCGCCGAAAGCTGCCGCGGCCGGTTGCGTGGTCATCGATAATTCTTCGCTTTACCGCATGGATGAGGATGTGCCGCTCATCGTGCCGGAGGTGAACCCGCAAGATATTGCCGATTATACAAAGCGCAATATTATCGCCAATCCGAATTGCTCGACTGCGCAATTGGTGGTTGCGTTAAAGCCTTTGCATGATATCGGCAAAATTAAACGCGCCGTGGTGTCGACTTATCAATCCGTATCGGGCGCCGGTAATGCGGCGATGGATGAGCTGTTCACCCAAACCCGCGCGGTCTTTGTCAATGATGAGTTGAAGCGTGAAAACTTCACCAAGCAAATCGCCTTTAACGTCATTCCGCATATTGATGTGTTTATGAAGGATGGGGCGACAAAAGAAGAATGGAAAATGGTGGTCGAGACACAAAAAATGCTCGACCCGGATATTGCCATGACCACGACATGTGTTCGTGTGCCGGTTTTTGTCGGCCATTCGGAAGCGGTGAATGTTGAATTTGAAAGCGCTGTTTCTTTAGAGGCGGCGCGGGCCGCATTTGAAGAGGCGCCGGGCGTTTTGCTCGTCGACCGGCGCGAAGATGAAGGCTATGTGACGCCCATCGAATGCGTCGGCGAATATGAAACTTTTGTCTCGCGCTTGCGGGTGGATGAGACAGTTGAGCACGGTCTGTCATTATGGGTGGTGTCGGATAATCTTCGAAAAGGCGCGGCGCTGAATGCCGTGCAAATTGCCGAATTGCTGACCGAAAAGCATTTAACCGAAAGCCGCTTTAAGGCTTAGCGTCAGGTCAATTATTTTTCGGGTCTGGCAGCTTGTCTTGAATGGCGGCTGCCGCCAAAGGCACAGGCCCGTGCGGCAGGCTGGCGGTTTGCATATTGGCCAGTGTCATTTGCGCCATGGTGGCGCTGGCAATGCCCAAGGCTTTCGGCTCGCCCGATAAATAAAGCGATAAATAAAGCGCGGCGAAGAAATCGCCCATGCCATGCGGCGCGGCGGGCGCTTTGGCCGTTTCGCAGCGCAATATTTCATCGCCGATCAATAGGCTGGCAATGCGCCCTTCCGGTGCCGGTGCTGAGGTGACCAGCATTTGAGGCACGTTTAATTCCCGCGCCGTCTCGATAATTTCAACTTCATCGGCAAAGCCTTCCAAACCGGCCAGCATTTGCAATTCAAATAAATTCGGCGTCGCAATATCGGCCATTGGCAATAATCTGTCGCGCAAGCCATGCATCACTTCGGGCGGCAAATAAAGCCGCCCATCATCGCCGCATATCGGGTCACAACAATAGATTATATTGGGGTTATGCGCTTTCAGCCGCGCCGTCAAAGCGGCGGCGACATCGATATGCGCCGCGCTCGGCATATAGCCGGTTAGCACGGCGACGCAATTATCCAACGCGCCTGTCTCAAGCAGCCAATCGCCGATAGCGCGCATTTCATCCGCCGCAATCGGCCCACCGGCAGGCGGGCCATTATCCGGAAAAGCGGCCGGATGCGCCGCCAATAGCGTGGTCGGCAGGGTCACGGCCTCATAAGCTGTGGCGCGCAAAGCCGGCAGTACCGCTTTCAGGCCGACCTGACCGCTGACCACTTGGCTCGACATCACAAATATGCTGCCGGTGCTGCTTTGTTGACCTTGCATCTTGCTCCTCTTCGGCAAGCCGCTAAACTAAGTTTGATTTTACGTGGAGATTCCCTGCAATGACATCTGAAAATTCTGCTTCTATTCGGCCACGCCGCTCAGCGCTTTATATGCCGGGGGCCAATGCGCGCGCTTTGGAAAAAGCGCGCAGCCTCGATGCCGATTGCCTGATATTGGATTTGGAAGATGCGGTGGCGCCGGATGCCAAAGCGGAAGCGCGCGGGCAAATTTGCGCAGCTCTGACACAGGGTGGCTATGGCGCGCGTGAATTGGTGGTGCGCATAAACGGGCTGGATACGGCTTGGGGAACGGATGATTTGGCGGCGTTAAAAGCCTTGCCTAAAAATGCCGCCCCCGATGCGGTGCTGGCTCCCAAAGTTTCGCGGATCGAAGAAATTGACGCATTGGCTACCCAAGTGCCGGAGACATGCGCTTTATGGATTATGGTCGAGACCCCTGGAGCGATATTCAATATCCAATCATTGGCCGCGCGTGCCGATGATACGCCGCTATCCGGCTTTGTCATGGGGACAAATGATTTGGCCAAAGAACTGCAAGCCGGTTTGGTGAAAGGCCGCGCGCCGTTAATCACTGCTTTATCCATGGCCTTGCTGGCGGCGCGTCAATATGGGCTATGCGCTTTGGATGGTGTGTTTAATGATATTGCCGATGCGGACGGGTTTCAGGATGAGTGTCGGCAAGGCAGCGATATGGGGTTTGACGGCAAGACGCTTATTCACCCAAGCCAGCTGGCCCCATGTAATGAGATTTTTGGCCCGTCGGATGACGAAGTGACACAGGCGCGTGATGTGGTGGCCGCTTTTGCTGACCCGGCCAATGCCGGCCAAGGCGTGTTGAAAGTAAACGGCAAAATGACTGAGCTTTTGCATCGCGATATTGCCGCGCGCCTTTTGGTGATTGCCGAAGCGATTGCTGCCAAGCAGGATAATGAAGCAGGATAATCAATGAGTGACATCTACCCGGCAGGCCGATATTTCGAAGATTTCACACTTGGTGAGCTGATAGAGCACGCCGTGCCACGCACATTGACACAAGGCGATGCAGCGCTTTATCAGGCGCTTTATGGCGGCCGCCAAGCGCTTTACGCGGCGCGGCCCTTTGCCGAAAAATTGGGACTGGCTGACATGCCGCTCAATGAATGGCTGGTTTTTCATATTATTTTCGGCAAATCCGTGCCTGATATTTCGCGCCATGCCGTGGCCAATTTGGGCTATGCGCAAGGGCGGTTTTTAAAACCGGTTTTTGCCGGTGACACGCTATCGGCGCGCTCGACGATTATCGGTTTGCGCGAAAATAAAAGCGGCGAGAGCGGCTTGGTGATGGTGGAAACGCAAGGTCTTAACCAGCAAGATGAAATCATTCTCTCTTATGTGCGCTGGGTGATGGTGAAAAAACAAAATAAAGACGCGGCGGCGCCGGAGACGATATGGCCGGATATGCCGGCGGCGGTGGCGGCGGCAGATTTGGCCGCGCCGCATGCTGATTATGGCGCATGGGATAGCGCGGCGACCGGCAGCGCGCGTGGCTTTGACGATTTTGCAATCGGTGAAAAATACGCGCATGGCGATGGTACGACCATGGAAGAAGCCGAGCATATGCTGGCGACCCGGGCTTATCAAAATAATGCGGCGGTGCATTTTGATGCGCATTTGCAAAGCCAAAGCCGGTTCGGCAAAAGGCTGATTTATGGCGGCCATATGATTTCGCATGTTCATGCAATGGGTTTTAACGGGCTTGAAAATGGCGGCGCGATTTTGGCCTTAAATGGCGGCAGTCATGCCGCCCCGACTTTTGCCGGTGACACGATTTATGGCTGGAGCGAAGTTTTGGATAAGGCTGAATTTGACGCGCGGCCCGATATTGGGGCGTTGCGGCTAAGGCAGGTTTTGGTGAAAAATCGGCCGGTCGGCGATATGGTGTTGCGAGAGGCCGATGGCAAATATGCCGATGGGGTGATTTTGGACCTCGATATTTGGCTGGCCATGCCGCGTTTTTGAACGGCTTTTAGAAAAATTTCCTGCGACTGCCTGTCGCGTATAGCGGCTTGGCCATGTCTGCTCATTTCTGTATATACTGCAGCTGGGGAATATCAGGAGCTTACCTATGTCTGAACAAACCAATTCGGCGCGGCCATTATCGCCGCATATCCAGATTTACCGCTGGACTTTGACCATGATGCTGTCGATTTTGCATCGCGCCACCGGTGTGGCACTTTATGCCGGAACGCTTTTGCTGGCTTGGTGGTTGCTTGCCGCGGCAACCGGCCCGGAAGCTTATGCGCAAGTACAAGCCGTGTCATCGGCTTGGTATGGTCGTTTGGTTTTATTCGGTTACACATGGGCTTTGTTGCATCATATGTTTGGTGGGCTTCGCCATTTTGTTTGGGATACCGGCCGCGGCTTTGATTTGCGTCATGTCGAAATTTTGGCACGTATCACCGCCTTTTTGCCGCCGGTTCTGACCCTCATTGTTTGGGTTTTGGCTTATGCTTATTTAGGAGTTTTGTAATGAGTGATATGCGCACTCCTTTGTCGCGCGCGCGCGGCCTCGGCTCAGCCAAAAAAGGCACTGAACATTTCTGGATGCAACGGGTTACCGCTTTGGCCAATATCCCGCTGACCATGTTTTTGGTCGGCGCTTTGGTTGTCCATGCCGGTAGCGATTACACCACCATGACCGCGTTTCTCGGTCATCCGGTTGTCGGCGTTATCATGCTATTGCTGATTTTGTCAGCCACGCATCATATGCGCCTCGGCCTGCAAGTGGTGATTGAAGATTATATTCACGGCGAGGCCAGCAAGCTGCTGGCGCTTATCGCCAATCAGTTTTTTGCTCTGACCGTTGCCGTGGCTTGCGCCTTGGCGGTTATCAAGCTGGTAATTGGTTAAGGGATTATGGCCGCGAAAGGCTTGTAGGAGATAAAAATGAGTTCACATGAGTTCATCGATCACCAATTTGACGTTGTTGTTGTTGGCGCCGGCGGTTCCGGTTTGCGGGCCGCTTTGGGGTGCGCCGAACGCGGTTTGAAAACCGCCTGTATTTCAAAAGTCTTTCCGACCCGTTCGCATACGGTTGCGGCGCAAGGCGGCATTTCTGCCGCACTGGGCAATATGGGCGATGATGATTGGCGCTGGCATATGTATGACACGGTCAAAGGATCTGACTGGCTGGGCGACCAAGATGCGATTGAGTATTTGTGTCGCAATGCGCCGGAAGCGGTTTATGAGCTGGAGCATTTCGGCGTGCCGTTTTCGCGTACCGAAGAAGGCAAAATTTACCAGCGCCCATTTGGTGGCATGACGACCAATTTCGGTGAAGGCATTGCGCAGCGCACATGCGCCGCCGCCGACCGTACCGGTCACGCGATTTTGCACACGCTTTACGGCCAATCGCTGCGCTATGACACTGAGTTTTTTATCGAATATTTTGCGCTTGATTTGATGATGGAAGACGACCGTTGTGTTGGCGTCACCGCATTGGAAATGGCGACCGGTCAGTTGCACCGCTTCCAAGCCAAGCAAGTAATATTGGCAACCGGCGGTTATGGTCGTGCTTATTTCTCCGCCACTTCAGCGCATACTTGCACAGGCGACGGCTCGGCCATGGTTATCCGCGCCGGACTTCCTTTGCAGGATATGGAATTTGTGCAGTTTCACCCGACCGGTATTTATGGTGCCGGTTGTCTGATTACCGAAGGCTCACGCGGTGAAGGCGGCATTCTCATCAACTCCGAAGGGGAACGCTTTATGGAGCGTTATGCCCCATCGGCCAAGGATCTGGCCTCGCGCGATGTGGTGTCGCGTTCGATGACCATTGAAATTCGCGAAGGCCGCGGCGTCGGTGCCAATAATGATCATATTTATTTGCATCTGGACCATTTGGATCCGGATGTTTTGGCTGAACGCTTGCCGGGTATTTCCGAAAGCGCCCGGATTTTTGCCGGCGTTGACGTTACCAAAGAGCCGATTCCGGTATTGCCGACCGTGCATTATAATATGGGCGGCATTCCGACCAATTATCATGGCGAAGTATTGAACCCAACGGCCGATGATGCCGAGCGCACCGTGCCCGGTCTGATGGCCATTGGCGAGGCGGCTTGTGTGTCTGTGCATGGGGCCAATCGTTTGGGGTCAAACTCATTGATTGACCTGGTGGTATTCGGTCGCGCATCAGCCATTCGCACGGCTGAAATTGTCGACCCGAATGAAGGCTTTGCGCCGCTGGCAGGCAATGCCGGCAGCGAAGCAATCGATCGTTTGGAGCGTTTCCGTAATGCGGAAGGCTCGACCCCGACGGCTGAATTACGCCTCGAAATGCAAAAAGCCATGCAAGAAAACTGCGCTGTTTTCCGCACCGGTGACGTGCTGGAGGAGGGCTGCAATCGGATGCAAAAAGTGGTCAATGCAATGGATGATATCGGCATTGCCGACCGCTCTTTGGTATGGAATTCGGACCTGATTGAAACGCTGGAATTTGACAATCTCATCGTCCAAGCCATCGCCACAGTGGAAGGGGCGAATGCCCGTAAAGAAAGCCGAGGCGGCCATGCGCGGGAAGACTTCCCGGATCGCGATGATGAGGGTTGGATGAAACATACGCTGGCTTATGTCGATGCGAAGGGTAAAGCCAAAATCGATTATCGCGGCGTGCATAATTATACTTTGACCAATGAGGTCAGCTATATCGAGCCGAAAGCTCGGGTTTACTAGGGGGCTCAAATGGTTGAAATTGCTCTACCAAGCAACTCGAAAGTTAAAAAAGGCGTTGTCCATCCGACACCGGAAGCGGCGAAGAAACCGCGGACGCTGAAAATCTATCGCTGGAACCCCGATGATGCGGATAATCCGCGCGTCGACAGCTATACGATTGATGCCGATGATTGCGGGCCGATGGTTCTGGATGCGCTGATTAAGGTGAAAAACGAAATTGACTCGACCCTGACGTTTCGTCGCTCTTGCCGTGAAGGTATTTGCGGTTCTTGCGCGATGAATATTGACGGGCAAAACACGCTGGCCTGCACGAAAGGGCTGGATGATGTGAAAGGCGATATCACCATTTATCCGCTGCCGCATATGCCGGTGATTAAGGATTTGGTGCCTGATCTGAGCAATCTTTATGCGCAATATCAGTCGATTGAGCCATGGCTCAAAACCGATACGCCGAAGCCGCAAAATGAGTGGCAGCAAAGCCGCGAAGATCGCGAGCAATTGGACGGCTTATATGAGTGTATTTTATGCGCTTGCTGCTCAACCTCTTGCCCCAGCTATTGGTGGAATTCCGATAAATATCTGGGTCCTGCCGTATTGCTGCAAGCCTATCGTTGGTTGGCTGACAGTCGCGATGAGAAAACCGGCGAGCGTTTGGATGATTTGGAAGACCCGTTCCGCGTCTATCGCTGTCACACAATCATGAATTGCGCCAAGGCTTGCCCGAAAGGCTTGTCACCGGCAAAAGCAATCTCTGAAATCAAGAAAATGATGGTTGAACGCGAAGTTTAGTCCGCCATTCTTTTTAACAATTACCCCGTCTGCTGGCACAAAAGCAGGCGGGGTTTTTTATGCGCTGATTTGTTTTGCGCCAAATGAGGGCGCAATATTCTTGCCAAAACAGCGCAAGGGCTTTAACCCGTAGCCGATGACAGGCGAAAGCGAAAATCTGCCGGTAAGTGCCGCCTATCAGGCGCTGGTGGCGAATGGCGATGTGTCAGAAGACGCCGCGCAAATGGATGCTGCGCAGGCGCTTGACCGGCTTTATGACGATTTGGACGCCTATCAACCGGGTGGGATGTTAACCAAACTCGGGCTGAAAAAAAACCGCCCGCCGCAAGGGCTATATTTATTCGGCGCGGTCGGGCGCGGTAAATCCATGCTGATGGATTTGTTTTTTTCCATTGCGCCGGTTGCTAAAAAACGCCGCGTGCATTTTCACGCCTTTATGCAAGAGACGCATGCCCGCATTCATAGCTTTCGCCAAGCGCATCCGAAATCCGGTGACCCGATGCCCGATGTCGCCAAAGCGATTGCTGCCGAGGTGACGCTTTTATGTTTTGACGAATTGCAGGTCAAAGATATTGCCGATGCGTCGATTTTGGGGCGGCTGTTTTCGCTTTTATTGGAGGCCGGCATTGTCGTGGTCGCCACCTCCAATCGCCATCCTGATGATTTATATAAGGGCGGGTTGAACCGACATCGGTTTTTGCCGTTTATCGATTTTTTGAAACAGCGCCATCATCTGCATGAATTATTATCGGATAAGGATTATCGACTGGCTCGATTAACCGCCGCGCCGGTTTGGTTCAGCCCATGTGGGCCGCGCGCGCGTGCCGCTTTGGATGAGCGTTTTGCCAGCCTGACGGAAGGCGTGGCGGGAGCGCCGGTCATGCTTGATTTAAAAGGCCGCAGCTTGCAGGTGCCGCGCGCTGCCGGCGGTGTAGCGCGGCTCAGTTTTGATGCGCTTTGTGTTGAAGCGCGCGGGGCTGCCGATTATCTCGCTTTGGCAGCGCATTTTCATACTTTGGTGCTGGATAATGTGCCGCTTTTGGAACCGCAAAAGAAAAATGAGGCAGTGCGCTTTGTGACACTGATTGACGCGCTTTATGAAGCGAAAGTGAAGCTTATCGCCTCGGCTGATGGCAGCCCGCAAAAGCTTTATCCGGAAGGCGATGAGGCGTTTGAATTTGAACGTACTGTTTCGCGGCTAATGGAAATGCAATCGCGCGATTATTTGGCCTTGCCGCATATCGGCAGCGCACAGAGCAAGGCGTAAAAGACGCAAAAAAACCGGCTCTCATGGCGTCGGAGTTTTCGCTGAGACTTGCAAGCGCGGTATAAATCCGCTAGGGACAGGCCATCAAATTCTCTAGGAGGACGCATTCATGGCGCGCAATAAAATAGCCCTTATCGGTGGTGGCCAAATCGGTGGCACTCTGGCTCATCTGGCCGGTCTGAAAGAATTGGGCGATATTGTTATTTTCGATATTGTTGACGGTATTCCGCAAGGCAAGGCTCTCGACCTTTTGCAAAGTTCACCGGTCAGTCATTTTGATGCCAATTTAAAAGGCTCGAAATCTTACGCGGCCATTAAAGGTGCGGATGTGGTTATCGTAACCGCCGGCGTGCCGCGCAAGCCCGGCATGAGCCGTGACGATTTGATTGAGATTAATCTGAAAGTCATGCAGCAAGTCGGCGAAGGCATTAAGAAATATGCGCCAAACGCATTTGTTATCTGCATCACCAATCCGCTGGATGCGATGGTTTGGGCATTACAAAAATTTTCAGGTCTGCCGAAAAACAAAGTGGTCGGCATGGCCGGTGTTTTGGACAGCGCCCGTTTTCGTACTTTCTTGGCTGAAGAATTTAAAGTGTCGGTCAAAGACGTTACCGCTTTTGTGCTGGGTGGCCATGGCGATACAATGGTGCCGTCTGTGCGTTATTCAACTGTTGCCGGTATTCCGCTGCCGGATCTGGTGAAAATGAAATGGACGACGCAAAAGAAAATCGACGAAATTGTTCAACGTACACGCGATGGCGGTGCTGAAATTGTCGGCCTGTTAAAAACCGGCTCTGCGTTTTATGCACCGGCCGCCTCCGCCATTGAAATGGCTGAGGCTTATTTGAAAGACCAAAAGCGCGTGCTGCCCTGCGCCGCGCATTTGAACGGCCAATATGGTCAGAAAAATATTTATGTCGGCGTGCCGGTGGTTATCGGTGCCAAAGGGGTTGAGCGGGTTGTTGAGATTAAACTCGACGCCAAGGAAAAAACCATGTTCACCAAATCGGTAAAAGCGGTGAAGGGCTTGTTGGATGCGTGTAAAAAAATCAATCCGAAGCTGAAATAAACCGGCAGTTTTTCAAAATAAGAAAGGGCGCGATATATCGCGCCTTTTTTTGTGCTTTTTGCGGTTGTGACAGACCGCTGCATGGGCTAATTTTCGCTTCAGTTTTTAACTGATGTGAGGGCAGTTTCCATGAATATTCATGAATATCAAGCCAAGCAAGTATTGGGCAGCTATGGCGTGCCCGTGCCGCGTGGCCATGTTGCTTTTTCAGCCGATGAAGCGGTGAAAGCGGCAGAAGAGCTGGGCGGTCCGGTCTGGGTTGTCAAAGCTCAAATCCATGCCGGTGGTCGCGGCAAAGGCGGCGGCGTCAAACTGGTCAAATCAATTGACGAAGTGCGGGCTGAAGCGACCCGCATGCTGGGCATGACCTTGGTGACCCATCAAACCGGCCCTGAAGGCAAAGAAGTTGGTCGCGTCTATATTGAAGAAGGCTCTGATATTGCCCGCGAACTTTATTTATCAGCCTTGGTTGACCGCGCCACATCGCGCATATCATTCATCGCCTCAACCGAAGGCGGCATGGATATTGAAGAAGTGGCGGAAAAGACGCCGGAAAAAATCATCACCATTAGTGTTGACCCGGCCAGCGGCATTTCCGGCCATCATGGACGCCAAATTGCGTTCGCGCTGGGGCTGGAAGGCGATCAGGTTAAACAAGCGACCAAGCTGATTGCCGATCTTTATGATGCGGTAGTAGAAAAAGACATGTCGCTTTTGGAGATTAATCCGCTTGTCGTGACCGGTGCCGGAGACCTCATCTGCCTCGATGCGAAAGTCAATTTTGACAGCAATGCGCTTTATCGCCAGCCCGATATTGTTGAATTGCGTGATTTGGCCGAGGAAGATCCGGCCGAGATTGAAGCGTCAAAATATGATCTCTCATATATTAAACTGGACGGAAAAATCGGCTGCATGGTGAACGGCGCCGGCCTGGCCATGGCGACGATGGATATCATTAAGCTTTACGGTTCCGAGCCGGCCAATTTCTTGGATGTTGGTGGCGGGGCGACCAAAGAAAAAGTCACTGAAGCGTTTAAAATCATCTTATCGGATGACAATGTGGAAGGCATTTTGGTGAATATTTTCGGCGGTATTATGCGTTGCGATATTATTGCCGAAGGGGTGATTGCGGCGGCTAAAGAGCTAAGCCTCGATGTGCCTCTCGTGGTGCGCCTTGAAGGCACGAATGTTGAATTGGGCAAAGAAATGATGGCCAATAGCGGCCTGCCGATCATTCCGGCCGATAATTTAAATGATGCGGCCGAAAAGATTGTCGCTGCCGTGAAGGAGGCCGCGTAATGTCTGTTCTCGTCAATAAAGATACCAAAGTCATTTGTCAGGGCTTTACCGGCTCGCAAGGCACGTTTCACTCCGAGCAAGCGATTGCTTATGGCACGAAAATGGTCGGTGGCGTGACGCCTGGCCGCGGCGGGTCAACGCATTTGGATTTACCGGTGTTTGATACGGTCGGCGAAGCGGTTGAAAAAACCGGCGCTACGGCATCGGCAATTTACGTGCCGCCGCCCTTTGCCGGCGATGCTATTTTGGAAGCGATTGAAGCGGGTATTGAACTGGCTGTGTGCATTACGGAAGGCATTCCGGTGACCGATATGATTAGGGTGAAGCGGGCTTTGCAAGGTTCCAGTACACGCCTTGTCGGCCCCAATTGCCCGGGCGTCATCACGCCGGATGAATGTAAAATCGGCATCATGCCGGGGCATATTCACCGCCGCGGTTCAGTCGGTATTGTATCACGTTCCGGCACGCTGACTTATGAGGCAGTGGCGCAAACCACGGCTGCCGGTCTTGGCCAATCGACCTGTATCGGTATTGGCGGTGACCCGGTAAACGGCACAAATTTCATTGATTGCTTGGATATGTTTCTGGGCGATGATGAAACCGAAAGCATTATCATGATCGGTGAGATTGGCGGTTCGGCTGAAGAAGAAGCGGCTGAGTTTTTGAAAGCCTCAAAGGTTAAAAAACCGATGGTCGGCTTTATTGCCGGTGTCACCGCGCCTCCGGGCCGTCGCATGGGCCATGCCGGTGCGATTATTGCCGGCGGTAAAGGCGGTGCGGAAGATAAAATGGAAGCCATGCGCTCGGCCGGTATCACCGTGTCGCCGTCACCGGCTTCGCTGGGCACCACTTTGGTGGATGTGTTGAAGGGTTAATTTTCGGGCGGCGATAAGGCAAGCAATAAGCGTGCCAAAAGGTGTAAGCTGTTTGCCAGTCGCCGCCTAAATCGGTTACATTGCTTTATCGGCCAATCATGGTCAGAACGGATAGGCAAATGTCGGATAAAAATTCGCAAGCCAATAGCCGACCGGATCCCGCAAATTCGCATATTGACGGGTCAAACGCACTTTATCTTGAACAGCTTTATGCGCGCTATAAGGATGGCGATGCCAGCCTTGGTGCCGATTGGCAGGCCTATTTTGCCGCTTTGGATGACGGCATTGCGCCGCATCAACCGAGCTGGCAACGCGATGATTGGCCGCCGAAAATAAACGGCGAAATGACTGCCGTTCTGGATGGGCAATGGCCCGATGATGTGCCGGCGCCGCAAGCCTTGGCCGGAAAAATTGAACAGCGCATGGACGGCCAGACGCCGGAAGCCGTGCGCGCTGCCACTTTGGACAGTATTCGCGCCATCATGATGATTCGCGCTTATCGTTTTCGCGGCCATTTGGCAGCCAATCTTGACCCGCTGGGTATTGAACCGCCCGGCACGCATCCGGAATTGGAGCCAAGCTCCTATGGTTTCACCGAAGCCGATTATGACCGGCCGATTTTCATTGATAATGTGCTGGGTTTGGAAACCGCCACCATTCGCGACATGCTGGATATTTTGCACCGCACTTACTGTGGCACAGTGGCGCTGGAATTCATGCATATTTCCGACCCGGAAGAAAAAGCTTGGCTGCAAGAACGCATTGAGGGGCCGGATAAGGAAATCGCTTTTACCGATATGGGTAAGCAGGCGATTTTTCAAAAACTGGTCGAAGCGGAAGGGCTGGAACAATTTATCGACGTTAAATATACCGGCACGAAACGGTTCGGCTTGGATGGCGGCGAGGCGATGATTCCGGCGCTGGAACAAATTATCAAACGCGGCGGTAATCTTGGCGTTCAGGAAGTGATTATCGGCATGCCGCATCGCGGGCGGTTAAATGTTTTGACCAATGTGATGGCGAAGCCGTTTGAAGCGCTGTTTCATGAATTTAAGGGCGGCTCGGCCAATCCCGATGATATTGAAGGGTCGGGCGATGTGAAATATCACCTCGGCGCATCTTCTGACCGGCAATTTGACGGCAATAAGGTGCATTTATCTTTATCGCCCAATCCGTCGCATTTGGAAGCGGTGGACCCGGTTGTTTTGGGCAAAGCACGCGCCAAGCAAGACCAATTTAAAGACCATCCGCGCGCCATGGCAGACCGCAGCACGGTGATACCGCTTTTATTGCATGGCGATGCGGCCTTTGCCGGTCAAGGCATTGTTGCTGAATGTCTCGGCCTGTCCGGTCTTATCGGCCATAAATCAGGCGGGTCGATACATTTTATCGTCAATAATCAAATCGGCTTTACCACCAATCCGCGCTTTTCGCGCTCCTCGCCTTATCCGTCGGATGTGGCGAAAATGGTTGAAGCACCGATTTTTCACGTCAATGGCGATGATCCGGAAGCGGTGGTGTTTGCCGCTAAAGTGGCAACCGAGTTTCGGCAGAAATTCTTAAAGCCTGTTGTCATTGATATGTTCTGCTATCGCCGACACGGCCATAATGAGGGCGATGAACCGGCTTTCACCCAGCCGACCATGTATAAGAAGATTAAATCGCATGCCTCTGTGGTGGAAAAATATGGCCGCCGTTTGATGGATGAAAAATTGCTCGATGAGGCGGCTTTTACCAAAGCCAAAGCCGATTATCGCGCCATGCTGGATGAGGCGTTTGAAGCGGCCAATAGTTATAAGCCCAACAAGCCCGATTGGTTGGACGGTAAATGGTCCGGCATTGAAAGAAAAAGCCTTGAATTTGTGCGCGGCGATACCGGCGTGCCTCGCGATTTATTGCAAGAAGTCGGCGCCGGTCTGACCCGTGTGCCGGACGGGTTTAATTTGCATCGCGCGTTGACGCGGCAATTAAAAGCCAAGCAAAAAATGTTTGAAACCGGAGAAGCTTTTGATTGGGCAACGGCGGAGGCTTTGGCTTTCGGTTCGCTTTTGCTGGAAGACCATCCGGTGCGTCTGGTCGGGCAAGACAGTGAGCGCGGCACGTTTTCGCAACGCCATTCTGCTTGGATAGACCAAGAGACTGAGCGGCGTTATAAGCCGCTAAAATATATTCGCGATGAGCAGGTTTTGTTTGAAGTGATTAATTCCATGCTGTCTGAAAATGCGGTTTTGGGATTTGAATATGGCTATTCGCTGGCTGAGCCGAATACGCTGGTTTTATGGGAGGCGCAATTCGGTGACTTTGCCAATGGCGCGCAAGTGATTGTCGACCAGTTCATTTCATCGGGCGAGAATAAATGGCTGCGCATGTCGGGTTTGGTGATGTTATTGCCGCATGGCTATGAAGGGCAGGGACCGGAACATTCATCGGCGCGGCTTGAGCGCTATTTGCAAATGTGCGCGGAAGAAAATATGCAAGTGGCCAATTGCACGACACCGGCCAATTATTTCCATATTTTGCGCCGCCAGATAAAACGCAATTTCCGCAAACCGCTGATTTTAATGACACCGAAATCTTTGCTCCGGCACAAAAAATGCGTGTCTACTCTGGCCGATATGGAAAGCGGCTCGTCTTTTCACCGCGTGTTATGGGATGATCGCGACCCGCGACAGGCGAAATCGGAAGCCGCTTTGAAACCGGCAAAAGATATTCGCCGCGTGGTGATGTGTTCCGGTAAGGTCTATTTTGACTTGTTGGAAAAATGCGAAGCGGAAAATATCGATGATGTGTATTTAATGCGGCTGGAGCAACTTTATCCGGTGCCGCATGGCCCGCTTTTGGCCGAATTGGAGCCAATGGCCGATGCTGAAATGATTTGGTGCCAAGAAGAGCCGCGCAATATGGGCGCGTGGAGCTTTATCGAACCGGCTTTGGAAGATGTGTTGACCACTTTGGGGGCCAAGCATAAGCGTGCGGTTTATGCCGGACGCAGTGCATCGGCCTCGACCGCCAGCGGGCTGATGAGCCGCCATATGAGCCAGCGCGACGCTTTTTTAAACGCCGCACTGATTGACCCGATTGACTGATAAGAATACGGAGACCTGTCATGTCCAATGAAATTCGTGTGCCGACTTTAGGCGAGTCCGTGACCGAAGCGACAATTGCCCAATGGTATAAAAAGCCGGGTGATGCGGTGGCGATGGATGAGCCGCTATGCGAATTGGAAACCGATAAGGTAACGATTGAAGTGCCGGCCCAAAGCGCCGGTGTTTTGGCCGAAGTGGTGGCGGGTGAAGGCGAAACGGTCGAAGTCGGCGCGCTTTTGGGCTCTATCGGGGAAGGTAGTGGCGTCAGTGCGCCGGCGCCTGAAGCGGCACCTGTACCTGAAGCCGCGCCTGCACCTGAAACGTCATCCGAAGCCATATCTGAACCGCCACAAGCAGCCCCAATATCTGCTGCCGGCAGTGATTTATCTCCTGCCGTGCGCCGCGTGGTCGAAGAGCATGGCCTCGATCCGTCGCAAATCAGCGGCACCGGTAAAGGCGGTCGCCTGACCAAAGAAGATGCGCTCAATGCGGCGAAATCCGGCACCGCACAGGCACCCTCTATATCGGCACCCGCAACATCAGCATCTTCTTCTGCGCCGATGCAGGCCGATATGGGCGGGCGCGAAGAGCGGGTAAAAATGACCCGCTTGCGCAAAACCATTGCCTCGCGTTTGAAGGAAAGCCAAAATACGGCGGCGCAATTGACCACATTTAACGAGGTCGATATGGGCGCGCTGATGCAATTGCGGCGCGACTATAAGGATTTATTCGAGAAAAAATACGCTGCACGGCTCGGCTTTATGAGCTTTTTTGCGCGCGCTTGCGTCACGGCTTTAACGGAAATTCCGGCGGTCAATGCTGAGATTGCCGATGATGAAATCATCTATAAAAACTACATTAATATGGGCGTCGCGGTCGGCACTGAAAAAGGCCTGGTCGTGCCGGTCATTCGCGATGTGCAGAATATGGGACTGGCAGATATTGAGCTGGCTGTGGCCGAAATGGGCCGCAAGGCGCGCGATGGTAAATTATCCTTGGATGATATGCAGGGCGGTACTTTTACCATGTCAAATGGCGGTGTTTACGGCTCTTTGATGAGCACGCCGATTTTGAACATGCCGCAATCCGGTATTTTGGGCATGCATAAGATTCAGGAACGCCCAATGGTGGTTGATGGCGAAGTGGTGGTGCGGCCAATGATGTATTTGGCTTTGTCTTATGACCACCGCATTGTTGACGGTAAGGAAGCGGTGACGTTTTTGGTGCGTGTGAAAGAATGTTTGGAAAATCCGGAACGCATGTTGCTGGATATTTAACCGCGATTGACGAGGGATAAATGAGCGACGAAAATAATTTTGATTTGGTGGTTATCGGCGCCGGACCGGGCGGTTATGTATGCGCCATTCGGGCCGCGCAATTGGGTATGAAAGTCGCTTGCATTGATAAGCGTGGCGCCCCAGGCGGCACTTGCTTGAATGTCGGTTGTATTCCGTCAAAGGCTTTGCTGCATGCTTCAGAAGTGTATGCCGAGGCGGCGCATGCGGAGAATATGGGCATTCAATTCAGCTCATTGAAACTCGATTTGAAAAAAATGATGGCCTATAAGGCTGACGGTGTCAGCGGCAATACTGATGGCGTGCGGTTTTTATTCAAAAAGAATAAAGTGGAAGAAATTGAAGGCGCTGCCAAGCTGACCGCCCCCGGGCAAATCGAAATCTCTCTTTTGGCCGGCGGCACACGCCAGTTAACGGCAAAAAATATCGTCATTGCGACAGGCTCGGAAGTGACGCCTTTGCCGGGTATTGAAATTGATGAAGACCGTATCGTCTCTTCTACCGGTGCGCTGGATTTCGATAGCGTGCCGAAACATTTGGCAATTATCGGCGCCGGTATTATCGGCCTTGAATTGGGCTCGGTTTGGAAGCGTCTCGGCGCAGAAGTGACCGTCATTGAGTTTCTTGATCGCATCACGCCGGGCATGGATGCTGATATGGCGAAAAACTTCCAGCGGGTTTTGAAAAAACAGGGCATTAATTTCATGCTCGGTAAAAAAGTCACGGCGGCCAAAGCGCTTAAAAACTCCGTCAAATTGACTTTGGCTCCGGCCGCCGGCGAAGGTAAGGGCGAAGAAGAACAAATCACTGCCGATAGGGCGTTATTGGCAATCGGTCGCCGCCCGCATACGGATGGGCTTGGGTTGGAAGCTTTGGGTATTGCTTGCGATAAGCAGGGCCGGGTTGAGACAGATGGCCATTTCAAAACCAATATTGATGGCGTTTATGCCATTGGTGATGTGATTGCCGGCCCGATGCTGGCGCATAAGGCGGAAGATGAAGGGGTTGCGCTGGCCGAGCATTTGGCCGGAAAACCCTCGCATGTCAATTATGATGTTATTCCGTCAGTGGTTTACACCGCGCCGGAAGTGGCTTGGGTCGGACAAACCGAAGAGCAGTTGAAAGAGGCGGGCATTGACTACAATGTCGGCAAGTTTCCGTTCACCGCCAATGGCCGTGCCAAGGTAAACGGCACGACGGACGGTTTTGTGAAAATTCTTGCTGATGCGACCAGCGATAAGGTTTTGGGTGTGCATATTTTGGGCGCGCAAGCCGGCGATATGATTGCCGAGGCGGCTGTGGCGATGGAGTTTTCAGCCAGCGCCGAAGATATTGCCCGCACGTGTCACGCGCATCCGACTTTAACCGAGGCGGTTAAGGAAGCCGCTCTGGCGGTCGATAAGCGCGCGCTGCATATGTAAATACCAAAAGCGGCAAGCTTAATGGGTTAATTGCCCGCCAAACAGCAAATGCAGCAATTGCTCGCTCTAATGCGCGGCGGTCGGCTCGGATGCGTTTATTTCTGACATACGCTGCCTCACGGATAGGCTGTGAACGGGCATTTTCTCGCATGGCTTGTATTACTGATCCAAGCGGCGCATGTGAAATTATCGTGATAATGTGAAGATTATTTTCTCGGATGCGCCTTATCATAAACGCTCAGTAAAGCATTTTCATCGACCGCCGTATAAATCTGTGTCGAGCTTAATTGGGCGTGTCCCAGCAATTCCTGAATGGTACGCAAATCGCCGCCTCCGGCCAATAAATGCGAGGCAAAACTGTGCCGCAGCGCATGCGGCGTCACACTATCGGCCAGTCCCAATTGCCGTCGTAATCCGGCCAGCATGGCTTGCGCTTGGCGCGCACTCCATACGCCGCCGCGCGCACCGCGAAAAAGCGGTTCCTCGTCGCGCGGCGCAAACGGCATGGCGGCGCGATAATCTTCCAGCGCATGGCGCACAAGCGGCAATAGCGGCACATCGCGTTGCTTGCCGCCTTTGCCGGTAATGCGCAGCATATCGCCCTTGGCCAAATGCGCGTCGCTCACCGAAAGCGCTTCTGAAATACGCAGACCAGTGCCGTAAATAAGTGTCAAAAAAGCTGCATCGCGTTTACCCATCCAATTGGCCGAAGCACTGGTTAAGGCCAGTTCAATCAGCCTTAAAACATCTTGGCTGGCAACCGGGCGCGGCAGACCTGCTTTGCCGCGTGGTGGATTGACGGTGCTGAAAGCGGTGCTGGCTTTAAGTCCGTTATCGGTCAAAAAACCGGCAAAATGGCGCAGGGCTGAGAGGCTGCGATTAAGCGAACGACCGGCTGTGCCGGCGCTGCGCCGTGCTGCCATAAAAGCGCGCAAATCGGTCAGGCTGAGATCGGTAAAATCATCAACCTTTACCGCGCGGGCGAAATGCGTTGCCAAAAAATCTATCAATTGACCGACGTCACGGCGATAGGCGGCAATCGTATGCGGGCTGAACCTTTGCTGGTCGCGTAATTGCGAGTGCCAGCGTTCTAAAAGCGCGGCTAAATCTGCCTGTGCAGTATCGCCCATTGCCGGCTAGCTGATCGACTGGCCGGTTTTTTGCCAGTCCGCCAAAAACGCATCCAAACCCTTATCGGTTAGAGGATGCGCAATCAGTGATTTCAATACATCCGGCGGCAAGGTTGAGACTTCGGCCCCGATAAGCGCGGCGGCGCGGATATGTTCGGGGCTGCGCACAGAGGCGACCAATATCTCGGTCTCAAGCTCCGGATAATTATCATAAATCTGCCGAATATCAGCAATCAGTCCCATGCCGTCAGCGGCAATATCATCCAACCGACCGACAAAGGGGGAAATAAAAGCGGCACCGGCTTTCGCCGCCAATAAAGCCTGATTGGCTGAAAAACAAAGCGTTACGTTCACTTGTTTGCCTTTATCGGCCAGTGTGCGTGTGGCTTTCAGACCGTCCCATGTCAGCGGCACTTTAATGCAAACATTTTCGGCAATCGCCAATAGCTCATCGGCTTCTTTCAGCATTGCATCGGCATCAAGCGCGGTGACTTCAGCCGATACCGGCCCTTTTACCGTATCGCAAATTTCTTCGATCAATTGCTTGAAATCGCGGCCTGATTTGGCAACCAAAGACGGGTTGGTGGTCACCCCATCAACCATGCCGGTAGCGGCAAGCTCCTGAATGGCGGCGATATCGGCACTGTCGACAAAAAACTTCATGGCCTGCGGCTCCTTTGGCTGTGATCCGGTCTGTGGTTTTTTCCACCATGCCAAAGCCGCCGCATGGGTGCAAGCGGTGAACCGATATGGTGATATTTTTATCCGCTTTCATGTCGCAGCGGCTTGAAATTCGACGCCGCTTGGCAGACAGTGAGGCCATGTCCACCGTATCGGTTCTCATCCCGCTCGGCCTGCCGGGCCCTTATGATTATGGCGTGCCTGACGGGCTGAGCCTGGAGGTCGGCGATTTTGTGCGCGTGCCTTTGGGGCCGCGCAAAGTCAATGGCGTGGTCTGGGGGCCGGGGCTTGGCGATGCGCCAAAGGCTAAAATCAAACCGGTTTTGGCGCGCCTTGATGTGCCGCCCTTGGCCGAAGAATTACGACAATTTATCGATTGGGTGGCGGCCTATGTGATGTCGCCGCCGGGGGCGGTATTGCGGCAAGTAATGCGCGTGCCGGCGGCTTTTGAACCGGCCAAACCAATATTGGTTTACACCGCCTCTGACACGCGTCCTGAAAAAATCACTGCGGCCCGCGGACGGGTGTTTGCCGCTTTGCAAGAACGCGGCGCCATGGCCGCACCGGAATTGGCACGCGCTGCCGGCGTCAGTGGCTCGGTGGTGAAAACATTGATTGCGGGCGGTTATTTGAGCGCGCATGAAATGGCCGGTCATACGCCGTTTTCAAACCCCGACCCGTCTTTTGGCACGGTGACGCTGTCTGAGGCGCAAGGCGAGGTGGCGGATGCGTTGCGTGGCGCCGTCTCGGCCGATAATTTTACGCCGCATTTATTGGACGGGGTAACCGGCGCCGGTAAAACAGAGGTTTATTTTGAAGCGATTGCCGCAGCTCTGGCGATTGGCAAAAAAGCGCTGGTTCTGTTGCCTGAAATTTCATTGACCGGACAATTTTTGCAGCGCTTTGAAGCGCGTTTTGGATGCCCGCCGGCATTGTGGCACTCGGGCTTGGGGCCGGCCGAGAGGCGGCGCACATGGCGCGAGATAAGTGAAGACCGCGTCTCGGTTTTGGTCGGCGCACGCTCGGCCTTGTTTTTGCCATGGCGCGATTTGGGCGTGATTATTGTCGATGAAGAGCATGATGGCGGCTTTAAGCAAGAAGATGGGGTGATTTATAATGCCCGCGATATGGCGGTGGTGCG
>CBFIIT010000003.1:0-85124 GCA_965662725.1 Alphaproteobacteria bacterium | reverse complement strand
TGCTGTGCGTCGCTTTCGCCTAGGCTTTCGGTAATAGAAATAAGGGGAACCCCAATGCAATTGATCAGTGATATTTTATTGTTCATGGCGGCGCTGTTTATCACCACAATTGGTGCAGCGATGGCATTTTTGATTTTGGTTTATCTACGCGACCGCTTGCAAAGCCGCAATGCCATTCACCGTAATTATCCGGTTCTGGGTCATATGCGTTATATTTTGAAGGAATTGGGGGTGTTTTTACGCGCCTATTTCTTTGCTGCCGATCGCGAGGAATTGCCGTTTAATCGGTTTCAGCGTGACTTCGTCAATAATATGGCAGACGGCAAAGGCGGGGTGATTGCCTTCGGCTCCGATTATGATTTGCGCGCCGATGGGGCCATTCGTTTTGCCAATAGTTTTTATCCGACTTTGCAAGAAGATGTGTTGCATGTGCGCAAAGTCACTTTCGGAGCCGACACCGCCAATCCCTATACGACAGAAAGCTATTTCAATATTTCCGGCACCTCTTATGGGGCAATGTCAGGCAATGCGATATTGGCCTTATCGCAAGGCGCCAAGCTGGCCGGGGCGTGGCATAATACGGGCGAGGGCGGCTTCTCGCCGTTTCATGAACAAGGCGGTGCTGATACGGTGTTTCAAATCGGCACGGCAAATTATGGCGTGCGTGATGAAGATGGCAATCTTGATGAGGCAAAGCTCGCCGCATTGGCGGCCAAGCCGCAAATCATCATGTTTGAAATTAAATTATCGCAAGGCGCAAAGCCCGGTAAGGGCGGTATTTTACCGGCTGCGAAAGTCACGAAGACCATTGCCGAGACGCGCGGCATTGCAGCGGGCGAAGACAGTGTCTCGCCCAATCGTCGCGCCGATGTGTCCAATGCACAAGAATTGGCGCACTTGATCGCGCGGGTGAAAAAATGCACCGATAAACCGGTCGGGATAAAATTCGTGCTGGGACGGGCGGAAGATTTGGATGAGATGTTTGAGACATTCAATCGCGAAAAAATCTATCCCAGTTTCATCACGCTGGATGGGGCCGATGGTGGCACCGGCGCGGCACCGGCGGCGTTAATGGACCATGTCGGTATGTTATTGCCGGAAAGCCTGCCGGCGTTGATGCAAAAACTTGAAAAATACGGTTTGCGGGAAAAAATATTGGTCTGTGTATCGGGCAAATTAATCACCCCGGCGGCGATTGCTTGGGCTTTGTCGGAAGGTGCGGTGGCGGTTAATTCGGCGCGCGGACCGATGTTTGCGCTGGGCTGCATTCAAGCCCTGCAATGCGATAAAAACACCTGCCCGACCGGCATTACCACGCATAATAAGCGGCTGGTGCGCGGTCTTGACCCGACCATAAAAGCGCATCGCGTTGCCGCTTATCTGACCAATGTCAAAAAACAAGTCGGCTATATTGCCCATTCAACAGGTGCCGCCTGCGCGCGCTCGATTGACCGGACGCGGGTTTTTCGAATTGGCGATGATTTATGAGCGCGACTGAAAAACACTGTAAGACCACCCAGACTTTGGATGTCGTCACACGGCTCAGCCATGTGGTGAAAAAGGGACTGTTGAAACAACGCATTTATGCGGCAAGCTGGTCGATGATTGTGTTTTTGGCCATACAATCATATTTGACGTCGACCATGAGCATGGCGACCAATATCTGGTTGGTGCTGGCCGTTAGCGGGGCTTATGTTTTATGGACCGGCATTGCGTTGTGGCAAATCCGGCGTTTGGATAAGGAATATGCCGAAAAGCTGGCCGAATTTGAAAGTTGATTTTAACTTTAGCCGCGTTTGAAGCGCATCAACCGATAGGTTTTGGCTTGTTTAAAAGCAGCGCTGTCGATCAATTGCCGGTTCTCATCCAGTTTTTTAATCTCTTTGCGACCCAGCCATAAAATTACATTGACCAGTTTTGACAAAAGATAGCTGCGCTGATCGATGCGTTGTTTCAGCATGGACAGGGCCAGTTCGCCGCGCGAAACCAAAGAGGCTGCAAAATCCAATGTCGGCAAAGTCGCCTCGGTAATGTCGCGATCGTAATCCATGCTCAAATCGCTAGCGGTAACGGCGCGTTGAAACGCGGTATAAGTATGGCCGCTTTTGGCCATCACACCGGTGACGCCGTCTTTCACGAAATAATCGACAACCACCCAAACCGCTTGCGATTTCATACAGGCAGCCAAGACCGGAAATAATTTCTCCAGTGCAATATATTGGCAAGACTCGCTCATAATCACGACATCATAGGGCTGCTGTGGGGTGAAATCTTCAAACACGCAATGGTGAAACGGTTCGCCGACTTTTTCCGCATAGCTGTCAATATGATTGACGTCAGGTGATAAGCCTTCAATTTCATAACCGGCTGCTTTCAGCGTCTTTGACAATTCGCCTGTGCCGCAACCGACATCCAGCACGCGCGCCGGCGGCGGCGGCAATAAATCGATAATCGCTTGTTGATAGCGGTTTTGCGCGGCTTTCAAATTGGCCAGGGTCAATTCATCTTCACCTTGCCAAAGCCCATAATGCAAATGTTCAAGTCCGAGAACATCTGAATAAAAGCGCAAAGCGCGGCTATCTTTTTTCGATGACATAATTTTCCCTCATCCACGCACAAAAAAGCACGTTATTTATGCACTGAAACATTGAGCCGCGCCACAAAAGACTATAGTTTGCGGGGGAATTTTTGTGAGACTTTAACTCTTTAAATGGAGAACCAAATGACCGAGCGCGTCACCATTGCCGGCCTGCAAATTGATAAGGAACTGGCGGATTTTGTTGCAAATGAAGCTGTTCAAGGGCTTTCCATCAGCGCTGATGCGTTTTGGCAAGCCTGTGCTGATGTGTTGAACGCGCATCGCGATACCAATAAAGCCTTGCTGAAAAAGCGCGATGATTTGCAGGTAAAAATTGATGAATGGCATAAAGCACGCCAAGGCCAGCCGCATGATGCGGCGGCTTATAAGGCATTTTTGGAAGAGATCGGTTATTTGGTGCCGGAAGGCGATGATTTCTCGATTGAGACGGCCAATGTCGATGATGAGATTGCCAAAATCGCCGGCCCGCAATTGGTGGTGCCGGTAAAAAATGCGCGCTTCGCCGTCAATGCTGCGAATGCGCGTTGGGGCTCCTTATATGATGCGTTTTACGGCACGGATGCGATTGACCAATCGGGCGATTTATCACCTGCCGGTGCTTATAATCCGGTGCGCGGCGCGGAAGTTATCAAACGCGCCAAGGCACTGCTTGATGATATGGCTCCTTTGGCGGGCGTTAAATATGCCGATGTCAGCGCCTATAAAATTGTCGATGGCGCTTTGGTTTGTGAACATGCGGGCGGCGAAGCGCAGCTTCAATCGGGCGAGAAATTTGTCGGCTATCGCGGCGCGGCCGATAAGCCGGAAGCGGTGTTGCTGAAAAACAATGATTTGCACGCTGAGATTTGGATCAATGCCGAGCATAATATCGGTGCCGATGATATTGCCAATGTGGCTGATATTTATCTGGAAAGCGCGGTCACGACGATTATGGATTGCGAAGATTCGGTCGCTGCCGTGGATGGCGAAGATAAGGTTGAGACCTATCGCAATTTGCTGGGTCTGATGCGCCGCGATTTATCGGTTCAAATGGAAAAAGGCGGCAAGCAAATGACCCGCGCTTTGGCCTCCAATCGCGATTACACAACCGCCAATGGCAGCGGCACGCTGACCTTGCCGGGTCTGTCGCTAATGCTTATTCGCAATGTCGGCCATTTGATGACCAATCCGGCCATTCTTGATGATCGCGGTGATGAAATTCCCGAAGGCATTATGGATGCGGTAATGACCGGCCTTTTGGCGCAGCATGATTTCGCCAAAACCGATGCGGCGGCGAAAAACTCAAAAGCCGGTTCGGTTTATATTGTGAAGCCGAAAATGCACGGGCCGGAAGAAGTGGCGTTTGCAGATGCGCTGTTCGGCGCGGTTGAAAAAGCGCTGGGGCTGGACAGTCTGTGCATGAAAATGGGCATTATGGATGAGGAACGCCGCACCACGGTGAATTTGAAAGAGTGCATTCGCGCTGCCAAGGGACGGGTGATTTTCATCAATACCGGTTTCCTCGACCGCACCGGCGATGAAATTCATACTTCCATGGAAATGGGGCCGATGATCCGCAAAGCCGATATGAAAACCGAAGATTGGCTTTTGACTTATGAAGATTGGAATGTCGATATCGGTCTGGCCTGCGGCCTGCAGGGGCGCGCACAAATCGGTAAAGGTATGTGGGCCATGCCGGATTTGATGGCGGCGATGATTGAACAAAAAATCGGCCAGCCGAAAGCCGGTGCCGATTGTGCTTGGGCGCCGTCTCCAACAGCGGCGACTTTGCATGCCACTCACTATCATCAGGTCAATGTTGATGAGGTGCAGAATAATTTGAAATCGCGACCGCGCGCATCATTGGATAAAATTTTATCCATGCCGGTGGAAACGCATCCGCAATGGTCGCCGGAAGATATCCAACAAGAGTTGGATAATAATGCGCAAGGTATTTTGGGCTATGTCGTGCGCTGGATTGACCAAGGCGTTGGTTGCTCAAAAGTGCCGGATATTCACAATGTCGGGCTGATGGAAGACCGCGCCACATTGCGCATTTCCAGCCAGCATATTGCCAATTGGCTGCATCACGGCATTTGCTCTGAAGCGCAAGTGATGGAAACCATGAAACGTATGGCGGCTGTGGTCGATGAGCAAAATGCCGGTGATAGTGACTATACCGCCATGGCCGGTAATCTGGACACTAGCATTGCATTTCAAGCGGCTTGCGATTTGGTGTTTAAAGGCCGCGCACAGCCAAGCGGTTATACTGAGCCGCTTTTGCACCAGCGTCGGTTGGAATATAAAGCAGCTCAATAAAGCCGCGATAAAAGCTTAATCCGTCTCAGAAGCGGCCGCTTGGGTTTCCAATGCGGCCGTTTTTTCTGCCAGCTTGCCGGTGGTCAAAGAAAACACATAACCGGCAAGGGCGCCGACAATACACAGGCTTAAAAAGCCGTCCCATTCGCGCGCCGCGCCAATGGCAGTGATTTGAAAGGCCGCTTTTAAGGCCGCCAGCGTGACCGCGATAGCGGCAAAACCGGCCAACGCAAATACCGCATCGGGCAAGATTTTGACCAGTCGCGCAATGTAATGCGCGACCACCATGGCAATCAAAAGACCGGTGCCGAAAATACCGCCAAATAGCGGTTGCATGGCAACAATATCGTGCAAAGTGGTGGAAAGGCGCGTGCTGAACGGCACATCGATACCCAGCACCAGCAAATGGCCAATATTAAATTGTGTCTGAACGGCGACCCCGACCAGATTGAGAGCGATTAAAGCGGCGAGAAAGCCGAAGCATTGCTCCCGGCCGGGTAAAAACTTGCGCATTTGTTTCTCCTGCTAACGCCTTATTTATAGAGGTGAATGTGATGTTATTGCAACTGTCTGAAAAGCCAATATAGTGCTGGCGAGAATGAAGGAGATAGCTATGCGCGCTTTGTTTTTATCTGTGCTGGTTTTATGTGGGCTTTCCGCGCCGGCCATTGCGCAATCTTATCGTTTGGAAACGCTGGTCGATGGGTTGGACAGCCCATGGGGGCTGGCGATTTTACCCGATGGCGATGTGTTGGTCAGCGAGTTAACCGGCGCGTTACGGGTTATTCGCAACGGCAAATTGGTCGCGCAACCGGTTGCCGGTGTGCCTGAAAGCCTATATGGCGGCCAAGGCGGTTTAATGGATGTGGTCGCGCATCCCGATTATGCGCAGAATAAATTGGTTTATTTATCGCTATCTGTCGGCACTGCTGATGCCAATGCGTTGCGGGTTATTCGTGGCCGTTTCAACGGCAATGCGTTGGAAGATATTGCCACTGTTTTTGAAGCGGCTCCGAAAAAGAACACAAAAGTGCATTATGGCGCGCGCATGGCGTTTATGCCCGATAACAGCCTGCTGATTACTGTTGGTGACGGGTTTGATTTGCGCGAAGAATCGCAAAATCTCGGCAATCATTTCGGCTCCACTGTGCGGGTTACCGATAATGGCCAAGTGCCGGACGATAATCCGTTTTCAAGCAATGAAACGGCACAGCCGGAAATTTACACTTATGGTCACCGCAATCCGCAATCGATTGCTTATGATGCGGTGAGCGGGCGGATTTACCAGACCGAACATGGGCCGCGCGGTGGTGATGAATTGAATTTGTTGATGCCGGGTAAAAATTACGGCTGGCCGATTGCCACTTATGGCATTGATTATTCGGGTGCGCGCATCAGCCCATATACGGAATATGAAGGAACTGAACAGCCGCTTTTGCATTGGACGCCGTCCATTGGCCCGGCCGGTATGAGTGTTTATCGCGGCGCCATGTTCCCGGAATGGCAGGGCGATATTTTCGTGACCTCACTGATTTACCGAAAAATCATCCAGATCGATATGCAAGGCGGCAAGCCGGTCAGCCAGCGCGACCGCTTTGAAGAGATCGGCGACCGTTTGCGCGATATACGCACCGCGCCGGACGGGTCGCTGTATATTTTATCGGAAGGTGAAAACGGCAAATTATGGCGGGTTAGCCGAAACTAGCGCTGGACGCGCCCCAATCAATGGCCTATAAAGCGCCATTCCCGTAAAGGGCCAGATTAAAGATAGACTTTCAGGAGACGCGATATGGCAGTTCCGAAGCGAAAAGTAAGCCCGTCACGCCGTGGTAAACGCCGCGCCGCAGACGCATTGGCAAAACCGACTTATATTGAAAACCCCGATAGCGGTGAATTGCACCGCCCGCATCATGTTGATTTGAAAAGCGGCATGTATCGTGGTCGTCAGGTTCTTGAACCGCGCGACTAGGTTAAAATTCTGAAAATTGCGGCAGGGCTTCGTTTAAGACGAGGCCCTGTTTTTTTTCGTCTGCCGTCAGCGCGTGATAGCCGGCCGGTACAATCTGATTGACGCTATTGGTGATGAAAATCGCATCCGCTTGTTTCAATCTTTCAGCTTCGATTAAGCTTTCTTTTATGTGCCATCCGGCAAAGTTTTCGAGTGCCAGTAAAGCGGCGCGTATAATCCCCGGCAGCGCTCCCTCACTGAGCGGTGGGGTGATGAGATGATTGCCGAAAGCGGCAAAAACATTACCCGCCGCGGCGCAGGCAATGCGGCCATATTGATTGCACATCACCGCCTCATCGGCCTTGGCGCGCAAGGCTTGTTTGCGGGCCAAAATATTATCCAAATAGGCGCCGGTTTTATGCGCATTTGCGGCCTCGCCGTCCAAATCAAGCGTATTTCCCGCCAGTCTTATGACCCGGCTATCAGCAAGTTTTAACGCCTCAGGCGGCAGCGCCGCTTCAGACAAGTGCATTAATGTATTGGCCGGTGCGTCATTGGCGGCGATAAGACCGCGACCGCCATTGCCGCCGGTAACAGTCAGGCGCAAAACCTGTCTTTCGCGCCGCTTATGCGCAGACAATAAATCAATAACACCTTGGCGTAAGGCCGCTTCATCATAGCCAAGCGGTAAGTCAAAAGCCTTTACCGCGCGGTTCAGCCTTGTCACATGCGCTTGCCAAAATTGAGGAATTTGATTTTTGACCAGCAGCGTCTCAAATACGCTTTCGCCCAGTAAAAGACCGCGATCTTGCGCAGAAATGGCGTTTTCCGGCGCGCATAATATGCCGTTCAGCCAAATCATGCGGCGTCTCTATTGGTCAGCAAGGCCAGAAAATTATCGATCAATTGCCGCCCTTGCGGCGTCAAAATACTTTCAGGGTGAAATTGCACCCCGTAAAGCGGCCGGTTTTGATGTTTAAAGCCCATATTCTCACCAAGCGCGCTTTTGGCCAAGATTTGGCAATCAGCCGGCAATTGCCGGACAATTAGCGCATGATAGCGCCCGGCACTGAACGGGTTATCCATATCGGCAAATAGCGCATCGCCATGATGGTGAATATCCGAAGCTTTGCCATGCCGGGGTTCTTTGGCGCGGGCAACTGTACCGCCGAGATAATGCGCCAATGTTTGATGCCCCAAACAAATGCCCAAAACCGGCACCTGGTCGGGCAAGGCTTCAAGCAATGGCAAGGTTACGCCGGTGGTTTCCGGCCCGCCCGGCCCCGGTGATAAAATCACCGCTTCCGGTTTCAACTGCAAAATATCAGCCAGTGCCGCATCTTGGCGCATCACGCAAACATGATGCCCGGCTTCGCGCACATAACGCGCCAGCGTTTCGACAAAACTGTCAAAATGGTCAATGACGACAATCATCAGGCAACCGCCTCATCATTTTTGATGTTTTCAACACCGAGTGCTGCAAAAAGCCCGCGCGCCTTATTCAGTGTTTCCTCATATTCGGCTTGCGGCACGCTATCGGCGACAATGCCACCGCCGACATGAAAACTTATCTTATGCGTCTCAATAATCGCCGTACGAATGATGATATTCGTATCCATGGTTCCATCAAAGCCGATATAGCCAATCGCGCCATAGCTCTCGCCGCGCGCGGTTTTTTCATAATCGGCTATTAATTGCATGGCGCGAATTTTAGGCGCGCCGGTAATTGAGCCGCCGGGAAAACAATCGCGCAAAATGGCCGCCGGAGAGACACCGTTTCGGGCCTCGCCTTTTACCGTTGAGACCAGATGATGCACATTGGCATAACTTTCCAAGGCGCATAATTGCGGCACCTCGATAGAGTTTAAGCGGCAGTTTTTGGCCAAATCATTGCGCAGCAAATCGACAATCATCACATTTTCGGCGCGGTTTTTTTCACTGGCCGATAAGGCAGCGGCAATTGCTGCATCTTTTTGCCGGTCGCTATGGCGCGCTTCCGTGCCTTTAATGGGCCGTGTTTCAACGACCCCTTTTTGCATTTGCAAAAACCGTTCCGGCGAGGCCGATGCCAAAACCCGATTGCCGCCATTCATAAAGGCCGAAAAAGGTGCCGGTCCGGCGCGGCGCAAGCGACGATAATAATCAAGCGGTGTGTCTTTTTCGTTCAAGCGCGCGGTGAATTTTTGCGCCAAATTGGCTTGGAAAATATCGCCGTTTAAAATATGCGCGACCAAAGAGGCAACTGCTTGGCGATATTGTGTGCCGGAGAAATTACTTTGTGCTGCCGCGGCAAGCGGCGGCGCGGCAGATGGCGCAGGCAAGGGCCCGGCCGGAACACCGACCAGTTTTTTTTGCCAATCATTTATTGCTTGGCGCGCCGCATTGGCGCGTGCCGCATCGCTGTCATGCGGCAGGCCGGTAGCGATGATGAAGCAGCGATGCGCGGCATGGTCAAAAGCCAGCACAGTGGCATAAAGGCCGATATAAAGCGCTGCCGAAGCGGCAATTTCCGCCGCTATCGGCGTGCCATCATATAGAGCCGGTTCCAATCCGAAGCCCAAATCATAGCCGAATAAGCCGCCGGCCCCGCCACGAAAAGGCGGCACAACCGCGTCAATCTCGGCCGGCAAATCACGCCAAATTTCAGCCTGCGCGGCCAGCATTGCTTCAATGTCGTTAAAGCCGCGTGCCGCGTCATGCGCCGTCGCTTCAATCAATCGGTAAGGATCTGCGGCAATAAAACTATAGCGACCGGCCGGATGATCGGTCTTGCTGCTGTCCAACCAAAGCGCGCCTTTTATATCGGCCAAAGGCAAAAAAGCAGCCTCCGGATCGACCCAGTCAATCTCTTCAATTTGTGCGCCGGACGGGTGCAAATATGTTAGTGGCCGGCTCATGCATGCCCTTGCATATGGCGCGGTGTGGGAAACCAATCGGCAGCGGCTTTTTCAATTTGTCCGGTTCCCTGTCTTTCCAATAGCGTCCAATTACCCAAACTCTCGCCCGTATGCCAAACATTGGCGGCAAGCGCATGGTCGGGCTGTTGATGCAATTCGGGCTTTGGCCCTAAATGCACCGCCGCCGCATCATGCCCATCGGGTGAAAAACTGAACGCCAAAGGCGCGCCGCCACGCCAGAAAAAAGTCACATCGGCATCGGCTTTTTGCCATGGCAAAAACCCGCCGACAGGAAACAATAAAAGCGTCTGCGCTTTATTAACCCAAAGGCCGTCCTGATTTTCTTGCAGCTGTAATTCGGCACAAATATCGGCTTGCTGCATATTGGCGGCGTAAAGTATTTCGGGTGAATTGGAAGGGCTGCTGCCCATTAAAAATTATCCTTGCGATTGCGTATTTCGGCAAACACATCAACCGCCGCGCTGCCTTGCATATTCAATGCTGCCTGGATGCCGGCCTCATTGGCGCGTAAAAACGGATTGGTTGCGCGCTCCAAAGATATTTCGGTCGGCACGGTGGGCAGGTTTTTTGCGCGCAAGGCTTCAATCTCGCCAATGCGGGTTTTTAACGCTTCATTATCGGTTTCAATGGTCGCGGCAAAAGCGGCATTACCGGCGGTATATTCATGCGCGCAATAAATTTTTGTGCCGTCGGGCAGGGCGGCGAGCTTTTGTAAACTGTCCCACATTTGCGCCATTGTGCCTTCAAAAACCCGTCCGCAGCCAAGCGCAAACAGGCTGTCACCGACAAAAGCATGGCCATCCATATGAAACGCAATATGGCCCAAAGTGTGCCCACCAACATTTAATATGCGCGCCGCATGACGGCCTAACATCACCACATCGCCATCATCAACGGCGCGGTCAATGGCGGGAATTTTATCCGCCTCTCCGGCCGGCCCGGTAATCGTGCAGCCGGTGGCTTGTTTAATCGCTTCATTATTACCGGCATGGTCCCAATGGTGGTGGGTGTTCCAAATTTGCGTCAATTGCCAGCCGGTTTCGTTAAGAGCGGCCAAAATCGGCTCAGTCTCTGGGGTGTCAATACAGGCCGTCTCGCCGCTTTGTGCGTCATGCACCAAATAGCCGTAATTATCGCTGAGACAGGGAAATTGATGAATTTCCAAAGCAGAAGTTTCTGACATGTCACGCTCCCGTTTCCGTTTTCACTGACTTCGAATATAGTGCGAAAACATCAGTAAGGGAAAGAAATGGCTGTCGATATTGTCGATTTGGCACGGTTTTATGAAACCGCTTTGGGTGCCCATGTCAGCGCCCGTTTGACGCGCGAGATGGCGGCGGCATGGACGAAGGCCGATGCCCGTGATGCGGTTTTGGCTTATGGCTATGGCGTGCCGGTGGCGGCCGATTTATGGCCCGAAGCGGATTGGCGTTTCTTAATGCCGTCGCAACAAGGGGCTCTGTCCAAAAAAAATATGTCACAAGAGGCGCCTGGCCCGACAATTTTGACGCATGAAAATGCCTGGCCGGTGCGCGATGACAGCATTAATCGCATGCTGGTCATGCATGCGCTGGAAGCCGCCAATCAGCCTGAAAAAACCGTGCAGGAAATTTATCGCGTGCTGGTGCCGAATGGGCGCGCAATGATGATTGTGCCCAATCGGCGCGGTTTTTGGGCGCGTAGTGAACGCACGCCTTTCGGCACAGGACGGCCTTATTCAGCCGGTCAATTGCGCCAGCTTTTACGACAAAACGGGCTGCTGCCCGGTCGCTTGCGACCGGTTTTATTGGCCCCGCCCGGCTTGTCGTTTCTAATGCCGCATTATTTGCGACCGGCTTCGCGCCTCGCGGCCGCTATCGTGCCGCATATTGCCGGTGTTTGGATGATGGAAGCGATAAAACAAGTGCCGGCACCGCTATCGGTTAAGCGGGCGATGAGCCGACGCAAAATGGCGGCTGTGCGACCGGCAGTGATCTCGCCGACAAATGTTAAGAAATTATCGCGCTAAGCGCGGCTGAGAACAAACAAGCCCTGCTCGGCAAACAGGTTTTCGCGCCGCCCGGGTGCACGGTCTAAAATCCTGGCGCGACCGTTAGACAGCGAAATGCAGCTTTCGACTTTCAAACCCAATGTTGCGCATAATGTGGTGAAGTCGGTCAATGTGCATAAATGAATATTGGCGGTTTCATACCAGCTTGCATTAAGTGCGCCGGTGACCGGCATGCGCCCGTTCAACAATAAGTCGAGCCGGACGCGCCAATGGCCGAAATTGGGAATGGAAACAATGAGCCGCGACCCGATGCGCGCCATTTCATGCAATACATCATGCGGGTGTTGTGTCGCTTGCAAGGTTTGGCTCAATATCACCGTGTCGAAACCATTATCAGGATAATAAGACAAATCCGTATCGGCATTGCCTTGCACAACCGACAGGCCGCGCGCCACGCAATTATTCACCCCGCTCTGGCTTAATTCCAGCCCACGCGCGTCAATATTGCGTTCGCTGACCAGCAATTCCAACAGCGCACCGTCGCCACAGCCAATATCCAGCACTTTACTGTCCGGTGTCACCATATCGGCAATCAAGCGTAAATCGATACGTGTCGCATCCAAATTACCGGCCGCTCCGGCTTTCGGGTCAATCATCAGCCCAACCCCCGCTCTTGCGCGGCGGCGGTCAAAAATCCGCTCAATGTCGCGTGCATTTCAGGCTCATCCAGCAAAAAAGCATCATGGCCTTTATCGCTTTCAATTTCGACAAAGCTGACATCGGCTCCGGCTGCATTGAGCGCGCGCACCAGATTAATGCTTTCATTGGTCGGAAACAGCCAATCGCTGGTAAATGACATGACGCAAAAACGGGTTTTTGTGTCTTGATAGGCGGCGGCCAAATTGCCGCCATGGTCGGCGGCAATATCGAAATAATCCATAGCGCGGGTAATATAGAGATAGCTATTGGCATCAAAACGCTCGACAAAAGTCATCCCTTGATGGCGCAAATAGCTCTCAATTTGAAAATCCGCTTCAAAGCCATAAGTCACTGCCTCGCGATCTTGCAGATTGCGACCGAATTTTCGTTGCAAGGCGGCTTCTGATAAATAAGTGATATGCGCGGCCATGCGTGCCACGGCAAGGCCTTTGCGTGGATGCGCTTCCTCGGCGTAATAAGCGCCGCCATGCCAATTCGGGTCGGCCAAAATCGCTTGTCGGCCAACCTCATGAAAGGCGATATTTTGCGAAGAGTGGCGCGCTGATGTGGCGATGGGAATGGCGGCAAAAACCCGCTCGCTATGCGCCGCTGCCCATTGCAGCACTTGCATGCCGCCCATGGAGCCGCCAAGCACACAAAACAAGGTCTCAATACCGAAATGGTCAATCAGCAGATTTTGCGCACGCACCATATCGGCAATGGTAATTACCGGAAAATCCACACCATAAGGGCCGCTGCCATCGGGCTTTGCGCTTTGCGGGCCGGTGGAACCGGCACAGCCACCCAAAACATTGGAGCAAATGACGAAATATTTATCGGTATCGATAATGCCGCCGGGGCCGACCACTTGCGTCCACCAGCCTTCGCGTCCGGTCAGCGGATTATCACCTGCCGGATGCTGGTCGCCGGTCAGCGCATGACAGATTAAAATTGCATTGCTCTTATCGTCGTTCAACGTGCCATATGTGCGATAGGCCAGCTCCAGCGTTTCCAGCGTCACGCCGCAATCAAGCTGTAACGCTGCGTCCAATCGCAGCGTCTCGCCTTGCGTCTCATGTTTCGCCTGTTCGCCCATTTTCATCTCCAAAAGCAGCCGCCCGTCATGCAGGAGCCGCTCCGCAAAGTCAATCTTTCCTTTGATTTACACTTTCGCTCGGCTTATGACTAGGCTCAACAGTGAGTTGATTTTTAAACGCTCATGCCATGGTTTGAGGGATGGGCTTTAAAAACGGTTTGGAAACGGATTTTGCGGCATGACACGCGCCCTTGACGAGATACGCGCTGAAATTGATGCACTGGATGCCGATTTGCGGCGTCTGTTGTTGGCGCGTGCCGATTTGGTGGAAGAAGTCGCTACGGCGAAATCATCGTCATCTGCTTCGCCTTTGCGGCCAATACGTGAAATGCAGCAAATGCTGTCGCTGATTGATTGGCAAAAGCATGAAGCGCAAAGCCTCAGCGCCGCCGGCCTTATCGCCATATGGCGTGAAATTATCGGCATGGCTTTGGCCCAGCAAGGCGGGGTGACGATTTATGCCTCAGACGCTGCCATGCCGGTGGCGCGCGCTCATTTCGGTGCCAGTCTTGATTATGTTAGCAGTGAAAATGCGCTGAAACATGCCGCCGGTGATGCGCGTGGGCTGGCTGTTGTCAGCCTGGCGGAAGCGGTAAAACCGCAAGACGGACAGGCTGTGATGGCGCGCTTGCCGGTATTGGGCGCGGCGGCGGCATTGATTTATGGCGCCGATGCGGGTGACGAAGAAAGCGGCGATAATGCGGTCGCCTTAGTGGCGCGCAAAGGGGCGCAAAGCGGCGATAGGCTGCTTCATCAGGCCAATGATTATGTGCTTGTGGAAACGAAAGAGCCGCAAGATGATGTGGTTTGGGGACGCTATTTGACGGCCGACTATGCGCGCGGAGATGAGACATGAGCGGGGCGATAAAAACACCGCAGCCGAAAGATGGCGTTCTGGCGATGCCGGCTTATATTGGCGGGCGCGAGAGCGTCGAGGGTATTGCCGATCCGTTTAAACTATCGGCCAATGAAAACCCGCTAGGGGCCAGCCCGAAAGCATTGGATGCGTTGAAAAATCTTGGCGATCCGTCACTTTATCCGGATGGCGGGGCGGTTGCTTTGCGCGATAAGCTGGCGCAGGTGAACGGCATTGATGCGGCAAAAATTGTTTGCGGCAATGGCTCGGATGATATTTTGAGCCTTTTGGCGCAAGCCTATTTAGGGCCGGGCGATGAAATGCTGCATACGGCGCATGCGTTTTTGATTTATAAGCTGGCCGCGCGTGCCACCGGGGCGATGCCTGTTGAAGTGGCGGAAAAAGATTTGACCGCCAATGTCGATGCGCTGCTTGATGCGGTGAACGATAAAACCAAAATGGTTTTTCTGGCCAATCCGAATAATCCGACCGGCACTATGTTGGATGCCGGTGAGATAGGCCGTTTACACCAAGCTCTGCCGTCTGACGTGTTGTTGGTGCTGGATGGCGCTTATGCGGAATATGTCGAGCCGAAAGATTATCCGGCGGCGTTTAATATGGTCGAGGCGCATGACAATGTGGTGACCACGCGGACATTTTCAAAAGCCTATGGTCTGGCTGCATTGCGACTTGGCTGGGGTTATTGCCCGCCGCAAGTGGCGGATGCGCTTAATCGCTTGCGCGGCCCGTTCAACATAAATGCAGCCGCCATGGCAGCCGGCATGGCTGCTTTGGATGATCAAGCGCATATTGAAAAAAGCCGCGCCCATAATGCGCAATGGCGCGATTGGTTGGTGCAGCAAATTGGCGGCCTCGGCATTGGTGTGCGCACCACGCAGGCGAATTTCATTTTATTGGAATTTGCCGATGCGACAGAGGCGGCGGCGGCAGAACAAGCCATGTGCCAAGCCGGTGTCATTCCGCGTGCTCTGGTGGCTTATGGTCTGCCATCGCGCTTGCGTTTAAGTGTTGGCACGGAAGCTGGCAATCGGGCGGCGGTCGCGGCTTTGGCAAAATTCAACAACGGGGACCGCGCGTGAGTAAGCCGAATATTTGCCTTATCGGCCTTGGCCTTATCGGCTCATCATTGGGCCATGCGCTGAAAAAAAACAATATGGCGGCGCATATTTCCGGCTATGCGCGTTCGGCTGAAACGCGCGCCAAAGCGATGGAAATCGGTTTTGTCGATAGCGTGCATGAGACACCGCAAGAAGCTGCGATTGATGCGGATATCGTGTTTTTCAATACCCCGCTCAGCGTTATCGATGGGCTGGCGGTGGAAATTATTCCAGGGTTGAAAGACAATGCGATTTTGACCGATGTCGGTTCGGTAAAAGCCGGTGTTTTGAAAAAACTAAACCCGCTTTTGGAAGGCCGTATTCATTTCGTTCCCGGCCACCCGATTGCCGGTACCGAGCAATCAGGGCCGGAAGCCGGTTTCGCTGAATTATTTGAAGAGCGTTGGTGCATTTTGACACCGGATGAGACAACCAGCCTCATCGCGGTGGAAGAAGTGGCGAAAATCTGGCGCGGCATTGGCTCGGAAGTGGCTTTTATGGATGCCGACCATCATGATTTGGTGCTTGCCATTACCAGCCATTTACCGCATCTCATCGCCTTTAATATTGTCGGCACGGCGGCGCAATTGGAAAGCGATACGCGCTCGGAAGTGATTAAATATTCGGCCTCCGGTTTTCGCGACTTCACCCGTATCGCCGCTTCCGATCCGGTGATGTGGCGCGATATTTTTCTGGAAAATAAATCTGCCGTTTTGGAAATGCTGGGTCGTTTCTCAGAAGATTTAACCGCCCTGCAAGCGGCGATAAGGCGCGGCGATGGCGATTATTTGGAAAATGTTTTCGGCCGCACGCGGAACATCCGCCAATCTATTATCGAGGCCGGACAAGATATAGACGCGCCTAATTTCGGTCGCGATAAATAGCTTAACGCCATGTCGGTGCCGCGCCGAGGTCTAGCGGGCCAAGGCGCATGCGGCCATCAATCAAGCTTAAGGGTAATGATAATCGGTCTTGCGTGTCGCCGCCAAGTGCCGCGCCCAACCCGCCCAGCAATAGAAACTTTTGTCGATTGCGCGGGTCTATGCGGCCTGCCGCAACCAGCGCGTCTATAAAGCCGCTGAGATTGACAATATCGAGGTCGAGCGTGCCATCGAGGCGACCGTCTTGGCGCAATTTCACACGCCCGCGGGCAATCAGCGTAACCCCATCACTTTGCGCAGTCAGTCGGTCCAATATTAAAAGCTGGCCGGTTTTCGGCCCGTCAGTAAAGAAATCTGTCGGGGCCGAGCCGGCCAAGTCAAAGTGGCTTAATATGCGATTGCTATCGGCGGATGTCAGATTTTTCAGCACCAATGCCACATCATGTCGATTGCTGTCGGGTTTGCTTGTGTCGCGGCGCGTATGCAGGCCGAGACTATCCGCGCGCGCTTCAATTTGGCGACTTTGCCAAATGCCGGAAATTTCCGGCGCTTGTGCTTCAAAAGAAACCCGCAGCAGGCCCGCACTATCAGCCACCAAGCTCATTAAATTGCCTTGATGGGCGAGGCGCAATTTACCGCTATCGGTCTCAATATGATGCGCGGCGGTGAAATCGATAATCGCATGGCCGCTTTGAAACGGCATGGTGGTGATGCTCAGCCCATCGCTATGCCAAAGTTTTGCATCACGGCGCCAGCGCGGCGCGGTGACGTCCAGAGTGATGCGCGCCGGAAATCCTTGTCTTTCAATTTTCTGCCAGCTCATACCGGCCGCTTCGATGCGCTCAGCAATCCGCGTCGCCGCCATATGCCAAAAAACAAAGGCGACCAGCGTCAGTACAGCGAGGCCGATAAAAGGCGCAAATAGCGAAAAGCGTTTATGCGAAAGAATGTGTTTGAGCATGGGGCGGTTTTATCCGGCACCGGGCAAGCCGGCAAGCACCCATAAATAACGGGTATATTCGCCCAGCAACAGGCTCAGCGTGCCGGGGAAGGCAAACCAATAATCCAGCCTTACATTGGGCGGCACGACAGGATAGGCCGAAAGCCGCGCTGTCGGCATGGTTCGGCGCAGTTCTAAAAAGGCGCGCGGCATATGATGGCTGCTGGTCACCACAATCAGACTTTTAAAGCTGTGCACATCGGCCCAAAGCGCCGTTTCTTGCGTATTGCCGACCGTATTGACGGCGCGATAATCAAGGTCAATACAGCATTGCAAGCGCGCCGCATCATCGGGCAAAACGGTTTCAGCCATGCCCATAATCATTTTAAAATCTTGGTGCTGATGTAGCCCGCTCACCAATAATCTTTGGCCTTTATTTTCCGCCAAAAGGGCCAATCCGGCCTCAATACGTGCCGGACTGGTGCCGGTGAAAACAACAATTGCGTCGGCATCCGGCACGGCGGCTGGGGTGCTTTTCAGGCTTTGCGCAAATATAATAAAGAACAGCAAATACAATGCCAAAGCGCCGCCCAAAATGCCGCTTGCCGTGGCCAGCATTTGCTTGCGCGCTTGAAGTTTTTCATCTTGAAACCGCGTCATGCGGAGAGTTTACAGTGCCGCTTTTAATCTTGCCAGCACATAGCGACGGGTTACTTGCCAACTTAAAATAATCGCCGCCAGCGGCATTGGCAGCAAATAGACCAAAAAGCCGATATCGCGCGCTTCGGCAACCAAGCCGCCCAATGTATAGAAAAACAGCCAAGCGGCGGCTAAGCCAAGCAGCGCGGCAAGCGCGACGGTGCGAACAAAATGCGCCTCAAAGCGGCGCGAAATATAACCGTCATGCGCACCGATTTGATGCAGCACTTGGATAATCTCTTCATTCGCCAATAGGCCGGCGCGGGTGGCAAATAAAATCACGGTCGCGGTGGCCAGCGTTACCATGGTTAACACCAAAGCGGCGAATAATTGCAGCGCAGTGGCGGTGCTTTGCAACATTTCACGCCAGCGGCCATGCGTATCAAGCCGCGCACCGGGCGCTACGGCACGAATTTGCGCCGCCAGCGCGTCTATCGGCACTTGTGCATTGGCGGCAGGTGTCAATTCAATCAATAGCGGCAATGGCATATCTTCGCCAATATTGCCGGTGCCCAACCATGGCTCCAAAAGTGCCACTAAATCATCGCGTTCCAGCACGCGAAATGCGGCCAGCCCCGGCGTTGTCTCCAATTCGCGCAGCACATTCGGCAATTGCTCTTCAGCGGTTAATTGTTCGGTCTCAACAATTTGCACCGAAAGGGCGCTGGTGGCGCGTTGCAGCCAACGATCGGCGGCGCGGTCGGCCAATAGGCTCGAGCCCAAAGCCAGACAAGCGAGAAATGTCATCACCATAGTGACCGCGCTGAGCGCCGGTCCGGCAAGATTTTTCGGTGGTAAAAGCGTTAATTTGGTTTGGCTCATAGCGCACCGCCAATCTGGCTTAATTGCCCTTGCTCCAAATGCAATCTGGCAAAATCAAACATTTCCCAAAGTTGCTTATCATGCGTGGCAATCAGCACAGTGGTGCCCATTTTGTTTAATTCAATCAGCAGTCGCAAAAGCCGCTCGCCCATTTCCGGGTCAACATTGCCGGTCGGCTCATCGGCAATAATGATTTGCGGGCGAGTAATCACCGCGCGGGCAATGGCGGCGCGTTGCTGCTCACCGCCCGATAGGGTTTCGGGCAAAGCATCCAAACGCTGGCCCAGCCCCACCCAGTCCAGCAATTCAACGGCGTTTTCATGCCATTGGCTTTGTTTCTGACCGGCAATGCGCAAAGGCAGAGTGACGTTTTCATAAACCGTTAAATGCTCAATCAGCCGAAAATCTTGAAACACAACACCGATTTGCCGCCGCATCAAAGCGCGGCTTTTGCGCGATTGGCGGGTTGTATCATGGCCCAGCACATGCACCGCCCCTTGGCTTGGCTGGTGAGCCAGAAAGATTAATTTCAAAAGCGAGGTTTTGCCGGCCCCTGACGGACCGGTGAGAAAGCGAAATGCGCCTTGCGGAATGTCGAGATTGATACCGCTCAGCACTTCCGGCCCTTGCGCATATTTTAAAGAGACATTTTCGAGCCGTATCATTGCCGCTCCTTCATTCTCTCAGCAGTTTGCCATATTCGCAAAGCTTGTAAAGCGGGCCGCCGCTTAAAGCCAATCGGGCAGGCTTTCATTGGCCAGCAAGGCTTGATAATCAGGACGCTTTCTGACCACCGCCCATTTATCGCCATCGACCAAAATCTCAGGTGCGGCACGGCGCGTATTATAGGCAGAGCCCAGTACCGCTCCATAGGCACCACAGGCATAAACCGCCAGTAAATCGCCGGCTTCCAAAGGCGGCAATTGCCGGTCGAGACCGATGAAATCGCCGGTTTCACACACCGGCCCGACAACGTCCCATAAAAGCGCGGTTTCATTATTATCCAGCACCGGCGCGATATGATGATGCGCGTCATATAATGTCGGGCGCATTAATTCGGTCATGGCAGCATCGACAATCATGAAGTTTTTCGCTTGGCCGCGTTTGCTTCGAATAACCGAGGTGACCAAAATACCGGCATTGGCGGCAATCAATCGACCCGGTTCCAGCATAATCGTGCAGCCGCTATCCCCCAGCGTCTCGGCAATCATTTGTGCATAAGCGGCAGGGTCCGGCGGGGTGTCATTGTCGCGCCGATACGGCACGCCCAAACCGCCGCCCAAATCCAGACGTGTAATATTATGTCCGGCGGCGCGCAAATCAGCCAGCAAATCAGCGACTTTTTGAAAGGCGCGGCGAAACGGCGTCAAATCGGTAATTTGACTGCCAATATGAATATCAATGCCGGTCGCCTCGACCCCGTCCAAAGAAGCGGCATGGGCGAAACCGGCTTGTGCGTCTTCCCAAGCAATGCCGAATTTATTTTCCGCTTTGCCGGTGGAAATTTTCTCATGCGTGCCGGCGTCAATATCGGGATTTACCCGCAAAGCAATCTGCGCCGTCTTGCCCATATTGCGAGCGGTTTCGGCCAGCAAATCAATCTCCGACAGGCTTTCCACATTGAATTGCAAAATACCGGCACTAAGCGCGGCGCGCATTTCTTGGGCGGTTTTGCCGACGCCGGAAAAGACGATTTTCTCAGGCGCAATACCGGCTTCCAGCGCGCGCAGCAATTCGCCTTCCGAGACAATATCTGCACCGGCGCCTTGTTGCGCCAAAGTAGCAATGACGGCGAGATTGGAATTGGCTTTCACCGAATAGCAGATTAGCCGCTCAGCCAGACCGGCATGTTCCAAAGCCGCATCCAATATTTGATAATGATGTCGCAAGGTGGCGGCTGAGTAGCAGTAAAAAGGCGTGCCGACGGCTTCTGCCAAAGCGGCAATATCGACCTGTTCTGCGGTCAAGCGACCATTTGTCGAATTAAAGTGATCCATCGGCCAAACTCTTTACTGCGCTTAGTTTGATAGCTGTGTCTGACAGGCTTTGTTGTGGCAAGCGCAGCTCGCCGCGTTTACCGCAGGCGGTGATGCTGCCCAGCAAAATGCCGACCATCATGAAAGCGACAAGACGGGGCATTAACCGGCAATCCTTTCGGCCAGCCAATTTTGCCACAGCGTCGCTTGCGCGCGCACATTATCCGGCGCAGTGCCGCCATAGCTGGTGCGGCTGGCAACCGATTTCTCGACACTCAAAACTTCAAACACGGTCTCGTTAATTGCCGCTTCAACCGATTGCATATCGGCCAGGCTGAGCGCGTCCAATTGACAGTTTTTCTCTTCCGCCATGGCAACCAAAGCGCCGGTTACATGATGCGCTTGGCGGAATGGCAAATCGGCTTCCCGCACCAGCCAATCAGCCAAATCAGTGGCAGTGGAAAAGCCGCTTCCGGCGGCGGCAAGCATCGCCGCTTCATTGGCTTCAATTTTATCCATCATGCCGGTCATTGCAGCGAGGCATAAAGACAGGCTATCAAGCGCATCAAACACACCTTCCTTGTCTTCTTGCATGTCTTTTGAATAGGCCAGGGGCAAGCCCTTCATCACGACACACAAGCCGGTCAGCGCGCCGATAATGCGGCCGCTTTTGGCGCGAATAAGCTCGGCTGCATCGGGATTGCGCTTTTGCGGCATGATGGAAGAGCCGGTGGAAAACGCATCGGGCAAAGCAAAAAAGCCGTATGCCGGACCGGCAAAGATAACAATCTCTTCCGCCAGCCGCGATAAATGGGTGGCGCAAATGGCCGCCGCCGCTAAGGCTTCCAAGGCAAAATCACGGGCTGACACCGCATCCATGCTATTGCCCATCGGCTTATCAAAGTCGAGTAAATCGGCAGTCATATGGCGGTCCGTGTCAAAACCGGTACCGGCCAGAGCCGCCGCGCCCAATGGGCTTTCATTCAGCCGCTTGCGCGCATCCATCAATCGCCCATAATCGCGCGATAGCATTTCAACATAAGCCAGCAAATGATGGCCAAAACTTACCGGTTGCGCCGGCTGCAAATGGGTAAAGCCGGGCATAATCGTGTCGGCATGGGCTTCGGCTTTTTTAACCAAAACCTGCATCAAGCCGGTTATTTGCACTGCCAAATGGTCTAGCGTGTCGCGCACATAAAGCCGGAAATCGGTCGCCACTTGGTCATTGCGCGAGCGCGCCGTGTGCAGCCGACCGGCTGCCTCGCCGATAAGTTCGCCAAGCCGCGCTTCAATATTCATATGAATATCTTCCAATGCGCGCGAAAATTTAAACCCGCCCGCCTCATGCTCAGCGCTGATTTTGTTCAAACCCTCGGCAATCGCCTCGCCGTCTTCAGCCGAAATAATGCTTTGTTTGACAAGCATTTGCGCATGCGCCAATGAGCCGCGAATGTCTTGCGCAAACAAACGTTGGTCAAAGCCGATGGAAGCGTTAATTTCTTCCATAATGTCGTCAGGGCCGCCACCGAACCGGCCGCCCCACATGCGATTACTCATCTCTCACTCCTTGAGGAGAAAATTATGTCGTCTCGGTTCACTGTTAAACAGCTTACCCGATTTGTTGCTCGCCGAAACTTTGTTTTGGCTGCGCTGGGCTTAGCATTGGCCGCTGCGCTTTTGACCCTATACAGCATCGGGCCAAATGAAGGCAAGCCGCTACCGGCCAAAAACATGGCTGATAATAATGCCCCGCGGCTGGAAAAATTTATTACCCATGAAAACGCGAAAACGGTTCCGCAAATGCCGGTCACCAAGGCCGATGGTACGGCATTTGATTTGGCTGCTCTGCGCGGTGAATTGGTGCTGGTTAATTTTTGGGCCACTTGGTGTGCGCCATGCCGCAAGGAAATGCCGCAATTGGACAGCTTGGCGGCACGTTACGCAGATAAAGGCGTCAAAGTGGTGACGCTATCGGTTGACCGCGGCGGCCCTGCCAAGGGCGAGAAATTCCTCAATGAATTGAATGTCAGCCATGTCGTGCGGCTCTATGATCCGAGCTATAAGTCGGCGCGTGTGGCGGCGCTTATCGGTTTGCCGACAACCCTATTGGTTAATGCGGACGGGCTGGAAATTGGCCGTTTGGCAGGTGAAGCGGATTGGGATGCACCGGAAGTGCATGCGCTCCTCGATTATTATTTAGAGAAGTAAGAGACGGCCCCCTATTGGTTCAACACTAGCGTGTTGCCTCTATATTGGTCCAACACTAGCGTGTCGGAACAGGCGCATCGCCGCTATAGTCATAAAAACCGCGGCCGGTTTTGCGGCCCAGCCATCCGGCTTCGACATATTTAATCAGCAACGGGCAGGGGCGATATTTACTGTCGCCAAGCCCGTCATTCAGCACTTGCATAATCGACAGGCAAGTATCAAGGCCGATGAAATCGGCCAGTTCCAAAGGCCCCATACGGTGATTGGCGCCCAGCTGCATGGCCTGGTCAATACTGGTGACACTGCCGACACCTTCATAAAGCGCAAATACCGCTTCATTAATCATCGGCAGTAAAATCCGATTGACGATAAAGGCCGGAAAATCTTCTGCCATGCAGGCAGTCTTGCCGATATTTTTGACAATCGCTTGCGCTGTTTCAAATGTCTCATCGCTGGTCGCAATGCCGCGAATGATTTCCACCAATTTCATCACCGGCACCGGGTTCATGAAATGCATGCCGATAAAATGCTCCGGCCGATCTGTAGCGGCGGCCAAGCGGGTGATGGAAATCGATGATGTGTTGGAAGCAATCAGCGCGCCTTTGGGCAATACTGAGCTTACTTCGCGTAAAATCTCTGTCTTAATCGCTTCATCTTCGCTGGCCGCTTCAATCGCCAATCCGACCTCGGCCATTAAAGATAAATTGGCAGCCGGATGAATGCGTTCCAGTGCTTGGTCGCGCTCAGCCTCGCTGACACGCTGGGACGCGACTTGACGATTGAGATTGCCGGTAATGGTCGCAATACCCGCTTCAATGCGCTCTTGCGAGATATCATTCAGCAAAACCTTATGGCCGGACAGGGCAAAGACATGCGCAATGCCACAACCCATTTGTCCGGCACCGATAATCCCAACAGTTTTTATATCAGCCATTTTGGCCCCTAAAGGCGGCAAAAGGCCGGATTATAATCCGGCCTTGCCCAATTCTTCTTCCAGTTCCGGCACGGCAGTGAATAAATCAGCCACCAGCCCATAATCGGCAACTTGGAAAATCGGCGCTTCTTCATCCTTATTGATGGCGACGATGACTTTCGAGTCCTTCATACCGGCCAAATGCTGGATGGCACCTGAAATACCGACAGCAATATAAAGCTCCGGCGCGACAACCTTACCGGTTTGACCGACTTGATAATCATTCGGCACAAAACCCGCATCAACAGCGGCGCGTGATGCACCAACCGCTGCGCCTAATTTATCGGCAACTTTTTCCAACATTGGGAAATTATCGCCCGACTGCATGCCGCGGCCGCCGGACACGACGACTTTGGCTGAGGTCAATTCCGGACGGTCTGACTTGGTCAATTCTTCATTGACGAATTCTGACAGGCCCGGATTGTCGCTGGCATTTGCGGCTTCGACCGCAGCATTACCGCCATCGCCGGCCGCTTGAAAAGCGGTTGAACGAATGGTGACGGTCTTTTTCGCTTCATTGACTTTCACCGTCTGAATGGCGTTGCCGGCATAAATCGGACGCTCAAAAGTGTTTGTGTCAATCACCGCCGTAATGTCTGAGATTTGGCTGCAATCCAGCAGCGCCGCAATGCGCGGCATGAAGTTTTTGCCATTGGTAGATGCCGGTGAGGCAATGGTTGCGTAGCCATCGGCAATAGAAGTAACCAAAGCGGCCATCGGCTCGGCCAGTTGTTTTTCATATTGTGCGTCTTCGGCCAACAGAACTTTGGCAACACCGTCCAGCTTGGCGGCCGCATCAGCAACAACGGCGCAGCCATTACCGGCTACCAGCACATGACATTCACCACCCATTTGGGCAGCCGCCGTTACCGCTTTGATAGTGGCATCGGCGAGGGTTTCATTATTGTGTTCAGCAATCAGCAGCGTATTCATTATAAAACTCCTGCTTCGTTTTTCAGCTTGTCGACCAATTCGCCGACGGTTTCAACTTTAATGCCCGCCTCGCGTTCCGGCGGCTCAGTGACTTTAACGATTTCAAGACGCGGTGCCGCGTCAACGCCATATTCAGCCAACTCTTTTTCGTCAATCGGCTTTTTCTTGGCTTTCATAATATTCGGCAGAGACGCATAGCGCGGCTCATTCAAACGCAAATCGGTCGTGATAATCGCAGGCATGGACAGTTTAATGCTTTGCAAACCGCCATCAATTTCGCGTGTTACATTTACCTTATCACCATCAAGGCCCAATTCCGAGGCGAATGTGCCTTGGCTCCAGCCCAAAAGCGCGGCCAGCATCTGACCGGTTTGGTTATTGTCGCCGTCAATCGCTTGCTTGCCGAGAACAACAAGGTCCGGGCTTTCCGCCTCGACAACCGCTTTTAAAACTTTGGCAATGCCCAGCGGTTCCAAATCATCATCGGTTTTAACCAAAATGCCGCGATCGGCACCCATGGCCAAAGCTGTCCGAATGGTCTCTTGCGCTTGTGTCGGGCCAACAGAAACAACGACGATTTCCGTCGCCGTGCCGGCTTCTTGCAGGCGCACTGCTTCTTCGACAGCGATTTCGCAAAACGGGTTCATTGACATTTTGACGTTCGCCAAATCGACACCGGTTTGATCCGGCTTGACGCGAATTTTGACATTATAGTCGACCACGCGTTTTACGGGGACAAGGATTTTCATCATTCAATCTCCAAATTTCTCACAGCCCAAAGGCGGCTGCAAATCTGACGCTTTTCTTACGCATTCGGCATAAATAAGTCAATTGAGGAGGGCGCCTGCGCCTGCGTCAAAATGCGCCTGTCTCGGGCTTATCTATTGGCGCCGGGCACCCATTTTACATCGCTTGCACCACCATTATTGGCAATCCGGGCAGCGACAAATAATAAGTCACTGACGCGATTGATAAATTGCCGTGCCGGTTCAGAAAAAACCTCACCGGCCTCTATCGCCGCGCTGACATCGCGCTCGGCGCGGCGGATGATTGTGCGGGCCAAATGTAAATTTGCCGCCGCGGCACTGCCGCCGGGCAAAATAAAGCTGTCCAAGGGGGCCAGCGCTTCATTTAGCCGGTCGATTTCGCTTTCCAGCCGTTTCACCTGCCCCGCGCTGATGCGCAAAGCCTCAAACGCATCCGTCTCAGGGGTCGCCAAATCAGCCCCCAAATCAAACAAATCATTTTGCAGACGTGCCAAAATATCATCCAGCTCTTGCAGCTTGTTAGTGTGCAAGCGCGCCATGCCCAAAGCAGCATTGGCTTCGTCGACTGCGCCATAAGCGGCTACGCGCGCATCATGCTTGGCGCGTCTCGTGCCATCGGCCAAGGCGGTGGAGCCGTCATCGCCGCTGCGTGTGTATATTTTGGTCAGCTTTACCATTTAGCGGCCCGATAAATAAAAGCCCAGCATCACCAAAACGACCGTGGCAAATTGCAGGCCGACGCGCCAGCGCATCAGTTTTTGTGATAAAGAGGCTTCGCCGCCGCGCAGCATATTGGCCAGTCCGGCCAGTAACACTATGGCGACAGCGGCCAATCCGACCGGAATGAGATAATTCACAAAGGGCATGGGGTCTCCTGCCTAAATTTCGTTAGCCGTCATATGTCAGTTTTGCGCCAGACGGCGGGCAATAATATCGGCTTGAATCTCAGCCGCGCCCTCAAAAATATTCAAAATACGCGCATCGCACAGCACCCGACTGACCGGATATTCCATCGCAAAGCCGTTGCCGCCATGCACTTGCAGCGCATTATCTGCCGCCGCCCAAGCGACCCGCGCGGCCAATAATTTGGCCATGCCGGCTTCCAAATCGCAGCGTTTATCAGCGTCTTTGGTGCGCGCAGCAAAATATGCCAATTGTCGCGCCGCTAAAATTTCGGCGGCCATCATAACCAGCTTGCCGGCCACCCGCTCAAATTGATAAATCGACTTGCCGAATTGCTTTCTATCCGCCGCATAAGCAAAGCCCAATTCCAAAGCATTTTGCGCCACACCAATGGCGCGCGCGGCGGTTTGAATGCGGGCGCTTTCAAATGTTTGCATTAATTGTTTAAAGCCTTTTCCGGTCTCGCCACCCAACACCGCCTCATCGGGCACGGCAAAACCGTCAAAACCGATATCATATTCTTTCATGCCACGATAACCGAGCACGCCAATCTCACCGCCTTGCATGCCATCGACCGGAAACGGTTCGTCATCCGTGCCGCGCGGCTTTTCAGCCAAGAACATGGTCAAGCCGCCATGGCCTTTATTTTCAGGGTCTGTGCGCGCCAGCAAAGTCATTATATCGGCGCGCGCGCCATGGGTGATCCAGGTTTTGGCACCGATAATGCGATATCCGGTTTCGGTTTTTTCGGCCCGTGTCGACAGGCTGGCCAAATCGGAACCGGTATTCGGCTCGGTAAATACCGCCGTCGGCAAAAGCGAGCCATCGGCGATTATCGGCAGATATTTTTGCTTTTGCTCTGTCGTGCCGTTTTGCAAAATCAACTCGCCGGCAATATCCGTCCGCGTCCCTAAAGAGCCGACGCCGATATAGCCGCGTGACAGTTCTTCCGACACCACGCACATGGCTTGTTTGCCCATGCCCATGCCGCCAAATTCTTCCGGAATGGTCAGGCCGAAAACACCAAGTGCGGCCAGTTCATTGATCAAGTCCAGCGGTATCAATTCATCATTTAAATGCCAGCCATGCGCATATGGCACGACTTTTTCATCGGCAAAACGACGAAACTGGTCGCGGATCATAATATGCGTTTCATCCAATCCGGCATCGGCTTCAGTGACGCCGGTTTCGGCCATTAAATGCGCAACTTCGCGCCGCCGCGCTGCATTATTGCCATTGCGCATCAGCGCCGATACAGCCGGATGGTCGAAACCCGGCAAGCTCCGAAATCCGATATCCATCGGCCGCACAGTCTCGCCTTGGCTCATTGGCAGGCCGTTATGCAAATGATTGAGATATTCGCCGACAATAATCAGTGTCAGGTTTTGTTCCATCGGGCCGAAGCGGCCTTGCGCCTGCATGGTCGCGCTATAATTGACCATTTGCTCCAATGTTTCGACATAAGTAGCGGCCCAAGCGCGGCCATGCGCGCAAAATTGGTCAGCGTCATCGGGCATTGGCGTCGCCAAAGCGGCCCGCAAATTTCCCAGTATAGGCGGCAAGTCGGCCAAATGACCCAATAGGGTTTCGGTTTCGCCTAGCGTTATATCTTCAGCAGCACTCATGCGCCTGAGAATATCGTTTTTTACCCGCTTGGCAAGCAAGCTGGCCTTATCTCAGCCTGTGCAATAGCGCCGCATCGGTTGGCTTTAGTCACCATTGCCGATAGGTGGCGGCAAAAGCGCTATCACCTCATCGACGCTTATTCCTTGCTGGCGCAACTCACGAAAGCCGCTATCACCGGCTTGTTTTGACAGGCGACGGCCGCTTGTGTCGCGCAGCAATTGATGATGAAAATAATCAGGCTGTGGCAAATCGAGCAGTTTTTGCAGCAGCACATGAACGGCGGTTGCCGCTTGTAAATCTTCTCCGCGGGTAACTTGGCTTATATTTTGTGCCGCATCATCAATCACCACTGCCAAATGATAGCTGGTCGGCACATCTTTTCTGGCCAGCACCACGTCACCGAAAGCGCGTATATCGGGTGTCACGATTTGCGCTTTACCGCTGCCCAATTCAGTATAGCTGAGCGGCGCATTATTTTTTTCACTGATGCGGGCCAGTGCCTTTTCCATATCCAATCGCCAGCAATAAGGTGTGCCTTCCCACATCAGCTTTTTGCGCTTCGCCTCGGGCAGGTCGCGATACAGGCCCGGATATAGCGGTGCCCCATCAGGGTCGCGCGGCCAAGCAGGGTTATCTTCTATTGCGGCGCGAATTTCCCCGCGTGTTGCCCAGCACGGATAAACCAACTCTTCAGCCCGCAATTGCGCCAGCGCCGCCTCATAAATATCAAACCGTGTCGATTGCACCATGACCGGTTGCGGCCAGTTTAGCCCCAACCATTCAAGGTCTTGATAAATCGCGTCAATGAAATGCGGTCTTGCACGCCCGACATCGATATCTTCCAGCCGCAAAATAAATCTGCCGCCCGCTTTTTGTGCCGCATGCGCGCCCATAAGGGCCGAATAAGCATGGCCCAAATGCAGCCAACCATTTGGGCTGGGGGCAAAGCGGGTGATAAAATCTTGTCCCACGTTCATTTATCCTGACCGGCTTTCATTGCTTTCTTTCATAATCATCCTGCGCCATAATCAACGCCGATGGAAATATATCAATCCCAAAAACAGCTGACCGCCGCGCTGCATATTTTGACACAAAAAGACAATAAGCTGGCAGTCGCGTTTGCTGAATATGGCACACCGGATTTGCGACGCATGCCTGATGGCTTTGCCGGGCTGGCGCGCTTGCTGATAAGTCAACAAGTCTCCACTGCGGCGGCGGCGGCCATTCAAGCGCGTTTTGAAACGCAAATCGGTGAGGTGACGCCGCTGGCTTATTTGTCGCTTGATGAAGATGCGGTTGCCGCATGCGGCATTTCGCGGCCCAAGCGCACTTATTTGCGCGGTGTTGCTGAGGCGGCTGTAAATGACCAATTGGATTTTGCCGCTTTGCGGAAGGCCGATAGTGATACGGTCTATCGGACATTAACGGCGCTTAAAGGTATCGGGCCATGGACGGCGCAATGCTATTTGCTGTTTTCTTTGCGCCGCGCCGATATGTTTCCGAGCGGTGATTTGGCGCTGCAAGAAGCGGTAAAAATGCTGTATCGGAAAAAAATCCGCCCTGATGCACAAAAGCTGACAGCTTTTGCCGAGCGTTGGAGACCGCATCGGGGCGCGGCGGCACGGCTTTTATGGAGCTATTATAATGGCCAATTGGCGAAAGCGAGAAACTTGAAAAAACGGGGTTAATCAAAAAGCCGCCTTGCTTGCATCAGTGGTGCGCACGTGTCACATTTCCGTCATCGGCTCTAATTAGGCATAATAAATATGGGATAGGTCGATTCGTTCTGTCCGCGTAATTCGAAGAGGTTATATCGGAGATTACATAATGCAGAAAACCGGTTCAGACGCGATTGAGTTTGTTAAAGCCGCGCCGCCTGATTTTAAGAATCCGGCTTCGTGTCCGGCGCTGGTTTTAAATGCCGATTTCCGTCCGCTCAGCTATTACCCTTTATCGCTTTGGTCTTGGCAAGATACGCTGAAGGCGGTGGTGTTGGACCGCGTCAATATAGTGTCGCATTACGACACGGTGGTGCATTCCCCCTCAACCGAGTTTGTTTTGCCCAGCGTCGTATCGCTCAAAACCTATGTGAAACCGCCACGCCATCCGGCCTTTACCCGCTTTAACGTATTTTTGCGCGATGGGTTTAGCTGTCAATATTGCGGCACGCCCGGTGATTTGACATTTGATCATGTGATACCGCGCCGCGCCGGTGGTCGCACCACTTGGGAAAATGTCGTTGCCGCATGCAGCCCGTGCAATCTCAGAAAAGGTGGCCGCATGCCAAAACAGGCAAATATGCTGCCACGCCAAACACCGCACCAGCCGACGGTTTATGAATTGCATGAAAACGGGCGTAAATTCCCGCCCAATTACTGCCATGAAAGTTGGCAAGATTATCTCTATTGGGATACGGAATTGGAGCCGTAGGCTTTAGATTTTTTCTGACGCACGAATGGCAACACGGCAGCCAAAGCGAATAAGCCGGCTCATCATTTCATAACCCGGTGTCTCTTCGGCGCCATTTTCAATTGCCGTATGTTTATGTTCCGCTTCATCAGCGCGAAATTTTTCAATTTTTTTTGCCAAGGCTTTATCGCGCGGGTCATCGCTATCGGCCAGCGCGTCCAATTGTTCGCCATAATGCGCGTCAATTTCTGTTTCCACTGCCGCCGTGCAGGCCATGGCAGCTTTTTCACCCATCAGCGCAGTGACCGCGCCTAAGGTAAAACCGGCTATATCCCAAAACGGGCCAAGCGCGGTTGGGCGAATATCCCGCTCGGTAATCAGCGCGTCAAAATAATCCAAATGTTCTTGTTCTTGCTCAGCCATATGCGCGACCATGGCGGCGGTTTCTTCCTTGCCTTTAATCTTGTCAAAGACCGCTTTTTGCCCGTCATAAATACGCACTGCGCCATGCTCACCGGCATGGTCGACACGTATCATTTCTGCCAATCTTTCGCTCATCGCTTTTCACTCATCATTCATCACTCATTTATGAGGCGTTTTGCCGAACCGGATAAAATGCCAATGCGGCCAAAACCAAACAGGCAATCATATTATAACCTGCCAATGAAATGCCGAATAGGGTGAAGGCTGGGGCATCACAGCGCACCATTTTGCCCGATTGCAAAGCCTCAAAAAGCGCTTTCGTGTCTTGTGCTTGTGCGCCACCGCCGCCGCAGCTTGGCGGTCCGGCCCAAAAGCCGTATTCAATACCGGCATGATAAAAGCCCAAACCGGCACCGGCTATAAATATGACGCCGATTGTGCGCAGCAAGCCAAGCGTCGCGGCATGCGCATAAGGGGCGTAAAAATAGGCAATCATTAAGAGCGGCACGGTCAGATAATACGTCCATCTTTGTTTTAAACACAGCGCGCATGGCAATAGCCCGCCCCAATATTCTGAGGCCAAAGCAAGGCTGATAATGGCCACTGCCAGCCCCCATATAAGGACAAGCCTTTTGGCAAGTGTGGGGAGTGTAGCAAGCGGGGACATGGCGGACAGCTTACTCATCCGGCGGCTCCGATGAGATAAAAGCCGAGCACTAAAAGAGCAATGAAAGCAATTGATAGAATATTGAAATAGCGGTCAATCAAGCGGCGCATTTGGGGACCGAAATAATAAATCAGCGCGGCGACGGCGAAAAACCGAATGGCGCGGCCAATTAGCCCGGTCAGAAAAAACGGCACAATCGCCAGACCGGCAACACCGCTGGCAATGGTCGCCACTTTAAACGGCAAAAAGCTGATGGCGGCAGCCAACACAATCCATATGCCCCATGCATCATAGAAAGTGACAAAACGCTGAAACGCCGCATCGGCATTGTAAAATCCGATAATCGGTTGGCCAATGGTTTCCCAAAACACATAGCCGATGGCATAGCCCATAAGCGCGCCCAAGGCCGAGGCCAATGTGCAGATGAAAGCCAATTGCCAGGCTTTGGCGCGATTGGCCAAGACCATGGGAACGAGCATGAGATCCGGCGGTATCGGGAAAAACGCACTTTCAATAAATGAGATACCCCCCAAAGCCCATCCGGCACGGCGATGGCCCGATAAGGCCAAAGTCCAATCATATAAGCGACGTAACATGGCGGCACATTAACCACGTGTAACACACAATAAAAGTGGTTTTTCTCGCGCCGATTTGCTTTAGCATCAGCGCATGAACAGCTTGGTTGATTTTGCCTCTCGGCTGATTGCGGCATTGGCCGCGCGTATGTCTTTGAGTTTAAGGCTCGGTATTGGCATTGCGCTTATCGGCTCGGTATTGGGTATTGTCGTGGCTTATGCGGCGCTGGCCAGTTTTGGCGCGGTAGAAGTTTTGCTGGCCCTGTGGCGGCCCGATATGCCGGTCACCGCAATCGGCTTTAACGGTTTCAATTGGTTATTGTTTTTTGTGCCGATAGCGGCCGGTCTGGCAGTCGGCGGGCTTATCAGCTGGTTGGCCCCGCAGCCGCCGGTTGAATTGGCCGATGTCATTCATGCAGCGCATAAGCCCGACCCGCATATTTCGCGCACCGGTGGCTATGTCAGTCTGTTGAAATCAGTGATTGCGGTGGGCGGTGGGTCGCCGACAGGTCTTTACGGGCCTTTGGTGGTGCTCGGTGCAAGTCTGGCCGCGAGTATGAAACGGGTCACAAGATTGTCACCGCAATTTGGCGAAATGGCGCTGGGGGCCGGCGTGGCGGCCGCCATTTCTGCCGCTTTCTCTGCCCCTTTGGCAGGAATTTTATTCGCCCATGAAGTGGTATTGCGGCATTACTCATTGCGGTTTTTTGCTCCCGTCACCATTGCCTCAGCCACGGCTTATGTGTTTTCCGGCGAGGTTTTGAACCAGCATATTGTCGTGTTGCCGATTTTGCAGACCCGCTTTGCCGGACCGTTGGATATATTTTTGCTGTTGCTTTTGGGCGTCGTTATTGGCTTTGTCGCCGTGGCGGCGATGCGCGCTTTGGCCCGTTTGCGGGCGCGTGTGTCGGCTTGGTCTTTGCCGCTTTGGGCGCGACCGGCGCTTGCCGGTTTGGCGGTTGGTGTCGCGGCGCAATTTGCACCGGCGATTATCGGCCCCGGCCTGGATGTCATTTCGGCAATTTTACAAGGCGATGTGCCAGCTTCGGTTTTATTGATTTTATTGCTTGCCAAGCTGGCCTTGGCCGGACTTTGCGTGACCTTGTTTTTTCAAGGCGGTTTGGTCGCCCCGGCGTTGTTTGCCGGTGCCGCTTTGGGCGGTTTGGTAGCGGCATTTTACGGTGCGCTGATGCCGCTCACCGGTCATCTGCCTGATATTGGTCTGTTTGTGCTGGCCGGCATGGCGGCAATGGCGTCTTCGGTTTTGGGCGCGCCATTGGCTTTAATATTATTGGCGTTTGAATTGTCGCAAAATTATGCCGCGACAACGGCGATTATGGTGACGATTGTTACCGCCAATCTCATCAGTTCGAGGCTTTATGCGCGCTCGGTTTTTGAGCCGCAATTGCTGGCCAAAGATGTCGATTTATCGCTTGGTCGCGAGAGCTTGGCTTTGCAGGCCATTAAAGTGACACAGCTTATGGCGCTTGATTATGTGACCCTTAAGGCCGATGAAACGGTAAGCGGCGCGATGCATCAAATGGGCCGCGCGCGCTGCGCAGAGGCACATATTATCGGCGATGGTGATAAATGGCTGGGAAAGATTTGCCTCTATGCGCTGGTTGAACAAAATGGCGATGCGGCGGCGATTGATTTTATTGAAAGCAATACGTTGGTTCTAAAAGCCCATGATACGGCCTTGGCGGCGCAACAAAAAATGGCTGATTTTGTCGGCGAGGCAGTGCCGGTTATCGAAGATGAAAAACTTATCGGCATTATTCACGAGGCTGATTTATTCACCCATGCCCGCATGGTAACGCGGTCAATTTGGCGCCATGACCATGATGATGATGTGCGCGATCGCCGCGCTTTCACCCTATAGGCAAAAAAATCACGTCAAATTGTGCTGGAAGATTGACGTCGCCCTCATTATCGGGCAAAGACAGTCAACTGGTTGGCCCTTGTGGCGGAATTGGTAGACGCGACGGATTCAAAATCCGTTTCCTTCACGGGAGTGGCGGTTCGAGTCCGCCCAAGGGCACCAGTTAGTTTTTCCCTAAATTCCGCATTTTGCCGCATATATCATCTGACCCTTGTCAGCCAACCCTCGCCTGTTTTACACTACAGCCAAGATTTAGGAGCAAGCGCATGGCCATGAGCAAGTTGCAGATAATCCGCGGGGCAATCAAAAAGCTGATTGCCGATAAGGAAGACACCAAACAGGTTTTCGTTATTTTAGAAGCGATGTCGGGTAATTCCGGCTTGCGCGCGTTTAAGCGGTTTCAAAAAACCGCTTATGCGGAAAAAATTCTCGCCGCCGAAAAGCCATTGGTCGAATATTTGAAAGACCGCAAATGGTTGGAAAACCTGCCCGAAGGCAGCTTGGGGCGCAGCTATGCGCGCTTTACCGAGGTCGAGCAAATTTCGGCTGACGGTCTTACCGAAGCCTCGGTTGAGGGGCGTGATGAGACACGCGAAATGAGCGCTGCGCAAATTAAATATCACGAGCGGCAACGCGATGCGCATGATTTATGGCATGTCTCAACCGGCTATGGCCGCGACGCGCTGGGCGAATTATGCTTGCTGGCGGTCACTTGGCGCCAGCTTGGCAATCCGGGTATTTTGCTGATTATTTTGTTTGGCTATCTGGTCTCGCGCAAAGAGGCGCCGGGTCTTGGTATTGGCGGTGCCATTCGCGAAGGTTTTCGTCTTGGCCGACTTGCCAAAGGCCTGCCGGGTGCCGATTGGGAACGTTTACTGACGCTGCCATTGGAAGATGTGCGGGCTGAATTGGGCATTAAAACCCCGACCCGCTATCGCGCGATTATTGATATGACGCCGGATCTGCAAACTGCCGGTTACGCTGCGGCTGAATAATGGCGCTGACGGTTTACGGCATTCCCAATTGCGATACGGTGAAAAAAGCGCGCGTCTGGCTGGATGAGGCCGGTTGCGAATTTGCCTTTCATGATTTTCGCAAACAAGGGCTGAGCGAAGATATGGTGAAGGGCTGGCTGAAAGCGCAACCAATGGAAAAATTGCTCAATAAGCGCGGCACTAGCTGGCGCAAACTCTCTGACGCCGAGAAAGCCAATGAAGATGAAGAGCATCTCATTGCTTTAATGGTGGCCAATCCGACCCTTATCAAACGGCCGGTTATTGAAGACGGCTCTAAAATAACCGTCGGCTTTAGCGATGATGTGAAAGCGGTTTGGGCTTAGGCTTTTTCAATTTCAAATTTTAAAATCTGCATATCACCCGGCCCGTCGGCCTCGCTTTGTGTCATCAGCTTATGGCCGTTTTCATTTAAAAAATGCGGCACATCTATTGCGGCCATCGGGTCGCTGGCCAGTAATATGATGCGCGTGCCGCTTTCCAAATCCCGCAAGGCTTTTTGCAATCGCAAGACGGGCATCGGGCAGTTCAGGCCGGTTGCATCAATTTCTTTCATTCAGCCGATTTTTCCTGCGGCCGCGCTTTGGCATATTCGGCCATGCCGGTAAATAATTCGGTGATTTCCGGCCTGTCTTGCGCGCCAAACTCGTGAAACATGGTGGCGCAATTAACAATAATGCGTTCGCGGTCGCCCCAATCATCAAACACACCCAGCGCAATATCAAACGCCGCCTCTTTATAATTCATGCCCGCTTCATAGCGCGCGCGCGCCTCTTGCCGCATGGTTACCAAATAATGGCGCACTTCTTCGACGCCTGATTTGGTGGTAATCGGCCCATGCCCCGGAATAATCGTTTCGACATCCATGCCGATAATGCGGTCGCACGCATCAATCCAATTTTGCACCGGCCCTTCCCAAATAATCGGATGGCCGCCGATGAATAAAATATCACCGGTATAAACCGTACGGTCTGCCGGAACATGCACCAGCGTATCGCCCGGCGTATGCGCCGGCCCGACCGGAATGAGATGAATATCTTTATCGCCCAGCTTAATCGTCGTCTCTTCTTCAATCAGCGTATCGGGCAGGCGTTGGTCAACCGATTTGAAATCAAACGGGCCGAAGCAAGAAGTGAAATAATCGCCCATATCGCCGAGCTCGGGCGCAGCTTCCAAAAAACCGACCATCATTTCCGGCGGCTCGCCGGCCATATGCTCGGCGGTCAATTTATGCGCAATGATTTGCGCATCAGGGCAGCAGCAATTGCCATTGCAATGGTCGCCATTGTGATGCGTGTTGATGACCTTATCGACTTTTGTCGCCGCCGGTGCGGCATCGGCATAGGCGGTCAGCATATCTTGGGTCAGCGGCACATCAAACAGCGTATCGACGACCAGCGACTGATCGCCATCAACCACCAGACCGGAATTTGACCAGCCCCAACCGCCATCCGGTTGCAACCACGCATAAGCACCATTGCCGATTTGATGCAGGCCTTTTTCATAAGCGAATTTCGGATGTGCCAAACTCATGACGTCACTCCCTAAACTGTCTGAGATAAAGGCTAACGCAAAATCTTTCGTTTTACATTTATTTTTCGCGCTTTGATTTTCGTGGCTTTTAGTCAATAGGCCAAGACTGCTGCGTCGGCTTCATGGCGTTTCTATCAGGCGGGTTGTTTTAATTTGGCCATTAGGGCCTTTTTCTGACGGGTGATTTCGGTATCGCTCAGCCCAGCCTGTTTTTGCAGCCAGCCGGCAATAATGTCTATTTGGCGCTCATCCAAAGCGCCGATTTGGCCTTCGATTAAACGGCGCAGCACAATATCTTCCAGCGTCATTGCCATTTCATCGCTAACTGCAAAAGCAATGCGCGTCGCCAATAATTCATCTTTCAGCCCGCGCAAGCCTTCTATATCAGCCTGCATCATGCGCGGCAGTAAGCGGCCATATAGGCGGCTCATCAAATCAATACTGGCGGTTTCATATTTCGGAAAAGCGGCGCGCATATCATCCATAAAGCGGCCCAAATCATCACGCGGCGCGCAGTCCAGTGCGGTTATATGGCTGCGACAGGCAAAAGGTTTCATTTGCAGTTTTTGTTGCGCCAAATCGACAATTTGCTCGGCCAAGCGACGCGCCGTTGTCCATTTGCCGCCCAAGGCAGAAACAAGTCCTTCGCTGCCGCCTTGCGCAGCATGGTCATAAATCTCACTGCCACGGCTTAAGCCATAAGTGGTGTCGGATGTATCATCCATATCAGTCACTAGCGGCCGCAAACCGACATAGGCAAAAACCACATCCTTCGGCGTCAGCTTGGCGGCCGGTAAAGCGCGATTGGTTTTATCCAACAGCATTTCAATATCGGCTTTTGTGACGCTGGCCTTATCCGCCGCTGCATCAAATTTCGTATCAGTGGTGGCCAGCAAGCTCATGCCCATATAGGGGGTGATGAATAAATGCTCATCGCCGATCGGCATGGCCAAGGCGACGCCGCGGGTTAAATTGCGGGTAATGATATGAATGCCTTTTGAACGGGTCAGTTTCTTTGTCAGCTTCTTGCCATCGGCCTCGCCCATCAACTCATCAGCCCAAGGCCCGGCCGCGTTAATGGTGAGGTCGGCTGTAAGATTGGCAGTTTTACGCGACAATCGGTCTTTCACTTTGACGCCGATAATACGATTGCCGTCACGCAAAAACGCTTGCGCCTCGGCATAATTGACCGCCACGGCACCGGCCGAAATGGCGGTGCGCACCAATGCCAGACATAGCCGTTCGGGCGAGAGCATTTGCCCGTCATGATATAAGAGACCTGCGGTTAGCTTCGGCGGCGGCAGCGTTTCGCTTTCCAACCGCTCCGGCAAATCAGGAATAAGCCCGCGGCTTTGCGGCGGGGAAATCGAGCGATAGCCGGGCATTTTTTGCATCGGGTCCACAGCCCAATTGCGATCAAAAGCCAGCCCATCATAAAGCGAAAGCCCAAGTCCCAGCGTCAGGCGCGCAGGCTTTGTCTGGCTGTAAACCGGTAATAAAAACGGTAGCGGATGCACTAAATGCTTGGCCATGCGGCTCCAATAACGCCGCTCGCGCAATCCTTCGCGCACCAAACCGATCTCGCCATTGGCCAAATAGCGCAAGCCGCCATGCATTAATTTGGTAGAGCCGGCCGAGGTGGCCGCGCCGAAATCGCCCTTATCAATCAGTGCGACGCGCAAGCCGCGTAAGGCCGCATCCATGGCAATGGCCGCGCCGGTCGCGCCGCCGCCGATTATGGCTAAATCAAAAACCGTTTCATCGGCGTCGAGAAGAGAGAAATCGCGTTGCATGTTTTGTTCGCTCAGGGCTTGTCCTTTGGGTCGTGCTGCGGGCAGTATAAAGCAAGCAGCGATGAAAGGGGCACGAAAATGGCTTTTGCAAATGCCAATGGGCTAAGCTTGTGTTACGAGATTTTTGAGGCGGCGGAAAAAACCCACACCGTGCCGCTTATTCTTATTCGCGGTCTCGGCACGCAAATGATTCAATGGCCGCCGGCCTTTATCGATTATTTCACCGCTGCCGGCCTTGATGTGATTGTTTTTGACAATCGCGATGTCGGCGAAAGCAGTAAACTGGATGCGGCCGGTGTGCCGGATATTATGGCGCTTCTGGCCAGCGAAAAAATGAATGGCGATGGCGGCGCAGCGTTTCCCGTGCCCTATCAAATTGCTGATATGGCGGATGATGTTATCGGGTTGATGGACGCGCTGGACATTGAAAAAGCGCATATTTTCGGCATGTCATTGGGCGGTATGGTGGCGCAGCATTTGGCATTTTCGCATAGCGCACGGATTGAAAAACTGATTTGTGTGATGTCGTCATCAGGCGACCCGTCTTTGCCGCGTCCGGCGGCCAGTGAGCTAATTTTGCCCGATGCCGATGATGAGGCAGCGCTTATTGATTATATGACGGAAAGTCTCAATGAACATGCCAGCCCGGCTTTTCCGACACCGGAAGAAACGCGCCGCGCGCTGGCCATAAAAATCATTCAACGTTCATATCACCCGCAAGGGGTGGTGCGGCAAATGGCGGCGGCGATTGCCGATGGGGCGCGAACGCAAAGGCTTAAAAGCATCAACATCCCGTTCATGGTTATTCATGGCGACGCCGATACGCTTATCGATATTTCTTGCGGCAAGCATATTGCCGATAATGTGCCAAATGCCATATGGCGACCGGTTAGCGGTATGGGGCATGATATCGGCCCCGGTTTGGAAAATGAGATCGGGCCGGATGTGCTGGCCTTTTTGACATTGAGCTGAGTTGTGCTCGCTTGACAAAAAGCCGTGCGCTGGCTCTATTGGCGCAAATTTGGGATAAATTTTCGGGAGTAAATCCATGTCTGTTTGCATTATTGGCTGGGGCCACACAAAATTCGGTAAGCTGGAAGAGCAAGGTCTGGAAGACTTGCTGGTATCTGCCGCCAATGAAGCGATGCAAGATGCCGGTGTCGAGGCACAAGATATTGATGCGATTTATGTCGCCACTTTCAATGCCGGCATGTCCGAGCAAGACTTTATTTCTTCGCTGGCCTTGCAGGTTAATGATGCGTTTCGTTTCACCCCGTCAACGCGGGTTGAAAATGCTTGCGGCTCAGGTTCTGCCGCAGTGTTTCAAGCGGCCAATCTTATTGAGAGTGGGCGCGCCCGCCGGGTATTGGCAATCGGCGTCGAGAAAATGACCCATTTATCGAGCGGCGATGTTGGTCGCTGCCTGTCGCGCGCCAGCTATATGCCGGAAGAGGGCGATGCCGGCCTGACATTTCCGGGCATTTTCGGTGTTATTGCCGGCAAATATTTCCAGCAATATGGCGACCAGTCGGATGCATTGGCAAAAATTGCCGCGAAAAACCATAAGAACGGTTCGGTCAATCCGCTGGCCCATATGCAAAAAGATTTCGGTTATGAGTTTTGCCGCGCTGAGAGTGACAAAAACCCGATTGTTGCCGGTCCGCTAAAACGTACTGATTGCTCGATGATTTCAGACGGTGCGGCGGCAATTGTTTTGACCGATGAAGAAACCGCGCAAGGCCATGAAAAGGCAATCGCTTTCCGCGCCCGCGCGCAAGCCAATGATTATTTGCCGATGAGCAAACGCGACGTAACCGCTTTTGAAGGTCCGGCGAAAGCTTGGCAGCAAGGGCTGGCCGAAGCGGGTATTGGTTTGGATGATATTTCTTTGGTTGAAACGCATGATTGCTTCACCATTGCCGAGCTTATTCAATATGAAGCCATGGGACTGGCCGAAGCGGGTAAGGGCGCGCAAGCTTTGGAGGATGGCACGGTTTATAAAGACGGTAAATTGCCGGTCAATCCGTCAGGCGGCTTGAAGGCGAAAGGTCATCCGGTCGGTGCAACCGGCGTATCCATGCATGTTATGGCAGCGCGCCAGTTGATGGATGATGCCGGTGAGATGCAAGTCAAAGATGCCAAGCTGGCCGGTATTTTCAATATGGGCGGTGCTGCCGTGGCCAATTATCTGTCGATTTTGGAGCGCGTCAAATAGGCTCTATTTGGCGTTTTCTTTCAAATACGCAATGACATTATCACGGTCTGTTTCTTTACGCAGACCGGCAAATGACATGCGCCCGCCTTTTACGACTTTGCTGGGCTTGGTCAGATAAGCATCGAGATTGGTTTCATTCCAAACCTTTTCGGTGGCTGCATATTTAACCATGGCTTTTGAATATTTATAGCCGTCAATCGAGGCAATGGCGCGGCCGATAATGCCGTTTAATTGCGGGCCGACGCGGTTTTTTGCCTTATCGCCGATCATATGGCAGGACACGCATTTTTTATAAACCTTGGCGCCTTTAACCGCGTCACCGGCATGAGCCGGAAGGGTGAAAAGGGCAAGGCCGAGAGCGGTTACCAGTGTTTTGCGCATCATATATCTCCGTTGATTATGCTGTCGATATAGGCATTTTCGCGGCCATTGCCAAGCCCTGAGCAAGTGGCACGCCGTCGCATCATGAATTACGGGACCAGCCAGCTTTTGGTATCGGCTTCAAAATCAAATAGCGCGCGGCGATGACCGCGCGCTGCCAAATACAGCCATTCCATTTGCGTCACCATTGCCAAAACCGGCACGAAATGATCTTCGCCATCACGCGTCGCTGCGGCGTCAAAATTAACTTCATAAGGATCACTGATTGGGCTGCCCGGGCTTTGCGTCACTTGATAGCATTCGCGGCTCATCGGCCGTGTTGCTTCCCAAGCTGCATCATAAGCCGCGCCTTCGGCCATGGATAATTTCACCGAAAGGCGCAATTGCACTTTCGCCCCATGGTCATAAAAATGCATTGCCGCCATCGGATTGGCGGCCAGTTCAGCGATTTTGCCGGAACGCGTATCGGTATGAAAGCGCAAGCGGCGCGCCTCAATATCGCAGCCGCGCAACACCACAGTCCGAATGGTCGGGCCGCCATCGGCTTTTACCGTGGCGACGCTTGGCGTATGAAACGGGCTTTTTCTGTCTTTGACACCACGCGCCAGCATTGACCAGCCATAGGCGCAACTGGCCGCCAAATCATCATAACAGGCCAATAGCGGCGGGCCGGATTTCTTGCCACCGGTTTGTGGTTTTTGGTCAAAATTTATGTCGCTTTTATTTTCGCTCATGCGGGCAATATAGGCCGTGTCGGCGGCGTGACAAAATCAAGTGATATACGGGCGTGATAAAAATCGATTGAAACTGGTTTTTTAACGATAAAAAGCGCAAACTCGGTAAACCGAATCACTTTCAGGAGACGCGATATGCGCAGTTTGTTTTTCGCAATTTTGCTGGCCGCCTTGCCAATGCTTCCGGCCCAAGCGCAAAATTATGTCGGCCTTAGCTGGGGCTTGATGGCCTATGATGACACAGGCGCCAATATGGATAGCCAAGGTTTTACCCTGACCGCCGGTGGGCAATTTGACCCGCTCATGTCAGCCGAATTTTCCTATACCTCATTGGCTGATGTTGAAATTAACGGGCAAGATAATAGCGCTTCAGTAATGGCGCTGAGCCTTGTCGTGCGCTCGCCGGGCGAGGGCTTTGAACCGTTTTTGCGCCTCGGCTTGGCGCGCGGTGACGCCAGTTTCATGGGCAATGACCGTTACAGCGAAGAAAAAGACGGGCTGGTATTCGGCCTCGGCGCTGATTTCAGCCTGAATTATAATTCATCTTTGCGCTTTGAATATGCCGAAACCGATATTGACGGAGCGTCGACCGACCGGTTGAGCTTCGGCACGCTATACCGGTTTTGAGCCTATGCCTTATGTCAATTTCAAGCTGACACCGGACGGGCTGACGGCTGAGAAAAAACGCACGCTTATTTCTAAAGTGACGGATTTATTGGCCAGTGAATTGGGAAAAAATCCGGCCACGACCATTGTCATTATCGATGAAGTTGAAACCGATAATTGGGGCATTGGCGGCGAAAGCGTGACCGAGCGCAATAAAAAATAAGTGGTGATCCCGGGAGGATTCGAACCTCCGGCCCCCGGATTAGGAATCCGATGCTCTATCCGACTGAGCTACGGGACCACTATTGGAAACCTAGCTGCCCGGTGATAATTCGTCCAGCATCACCGTGTTACTTTCATGAGCGATATTATGCGGCGTCTTGACGTTTTGAGCCGAAAAGAGTGAGCTATGCGAATGATGAAGAGCTGGCGTGGTTTGGTTATTGTTTTGGGTTTGGCGGCGGCGCTGCCGGCCTGCGGCGGGGCGACGCTGATGAGCGAGGCCGATGAAGCCAAAATAGGGGCCGAGCAACATCCACAAATCATTCGCGAATATGGCGGTGTTTATGACGCGCCGAACGTTACCGCCTATGTTGAGCGCATTGTTGCGAAATTGGGCAAGGTTTCCGACAAACCGGATATGAAATATCGCATCACCGTATTGGACAGTCCGGTGGTCAATGCCTTTGCCTTGCCGGGCGGGTATACATATGTGACGCGCGGCCTGCTGGCGCTGGCCGATAATGAGGCTGAAATGGCCGGTGTTATCGGTCATGAAATTGCCCATGTCACGGCGCGGCACGGAGCCAAACGCCATACCGCATCGGTTGGCACGGCGATTGCCGCCGGCGTTGCCGGTATTTTTCTGAATGTCACTACCGGCATAGATGCACGCGCCGCCGGTGATGTTTTATCGATTGGCGGCGGCGTTTTATTGGCCGGATATAGCCGTGAAAATGAATATGAGGCCGATAATCTTGGTATTAAGGCAATGGCACGGGCCGGATATCAGCCGCAAGCGCAAGCCGATTTACTGCAATCCCTGTCGGATTTCGCGCGCTATAAAAGCGGCGGCAAAAAAATCAAAGCCGGTTGGTTTTCAACCCATCCAAACAGTAAAGAGCGGGTTGCGAAAGCGCAGGAAAAAGCCCGTGCAGCAATGCTGAAAATTAACGGCACGCCTGAGGTTGGGCGGTTTGCACATTTGGCGGCGATTGACGGCATGGTTTATGGCGACGGGCCGCAACAAGGGGTTATTCGCGGGGAAGAATTTGCCCATGCCGCATTGGCGTTGAAGTTTTCCGTGCCGCGCGGCTTTTCGATGCAAAACAGCACGCAGCGTGTGACCGCGACGCATAAAAACCGCGTTCAGATTATTTTTGATATGGATGAGCGTGTTGCTTTGGAACCGGCGGCTGATTATTTGCAAAGCGGTTGGGCGGCGAATAATAAGCTGCGCGATTTTCGCAAACTGAAAATCGACGGACGCGATGCCGCCATGGGCACGATGAAAACCGATAATGGCATTGCCGTATTGCTGGCGATTGTTGAAAATGATGAGCAGTTTTTGCGCTTTGGCGTATTGGCGCCGTCCGGGCAAGAAAGCGCTGCGCGCGCGGCGATGGCGCATGTAACCCGCAAGATCCGTTTTTTAAGTGATGCCGAGGCAGCCGCCATTCGCCCGCATCGGATAAAAATTATCACGGTTGAAAAAGGCGATACGGTTTACGGCTTGTCGCGGCGCATGGGCGGTCCGGATGCGGACAGGCAAAAATTATTTCGCGTGTTGAATAATCTTGGCCCCCAAGACGAGCTAAGCGTCGGCCAACAAGTAAAACTGATAAGCGGCTAGAGCAATCCGGCGTGATGCGGGTCGCCGCCGGTTTTGGCCAAAAGCGCACCGCGCAATTTACCCAAAGCTTCGTGCTCAATCTGTCTTACACGTTCTTTTGAAATACCCAGCTTTTTGCCGAGATTTTCCAAAGTGACGGTTTCTTCGGCCAAGCGGCGGGCGCGAATAATGGTCATTTCGCGCTCATTCAATTCGCTCATCGCTTCGGCAATCCAATTGACTTTTTGTTTGCTGTCCAACCGATTGGAGGCCATGGCGTCGGGTAATTCGCGGTCACAGACCAGAAAATCTTGCCATTCGGTAACGCCGCCATCGCCAGAGCGGTCAGATATGGTGGCATTGAGTGAGCGGTCATTGGCTTCCATGCGGCCTTCCATGGCCACCACATCTTCCATGCGCACACCCAATTCGCGCGATACATAATTACGGCTTTCCTGCGTCATGGTCGCGCCGACATCATTAATGCGGGCGCGCAGGCGGCGCATATTGAAAAATAGAGATTTTTGCGCCGAGGTTGTGCCGGTGCGGACAATCGACCAATTGCGCAATACGAAATCTTGAATTTGCGAGCGGATCCACCAACCGGCATAGGTTGAAAAGCGAACTTCGCGGTCCGGGTCAAAACGCTCGGCCGCTTGCATCAGGCCGATATTGCCTTCTTGCACCAAATCGCCCATTGGCAGGCCGTAATTGCGGAATTTTGCGGCAATCGCGACGACCAGCCGCACATGCGCCGATGTCAGCTCATGCATGGCGCGCTCATCGCGCTTGTCTTTCCAGCGGCGGGCCAGTTTTTGCTCATGTTCCGATTCCAACATTGGCAGTTTCATCGCTTTTTTGATGAAATTGCGCCCTGATTGAACGGTCTCGCGTGTGTCGATATGTGCCATAATTTGCTTACCTCTATTAAAGATACGCAAACAGGCAAAAAACGGTTCACGGCATATTGCCGATTTTTACAAAAAAATTAAGCGGCGTCAGAACCCGGCTGGCGGCGTGCGCCGCCCGTGGTTTTGGCCAAAATCGCTTCCAATTTGAGCACTGCCGCATCCTCAGTGGTTTTTTCCACGGTTGCCACTTCGCGCGCCATGCGCTCCAAAGCCGCTTCATAAAGCTGGCGTTCGGAATAGCTTTGCTCGGGCTGGTTTTCATTGCGGAACAAGTCGCGCACCACTTCGGCAATGGCTATTAAATCGCCGCTATTGATTTTTGCTTCATATTCTTGTGCGCGGCGCGACCACATGGTGCGCTTCACGCGCGCGCGACCTTTCAGCGTTTTTATCGCCCCATCCATCACCTTATTATCGGCCAGTTTGCGCATGCCGATTTGCTTGGCTTTTTCAAGCGGCACGCGCAGTACCATTTTCTCTTTTTCAAAGTTAACGACAAAAAGCTGTAGCGTCATGCCGGCAATTTCCTGCTCGCTAATCTCGGTTATTTGTCCAACCCCATGCGCCGGATAAACAACATGCTCATTGATCCGAAAGCCGAGCGCTGATTTGCGCGGCGCTATTTCTTTGGCCGCTGATTTCGATGCTGATTTCGATGCTGATTTCGCTGCCGGTTTTTTGGCCGCTGTCTTTGCAGGCGCTTTTTTTGCGACCGGCTTTTTTACTGCCGGTTTTTTCGTAGCTGCTTTCGTCGCGGCTTTTGCTTGCGCTTTTTTCGCGACCGGCTTTTTTACTGCCGGTTTTTTGGCTGCCGTCTTGGCTGCCGGTTTTTTCGCGGCGGGTTTCTTGGCTGCCGTTTTTTTGGTCGTGGCCATTAAATGCTCCTGTCATCAACGTCGCCAAATGCGCCCGTTGAACGCTTACAAATTCTGAAATTCACCTGAAAACGGTGTTATTTTCCCGTATATGGGGAGTATATCACAAAAAGCCCGCTTTTTCAAACGCTTGCGCTGAAAGCAGCTTAGCCATCACCGGTGCCGGGATTTTCAGAGAAATGATCGGCGAATTTATTGGCTTTTTGCAGCCAGTCATCAGCGTCTGCCGGTGCGTCTTTGCGCATGGTGATATTCGGCCAAATATCGGCAAATTTAGTGTTCACATCGAGCCATTTTTCAAGCCCGTCTTCCGTATCGGCCTTAATCGCATCTGCCGGACATTCGGGTTCACAAACTCCGCAATCGATGCATTCATCAGGGTGAATAACCAGCATGTTCTCGCCTTCATAAAAGCAATCAACCGGGCACACTTCAACGCAATCAGTATATTTGCATTTAATGCAATCTTCAGTGACGATATAGGTCATCGCTTAGGCTCCTGATAAGGCCGCTTCGGCTTTTTTGCGTGCCTGTCCGGCTTGCTGGTCAGTGACATGGATGAGACCGGCGACGCGGCGCATCAAATTGGCTTCAAAATCATCAATGACGCCATCGGCCAAAACGATTTGCCATAATAATTCGACCAGCATGATTTTATGCGCTTCGCCGAAATGCTTATTGATGCGGCTGGTAAATTGAAACAAGTCACCGGCATTATCGGCCGCTTGCTTGGCCTCATCAATCAGCTGGTTTGCTGCATCAGCCTCAAGGCCGAAATGCGGACCGACCAGGCGAGCCAGTAATTTCTCTTCAGACGCATCCATCACCCCATCAATTTGTGCGGCGCGCACCAAAAGAGCGGCAGCGGCAATATGCAATTCATCCGATTGCGGCGCGGCGGTCTCGGCCACCGGTTCGCTAAACATTGATTTAAGTTTATCCAACATGGCGTCTGTCTAACCGCTAAAAAATCGCTGCGCAATGATTGTTTTGGTCGCAGGGTTCAGCCGATTTGCCCTTTGCCGGTAAATTCGGTCTCTGCCCGCCTTTGTTTTTTCGTCGGGCGGCCGGATCCGGCTTCGCGAAAAGCCGCTTGTTCGACAATTTTGTCAGCCTTTTTTTTCGGTTGTGGCGGGTCGCGGTCAATATAAAGGGCTTGCGCTTCGGGTGCCGGACCACGGCGTAAGCTTAACGCAACCACTTCAATCACCCGAATATCGCGGTTTAAAGGAAAGGTCAGCACATCACCGGCGCGAATGGTCGCTGCGGCGCGGCTCTGCTTTTGTCCGTTAATGCGAATATTGCCGGCTGCCGCCAGCTTGCTGGCCAAAGTGCGGGTTTTGAAAAACCGCGCATGCCATAGCCATTTATCGACCCGCATGGCGTTTGGCGTGGACTTGGCGTTGGGTTGCGGCATCGGCTTTACGCCTCGCCCCGTTTATCACCGCCATCTTGCAATTGTTTCAAAACGGCAAAAGGCGAGGCTGGGTCGGGCTGCTTGTCGCGTTTTGGGCCGCGTGATTGAGGGCCTTTGCCGCTTGGTTTACCCTTGGCGTTTTGTTGGTTTTTACCTTTGGTGTTTTTACGGCCCTTTTGCGAGGCTTTATTTTGCCCTCTATTTTCGCCTCTATTTTCGCCTCTGCGCGCATTATGACCGCGCGGGGTCGGACGCCATAATGTTTTAACAGTGGCGGTTTCTTCAAAAGCTGCTTCTTCAGCAGGCGTTTCTTCAGCAGCTGTCTGTTCGGCTGCGGTCGTTTCAGTCGGCTGTTGTTTTATTTCTTCTTTTAGTTCTTGCGGTGTCATTGTTGCAGCAGCGGTCTCAATTTGCCGCGATTGATAGCCAAGCGCGGTTAAAATTTCCGCCAGCTCGTCTGCCCCGCAGCCCATAATTGACATCATCGCTTCATTGGCTTCAAAGCCATCGCGGTTCTCGTTCAATAGCGGGCGAATAATATCGGCCAGACGTTCCAACATATCAAAACGGATAATGCGCGCGCGGCAGGTGTAAAAGCCGCTGGCGCGATATAGCCAACCGGGCAGTTTAGCGGGCTGCGCCGAGGTCAATCCGGCGGCCGGCAAAAGCGCCAAAGTTTCGGCCACAGGGCGCGGGTTCTCATCGCGTTGTTGACGCCGCAAATTATCTTCAATCAGAGCCAAAAGAGCGAGAAGTCGCGCCGGTGCCGGTTTCAGCAAGGCCGGCATGAATACATGATAAAAACCGAAACGGACACCGCATTTACGTAACTCCGCGCGTAAATCCTGATCCAGCTTGCCCAGCAAATCGGCAATATCGCGGCGCGGCAAACAGCCCTTATTTTCCAATAATTGAAATGCCAGCCCGCGCGCCAGCCCGTTTAATTCAGCATTTTGCAGGGTTTTAAGCGGCTCCAATTGCTGGCTGATTTGCAAGCGCAACCAATCGGTCAGGCGGCTTTGTGCTTGGCTGCGGGTTTCGCCGGTCAGTGTTTCATCGGCCACCAGCACCGCTTCGGGCGATAAATAAGATAGCCGATCGCTATCTTGTCCGCCGTTCATATGCAAGCGTCCGATGACGGCATTGTCCCATAAAATCTCGCCCTGCTCGGTCAGGGTAAAGGCATTATCGGCGGCTATCGCAATGGCATTGGCGCGCTCGCGCAATGCATCACCAACTGCTTTTTCAACCGCCGCGCGTGCTGTGCCACCGGGCGCGCCTTTTAAACGCGGGTCGCGCTCGACATGCAGGCCGTTCAGCCGTCCCATATATTCTCCGGCAATCACAATATCGCCATTGGCTTCAATATCCGCCACAATATCCTCTTTCCCGACAAGACGGCGCATCAACGCCGATGTTTTACGGTCAACAAACTGGCCCATTAATTTCATATGAAGCGCATCGGACAAGCGGTCTTCCACCGCTCGACTGACGCCCTGCCAATGCACCGGATCGGCAAGCCAGTCATTACGCTGGGCAATATAGGTCCAAGTACGAATATGCGCCAGCCTTGTTGATAATGTATCAAGGTCGCCTTCCACCCGATCGCATCGTTCAATGCGTTCCGCCAGCCAGCTTTCCGGTATCATTCCCTCATCGGCACATAGAAAGGCAAAAATCTCACCGACCAAAGCAGCGTGTTCGCCCATTGTGGTTTTGCCGAAATCGGGGGTTTGCGCCACGTCCCATAAGAGCCGCACACGCGCTTCATCGCCTAATAAATCGAGCGTTGCCGGATCGCGGCTCAATAATTTTGCCGCCTGCACATCATCGGCAACCGGCGCGCGGCTCAATCCGGCGCGCGGCACCGGTCGCTCAAGGCTTAACAATAAAGCCTCAAGCGATGAAAAATCGAGATTGGGATTGCGCCAGAACAAAGCTTTCACCGGATCGAAATCATGTGTTTCGATGGCCTCAACCAGTTCTTCATCAAATGAAGCTACATCACCGGTAACGCCGAAACTGCCATCACTGGTATGGCGTCCGGCGCGACCGGCAATTTGCGCCAGCTCGGCGGGGCTTAATTCGCGATGCCGCCGCCCGTCAAATTTGCGCGTTTGCGCAAAGGCCACATGGTCGACATCCATGTTCAGCCCCATGCCGATTGCATCTGTGGCGACCAGAAAATCCACTTCGCCGGATTGATACATTTCCACTTGGGCATTGCGCGTGCGCGGGCTGAGCCCGCCCATCACCACTGCTGCGCCGCCGCGCTGCTGGCGAATAATCTCAGCAATCGCATAAACATTATCGGCAGAAAAAGCGGCAATCGCGCTGCGTCTTGGCAGGCGTGACAGCTTATGCGCACCGCCCCAGCCAAGCCGCGAAAAGCGGGCTCGAGACTCGATGTTTTTCTCGCCCAAAAGTTGGCGCAAAATCGGCGCCATTGTGGCGGCTCCAAGCAATATGGTTTCCGATGTGCCGCGACAATGCAAAATCCGGTCGGTAAACACATGCCCACGTTCCGGGTCAGCCGCCAATTGACACTCATCAATAGCAACAAATTCAACCTCGCGGCTTATTGGCATGGCTTCAGTGGTACAAATGAAAAATCGCGCTTTTGGTGGCAATATTTTCTCTTCACCGGTTATCAGCGCCAAATCGGCTTTATGTACACGGCCAAAATCGCCCTTTAGGCAGCGATCATATACCTCGCGCGCCAGAAGCCGCAAAGGCAGGCCAATCATGCCACTATCATGAGCCAGCAAACGCTCCATGGCGAGGTGCGTTTTGCCGGTATTGGTCGGGCCTAAAACAATTCGTAATTCGGGAGAAAAACCGCGATGAGACATGGTTCCACCATGGCTAAAGCGCAGCTTTTTGGCAAGGCCGATAGGGGGATGGCGGCGGTGATTCGGCTTTCTGCCTGTGGGCGAATCGTGGACGAATCGATTTTCGACCTTCAACATGAACAGGTGTGGAACGAAGCATGTCCGAATCACTTACATAGTGGTCGTGCCGTTTCTGTTCACCACAACATATTGTGTATGGCGGTTTGTCGCTTGCGAAACATATCGCGCTTGGCCATGATATTGGCTGATTTTGCGCGAGGAGGCAGTGGCGATGGATTTTGCAATCCCCGATGATATTCGGACTTATTTGGCGGCGTTGGACGATTTTATCGAAAAGGAAATCGTGCCATTGCAAATGCAAGACGATAATAATCGATTTTTTGACCACCGCCGCGAACATGCGCGCACCGATTGGGATAATAACGGGTTGCCACGCCCGGAATGGGAAGAATTATTGCGCGAAATGCGCCGCCGCGCCGATAAGGCCGGTCATTTGCGCTTTGGCCTGCCAAAAGAATTTGGCGGTGCTGACGGCTCAAATCTGGCCATGGCGGTAATTCGCGAGCATTTGGCGCATAAGGGTTTGGGCCTGCATAATGATTTGCAAAATGAAAGCTCGATTGTTGCCAATTTCCCGCAAGTTTTGATGTTTCGCGATTTCGGCACAGCGGAACAGGCGGATGAATATATCAATGGCATGTTGGCCGGCACGCATCGCATTTGCTTTGGCCTGACCGAGCCCGAACACGGTTCTGACGCGACATGGATGGAAACCCGCGGTGTCCGCGAGACCCGTGATGGTGTTGATGGCTGGCTGCTGAACGGTGAGAAAATGTGGACCACCGGCATGCATGTGGCCAGCCATGTGATGCTGTTTGCGCGCACATCAGGCGATGATGGCGCGGCAAAGGGGATTACCTGCTTCATGGTGCCGGCTGATGATCCGGGCGTGAAAATTGAAGAATATATGTGGACCTTTAATATGCCGACCGACCATCCGCGTGTGTCTTTCACCGATATTTGGGTGCCCGATAGTGCGATTTTCGGCGAACCGGATAATGGCCTCGCTTTGGCGCAGCATTTTGTTCATGAAAACCGCATTCGCCAAGCCGCCAGTGGGGTCGGCGCGGCGCAATATTGCATCGACCAATCTGTCGCTTATGCCAAAAAGCGCGCCCCTTTCGGCAAACCGCTATCGACCAATCAGGCGATACAATTTCCGCTGACGGAATTGCATACGGAATGCGAAATGATCCGCAATCTGGTGTATAAAACGGCGGCGCAAATGGATGAAATGTCGAAGCCGGAAGTGGCGATTTATCTGTCCGATAAAGTGTCTATGTGTAATTACCGCGCCAATCGAATGGTCTGCGAGGCGGCTGACCGTGCCATTCAAGTGCACGGCGGCATTGGCTATTCACGGCATATGCCGTTTGAGCATATTTACCGTCATCACCGTCGCTATCGCATCACGGAAGGGTCTGAAGAAATTCAAATTCGCAAAGTGGCGGCGCATTTATTCGGCTTTATCGATCCCGGTAAAAAGAAAAAGGCATAAATTATGACAATTCCCAAAGGATGGACGCCGCTTGATTTCGGCGACCGCTTCGCTCATCTCGACACGCATTTTATCGAGCATGTCGGGCCGATTTATGCCAATGGCGACGAAGGCCATAGGCAGCTGGGCTTTGAAGTGCAGCCGCATATGTGCAATCCGGCCGGTATTTGCCATGGCGGCATGTTGATGACGGTGATGGATGTCGGTCTGGCGTTTATTTTACACAATGCGATGGGCAAGCATGTATTTACCCCATCCGTCAGTTTCAATTTTGATTTCGTATCCCCCGGCCAGCTTGGTGATTTTCTTATTTGCGAGGGCGAATGCACACGCTATACGAAAAATACCGGCTTTGTCACCGGTCGCTTGAGCGGCAAGGATGGGCCGGTGATTACCGGCAGCGGGATTATGAAAATCACCAATATCGGTTTTGACGGGTGATTTGAAACGGATGATGGCAAAACCGCTTGACGGATATTCAGCCATTATCTATATCAAACGCCAGTAACGGGGCGTTTGGCCCCGCTTTTTCGTGCCGCTTAGCGGCCACCAAGAAATGGAGAGTGACCCATGTCACGTGTATGCGAACTGACCGGTAAATCGGTAATGAGCGGCAATAATGTAAGCCACGCGATGAACAAAACGCGGCGTCGCTTTCTGCCCAATCTGCAACAGGTCAGCCTGCCGAGCGAATCTCTGGGTCGGGCATTGAAGTTCCGCATTTCAGCCAATGCGCTGCGTTCGGTTGAGCATACTGGCGGCATTGACGCTTTTTTGCTGAAAGCCAAAGACGCACATTTGTCTTCAAAAGCGCTGAAGCTGAAAAAGCAGATTGCCGCTAAACAAGCATAATTTTTTAAAACTTGGCTTAACTTATCGCGCCGCGCACCGGGGCAGCTCCCGTGCGCACACCGCCCCTCATGCCATCACGTGAGGCTTTGCCGCCATCTTTCAACGCGCCCGTATTGACGCCTTTTTCGCGTTTTTTGCCTTTTTTGGCATCATCATTTTCGTCAAATAATTCGGCCAGCTTATCGGTCATTGCGCCGCCCAATTGTTCGGCATCAACAATCGTTACGGCGCGGCGATAATAGCGCGTCACATCATGGCCAATGCCGATAGCGATAAGCTCGACCGGCGATTGCGTTTCAATATCCTCAATGACATTGCGCAAATGTTTTTCCAGATAATTACCGGCATTGACGCTCAAAGTTGAATCATCGACCGGCGCACCATCGGAAATCACCATCAAAATACGACGCTGTTCGGGCCGCGCCAATAAGCGATTATGCGCCCATATCAGCGCTTCGCCATCAATGTTTTCTTTCAGCAAGCCTTCGCGCATCATCAGGCCGAGATTTTTGCGCGCGCGCCGCCAAGGCGCATCCGCCCCTTTGTAAATAATATGACGCAAATCATTTAACCGCCCGGGATGGCCCGGCTTGCCGTTTGACATCCAGACTTCGCGTGATTGGCCACCTTTCCAAGCGCGCGTGGTGAAGCCCAAAATCTCGGTCTTCACATTGCACCGCTCCAATGTGCGGGCCAAAATATCGGCACACATGGCAGCCACGGTAATCGGGCGACCGCGCATTGAGCCTGAATTGTCCAAAAGCAGCGTCACCACCGTATCGCGGAAAGTCGTGTCACTTTCCATTTTATAAGAAAGCGGCTGCATCGGATCCATAATAATGCGCGACAGCCGCGCCGGATCGAGATAGCCCTCTTCCAAATCAAATTCCCATGAGCGATTTTGCTTGGCTTGCAAGCGACGTTGCAAGCGATTGGCAAGACGCGAAACAACGCCCTGCATTTGTTGCAATTGTTGATCGAGATATTGACGCAAACGCTCAAGCTCTTCAGCGTCGCATAAATCTTCCGCTTCAATGGTCTCGTCAAATTTTGACGTGTAAATATTGTAAGCCGATTTTTCCGGATTTAACGGCCCGTCAGGCGCATAAGGCTGGGCCGCTTCGCCGGCTTCTTCGCCATCGCTTTCGCCCTCAATCTCTTCGCCTTCCATTTGCAGCGTTTGCTCATCGCCTTCTTCCATGGCGGCATCGCCGACTTCCATATCGTCGGCAGACATGCCTTCAGGGCTTTCCGCTTGACCGCCTTCGCCATCTTGCGGGCCCTCATCGCCATCTTGCCCGTCGCCATCTTCGCCGTCGCCATCTTCGCTTTCACCGGCCGCATCCAGTAAATCTAAATCGACCAGAATATCGCGGGTCAAAGCGGCGAAAGCCTGTTGGTCATCGACCACATCTTCCAGCCCGCCCAATTTTTCGCCGACCCGCTCATCAATAAATGAACGCCAAGCATCGACCACACCATTGGCCCCTTCGGGCGTCTCAATGCCGGTCAATTCTTGGCGCACCATAAAACCCAGAGCTTCGGCCAAGGGCGCATCTTCGCGACTCATCGCTTCGTGATAGCCGAGCTTGCGACAGCGCGCATCGTGCATGGCATTAATATTGACGCCGATACCGGCCATGGCGCGCGTGCCCAAAGCCTCACAGCGTGCGATTTCAGCCGCATCGAAAGAAGCCCGCGCATCGGTTTCAGCCGGCGCCAATTGCATTGATAAAGCGGCGTCATGATGGGCCAGCTTTAAAGCAAAACTGTCAGATTGACCGCGCACATTGCGGCGGTCTTCAGGGTCGAGGTCGCGGGCCGGTTGTGGTAACCGCGCCTTCAAACCGGCTAAAGCCGGTTTTTCCGTGCCAAAGCTGACCGATAATTCGGCCTCTTCGGCAATCGAGCGCATGGTTTGGGTAACCGCGCGCTTGAATTCTTCGACCGGGGATTTGTCAGCCACTAGCCGTCCGCCAATACCGAAACCGCGCTATCGGGCAAATCATCGCCAAAGCAACGTTGATAAAATTCAGCCACGGTTGGGCGTTCCAACTCATCGCATTTATTCAAAAAGGTCAGCTGGAAAGCCAGCGCAATATCATTGCCCAAAATTTCCGCATTCTCAGCCCATGTCAAAACCGTCCGTGGGCTCATTACGGTTGAAATATCACCATTGATGAAAGATGACCGCGTCAGGTCTGCGACCCGCACCATGGCAGAAATTTTCTCGCGCCCCTCAGCTCCTTCATATCCGGTCGCTTTGGCGTGTACGATATCGGTTTCTTTGTCATGCGCCAGATAGTTCAGCGAGGTGACGATATTCCAGCGGTCCATTTGCCCCTGATTGATTTGTTGCGTGCCGTGATAAAGCCCGCTTGTATCGCCGAGGCCGATTGTATTGGTGGTGGCAAACAGGCGGAAATGCGGGTTTGGGCGAATGACTTTATTTTGGTCCAACAATGTCAGTTTACCGGCCACTTCCAAGACGCGCTGGATAACAAACATCACATCGGGGCGACCGGCATCATATTCGTCAAACACCATGGCTACCGGGTTTTGCAGCGCCCATGGCAAAATGCCCTCTTGGAACTCGGTCACTTGCTTGCCGTCTTTCAGCACAATCGCATCCTTGCCGACCAAATCAATACGGCTGACATGGCTGTCGAGATTGACCCGCACACATGGCCAGTTCAGCCGCGCGGCAATTTGTTCAATATGGGTCGATTTACCGGTGCCGTGATAGCCTTGCACCATGACCCGGCGATTATGCGCAAAACCGGCCAAAATCGCCATGGTGGTTTGCTTATCAAACAAATAATCTTCGTCAAAATCCGGCACATATTCGCTGCGCTCGGCAAATGCCGGCACGGTCATATCAAAATCAACGCCAAAAACCTCGCGGGCATTGACTTGTGTGTCCGGTGCGCCGGGCATCTGGCCTTGTGTCGTGCCGCTCTCTTGTGCCGCTATACTCATTGATATTCTCCGAAAATTATTCTGTTTGCAGGGGGTAGGGTTAGCAGAAAGCAGCGACTAACAAAAGCCGGAAGCCTTCAAATAATCATGCGCTTGAATGACGCTTTGCAGTTTGTCCTCAAAAGAGCGATCGCCGCCATTGGCGTCAGGATGATATTGTTTGACCAATATTTTAAACTTTTTGCGCACATCATCGGCGCTCGCCGTATCGGGCAATTCCATCACTTCCAAGGCGCGTTTTTGGCCGGAGCTGGCTTTGCTGGCCTTGCCGGCCGGCGTCGCGTCTTTCAGACCGGCTTCGCCCATAATTTCCAGCGGGTCCTGAAACTGCCAATCTTCTACCTTGCTGCCGCGCGCCCGTCTTGTGCCCATTGACCAGGTCGGGCGATGGCCGGTTTGCGCGGCGCGGCGAAAGCTCTCAGCTTCGTCCTGTGACATGCCTTCGAAATAATTATAGCTGCGATTATATTCGCGCACATGGTCATAGCAAAAATTGCGCCGCTCATTGGATTGTGGACCGGCAGGGGCCGGATAATCACCCGATTTCAAACAATCCGGCCAATCGCAGCGCGATCCGTCTTTAACCATTTGCGCGCGCTTTTCTTCGCGCGTCGTGCGGATCATATCGAAATATTTTGAATTTAAATTCATCAAAAGACCTGCAGTTTCTGCCTGTGCAGAAGGGGTTAAAAATAGTTCGGCCAAGACACTCGCGCCTCTCTTTGTTACGCGATATATGTCATATGGCCGCAAACGCAAACCGCACCGTCATGCCATCATGTCACATGAAAGAAGGCCCGATCGCCATGAGTAAAATTAATCAGATTATAGAACAAAAACTGACAGATACCTATATGCCGGATGAATTGGTGATTACCGATGAATCGCATTTGCATGAAGGTCATAGCGGCGCGGCGCCCGGCGGAGAGACACATTTTCGCGTTTATATGGTGGCGGCGGCATTTGAAAATATCGGCCGGCTTGAAAGACAGCGAGGCGTTTTGGCGCTTTTGGCCGATGAGTTGGACGGGCCGGTTCATGCTTTGGCACTGAAACTGAAATCACCAAGCGAAGCGGCAAAAACCGCCTAAAGGCGGCGCTAATCCATTTGCGAAATGCGGATTTGCATCAGCCGGTTTTTTTGTCGGCTCATAATGCGAAAGCGCAATCCGTGAAACTCAAACACTTGTCCGATTTCAGGAATGACGCGTGCCTCATGAATGATAAGACCGGCAATGGAACTGGCCTCATCATCGGGCAGTGTCCAGCCCATTTCGCGATTGAGGTCACGAATGGAAAGCGCGCCGGAAACCTCGAGCGTGCCACCCGGGCGACGCCGTAACATAGTGTCCGGGCGGTCATGCTCATCGTCAATCGAGCCGACAATTTCTTCCAAAATATCTTCCATGGTCACCAAGCCCATCAGCGCGCCATATTCATCAACCACTAAGGCAAAATGCGCTTTTCGCTCCCGAAACGCGTTTAATTGCTCGGATAGAGAAGTGGTCTCGGGCACAAACCAAGGCGGGCTGGCAATATTTTCAATATCAATACCCATCGCGCCGACCGGACTATTGGCCAGCGCGCGCAATAAATCTTTGGCGTGCAAAATACCGATTATGTTTTCTTGGTTTTCGCGCCAAAGCGGAATGCGCGTATAGGGGCTGTCCAGCACGGCGGCGACGATTTCATCGGATGGCAAATCAGCCTCCAACATTAAAATCGCTGAGCGGTGAATCATGATTTCTTCCAGCGTCGTATCGCCAAGGTCGAGAATGCCGCCCAGCATATCGCGGTCGCCCTTATGCACCGCGCCTTCTTGGTGATGCAGGTCAATCGCGCCGCGAATTTCCTCATGCGCCGGCACTAAAGACAGGCCGGCATTTTTAGACAGGCCGGTAAGGCGCAAAATCGTGCCGGAGACAAAACTTAAGACGCGGGTAATCGGGGCCAGAATGGTGACCAATATGCGCAAAGGTCCAGCTGCTCTGAGCGCGGTCGCATCGGGTGATAAAATCGCATAGGTTTTCGGCAGCACTTCGGCAAACACCACCACCATCACTGTCATTACCAATGTCGCATAAAGCACGCCGCTTTCGCCAAACGCCTCCAAAAACAGCCGTGTCGCCAAAGCCGAGGCCAAAATATTGACCAAATTATTGCCCAGCAAAATGGCTGATAAGAGGCGTTCTTTTTGCTCCAGTAAAAATATTACCCAGCGGGCGCGGCGTTTGCCTTCTTGTTGCAAGCGCAGCATGCGCGCTTTGCTTGTCGCGGTCAGCGCGGTTTCCGAACCGGAGAGAAATGCTGAAATGATAAGCAGCAGCAAAATCAGGCCGGCGGTCCATAAAAGCCCGGCAGACAGGGTCATGCGCCTTGCGCTCCCTGCGCCAATAGAAACGGACGCAAATCCGCTTCGCTCACATCATCGGCAATAAAGGTATCGCCCAAGGCGCGGGCCAAAATAAATCGCATTTTGCCGGCCTCGACTTTTTTATCTTGCCGCATGGCAGCGATTAATTTTTCAACCGCATAGTGACCGCTGCCGACTTCTGCCATATTGGTCGGCAAGCCGCAGGCCGCCAAATGCGCTTTTAACCGCGCCGCGTCATCAGCCGGGCATAAATTGCGCTGGCTGGAAAAAGCAAAAGCCAGCACCATGCCATAAGCCACCGCCTCGCCATGCAAAAGCGCATCGCCATAGCCGCTCAATGCTTCAAAAGCATGGCCGAATGTATGGCCGAGATTGAGCAAAGCGCGCTCGCCGGCTTCGCGTTCGTCGCGCGCTACAATGGCCGCTTTGGCGCGGCAGCTTTCGGCCACCGCATGGGCGGTCGCGTCGGGCTGTAATTTCACCACTTGCTCGCCGTTTTTTTCCAGCCAGTCAAAAAACGGACGATTGCCAAGCGCGCCATATTTGACAATTTCGGCATAGCCGGCCCCGATTTCGCGCGGCGGCAAGGTTTTCAGCACATCCATATCAGCCAGCACCAAATCAGGTTGATGAAACGCACCAATGAGGTTTTTGCCACGCTCTGAATTAATCGCCGTTTTGCCGCCGATAGAGCTATCGACTTGCGCCAACAGGCTGGTCGGGATTTGAATGAAGCGCGTGCCGCGCCGCAAAATCGCCGCCGCAAAGCCGGTCAAATCGCCGACCACACCGCCACCCAAAGCGACAATGCAATCCTTACGTTCAATTTCTTGCCCCAATAGCCAATCGGTTAGCGCCGCCAATTGCGACCAGCTTTTGCTGGCCTCGCCGGCCGGCACAATATAGCTGTCATGGCTGATGCCGGCATCGGTCAATGCCGCTTCAAGCGTTTTCAAATGATTGTCGGCGAGATTGGCGTCACTGATAATGGCCAATTTCGGGCGCGGTAAAAGCGGCGCAATATATGTTGCGGCGCGCGGCAGCACATCAGCGCCAATGACAATGTCATAGGCACGTGCGCCAAGCTCGACTTTCACAATTTGTTCTGCGCTCATAATTTGCCTTTAGAGAAATGCAACGGATTTGTCCAGTCACCCGCCAAGATGGTTTTCCATTGCCGACAGTAAGGCGGCAATCGCTTCTTCATGACTGCCGCCGCCGACATTGACCGTTAAATCGGCCTCGGCATAAATCGGCCCGCGATCGGCCATAAGCGCGTTGAGCTTCGCCTCGATATCTTGGCCGATAAGTAAAGGCCGTTTGCCGGGCTTTTTCTTGACCCGCACGACCAGCTCATCCACCGGCACATCAAGCCATATGGACAAGGCTTTTTGCTTGACCAAAGCGCGGGTTTCATCATTGATGAAAGCCCCGCCGCCCAAGGCCAACACTAAAGGCGCATCATCCAAAAGCCGCTTAACGACGCGTCGCTCGCCATCGCGAAATGCCGCTTCGCCGTGTTTTTCAAAAATATCGGCAATGCTCATTGTGGCGGCTTTTTCTATTTCGCTATCCGCATCTAAAAACGGGATTTGTAGAGCAGCGGCCAGCCTTACCCCCAAGGCCGATTTGCCGGCCCCCATCATGCCCAGCAGCACAATTGGGGTTTTCTCTAAGCTGTCACGTAAGGCGGGTGATATTTCGGTCATGGTCATTTTGTGGTAAATCACCTAAGTGTTTAAGTCCAGTCGCTTGGTTTAGACGCTGGCTTATATATCGGGCGATAAGCGAGGGCTGCCCCGATACTGCCTTAATGCTATAGTAAGCCAAGAATCGAAGAAGAGGAGCCCGCTCATGGGATCGAAACAATCGGCTTTGGTCGTTCTTGGCCTGGCTTTGGTGATTGGCGGTATTATTTTCCTGTCGCGCGCGGTTGAACCGCCGCGCCAAACAGCGGTTGATGTTTTGGACAATAGCCGCTTTGAAAACTGACCGATTGCGCGTCATGACCTTTGCTGTTTCCCGTTGCTTTTTTATCGCTGCGCTAGTTGCCGCGCCTGTGGCCGCTATTTTGGTTCTGGCGGCACCTCAAACATTGGCACAAGAGGCATTTGAGCCGGATGATAGCGGTCGCTCGGGCGCCATGCGCGCGCCGCTGAATATTGTGCCGCCGGTGATGCAAAGCGCGTTGGGCGCAGCCCCTATCGCGCCGAAAGCGTCTCAAAAATTGGCGCCGCGAGTGGCAGCGCGGCAATCAAAACGCGCGGTAAGGGCGGTTGCGGCTGCTCCCGGCTCGACCGGTGAAATCGTTCAAGTCGGCCAATTGGGCGCTTTGCAAGATGCGCCTATCGGTCTGGAAAGCGGTTTCGGCTCAGATTTATGGCGCGGTGCAAGATTGGCCTTTATTACCGGACAAATGGCGCGCCTGCCGGAGCGGATAAAAATAGCCGCTTTACGCGATGCGGAGCTGACGCTTTATCGCAGCACCACGGCCGCGCCGGTCGGCACGGTTGATGGGACAAGCTGGTATGCAGCGCGGTTAAACCGGTTTTTGGTTTTAGGTGACACCGCTTCGGTGTTGCAATTGGAAACTCTGACCGGCGGCGCGGCGCAAGATGCCTATGCTGCGCGCGCGGTTGTACTGGCTAATTTGGGGGGCGGGGATGGCGCCGCCGCTTGTGCCATGTCGCCGCCATCGCGCAGCACCAGAGGGCATGGCGATACATTGCCTTTTTTCATGCAGCTTTTGGTTTATTGCCAATTGCGGGCCGGCGAATTTGAAAAGGCCGGATTGACGCTCGAATTAAATGAGAAAACGCTGGGCGAAGATCGGTTTTTCCGGGAATTGGCTTTTTTAATGTCGGCACAAGCGCAGCCTGTGTTCGGTACGCAAGCGCAAGTCGATGCGGCAAAAAAAGCCGATCAAGAGCCGCCATTGGTCGTGCCCAGCGAAGTGACGCCAATGCAATTGGCATTGCTGCAATTGGCCGGACGCGGTCTCTCCGTCTCATTGGATAAATTGCCGCCTTATTTTATGGCGACGCTGGCGCAAGATTATGCGCAACCGACAGCCACGCAATTGGGCGCGGCGCATTTGGCGATGCGGGCGGATAGCTTGTCGGCTGAACGGTTTTCACAAATGAGCCAGCTGGCTGATTTATCGGCGTTTCAATCAGCGCCGATTAGCGCTTCCGCGACTGAGGGGAATACGCCCCCCCTTGCGCAAACCATATTGCTGGCAAGCGCGCCTGATGGCGTGTTTTTGGCTGATGCCCTTTTAAAGGTCGATATGGCGTCACCGGAAGACCGGCCCATGGCGCTGGCTGATGCACTGCGCGAGGCGCAAGAGCGCGGGCTGTGGTTGGATATGGTTGAGGTTTTGGAAGACCGCTTGAAAGCATTGGCCAATGTTTTGGACAGTTCAAGCGCAGCCGATGCGCCGTCCCTTGCATTGGATGAAGCGGTGGCGATACCGTTTGAAGCGTCGTCAACAGACACGCTGGCAGCCGCTTCCGGCGCTTTGGCCGCGCCAATATTGGCAAATAGCGACCGCGCGGTTTTATTACCCGCTTATCTCGCCCTCAGTGCCGATATTGGTGCTGATATTATGCCGCAAAGTTTGTCCGGCCCGGCCGGTGCGGCGGCGGTGCAGGGTGAAACGCCATTGCGAAGTGTCTCTGAGCGTTTGCTGTCTTATCGGCTGATAAATTCACCGACAGTTGACCCATTGGGTGATTTGCTGGCCGGACTCGAAACGCCCGATTTGCAAATACCGGTTTTGAACACTCCGGATTTGGAAACACAGCCCTTACAAGTCAATGACGGCTTGGCCGCATTGCCGGATGCAGAAAATCTGGCACCGGCGGATACGCGGCCCCACCCGATTGCCGATTGGCAGGCTTTTGAAGCGCAATATGAGCGCGCCGGTGCAGCATTGCAGCGTTACCTAAATCGCGAATTGGCGGTCTATCAAGGGTTGGGCTTTGAGGTGGCGGAAAGCTTTCAACCGGCTGCAATAGCGCTTGAAGGCGCAGCCGATACAGCCGACCGCCGGTTCACTAAGCTGGCCGATAATAAATGGATCGGCGATTTATTGCTCGGCTTCATTGCTGATTATGCCGCTATCGAGGCGGATGCGATGAGCGAGCAGGATATTATCGCGCTTCTCTCTTATTTGCGCCGCGCCGGTTTGGAAACAGTGGCTGAAGAAATCGGCGCAGAAATTTTATATCATGCGGCGGCGCGGCTCAGTGTCGTGGCCCCCCAAAGCTTGGCCTTGCCGACCCGCCGCTTGGCCGAGGTGCGCTGATGCAGTCCGGCGACCGGCTGGATTTATTTCTCGATATGATGGCGGCTGAGCGCGGCGCCAGTGCGCATACTTTGGCCGCGTATCAACGTGATTTAACAAACCTTACGGGCTTTCTGGCCAAGCGCAAAACCGATTTGGAGACCGCCGAGAGCGCTGATTTGGACGCTTATATGAGCGATTTAAACAAGCGCGGCATGGCTGCTTCAACAGCGGCGCGGCATTTATCCAGCATCAAACATTTTTACAAATTCCTGCAAGCTGAGGCGCTGCGTAAAGATAATCCGGCGGATAAATTGCGCCGCCCGAAAGCGCAACGGCCTTTACCGAAATTATTATCGGTTGCTGAAACTGAGGGGCTGATTGCGGCGGCTTATGCGCTGCCGCAAAATAGCGATAAACAGCGCCATGACCGCTTGCGTGCCATTTGTTTGATTGAAGTACTGTATGCGACGGGGTTACGGGTATCGGAATTGGTCAGTTTACCGGCGCGCGCGGCTGAAAGCGATGCGCGGGTGCTGATGGTGCGCGGCAAGGGCGGGCGCGAGCGCATGGTGCCCTTATCGGAGCCGGCCAAACAGGCTTTGGTCAATTGGCGCGGTGTGCTTGATGATAAGGCTAGTCATTTATTTCCCGCTCGCGGCAAAACCGGCCATTTAAGCCGCCAGCGTTTTGCACAAATTCTGGAACAATTGGCAGTGCAGTCGGGCTTATCGCCGGCTCGCATATCGCCGCATGTGGTGCGGCATGCCTTTGCAACGCATTTGGTGGAAAACGGCGCTGATTTGCGCGCCGTGCAGCAAATGCTGGGGCATGCCGATATTTCGACAACGCAAATTTATACGCATGTATTGGAAGAGCGGAAAAAGCAATTGCTGGTTGAAAGCCATCCTTTATCGAAAGCTGAGAGCGATAAATCCTAACACTTGCCAAATTGGTAAGAAGCGGCCTAATTTCACCGGATAGGGGAACAAAATGACCCAGACTTATTTGGAATTTGAAAAACCGATTGCGGCGCTGGAAGGACAAATCCGCGAATTGCGCGATGTCGGCGGCTCGGAAGGCGTTGATTTGGTCGAAGAGATCAACAAGCTGGAAGGCAAGGTCAGCGACCAGATTAAGAAATTATATAAAAATCTCGACCCATGGCAGAAAACGCAAGTGGCGCGACATCCAAACCGTCCGCATTGCATGGATTATATTGAAACGCTGGTTGAAGACTTCACCCCTTTGGCCGGCGACCGTTTGTATTCGGAAGACCATGCAATCATTGCCGGTCTTGGCCGCTGGCAAGGCCAGCGCGTGGCGATTTTGGGACATGAAAAGGGCTCTGATACGCAAGCCCGTTTGAAACATAATTTCGGCATGGCGCGGCCTGAAGGCTACCGAAAAGCCATAAGGGTGATGGATATGGCCGAGCGTTTCGGCCTGCCCGTCGTTACTTTGGTTGATACGGCCGGGGCATATCCGGGCATTGGCGCGGAAGAGCGCGGCCAGTCTGAGGCGATTGCGCGTTGCACTGATAAATGCCTGCAATTGGGTGTGCCGTTTGTTTCGCTTATCATCGGTGAAGGCGGCTCCGGTGGGGCGCTGGCCTTGGCCACGGCAAGCCGCATTTTAATGCTCGAACATTCAATTTATACGGTCGCCTCGCCGGAAGCTTGCGCGTCGATATTATGGCGTTCTTCCGAGCAGGCCAATTTGGCGGCCGAAGCGTTGAAAGTCACGGCGCAGGATTTGCAGAAGCTGGGTGTTATTGACCGGATTTTAACTGAGCCGGTGGGCGGCGCGCATCGTGACCGCACAAAAACCATGGCCGATGTCGGCCTCGTAGTGGCGGAAGAATTGGCGCAAATGGCCGGTCAATCATCGGATGAGCTGCGCAAAGCGCGGCGGCAGAAATTCCTCGATATGGGGCGCAAAGGCGTTGCCTGATTAAGAGCCGTTGCCTGATTAAGAGCCGTTGCTCAAAGCATCGCTAAAGCTCAGAGGCTGCGCAAAAAATCATGCACCGCATCGGCAAATTGCGCCGGATTTTCCATACCGGCAAAATGCCCGGCATCGGGAAAAGTAGCCCAATGGGTAACATTAAAGCTCTCTTCCATCATACGGCGCGGCGGAAAGTCCAAATAAGTATCTTGAAACTTGCCGATGCCAACCGGCACTTCAATTTTTTCACCGGGCGGAATATGCGGCATTTCTTCCATATAGCCGCGATAAAACCAAATCGCTGACATGAAGCTGTCGGTCATCAGATAAATCATTAAGTTGGAGGCCAAGGCATGGCGCGAATAGCGCGCCAGTAAATCCGGTCGGCCATTGGTTTCCGGCAAATCGCTCCAGCTATAAAATTTTTCCAATATCCACGCCGCTGCGCCAACCGGACTTTCAGCCATCGCATAGGCCAGCGTTTGCGGTTTGGTCATCTGCAATTGCAAATAGGCGCTTTCGGCTTGCATGGCCGCCAATGTTTTTTCCATCCATTTTTGCTCTTCTTCATTTTCCGGCGTGGCATTGCTTTGCAAGCCATACATATTAATGTGAATGGCGGTGCAGCCTTTTCCTATATCAGGGCCCTTATCGACGCCGTGATGCAGGCCGATAAGCGAGGTTACAACGCTGCCCCAATCGCCGCCTTGCGCGATATAATTTTGAAAGCCCAACTCTTCGACCATTAGCTTGTTCCACATGGCGGCGGCGGTCAGCGCGCCGATCGGGCGTTTCGGCGCGTCAGAAAAACCATAGCCCGGCAGAGACGGGCAAATCACCGTCACCCCGTCTTCGGCTTTACCGCCATAATTTTCCGGATGCGCCAAACGGTCAATCACATCGATAAATTCATAAATCGAACCGGGCCAGCCATGCGTCAGCAAAAGCGGCTGCTTGTTGTCACCGGAGCCGTCTTCACGAATAAAATGAATATTCATGCCGTCAATCTCAGCCGTGAAATGATTGAATTTATTCAGCTCATCCAGCGTTGCCTGCCAGCTATATTCATCCGTCCAATAGGTACAAAAATCTTTTAACCATGCTTGGTCCATGCCATAGGCCCACGGGTTTTCTCCTGCACTTAATTGCATTTCTTGTGGCCATTTATAATTTTTGACGCGCTGTTTGATGTCGGCTTCGCGCGCCGCATCCATGGCAAGTATGAACGGTTTGATACTCATGACTGTCTCCCTTTGGGTGACAGTGAAAATCAGTTGGGCAGTTTTGGCAAGGGGCTTAGCTCACCGCGCCGTGGCAATGTTTAAACTTTTTGCCTGAGCCGCATGGGCAGGGCTGGTTGCGTCCGACCTTATTGAAATCAATCGCCGCCTCTGCGCCCTCGCCAGTGGCCGTCGGCCCATCGCCTGAACCGGCTGACATTGGAGCAGCCATTTGCGGAACCTCCAATTCAGGCGGGCGGGTTTCAACTTGCACGCGGCTTAAATAACGAATCACGTCTTGGCGCAAACCGGTCAGCAAATCGGAAAACAGGGTAAAGGCTTCCAGCTTGAATTCAGCCAGCGGGTCGCGTTGGCCGATGCCGCGCAAGCCGACAATTTGCCGCAAATGCTCCAGCGTCACCAAATGCTCGCGCCAATGCTGGTCGAGCGTTTGCAGCAAAATAGATTTTTCAACTTGCCGAATAATGTCCGGGCCAAGCTCTACGGCGCGCGATGCCATGAAACGGTCGGACGCGTCATATAGCCGTTCGGCAATTTCTTCATCTGCAATGCCTTCTTCCGCTGCCCATTCCTGCAAAGGCAAGTCGAGCGCAAAAACGTCTTGTATTTGTGCATTCAGCCCATCCATATCCCATTGCTCGGCATAGGCCTTGGGCGGAATATGCGTCTCAACCAATTCATCAATCGTTTGATGGCGCATCATGGTGATGGTGTCGTCAACACTCTCAGATTCCATAAATTCGAGGCGCTGCTCAAAGACCACTTTTCTTTGATCATTCATCACATCGTCATATTTCAGAATGTTTTTACGAATATCAAAATTGCGCGCTTCGACTTTTTGCTGCGCGCGTTCCAGCGCCTTATTGATCCATGGATGAACAATCGCTTCGCCATCTTTGAGCCCCAGACGTTGCAACATGCTATCCATCCGGTCAGTGCCGAAAATGCGCATTAAATCATCGTCAAGACTGAGGAAAAAACATGAACGCCCGGGGTCGCCTTGACGGCCCGAGCGGCCGCGCAATTGATTATCAATGCGGCGACTTTCATGCCGCTCCGTGCCGATAACGCACAGGCCGCCGGCAGCCAAAGCTTGCTGTTTCAGATTTTCGACTTCGGCGGTAATGGCGTCGCGTTTTTTCTCATCATTTTCTGCTTCTTGCGCGAGGCGCATATCGAGATTGCCACCCAGCTGAATATCAGTGCCGCGACCGGCCATATTGGTGGCAATGGTCACCGCGCCCGGCACACCGGCTTGGCCGATGATTTGTGCTTCTTGTTCGTGATAGCGCGCATTCAAAACATTGTGTTTAATCTTTTTTGCTTTCAGCGCGGCGGCCAATGTTTCGGATTTGTCAATCGATGTTGTGCCGACGAGAACCGGTTGATTTTTGCCTTGGCACTCTTCAACCAATTCGATAATCGCCGCCGTTTTTTCGGCCTCTGTGCGGTAAATCGCATCATCTTCATCCAGCCGCGCAATATCCGTATTGGTCGGAATTTCGATCACATCAAGGCCATAAATATCCATAAATTCTTCCGCTTCGGTCAAAGCCGTGCCGGTCATGCCGGACAGGGTTTCATAAAGGCGGAAATAATTTTGAAAAGTAATGGAGGCCAGCGTTTGGTTTTCAGGCTGAATGGCGACGTTTTCTTTCGCTTCCAAGGCTTGGTGCAGCCCGTCAGAAAAACGGCGGCCTTCCATCATCCGGCCGGTAAACTCATCAATGATAATCACCTGACCGGCGTCGCCGGCACCGCGGACAATATAATCGCGGTCTTTTTGAAACAATATATGCGCCCGCAAGGCATTGGTGACGTGATGCACAATGGTGACATTTTGAATGTCATAAATCGAACCGCCCTCTTCGAGGAAACCGTTTTCAACCAGCAATTTTTCCATATGCTCATTGCCGTCATCCGACAGATTGACGGTTTTGGTTTTCTCATCCAGCTCATAATCATCTTGCGTCAGATGCGGCACTAATTTGTCAATGCCGACATATAAATCAGTGCGGTCTTCCAACGGGCCGGAAATAATCAGCGGGGTGCGCGCCTCATCGATTAAAATACTGTCAACCTCATCAACGATAGCAAAGCCGTGCCCGCGCTGGCACATTTCATCCCGCGCATATTTCATATTGTCGCGTAAATAATCAAAGCCCAGCTCATTATTCGTTGCATAGGTAATATCGGCCGCATAGGCGGCTTTGCGCGCTTCATCATCCATATCATGGATAATGCAGCCAACCGTCAGGCCGAGCTTTTCATGCACGGCGCGCATCCAATCGGCATCGCGCTGCGCCAAATAATCATTCACTGTCACCACATGCACAGGCGTGCCGGAAAGCGCGTTCAAATAGCATGGCAAAGTGGCAACCAGCGTTTTACCTTCACCGGTTTTCATTTCTGAAATGGCGCCATCATGCAACACCATGCCGCCGATCATTTGCACATCATAATGGCGTTGGCCGAGGCTACGTCGCGCCGCTTCGCGCACGGCGGCAAATGCCTCTTCCAAAATATCGTCCAGCGTCTCGCCATTGGCGAGGCGGCTTTTAAACTCTTCGGTCTTGGCTTTCAGCGCTGCGTCATCCAGCTTTTCAAAATCTGCTTCCAAAGCGTTGATGTTTCCCAGCCGCGCTTGATAATTGCGCAGCTTGCGGTCATTGACCGAACCGAATAAACGCTTAGCGATGGATGATAAACCGAGCATTGCGGACCCCTTGCGACACGGCTTGGAAAACAAGCCTCAAGCTGATGTAAGGAAGCGTGGCACGCATGTCAATTGGCCCATCAATAGAGCCGGCAATTGACCGGTTTGTTCGGTTGAAAATGAGACAAATTACCAACATACGAAAACCACTTGTTTCTAACGCACTTCGCCGCCAATATGCGGTCAAAGCAGATGGGATTTTTCTATGCAAACCAAGTTAATAAATCGTCTCTTTCAGGCCGCGCTTGTGATGGCTTTCATCGGCGCGGGGGGGCATGGCGCGGCGCAAGCGCAAAATCTGCCGCAAAACGCGGTGGCAACGGTAAATGGCATTGTCATTACTTATGATGATATTTCATTAGCCGAAGATGAGCTTATCGGTTTGGTCGGACAATTGCCTGAACAACAGCGTTTTGAAACATTGGTCGGCTATATGGTGGACCGCATTTTGGCTGCAAAAGCGGCGCGGGAAGCCGGCTTGGCGGATACGCCTGAAGTTGAAAAGCGGCGCGCCTTTATGGAGCAGAAAGCCCTGCAAGATGTCTATATCGGTAAATTGCTGATGGAAAAAGTGAGCGATGATAAGGTCGCTGCTTATTATAAAAAGAATATCGTCAATGGGCCAAAGCAGCAGGAAGTGCGGGCGCGGCATATTTTGGTTGATAGCGAAGATGTCGCCTTGGCGATTATTGCCGCATTGAAAAATGGCGGCGATTTCGAACAGCTTGCCAAAGAACGCTCCAAAGGGCCAAGCGGGGCCAGTGGCGGCGATCTCGGTTATTTTGACCGCGATGCAATGGTGGCGCCTTTTGCCGATGCCGCTTTTAAGTTGAAAAAAGGTCAGATTTCAAATCCGGTCAAAACCCAATTTGGTTGGCACGTTATTAAATTGGAAGATAAGCGCAATAAGCCGACCCCGTCATTGGAAGAAGTGAGCGGGCAGATTTATCAAATCCTCATCAGTGAGGCGCGGCGTGAGATCTATGATGATATGCGCGAAGGGGCGGATGTGAAATTTGTCAATATTGCGCCGAGCAGTGAGTAAAGGCGGTCATGGTCAACACGGTTTCTGTTTCACCTTTTGCGCCTAAAAAACTTGCCAAGCCGAAAAAATTGCAAGGCGTGCAGCTGAGCAGCGTGGCCAGTGGCGCGCGTTATAAAGGGCGCGACGATGTTTTATTGGTGGAATTGACACCTGACAGCACTGCGGCCGGGGTTTTTACCCGTTCCAAAATGCCGTCAGCAGCGGTTGATTTATCGCGGCATAATTTGGCCGCGTCAAAAGGCAAAGCGCGAGCCATATTGGTTAATGCCGGTAATGCCAATGCGTTTACCGGCGCTGCCGGTGCGAAGGCCGCGGCGGTGACGGCGAAAGCGGTGGCCGATAGGCTTGGCTGTGCGCCGCATCAGATTTTGGTCGCTTCGACCGGTGTTATCGGCGAAGTTTTGGAAACCGCACCTTTGCTGAAGGCGATTGAAAAAGCCGATGGCAAGGCTGATTGGCAGGCCGCGGCGCGCGCCATTATGACCACGGATACATTTCCGAAATTGGCCAGCGCGACGGCAAAGTTCGGCAATCAAACGATAACGCTAACCGGCATTGTAAAAGGCTCAGGCATGATTGCGCCGGATATGGCGACCATGTTGGCGTTCATTTTTACCGATGCCGCTTTGCCGGCAGGCATTTTGAAAAAATTGCTGGGCGCGGCAAATGAGGCGAGCTTTAATTGTGTGACAGTGGATAGCGATACCTCAACGTCAGATACCTGCTTTTTGGTGGCAACAGGCGAAAAGCCAATCAATGGCGCGCGTCTCGCTTCGGCTAATGACAAACGTTTGGCCGGTTTCAAAAAAGCTTTATCGGCAGTGATGCATGATTTGGCCGTGCAATTGGCCGGTGATGGCGAAGGCATTTCAAAGTTAATGACCATTGAAGTGGATGGCGCGCAAAACAATCAAGCGGCGCGGGGGATTGCGCTGGCCATTGGCAATTCACCTTTGGTGAAAACAGCGATTGCCGGTGAAGACGCCAATTGGGGACGCATTGTCATGGCCATTGGCAAATCCGGCGAACAGGCGATACGCGATAAGCTGGCCATTTCCATTGGCGGGGTTAAAGTGGCGCGCAATGGCAAGGTCGTTCCCGGCTATAAAGAAGCGCCTGTGGCCAAGCATATGCGCGGCAAACACATCTCAATCAAAGTCAATGTTGGGGTGAAATCGGGCAAGGCGGCCGGGCAAGCGCGGATTTGGGCCAGCGATTTAACGCATCAGTATATTTCCATCAATGCCGATTACCGAAGCTGACATGCTGTTGGTTGTCGCTTGTGCATTGGTCGATAAAGATGGCCGCGTGCTGGTGGCTGAGCGTCCGGCCGGAAAATCCATGGCCGGATTATGGGAGTTTCCGGGCGGCAAGGTCGAAACCGGCGAGACACCGGAAGCGGCGCTTATCCGTGAGTTGAAAGAAGAATTATCGATCGATGTCACGGCGGCTTGTTTGGCCCCGCTAAGTTTTGCCAGCCATGCTTATGCGGATTTTCATTTGCTGATGCCGCTTTATGTGTGCCGCAAATGGGACGGTGAATTGACCCCGCGCGAGGGGCAAAAAACCCAATGGAAAAGGCCGCGTGATTTGTTTGACTTGCCAATGCCGCCGGCCGATAAGCCGCTAATCGCTGCCTTGCGCGACGCGCTCTAGCTTTTTGTCGGCAAGGCAGTTTCGTCAAATCGGCTAATCGGCTCGCCTTCCTGGTGCTTTTTATTGTGGCTGTCATGCGGTGCCCAGCCGGCCAAATAGCATAATTCAAATTCCGCCACGGCCTTACCGTCTTCTTGCGTCTCAGTGGCAAATTGCGCCAAGGCTTGGGCCAATACATCGCGGCGCAAAAATTGCCGCGGCCGTGCTTTCAGCACATTGGCTTCGCCCATGCCGCGTAAATCATCCAGCAGCCGATACGGATTTTGATAGCGCACGCGGACAATATCGCTATCCGCGACCGGCAAGGAAAAACCGGCCCGTTGCATCAGTCCGGCCAAATCTTGCAAATCGGCATAAGGGTGCACATGCGCTTGTACGCCACCCAAAAGCCGACTTTCGGTCTCGATAAACGCGGCGCGCAACGCGGCCAGCGTTACCCCACCGGGCAGCGCAGCCAAAAACAGGCCATCGGGTTTTAATGCGCGGCGTGCCTGCAACAACGCACCCGGCACATCATTGACATGGTGTAGTCCCCATAGGGACACAATCAAATCAAGGCTTTGCGGTTTTATCGGCAGGGCTTCTTCATCTATCACCACGCCGCCTTGCGGCAATAAATTGGCGGTTAGATCACTTTCGATTAACTGCCCGATATCGGCTTGGCTTTGCGTCGCCAAGGCGCGGCGCAAATAACCGCCTGATGCGCCAAGACATAAGACCCGATCGAAGCGGCGATTTTGCAGCGCAATGCGATTGGCCAAATCATCAGCCGCGCGGGCCAGCAAAAAATCATATGCGGCAAAATTATCAGCACAGCGGGCACGATTGCGGCGCAAGCGTTGACGGTCAAAAATTTGCGGGACTTGATTGGCCATAGCGGGCAATATGGCATTGATGATCTTAAAAACAATAAGAAAAGCTGGATCTTTTATCGCCGCTTTAAAATATCCGCCGGCGCGGCTGGCCGATGCTTTGGTGCCGCCGGCGTGCCCGATATGCCGAAAGCCCGTGGCCTTTGATGACGGCTTATGCGCGCCATGTTGGCAAGAGCTGGACTTCATCACCGGACCGGTTTGCCGTATTTCCGGCCTGCCAATGCCGATTGATTTGGGGGCTGATACGATAAGCCCTCTGGCGCGTGCCAATCCGCCGCCTTATTTTCAGGCGCGCGCTGCATTTGCCTATAAGGCCAGTGGTGCGGCGTTGATTAAGCGGATGAAATTCAGCGACCGGCCTGAACTGGCGCGCCTATTGGCGAAATTAATTTGGAGCCGTATCCCCGACGCATTGCCACGGCATGCGCTTTTAGTGCCGGTGCCGTTACACCGGCGACGTTTAATTTGGCGGCGTTTCAATCAATCGGCAGAGCTATGTCGCGCCTTGGCCGCGTTGGGCGGTCATTCACTGGCCTTGCAAGCGGTCTTGCGCATTCGCCCGACGCGGCGGCAAGTCGGCCTCAGTCGCGCCGGTCGCAAACGCAATTTACGCGGCGCGTTTCAAGTTTCTGAAAAACACAAGCATCGCTTGAAAGGCCGCGCGGTGATTATTGTCGATGATGTGTTGACCACCGGCGCGACGGTGGAGGCAATGTCGCGCATCTTGCGCCGCGCCGGTGCCGGCCCTATTTATGTAGTAACGGCGGCGCGAGTTGTGCTGCCGGAAAGGGCATGAGATGAAACTGGCATGCATACAAATGACCACGGCATGCGACCCGACAGAAAATCTGTCGGTGATTGCCGCGCGCGTGAAAGCAGCGGCTGAGGCCGGTGCGCAATTGGTCGCCTTGCCCGAAACCTGCAGCTTTATGGAAAAAAATCGGGCCGCCATGCGCGCCCGATTGGAACACCAAGCCGACAGTAAAATACTGGCGGAATTGCAAAACATCGCCCGCTCAAATAGCGTCTATCTGCTTATCGGCTCGATGATATTGGCCGATGAAAATAGTGATAAGGCGGTTAATCGCAGCCTATTGCTGACGCCGGATGGCGTGGTGCAGGCGCAATATGACAAGATACATATGTTCGACGTGGCGTTGGATAATGGCGAACGTCACCATGAAAGCGCTTCTTATCAAGCCGGTGATAAGCTGGTTGTCAGCCCTGTTTTGGACATGCGATTGGGGCTCAGCATTTGTTATGATTTACGCTTTCCCAATCTGTATAGGCGATTGGCCGATGCCGGTGCACAGGTGATATTTGTGCCTTCCGCCTTTACCCAACAAACCGGCGAGGCGCATTGGCATATTTTATTGCGCGCCCGTGCGATCGAGACCGGTTGCTATATTGTGGCGCCGGCGCAAATCGGACGGCATGAGAATGGGCGCGAAACTTATGGCCATAGTTTAGTGGTCAATCCATGGGGGCGGATTGTCGCCGAAGCGCAAGCCGATGACGGTTTTATTTTAGCTGAATTGGAGCCCGCTTTGGTCGCCCAAGCGCGGCGACAAATTCCGGCGCTTGCACATGGCGCGTCTTATCATCTGCCCGATGGGAGCGCGGCGCATGATTAAATATCGCCTCATCTGTGCCAATGAACATGAGTTTGATGGCTGGTTTGCCGATATGGCAGCATATGACGGACAAAAAGCCGATGGGCTTTTGGCCTGCCCGCATTGTGATAATAAAGAAATAGCAAAAGCCATTATGGCACCGGCGATTGGCAAGAAATCCAACAGCCAAGAGGCGGCGGAGGGGATGCGCGCAATGATGCAAAAAATGACCGCACATGTTGAAGAAAATTTCGATTATGTCGGCAATGAGTTTGCCGAAGAGGCGCGCAAAATACATTATGGTGAAACAGCTGAGCGCGATATTTACGGTGAAACATCGCTCGAGGAAGCGCGTGATTTATTGGATGAAGGCGTGCCGGTTGCGCCGCTGCCCGGGGTTAATGAGAAGCAGAAAAACTGAGTTTATTTTCTCCGCCGCGCAATGCCCATATAATTGACCGACATATCACCGGTCTGTCGCCATTTATCAGTCAGCGGATTAAAGCTCACACCGGTGCTGGTATAAAGCTCCAACTCGGCCGTCTCGGCCATTGCTTCCAATTCTTTCGGGGTGATGAATTTTTCCCATTCATGAGTGCCGCGCGGCAGCCAGCGCAAAATATATTCAGCCCCGATAATGGCCAGCGCAAAAGCTTTTAATGTGCGGTTCAGCGTTGCCAAAAACATAATCGCATCGGGCTTCATCAATTGTCCGCAAGCGCTCATGAAAGCTTGCGGATCGGCGACATGCTCGATTACTTCCATATTTAAAACCGCGTCAAAACGCTCGCCCTGCTCAACCAATTCTTCAGCCGTGATGGCGCGATAATCAATATCGAGACCTTGCGCTTCGGCGTGCAGGCTGGCGGTTTTAATATTGGCTTCGGCTGCATCGGCACCGACCACTTGCGCACCAAGTCGTGCCATTGGTTCGCTGAGCAGCCCGCCGCCGCAGCCAATATCCAATAGTCGCAGACCGCTAAGCGGCTTTTCAGCCATCGGGTCGAGGTCAAAATGTTGGCACAGCCGGTCGCGAATATAGGCCAAACGGGTCGGATTAAACTTATGCAAGGGCTTGAATTGGCCGTTCGGGTTCCACCAATCTTCGGCCATGGCGGTAAATTTTGCCACCTCATCCGGGTCAATCGTTATATGGCCTTTTGTACTGTCACTCATCTTTCATCCTGTCGGCAAGATTGCGCCCCGTCGCCTTTTCCGCTATGCAGGCGCCAGTTCTGCCTATATAGGCGCGATTGCGGCGAAAGGAAACGCGAAACCGATTATGGCACGTTTGGTCATGAAATTTGGCGGCACATCTGTCGGCGACATTGAACGGATTAAAAATGTTGCGGCTCATGTGAAGCGCGAAGTCGATGCCGGCCATGAAGTGGCGGTGGTCGTCTCAGCCATGTCGGGTGAAACAAACCGGCTGGTCGGGCTGACCCGCGAGGTGGCGCGGCTGCATGATGCGCGCGAATATGATGTTGTCGTATCAGCCGGTGAGCAGGTTTCGGTCGGCCTTTTGGCCATGGCCTTGCAAGATATCGGCGTGGCGGCGCGCAGTTGGTTGGGCTGGCAAATTGCGGTGAAAACAAGCAATGTGCATGGCGCGGCGCGCATTGAAGCGATTGAGCGCGACGCTTTGGAAGCGCAATTTGGCGAAGGCCGCGTCGCGGTAATTGCCGGTTTCCAAGGTCTCAGTGATATGAACCGCATCACAACTTTGGGGCGCGGCGGTTCCGATACCAGCGCGGTGGCTGTGGCGGCAGCCATTAATGCCGATCGGTGCGATATTTATACCGATGTGGACGGGGTTTATACGACCGACCCGCGGATGGTACCGGCGGCGCGAAAAATGGACCGCGTCTCTTATGAGGAAATGCTCGAAATGGCTTCTTTGGGGGCAAAAGTGCTGCAAACCCGTTCGGTTGAATTGGCGATGAGCCATAATGTGCGCTTGCAAGTGCGTTCCAGTTTTGATGCGCCGGATGACCCGAAATTCAACAATGCCGATGAAAATGATATAGTCGGCACGCTCATATGCAATGAGGATGAGATTATGGAACAGGAAATCGTCAGCGGTATTGCTTATGCGCGCAATGAAGCAAAGCTGACTTTGCTTTCCGTGCCGGACCGGCCGGGCATTGCGGCGCAAATTTTCGGCCCTCTGGCCGAGGCGGCAGTCAATGTCGATATGATTGTGCAAAACATGTCAGCCGATGGCAAAACCACTGATGTGACATTTACCGTCTCGCAAGACGAGCTGGACCGCGCGCTGAAAGTGATAGAAGACGAAAAAGCCAATCTTGATTTTGCTGAGGTGCAAACCGCCCCCGATATGGCAAAAATTTCCATTGTCGGTGTCGGCATGCGCAGCCATGCCGGCGTGGCGCAAAAAATGTTTCAAGAATTGGCTGAAAAAGGCATTAATATTCACGTCATTTCAACATCGGAGATTAAAGTCTCGGTATTGATTGATAATGATTATGTCGAATTGGCCGTGCGTGCTTTGCATGCTGCTTATGGCCTTGATGACGAGATTGCCGGTTAGGCTTTGGCCCGGCAAAGGAGCGCATTGTGCCGCTAAGCGCTGAAGGTCCCCGTATATTATTGCGCCGTTTACGGCAAGTGATGGCTGATGGCGGCGATCGCCAAGACCGGCTAGACCGCATTGTGACGCTGATTGCTGCCAGTATGAATACTGCCGTGTGCTCGGTTTATTTGCGCCGCGGCCGCGACGGCTTGGAGCTTTGCGCGACCGAAGGCTTGAACCGTGATGCAGTGCATAAAACCGTTTTGCATGTCGGCGAGGGCCTGGTCGGCGATATTGCCCAACATAAACGACCGCTTAATTTGGCCGATGCGCCGTCGCATCCGCGTTTTGCTTATCGGCCGGAAACCGGCGAGGACCCGTATAATAGTTTTGTCGGCGTGCCGGTTTTGCGCGGCGGCGATGTGACCGGCGTTTTGGTGGTGCAAAATAGCGAACGGCGAAATTTCGCCAATGAAGAAGTTGAGGCTTTGCAAACCGTCGCCATGGTGATGGCAGAAATGCTGGCCGCCGGTGGCGAAGATACGGCCGATGAAGCCACGCCCGATGCGCCGCGCATGTTTAGCGGTCGCGGGCTGACGGAAGGCTTGGCAATGGGCCATGTGGTGCTGCATGAGCCACGCGTCGAGGTAACACGGCTTATCAGTGACAATGCGGAAGACGAGGCGGAACGCTTATCGGCGGCGATATATAAATTGCGCCGCAATGTCGATGATTTATTGGCGACGGAAGATGTCAGCCATGCCGGCGAGCATTTGCAAGTGCTGGAAGCCTATCGGATGTTTGCCAATGATCGCGGTTGGATAAGGCGCATTCAAGATGCGATTAAAACCGGCCTGACGGCGGAAGCGGCAGTGGAGCGGGTCAATAATGCGATGCGCGCCAGATTGGGCGGCCAGCGCGATGCCTATTTGCGCGACCGGCTGCATGATTTTGAAGATTTATCGAACCGGCTATTGCGCATTTTATCGGGCCGCGCCGAATTGGCCTCGGAAGATAAGCTGCCACGCGATGCTATTTTATTGGCGCGGACCATGGGCCCGGCTGAATTGCTGGATTATGACCGCCGCAAATTGCGTGGGCTGATTTTGGAAGAAAGCGCGCTGGGCGCGCATGTGGCGATTGTTGCACGGGCGCTGAATTTGCCGCTTTTGGGCGATGTGCGTTCGATTGTGAATGCGGCGCGCGACGGGCAAGATATCATTCTCGATGCCGATAGCGGCGAAGCGCATCTCAATCCGGCCGGTGATATTGTCGAAGCCTATTCAAATCGCGCCCGCTTGCAGGCACGTCGCCAGCAGCGTTATGCGCGGATCAAACATTTGCCGGCGGTAACCCGCGATGGCGAAAAAATTCGCCTCGATAAAAATGCCGGTCTGATGGTCGATGTTGAAACTTTGAAAGATAGCGGGGCGGAAAATATCGGCCTGTTCCGCACCGAGTTGCAATTTATGGTGGCGGCGCGTTTGCCGCGCCAGGCCGAGCAGGAAGAAGTTTATCGCAATGTGCTGGAAAGCGTCGACGGGCGCGATGTGGTATTTCGCACATTGGATATTGGCGGCGATAAAGTGCTGCCTTATTTAATGACCACGGCGGAAGAAAATCCGGCAATGGGCTGGCGCGCCACGCGCATGGCATTGGACCGGCCGGGCCTGGTGCGTTATCAGCTGCGGGCACTTTTGCGCGCGGCGGCGGGTCGCAAATTATCGATTATGTTTCCGCTCATCACCACTTTGGATGAGTTTACCAAAAGCCGCGATATGCTGCTTATGGAGCGCGATCGCTTGGTCAAATTCGGTCATCAAGTGCCTGACAAAATTGACATTGGCACAATGCTGGAAGTGCCGGCTTTGGTGTGGCAATTGGATGAATTGCTGCCGCAATTGGATTTTCTGTCTATCGGGACAAATGATTTGATGCAGTTTTTCTTTGCCGCCGATCGCGGCAATCCGCAAACCAGTGACCGCTATGATTTTCTATCTTTGCCGGCATTGAGATTGCTGGCGCATGTGCGGCAATTATGTGCCAAACATAATGTGCCGGTATCAATTTGCGGCGAATTGGGCGGACGCCCATTGGAGGCGATGAGCCTTGTCGGTTTGGGCTATCGGCAATTTTCTTTGCCATCCGCATCGATCGGGCCGGTCAAACGCATGGTAAGGTCGTTGAACAGCAAAAAGCTGAGCCAAGCGGTGACACGCGTATTGGATGAAACGCCGAATGATATGCGGAAAGCGATGCTTGAAATCGCAGATGCGCAGGGTATTAAGTTGTGATAATCAATAGGCTGATTTGATTTAAGGAGCTGGAACGCATGGCGGAGAGTGAAGACAAGGTCGAGACCGAAGAAATCGGTTCGGTTTTGAAGGCGGCGCGCGAAGCGTCCGGCGTGTCGCTGGACGATGTATCGGCTTTGCTGAAAATCCGCTCAGTGCATTTGCAGGCGCTGGAAGAAGATGATTTCGATAATTTGCCGGGCAGTGTTTATGCTATCGGGTTTATTCGCACCTATGCCAATTATTTGGAATTGAACGGAGCCGAGCTTATCGGGCGCTATAAGATGGCGACCATGCCACCGCATCAAGAAGAGGGCGGCTATAATCCGCAAACCGAGGTTGAACCGGTTTCCGGCGCGCTGAAAATCGCGATTGGTGTTATCGGGGTTTTTGTCTTTTATATTCTCTGGTTGATTGCCGGTGGTGCCGGCGGGTCTGATCCTGAAATTGTGACCGCTGCGGCACCGGCGATTGAACAAGAAGAAATCGCTGCGCCAAAAGTCGAGGTGACGCCGCCAACAGCGCGTCCGAAAACGCAAGCAACCCCGGAAGCCGAAAAGCGACCGGCTGCAGCAGCGGCTGCCCGGTCTTCGGCAAATGATACGGCGGCGGTGTTACCGGAAGCCGATCCGGTGGCCAGCCAGCCGACAGTTGAGGTGCAGGCCATTGGCAGTTTGCCGCAAACAGCAAATGCAGCTGAAGCACAGGGCAATGCGGCGGCATCGCTTGCTGATGAGGAAGCGGCGGCCAATGCTGAAATCGAAATTCGCGCTTTGCGCCGCACATGGATGCGGATTGAAGACCCGGATGGAAAAGTCTTGTTCTCAAGCATTATTCGCGAAGGCGAGGGTTTTACTTTTGGAGCGGCTGACAGCTATACGCTGGCAACGCGCGATGCCGGCGCGCTGGAATATCGTGTCAATGAACAAGCCTTGGGGGCTGTCGGGCGGCGCGGTCAAATTTTGACAGCACGTAAAATAGACCGCGCTTCCGTATTGTCGCTGGCCGCGCAATAATTTGTGATGCTGCGCCCATGGCGACATATTGAGAGGCGCAAAAGCCGTCAAATCATGGTTGGTGATGTGCCGGTCGGCGGTGATGCACCGATTGCCGTGCAATCCATGACCAATACGCCGACCGATGATGCGGCGGCGACGATTGAACAAATTAAGGCTTTGGAAGAGGCCGGCGCCGATATTGTTCGCGTCTCTTGCCCCGATGAAGCCTCGACTGCGGCGCTGCATGAGATTGTTGCGGCGGCGAAAGTACCGATTGTTGCCGATATTCATTTTCATTATCGCCGCGCCATTGAAGCGGCTGAAGCAGGCGCAGCTTGTTTGCGTATTAACCCCGGCAATATTGGCGATGACAAGCGTGTGGCGGAAGTGATTGCCGCTGCCAAAGCCAATCAATGTTCCATCCGTATCGGCGTCAATGCCGGGTCTTTGGAAAAACATTTACTGGAACAATATGGCGAGCCGTGCCCGGATGCGATGGTCGATAGCGCGCTTTATCATGTCGCGCTTTTGGAGAAGCACGGCTTTGACCAGTATAAAATCTCGGTCAAAGCATCTGATGTTTTTATGTCGGTCGCGGCCTATCAAAAATTGGCCGAAGCGGTCGATTGCCCGCTACATATCGGCATTACTGAAGCCGGTGGCTTGATGAGCGGCACGGTGAAATCATCTATCGGGCTGGGCAATCTTTTATGGTCGGGCATTGGTGACACGATACGTGTCTCTTTATCTTCTGATCCGGTCGATGAAATTAAAGTCGGTTTTGAAATGCTGAAAAGCCTTGGGCTCAGACATCGCGGCGTGACAATCATTTCTTGCCCGTCTTGCGCGCGGCAAGGCTTTGACGTGATTAAAACCGTGCAGCATTTGGAACAGCGGCTGGCGCATATTGCCGAACCGATTACTTTGTCGATTATCGGCTGTGTGGTGAACGGGCCGGGCGAGGCGCGTGAAACCGATATCGGTTTTACCGGCGGCGGCAATGAAGCGGGCATGGTGTATCTGGCCGGCAAGCCGGACCATAAAAAACCGCATGATGAAATGGTCGACCATTTGGTTACGCTGGTTGAAGACAAAGCGGCTGAAATGGCTGCACAAAAAAATACTGAAGGAAATTAGCCATGCTACCGGTTGAACGCCTCGACGCCATTTTGGCGCGCGCTGAAGCTTTGCAAGAAGAGATGAACGGCGAATTACCGCCTGAGCGTTTCGTCGAATTATCGAAGGAATATGCGCAAATTGACCCGCTGGTTATTGCCATTCGCGATTATCGCGCGGCTTTGACTGAGCTGGAAGATTTGCGCGCGCTGAAAGAAGGCGATGATGCGGAAATGGCTGAGCTGGCGGAATTGGAGCTGCCCGATATTGAAGAGAAATTACCGGATATGGAATCGGCGCTCGAAATATTATTATTACCGAAAGACAGCGCTGATGAATTAAACGTAATTGTCGAAGTGCGGGCCGGCACGGGCGGCGATGAGGCGGCGCTTTTTGCCGGTGATTTGTTTCGTATGTATTCACGCTATGCCGATATTTTGGGTTGGAAGAGTGAAATCATCAGCCAGTCGGAAGGCGATATTGGCGGCTATAAGGAAATCGTTACTGCCATTCGCGGCAAAGGGGTTTTTGCACGGCTGAAATTTGAAAGCGGCGTGCACCGCGTGCAGCGCGTGCCGGAAACCGAAAGCGGTGGGCGTATCCATACATCCGCCGCCACCGTCGCCGTATTGCCGGAGCCGGAAGAGGTCGATGTTAAAATCGAAGAAAAAGATTTGCGCGTCGATGTGTTTCGCGCCTCAGGCCCCGGCGGTCAGTCGGTCAACACCACTGATAGCGCGGTGCGCATCACCCATTTGCCGACCGGTATTACCGTGTCGCAGCAAGACGAAAAATCGCAGCATAAAAATCGCGCCAAGGCGATGCAGGTTTTGCGCGCCCGTTTGTTTGAAGCCGAACGCGAACGCGCCGATAGTGAGCGCGCCGCCGACCGCAAAAGCCAAGTCGGTTCGGGCGACCGGTCTGAGCGCATTCGCACTTATAATTTTCCGCAAGGCCGGGTCACTGATCACCGGATTAATTTAACCTTGCATAAGTTGGAAAAAATTCTTGCCGGTGACGGATTGGATGAGATGGTCGAGGCTCTAATTCGTGAAGACCAAAGCCAACGTTTGGCGGCGGTCGATGAGACAGCGTGAGTGCGCCTCTGACTTTTGAAGAAATGCAGCGTCACATGACGCAAAAACTGAGCGCGGCAGCCAGTGAAACAGCGGCTCTGGATGCGCGTTTGCTGTTGCAATATGCTGGCGGCCTTTCGCAAACCGAATTGGCCTTGGCGGCGCATGTGCCGATTGAAAAACATATTGCCGAGCAGGCGGTGCAATTATGCGCGATGCGGGCAGCCGGTAAACCGGTGGCCAAAATAATCGGCGTGAAGGAATTTTGGGGGCGCGATTTTTGCGTCAATCAACATGTGCTTGACCCGCGCCCCGATAGCGAAACATTAATCGAAACCGCGTTACACAAATTATTCGATAATCAGCGCGTCAGCGTGTTGGATCTCGGTACCGGTTCCGGTTGTTTGATTTTGACTTTGCTGGCCGAGACAAAAAACATCTCCGGCATGGCAGTTGATAAAAGCCGTGCTGCTTTGGCTTTGGCGCGGCGCAATGCACATCGCTTGGGCTTGCGGCACCGCGTGGCCATGCGCCGGAGCGATTGGTTCTCAGCAATTAGCGGTCGCTTTGATATGATTGTTTCCAACCCGCCCTATGTCGAAACCGCTGCATTGGCGCAGCTGCCGCAAGAGGTGCGCGCGCATGACCCTCGCAGCGCATTGGATGGCGGGGTTGACGGGCTGGCTCCTTATCGATTGATCTGTCGCACTGCGGCAGGGTTTTTAAAACCGGGTGGTTATTTAATCTTTGAGTTCGGTCTGGGGCAGGGTGCAGCGATTGAAAAGCTGATGTCGGCGGGCGGTTTTTCGCATATCGACTTGAAAGCTGATTTAACCGGCCGCGACCGAATCGTGGTCGGTCAAAAACGACAGTGAAAAAAATCCAAAAAGGGGTTTGAATTATCCGGCGGGAAAGGCTAGGTTTTCCAAGTTCCGTTCAGCAGATAAGTAGATTTGTTTGCGGACTTCCCTTCAGACTATCAAACAAAGCAGTTTAGACGGCGTGAAGGTTTTCACTGAGATAACATTATAATTGCTCTTCGGGTCGAACCGGATGGCGATGAAAGAATTGGATAATAGATGAAACGGTCTCGTGGGCGCGGTCGGCGCCAGCAAAACCCCGTCAATCGGAGCTATGACAGTAACGGGCCGGATGTGCGCGTTCGCGGTACAGCCAGTCAGGTTTATGAAAAATATCAGGCCTTGGCGCGCGATGCGATGTCAGCCGGTGATCGGGTAATGGCAGAAAATTACCAGCAGCATGCCGAACATTATTATCGGATCTTGCAAAGTCTGCAGCCGACCCCGAGCGAAACCGAACGCGAAAATGACGGCGAAGCGAATAATGAGGAAGCCGCCGGCACGGCCACGAATGCTACAAATGGTGCGGATAGTGCCGATGCGGCATCGGCCGCCGGCACGACCACGAATGGCGCCGAGCCTCTCGTGCTGGTGCGCGAAGAAGGCGATGAAGCAGCCAAGCCGGAAGGTAAATCGCGCCGCCGCGGTCCGCTGGGTAAAAAGCGTGGCGGTAAATCTACCAATGGCGCAAGCAACAAATCAGCTGCCGAAGGCGCGGCTGAAGAGACAGTTGAAGCGCCCGTTGAAACGGCAAAAGAGATTGCCGATACAGGCGATAGCGACGCGCCGGTCTCAGCCGAGTAATACAATTTACAGCCCCGCAAGACCCGCCCGATTGAGGCGGGTTTTGTCGTTTAGGAGGCTTTTCTTAGCGCGCTGCGGTTGGGCTGCGCCGCGGCAAAGAGCGCAGGCGATTATCATCAGCCGCCAGCGCGGTAATGCGTTGCGCGGCATTGGCTTGCGCAGTCTTTAACAAATCCAGATTTTCTGCTGCCAATGAGTTTTGCGCCGGCACATCCAAGTTGCGCGGATTGACCGGCTTTTTATAATGCAACACTTCATAATGAAGATGCGGGCCGGTGGCCAAACCGGTGGCGCCGACATAGCCGATAATTTGGCCTTGCGTGACGCGGGCATTTTTCTTCAGGCGGCGCGCATAGCGGCTCATATGGGCATAGGCGGTCTCATAGCCATTGCGGTGGCGGATGCGAATATATTTGCCGTAATCGCCATTGCGTCCCAATGATACGATTTGTCCGTCACCGGCGGCGTAAATCGGTGTGCCGCGCGGCGCGGCAAAATCGAGCCCGCGATGCAATCTTGTATAACCCAATATCGGATGCCGTCGCATGCCGAAGCGCGAAGATAGCCGCGCGCCGTCAACCGGCGTTTTCATCAATAAGCGCTGCACGCTTTTGCCTTCTTCGTCAAAATAACCAATGCTGCCATCGGGCCGTGCGACACGCCAATAGGCATAACGTTTGCCGCGATTGGTCAGCGCCGCATAGGCAATATCGCCTTCTTCGGCCAGCTGGTTATTTTCATCAAACCGCCGCGTATATAAAACTTCCAATTGGTCGCCATTGCGAATATCGCGTTGAAAGTCGATGGAAAAAGAAAACAGGCGAATAAGGTCGACCACTAAATTGGGCGACATGCCGCCGGCGCGAGCCGCCTCATAGACCGAAGAAGTGATTAAATTATCGGCGAGGAAATAGCGGTCTTTTAAAGGGCGCGATTGTTTGACGGTTTCAAATTGCATATGGCCGGTGCGGCGCACGCTTATCATGACCCGCGGTTCGGGAATGAAATCAAAGCCGGCAAAGCGGCCGGGGCCGTCTTCCGGCGATTGGCTGGCCGGCCATTCGCGAAACACGCGCACCGATTGGCCGATTTTCAGTTTGCGGACGTCAAATTCGCCGCGTAAAGCGTCAAGCGCCGCATCGGCTTCCACTGCATTGACATTGGCGCGATTTAAAACCGCGGCCAAATTATCGCCATCGCTCAATATATCTGTCGTGAAGCGGCGGTTCATCGGCGGCAGCGCGGCCCATTTTTGGCTCAAGCTGGGGTCGGAAGGGGCCGGTTTGGCGCTCAAAACCGGTTTCGGGATATCAGGTGACAGGATTTGCGTTGCTAACCAGGCAATAATTACCAATGTGCCGAAGACGGCAAGATTGAAGCGTCGCCGCGCGCGGCGGCGGCGATTCTGGTTTTGCGGCAGGCCGAGAATTGCTTCTGAGGCGTCATCGCTGTCAGGGTCGATTTGTGCATCGCTCATGCGGGAGAAAATGCGCTGCGTCGGCAAACCGTGTCAAGCGCGTAAGCGTTTGAAAAAAGACAACAATATGTAGGGGGTAGCATGGGTTGCCGACCCACTAGGGAAAGCAAAATAAAAAAAACACGTTTTTTTCACTTTTTTTGCAAAAAAGCCTTTGACAGCGTCGGGGTGCGCCCGTATACACGCTGCAGTTCTGGCGGCGGTCAATCAGTAACCGCGCTGGCCACAATTAAGTTTCCGGCCTTTTAGGAAACTGCTTGCGCTCTGCGAAAGCTTGTGGAATCAATACTGATCCTCACTGAGGTTGAAGTCACCAAGTCATCTTGACCGTATAGGTTAGATGGCGCGGGACTTTTCGCTTCGAGAGAGGGCCAAAGGAAGTTTCCGGCGGCAGCTGTTTGACATGGTAGATATTGAAAGAGAAACGTGGACGGCGGTGTCCTGGCGTGTCGATG
>CBFIIT010000002.1:66999-154741 GCA_965662725.1 Alphaproteobacteria bacterium | reverse complement strand
CTTTTTGAAGTCTAACGAAATCGGAAACCTGCACGATGTAGCAGGCTTCTTATGTGCAGTTCGGGTTTGGTGTCTTTCCCCTTAACCCTCGACATAATTTTACTTCTTGTTTTTGAGTCGAAGATATCAGCCAATATCAAGTCACCTCGTGATTTAACGGCCCGTTGCCCTGCCCGATATTCGGGGCGGATTTTATCGCTTGGTGGACGTAGCTAAGCGCGGTTTCGCATGCCGCGCGCAAGCTGGCATCGCTCGGGCGGCCTTTATCATCCAGCCCTTCTTCAGCGGCGATGAATTGGCTTAATTGACCGGCCAATGCGCTGGCCAAAGTGCAGCCCGTGCCATGCGTATTTTTGGTGTCGAGGCGTTCATGCTCAAAAATCTCAAAGCCAGATTGCGTGGCCAATAAATCGGTCACCACTTTGCCCGAACCATGCCCGCCCTTAATCAGCGCGGCATGCGCGCCATCATTCATCAGCGCGTCGGCGGCGCGTTTCATATCATCCGGCGTGTCAATGTCGCGGCGCACCAATAGGCTGGCCTCGGGCAGGTTCGGCGTCACCAGAAAAGCGCGGTCGACCAGCAGGGTTTTCAGCGCGCCTATGGCTTCATCTTGCAACAGCTTATCGCCCGATGTGGCAACCATTACCGGATCGATGAGCATGGGGAGTTGCGGAGAGAGTGCCGCGCGTGCTTCAGCAACCGCCTCAATCACTTCGCGCGTGGCCAACATGCCGGTCTTCATTATGTCGGCGCCAATATCGCTGAGAATGGAGGTCATTTGCGTGACCACAAAAGCCGGTGGCACGGGGAAAATATCTTGCACGCCCAGCGTGTTTTGCGCGGTTAGGGCTGAGACGGCGGTGGTCGCATAAGCACTTTGCGCCATCACTGATTTTATATCGGCCTGAATGCCCGCGCCGCCCCCACTATCGGAGCCGGCAATAATAAGAACTTTTCCTTTAGGAGGTGGTGCTGCGCTCACGCCGCGACCGATTGGATGCGGCCAACAATTTCTGCCACCACATTTTGCACCAATGCCGCGTCATCGCCCTCGCCCATCACGCGGATAAGCGGCTCAGTGCCGGATTTGCGAATAACCAAACGGCCGGAATTACCCAGCTTTTGCTCGCCGGCCTGAATGGCGGCGATAACATCCTCATTTTCCAGCGGCACGCCGGTAGAGAAACGAACATTTTCCATAATTTGCGGCACCGGCTCAAACACACGGCACAAATCAGACACCGGACGCTCGGTCTGTTTCATCACGGCCAGCACTTGCAGCGCCGCCACCAAACCATCACCGGTGGTACCGAAATCGCTCATCACCATATGGCCGGATTGCTCACCACCCAGATTAAAGCCATGCTGGCGCATATGCTCCACCACATAGCGGTCGCCCACTTTTGTGCGGGCCAGGCTCAACCCGCTGCCCTGCAAATAACGCTCCAGCCCAAGATTGGACATGACAGTGGCGACAATGCCCGGCGCGGTCAGCAATTCGCGGCGTTGCCAGTCACCGGCAATCAGCCCCATCAACTGGTCGCCATCAATCATTTTGCCGTTTTCATCGCAAATAATCAGCCGGTCTGCATCGCCATCCAGCGCAATGCCGATATCGGCTTTTTCAGACCGCACTCTATCGGCCAAAGCCGCCGTATCAGTGGAGCCGCAATCTTTATTAATGTTAAAGCCATCCGGCTCAACACCGATAGACACCACTTCGGCACCCAATTCCCACAGCGCGGTCGGGGCCACTTTATAGGCAGCACCATTGGCGCAATCGATAACCAGCTTAATGCCATCCAGTGTCAATTCACGCGGGAAAGTGCGCTTGGCGAACTCAATATAACGCGACTGGCTATCGTCAATCCGCTTGGCACGTCCCAGCTCAGCAGACGGCACCAAATCAGAGGTCGGCGCGTCCATCATCTGCTCAATTTCATATTCAATATTATCTGACAGTTTAAAACCGTCCGGGCCAAACAGCTTAATGCCATTATCTTCAAAGGCATTATGCGAGGCAGAAATCATCACCCCAATATCAGCCCGCAAAGAACGGGTCAGAAAAGCCACGGCGGGGGTCGGAATCGGGCCGAATAGAAACACATCCATGCCCATAGACGTAAAACCGGCAACCAAAGCCGGTTCAATCATATAACCCGACAGACGCGTATCCTTGCCGATAACCACGCGGTGGCGATGCTCACCACGACGAAAATAGCGCCCTGCCGCCATGCCCAAACGCAAAGCGGTATCGGCGGTCATTTTCTCGCCATTCACGCGGCCACGAATGCCGTCAGTTCCAAAATACTTCCGAATCATGCCCCTATCTCGCAAAAAGCCGCGTAACAGCGCAAATCACAAGCTATTGCAATTTATTACTTTTCAACGATATGTGCTCATTGCGTCACGCAGCGCCATTGCATCAGACAGCTGCTTGGCATTATGCGTGCGGATGAAGTCCGCGCCTTGCGCCAAAGCCAGCATTTCGCCGGCCAAAGAAATCGGCCCGCTCTCGTCAACGCTAACGCCCGACAACGCGCGCAAAAAGCTTTTGCGCGACACGCAAACCAGCACCGGCAGGTCAAACTCTGCCTTTAAGCGGTCAAGACCGGCCAAAACCGCCAATGATGTCTCCGGCTTATTGCCCAAGAAAAATCCCATGCCGGGGTCGAGGGTAATCTTATCGCGCGATACACCCGCCGCTGTTAGAGCTTCCAGCCGCGTCTCAAAAAACGCCAAAATATGGCTCCAAATATCGCCTTCAGGCGGCGCTTCGCGTGTCGCAATGCCCTTGGACTGAATGGCGTGCATCAGCACCAAACGCCCGTCATAATCGGATAATTGCGCGTAAACAGACGGATCAGCAAAGCCGTTAATATCGTTCAGCCAGTCGGCCCCTTGCGCAATCGCCCAACTTTGCGTTTGCGGCTGAAAACTATCGACAGATATCGGCACACCCAATTTTCTTAACTCGGTCCATACGCTTTCCAGCCGCGCAATCTCAGTTTCAGGCGACACGCTTCCGGCATCGGGATGGCTGGAGGCAGGACCGACATCCAAAACATGCGCGCCATCAGCAACCAATTTTTGCGCCTGCGCCAATGCCTTATCGGGAGAAAGAAAATCACCGCCGTCAGAAAAACTGTCGGCGGTGATGTTGAGTATTCCGAATATTTGCGCCATGCGACGCCTTACGCCTTTACGTGCCTTGCGGCTCGGGGCCACCAACACCGGCAGAACCGGTTGTCGGGAAAGGCGATGCCGGACCGCCACTGCTTGGCGTGTTGTCATCTTCCGGGCGATGCGGCACTTGGCCTTTCAAAAGACCAATAATTTCGTCGCCGCTCAGTGTTTCATATTCCAGCAAGCCTTTGGCAATCGTGTGCAAATCTTCCATTTTTTCGCTGCAGATTTTGCGCGCCATCTCATAGCCTTCTTCCACCAGCTTGCGGACTTCGGCATCAATTTTGCGCTGCGTGTCCTCAGACATGTTTTGCTTTTGCGCAACCGAATGACCAAGGAAAACCTCCTGCTCATTCTCGCCATAAGCCAGTGGGCCCATTTCTTCGCTCATGCCATATTGGGTCACCATGGCCTTCGCCATATTGGTCGCCATTTGAATATCGGATGAAGCACCGGAGGTAACTTTTTCATCGCCAAAGATTAATTCCTCGGCAATGCGTCCACCCATGGCAACTGCCAAATCGGCTTTCATTTTGCCGCGTGTGACGGATACTTGGTCGCGTTCCGGCAGGCGCATCACCATACCCAGCGCTCGGCCGCGCGGAATAATCGTCGCCTTATGCACCGGATCGGAGGCTTCCATATTCAACGCCACCAGCGCGTGACCGCCTTCATGATAAGCGGTCAACCGCTTCTCATCATCAGTCATCACCATGGAGCGACGTTCCGCGCCCATCATCACTTTGTCTTTGGCGTCTTCAAATTCTTGCATGGAAACCAGACGCTTGGCGCGCCGTGCTGCCAACAATGCCGCTTCATTGACCAAATTGGCGAGGTCAGCGCCTGAGAAACCCGGCGTGCCACGCGCAATCGTACGCGGGTCAACATCAGCGGCCAGAGGCGTCTTCTTCATATGCACTTTCAAGATTTTCTCACGGCCAATAATGTCCGGATTGGGCACAACAACCTGACGGTCGAAACGGCCGGGACGCAGCAATGCAGGGTCCAAAACATCCGGACGGTTGGTCGCGGCAATCAGAATAATGCTCTCATTGGCTTCAAAACCGTCCATTTCAACCAGCAATTGGTTCAAAGTCTGCTCGCGTTCATCATTGCCACCACCGAGACCGGCACCGCGATGACGACCGACAGCATCAATCTCATCAATGAAAATAATGCAGGGCGCATTGGCTTTCGCCTGCTCAAACATATCGCGCACACGGCTGGCACCGACACCGACAAACATTTCGACAAAATCAGAACCTGAAATTGAGAAAAACGGCACATTGGCTTCACCGGCAATGGCTTTTGCCAATAGGGTTTTACCGGTGCCCGGAGGACCAACCAGCAACGCACCTTTTGGAATACGACCACCGAGACGCTGGAACTTTGTCGGGTCTTTCAAAAACTCGACAATTTCCTGCAAATCATCTTTGGCTTCGTCAATACCGGCAACATCGTCAAACATGACGCGGCCTTGCGCTTCATTAAGCAATTTGGCTTTTGACTTGCCAAAGCCCATTGCGCCGCGCCCTCCGCCTTGCATTTGGCGCATGAAGAAAACCCAAACACCGATAAGCAGCAGCATTGGGAACCATGAAATCAGCACGCCCAACAATGTCGGCGAACCTGAACTATCCGGCTTGGCAGTAATCGCGACTCCGCGTTCTTGCAAGCGTTGCACCAATGACGGGTCATTTGGCGGCGCATAGGTTGAGAATGACGAGCCGTCCGAATACTGACCGCTAATCGCATCACCTTCAATGGTCACGGATGCAACCGTTCCGGCATCCACTTCAGCAATAAATTGCGAGAAGTTGACGTTTCGACTATTGTTCTGCGTCGACGGCCCCTGAAAAACATTGAACAGGGTGAAAAGCATCAGGCCGACAACCAACCAAACGACTATATTTCTCATACCATTATTCACAGCGTCACCTTTGTGTTATGCGAGATAAATACTCTACAACTGAATATAGGCAGACCTAAGCCACTTTACCAGTCAAAGGCGGTATCTAAACGAAAATGTCGCGGCTGAATGCCTGTTCCGCGATATTATACGCGTCAACATCGCAATTTCGGTCAATAATCGGGCATTGTAATGCGCCGCCATCAATAGTGATTGCCGGAAGTGCGGCAAAATAAGCCGCCGGTACCGCATCATCAAACCGAAATCCCGCATCGCGTGCCGCCTGCACACCCGCCGCACCTAGCGGTTTAATTTGCGCTCCGATTTTTCGGCTGTCAGCCGCAGGCCGAATTAAAAAACGCCGGTCCCATTCGCTTTCTGACATATTCAGTTGATAGCTCGGACAGGCTGCTGCCTCACGCCCCAAAAACAGCCGATCGCGCCGCCACCGCACGGCAATACCACCCAAAGTCATCGCGCCGTTTTGCCGGTCGGCAACCGCCTGATAAAGGCGGGTAATTTGGCGGCGCTTCTTGGGATGCGGCAAGCCCCCGAAATAGCGCACATAACGGCTCAAAAGCCGCGCTTGATAATCTTCAGGCAACGCCAAAAACGCGCCACGCGGCAAGCCCAAAACGCCATAATCATGCCAATCGGCAATATCTGCCAGCCAATCATGTAAACGCCGGTTCAGCGTGTCCCGGGTCTGCTGCATCGAACCGGCCAATGCGGCCAAGCGCGCGGCATCAATACCCATATCAGCCAGTTGCGGCATCAATTGACGCCAGCGCACCCGTTCAAAATCGCTGTTATGATTGCTCGGATCATTGGCAATCGGCATATTTGTCGCCAGCGCATAACGGCGCAAATCTTCTGACGCAACGCCTAAAAAAGGACGAATAAGCTGCAACGGGCCGCTTGGTAAATGAAGCGTGCGTGTCGCGCTCATCGCCGCCAGTCCGTCAATGCCACTGCCGCGCGCCAAACGCATCAACACGGTTTCCGCCTGGTCGTCTTGGTGATGTGCCAAAACCAATGGCACCGCATGTCTCGCGCACCATGCACCCATCAATCGATAGCGCATGCGCCGCGCTTGCTGCTGTATATCGCTGCCCGATAAAGCAATATCAGCATTTAAAATTTCATGTTCCATGCCAAAATTGCGGCACTGCGTGGCGACCATTTCTGCCTCCGCCAGCGCCTCCGGGCGCAAGCCATGATTGACCGTCAGCACACTGAATGTCGGGCTTGAGGATAATTTTTGCGCATCCGCCGCCAAAGCCAGCATGGCCATGGAATCGCCACCACCGGAAACCGCCAATGCAACATGTGAACCGCAATTCAGCTTATGCAACGTGTCGACAAACCCGGCGGCTGTTAACTCAAGAGCCACAATTGGCCCGCTTTTTTTCGATTTGTGCGCGCTTGGCAATCGCCGGTGATGCATTGGGAAACTTTGCATCCAATTCAGCAAACGCATTGCAGCCGGTCTGCTTTTCGCCCAAAGCAGTGAGCGTCATGCCCAGTTTCAACAGGCTGTCGGGCGCCTTACTGCTTTCGGCATAAGTTGTGTATCCGGCCAAAAATGCCTGCGCTGCCTGCTTATATTGGCGTTGCACATAAAATGTTTCGCCCAGCCAATATTGCGCATTACCGGCCATTTTATGCTTCGGGAACTTATCGACCATGACCATGAAATCGGCCCGTGCGCCACCATAATCACCGGCTTGTAAATCTTTTAAGCCCCGCGCATAAAGCGCGCTTGGGTCTTCCAGCGGTTCGCGCACCGGCCCTTCAAAAGCCGCCGCATCGTCAATTTGCCCTTCGCCGATGAGCGGCGTTGTGACATCAATCACCGCTGAAGCATCGGCCAAACCGGCCACCGGCGCGGCTTTTTTAACAAAGCCGATAACCTCCGGTTCCGAAGAAGAAGATGAAATACCCTGATTGGCGCGCATCACACCGCTTTCCAACGCCTGAAAGCGAAACTCATTATCTGATGCGGCGCGGTCCATTTTATCGGTCAAATCCTGCATTTTCAAAATCAGTCGATCGGTCTCACCCTGCAAAAGACGCAAAGTTTCCGCCATTTGATTGAAACGCACTTGCAGTGCAGCACTGCCGCTGGCGGCAGGTAAATTGGAAATCTGCGGCGGTTGCGCGGCATTGGCGGTAATCGCAGGTGCAATGGCATTTGATGTGCCGGCCGCCAATTGCCCTTCAAGCCCTTCGATACGCTGTTGTAAACGCTGGGTTTCGGTCATTCTTGTGCGGGTTTGCAATGTCCGTTGCGCTTCTAATAATTGCTCAAGCTGTGATAGACGCAACTCCAGCGCATCAACGCGCTCTTCGGCAGGAAGCGTATCGGCTGAGCTGCGCGGCGCAAAATCGGACGACAGACGCTGCGCCATAGCCGGTGAAAAGGCCGACGCAACAGCCAAAAGACACAGACCGAAAAACACGGCCAATGTCTTCAGGCTCAATTTATCGCAGCCGGAAAATGTCAGAAAACGTCCCATCATGGCACTATGCAAGCGAAGTTCGGCCAAAAAAAGGCAGAAAAAAGGGCACCCGAAGGCGCCCTTAAATCACATTTCGGTCGCTCTAGCGGATCGTTGCAACCGCACGGCGGTTTTTCGACCAGCAAGATTCTTCAGAGCACAATGAAACAGGGCGCTCTTTACCGTAAGAAATCGTTTGCAAGCGGTTGCTATTTACGCCTTCGCTAATCAGGAAGTCACGAACCGCATTGGCGCGACGTGCGCCCAAAGCCAAGTTGTAGTCGCGTGTGCCGCGTTCATCAGCATGGCCTTCAATAACGATACGAAGTTCGCCGTTTTGAGCCAGCCACTGGGCTTGGTTGCGCAAGGTTGCGCGGGCAGAGCCGTCCAAGCTTGACTGGTCAGTCGCGAAGAACACGCGGTCGCCGACATTTTGCACCAAATATTGCGACGTCGCCGAGCCAGCTGCTGATGACGAAGTCGTGCTTGTTGTTGTTGTGGTGGTTGACCCTGTTTCGGTGGTTGATGCACAACCGGCCAAAGTTAGACCGGCTACCGCCAGGGTAATAAGAATTTTTGAATTTGAAGACTGTCCCATCAAATGCTCCTCAGGCTGCTCAGGTGAAATACCCGCTCCTCGACTGTAATTTAGACAAAACGCAAAGAAATGCAATCGTTAGTCCGGTGTTTAAAGAAACTTTTAACAAAAGGCTCAACGAATAAGTGGTGACCAGGCCGGGTCCGACGCCCAACCGGGTGTCGAAATCGGTCGCTCATTATAACCCGTAACATCGACGGTCCACAAGGTCGGACCTTGATCAGCCCCTCGCCCTTCACGGAAAAAGGCAATAACCCGTCCATTTGGCGACCATGCCGGGCCTTCATTATGATAGCCTTCGGTCAAAATCCGTTCGCCGCTGCCATCGGTTTTCATCACGCCGATAAGAAAACGCCCTTTCAGCGTTTTGGTGAAAGCAATCAAATCACCGCGTGGCGACCAGACCGGCGTGCCATAACGCCCCTCACCATAAGAAATCCGCCGCACATTAGAGCCATCCGCTTCCATCACATAAAGCTGCTGCGAGCCCATGCGGTCGCTTTCAAACACCACACGGCTGCCATCGGGCGAATAACAAGGCGCGGTGTCAATCGCCAATGATGATGTCAGACGCCGAGTCTCGCGGGTTCGCAAATCCATTGTATAAATATTGGAGTTACCGTTGCGCTCAAGGCTCATAATAATTTTCTGCCCATCCGGCGAGAAGCGCGGCGCAAAAGTCATGCCCGGGAAATCACCCACCACTTCTTGCTGGCCGGTCTCAATATTCAGCAAATAAACCCGCGGCTTGTTGCGATAGAAAGACAAATAAGTAATTTCCTGCGCAGTCGGGCTGAAGCGCGGTGTCAATGCCAGCGCATTACCGCGTGTTAACTCGCTTTGGGCAAACCCATCTTGGTCCATAATCGCCAGCTTTTTCACCCGATTGTTTTTCGGGCCGGACTCCGACACATAGACAATGCGGGTATCGAAATAGCCGGTTTCTCCGGTCAAACGCTCATAAATCGCATCGGATACCAAATGCGCAATACGCCGCCAATTTTCCGGCGTTGTGAAAAACTGCAAACCGGCCATTTGCTGTTCGGCCACCACATCCCACAAGCGAAATTCAACCAGCAAACGGCCATCCGAATGCATAACCGCGCGGCCTGTCACCATGGCCAGCGCATTAATCACCCGCCAATCTTTAAAGCGTGGCCTTACATTGACGCCGATATTGCTTTCAATATAGGCCTCGCGATCAACCGGACGAAACAAACCGGAGCGTTCCAAATCGGCAATCACCACTTGCGCCAAGTCACGCCCGACCGTGCCATCGCTGACAAAATCCAACACGGCAATCGGCAGCGGCTCAACATTACCTTGGGTGATATCAATCTTCAGCGCCGCATGAGACGGCGTGCCGAATAAGAATATACCGAAAGCGAGGAACAGCCCCCGAAGAACGGATAATTTTGCGGTCATGGTCATCTCCTAGCGACCCAGCATTTTGCTGGGATCAAATGTTAACTCAATGTTACGCCAACTGGCATATTTTTTCGGCGGCATACGAAATGGCTGGCAACGTCGAATGGCGCGCAACACGCTTTCCGCCGCCGCGCGGAAAAACGGATCATTCAAAAACTGCCGATTAACAACTTTTGGACCGGCTGATATTGCACCGCTTGGTGTTAAAGAAACACGAACTTGAACAATTAAATTTTCCGCTTCTCTGGCACCGGCCGGTGGCGACCAGCATCGGCGCATTTGCGCACGAAAGCTATCAACTTCGCTGACCGTCAATTTATTTGCCTCAGCCGCTTGCCGCGACGCGCTTCTTCCCCAGCCAGCAGCCGGGCGATTTTGCGTCGGTTTTTTATTCAACAAAGCCCGCACCTGTCCCAAATCCAATATCGGCCTCGGCTTGCGGGCCGGACGCGCCAAAGGTACCGGCTTGGCGACTTTAAACTGCGTCTCTTCGGGCAGCGGTTTTTCGGTTTTCTCAGCCTCGCGCTCGCGCTCAGGTTTTTGTTCTTCCAAAACCGGCATCGCATCTGGCTGCAGAGTTTCAGGCGCAGCGGCTTGCTCAAAAGCAACAGGTTCTTCGCGCGGTTCTTCTTTCGGTTGGGCGGTTTCTTCCAAAAGCTGCGTAAACTCATCAATAGTGATAATTTCAATCGGCAAACTTTGGTCAGATAAAGTGCTGTCTTGCAGACGCGGCGTCCACAAACCAATAGCCAAAACCACCATGCCATGCAGCAATAAAGAAGCCAGCAATTCGCGCGAGGCAAACATTATTCGCTTACATCCGCCTTTTCGGTTACCAGCGCGACACGCGAAAATCCGGCGGCGCTGATGCGCGCGACAATGCCGGCCACTTGTCCGTAAGCCACGGTTTTATCACCGCGCACATAAACCCGCTGCTCATAGCCTTCCTTGGCAATCGCTTTCAGGCGCGGCACCAATAAATCGGGCGCAATCTCGGTTTCTTCCATAAAGATTTTACCCTCGGCATTTATGCTGATGGCCAAAGGCTCATCATCGCCGCGCAGTGCCTTGGCACCGGTTTTCGGCAAATTGACCGGCACACCGACCGTTAGCAAAGGGGCCGCAACCATAAACACAATCAGCAATACCAACATCACATCGACCATCGGCGTGACATTGATTTCAGACATGGGCTGATAATGACGCCGCTTGCGAGTGGGCTTGGCGGGAGGAGAAGAAAATGCCACCGGTACCCTTTCCTAGCCCTTGCCCTGACGGGCAATCAGATTGATGAAATCATCAGCGAAATGGTCAAGCCGCGCAGCAAGGCGCGCAATGCCGGCAGAAAACGCATTATAGGCAATCACTGCCGGTATCGCGGCCAAGAGACCAAGTCCGGTGGCAAACAGCGCCTCGGCAATACCCGGTGCGACAACGGCCAAATTGGTATCGCGGCTCATCGCAATCGCCTGAAAGCTGTTCATAATACCCCACACCGTGCCGAACAGGCCGACAAAGGGCGACACTGAGCCGACAGTGGCAAGAAACAATAAGCGGCTTTCCATCGCTTCCATTTCGCGCGCCACCGCATTGGTGACCGAACGCTCAATTGACGCGACAACCGATGCACTGTCTTTGGCGCGACCACCATCATGGCGCACCCATTCGCGCATCGCGACATTAAACACCCGCACTGAAGGGCCGCCTTCACCGGAAGAAACTTGCCGATAAATATTCTGCAAAGTCTCGCCCGACCAGAACAGCGCGTCAAAATCATCTGCATGACGATGGGCGCGACGAAAACTGATGATTTTTTCAATAATCACCGACCAGCTCAATATTGAGGCGATAACCAACCCCAACATGACCAATTTCACGACAATATCGGCACGCAAAAACAGCGACCAAAGCGAGAAGTCAGTAGCGGTCAATTGCGCCGCTTGTTCAATTGCAACAGCTTCCATGGATGATCCTCTTAAACCTAGGGTTTTCTAGGGATTAAATGTGACCAAACTTTGTCACGATTTGCCGTTTATAATGTGCCAGATTCGCGGCCCGTATCTATGTCATTCATATGAATTACAAAAACGACGCGCCAATATGCGGTTTTAGCGCATCGACCGCGCTTTTCGGCAGCCGTTTCGGACGGCCTTCAAGGTCAACACACGCGGCAAGAACATGCGCCTGCCACACCGGCGTGCCATTTTTTGAGATGCGTTGCTCGGCCACCAGACGCGCACCGCGCAATTCGGTAAAAGCGGTTTCGACCAGCAATTCATCATCAATACCGGCAGGCATTAAAAAGTCTATTTCCATATGTCCGACAACAAATGCCAATTGCGGATCCAAAGCCAGCAAATCCGTATGCGTGACACCGCACATATTGATAAAATTAGAACGGCCCCGCTCGGCGAATTTTAAATAATTGGCGTGATAAACAAAGCCGGAAAAATCAGTGTCTTCATAATGAACCGGCACCGACATGACGTGACGCGTCGCGCCATCGATTTTCTTAAACTCACCATATAGCGATTTTTCCATATCCGACCCCGCGCCCCCCTGAAAAAGCTGATAAAGCACAAATCGAACTATAAATGCGCCGCATTTGATTTCATCTGTTTTCTTTTTCAAACTTTATGATACCGTTTCATCAGTAAACTCTGAGGTTGCGTTATGAAACAGGTGAAAGTTCTTCTCATTGCCTTTGCTATTGGTGGCTTGGCCGGTTGTGAGTCAGTTAATCAAGCACGTGGCAAAGTCGCATCGGGCTTTTCCAGCACAAAAGAAAAGGTCGTAAACACCACTAAATCAACCCAGCAAAAAGTCAGCAGACAAGCTGCCGTGGCTACCGGCGGCTTGATTGGCGAAGATGAATATGAAAAAGCCATTAAAACGGCCCGCAAGCGTTATAAGACAATGCCGACGGCGCAAATTTGCTGGCAAGCCAAGCAAGAGATTGCCCAAAGTTGGGCACTGTTCAAAGCCAATAAACGGTTTGTGCGCAAAAACAGTCTTGGCAACACCGGCAGTAAGCTGTGGAAGGCATTTACGTCAAATCTCTATAAAACCGTCGATAATGCCGTGCCTTTGCCGCTGCCGGATTTGCCGGAAGACCGGATTAAATATGCCGCCAAGCAGGTAGAATTTAACCGCACCAATATTGAAGAATGGTCGGTGATTTATAATTCACTGTGCAAGAAATAGCCGCTAATCTAGCTGCAGGTAAATTTAATCTCTCCGCCCCAGCCTGCTTGGTCGCCACTCTTCATTGCCTTGGCATAGGTTGTATAATCAGTTTCTAACGAAATGATTTTGTAAGAACTTCCGCCGCACTCTTTTGCCATCGCCTCTTTCAATGTTTTGATTGCAGCAGCTTCGCTAAATCGTTTGTTCCTTACCGTCGCTTTCTTTGCGGAAACTAGCGTTCCGTCTTTTGCAAGCGTCGATACAGAGCCTATGGCCACGGGTGAATTGCATGCCGCGACGAAAAATACCAAAAAAACAGTAAGAACAAGATGTTTCATGGGTTTACCCCTCTTTGTTATTGTTGTTACACGACTAATCTCTCGTTTTTTATCTCATAAAGTCAACCCAAAAACTCATCCATCAAACAAATCACTTGCGGCTTGGGTCGCGCTTTTTGGTATATCCAATCCCAGATGCTCAAATGCCGCCGGCATTAACACGCGCCCACGCGGCGTGCGATTGACAAAACCAAGCTGGATAAGAAACGGCTCAACAATATCTTCCAGCGCATCGCGCGGTTCACCCAAAGCGGCGGCCAGCGTTTCAATACCGACAGGCCCGCCAAGGAATTTCTCGGCGACAACTTTCAAATAGCGTCGGTCGAGACCGTCCAGCCCTTTTTTATCAACCTCCAAACGCCCTAAAGCGGCATCGGCCAATTCGGCGTCAATCTCATCCACACCTTCAACATTGGCGAAGTCACGCACACGGCGCAAAAGCCGACCGGCAACACGCGGCGTGCCGCGCGCGCGCGAAGCTATTTCGGCCGCTCCATCATCACTAATCGCCAGCCCCATTAAACCGGCATTGCGGCGAATAATATATTCCAACTCATCATGCGTATAAAATCCGAGATAAATCGGTATGCCGAAGCGGTCGCGCAAAGGCGTCGTCAAAAGGCCGGAACGGGTGGTCGCGCCGACCAGAGTAAAAGGCGGTAAATCAATTTTTACCGAGCGCGCTGCCGGCCCTTCACCGATGATTAAATCCAGCTCAAAATCTTCCATCGCCGGATATAAAACTTCCTCAACCGCCGGACTGAGGCGGTGAATTTCGTCGATGAACAAAACATCATGCGGTTCAAGATTGGTTAAAAGCGCCGCCAAATCACCGGCTTTTGAAATTACCGGCCCGGAAGTGGACCGAAATCCCGTGCCCAATTCTCGCGCCACAATTTGCGCCAAAGTGGTTTTGCCAAGCCCCGGCGGCCCGGCCAATAAAACATGGTCCAGCGCATCGCCGCGTTGCTTGGCTGCCGTTATAAAGACGGATAAGTTTTCGCGGCCTTTTTTCTGGCCGACAAAATCTTCCAGCGTTTTGGGACGCATGGCGGCATCGACATCTTCGGATTGCACTTCTTGGTCAATCAATCGGTCAGACATCAAACAAGCTCTTTCAAGGCCTGCTTGATGAGCGCCTCAACGCTGTCAGCATCTTCAACTTTGCCTCGCGCCGCCAGCAAAGCCTGATTGGCCTGCGCGCGCGGATAGCCGAGATTGGTCAGTGCCGACATCGCTTCATTCATTGCCTGCCCGCCCGTTTCACCGGCCGAAGCCGCGACACTGAACTGCGCTTCCGGCACTTTATCTTTTAATTCTTGCACAATACGTTGCGCGACTTTTGGCCCGACACCGGGCGCGCGTGACACCATGGCTTTATCTTCTGCCGCCACGGCCGCCGCCAAATCGGCCGCCGATAAAACCCCTTGAATGGCCAAGGCAACTTTTGCACCGACGCCCTGTACACCCATCAGCAAGCGGAACCAGCTTCTATCGTCTTCGTTTAGAAAGCCGAACAGCCGCAATTGGTCTTCGCGGACATAGGTCTCAATCGCCAGACTGACCGCTTCGCCATCGGCCGGCAAATCTTCCATCATGCGCGGCGAACCTTCGACCATATAGCCGACGCCGCCGACATCAATCAGCACCCAATTTTCACCGCGCCCATCGACGCGTCCGCGCAACCGGCCGATCATAACACCGCCCCTTTTGCTTCGGCGCGCGCAATGGCGGCTTGCATTTTGCCGCCGAAATCACCCGCATGCGACAAGGTAATGGCAATCGCCAGCGCATCGGCGGCATGCTCATTGGCAATCTCGGCCTGCGGCAATAACATTTGCACCATGGTTTTTATTTGGTTTTTATCGGCATGGCCGGAACCGGTGACGCTGCGCTTGATAAAGTTTGGCGCATATTCATTGACCGCAATTTTGCGCCGCGCCGGCACCAGCAAACAAACCGCCCGCGCTTGCCCCAATTTCAATGTCGCCGCGCCATCACGATTGACAAAAGTTTGTTCTACCGCCGCGCAATCAGGCGCATAGCCGTCAAACACTTCTTCCAAACCGGTTTCCAATTCTACCAGTCTCTCGGCCAAAGATTTTTTGGCATCAGAGCGCACCGCGCCATTGGCTATATGTGTGAGTTTGGTACCGCGCATATCAATCACGCCCCAGCCGGTGAACCGAAGCCCCGGATCCAAACCGATAAGGCGTTGTGTGGTATCGCTCAAAACCTGTCCTTATTTCTGCCTCTAGGCCGACAGCTGTTCCAGCACCTCTTCCGAAATATCGAAATTAGCATAGACGTTTTGGACATCGTCCACATCGTCCAACGCTTCGACCAGCTTTAATACTTTTTCGGCTGCTTCGCCGTCTACGGCAATATCATTTTGTGCGCGCCAAATAATACTGGCGGAACGCGGCTCTCCTAAAGAACCCTGCAACGCAGTCACGACATTGTGCAATTCATCGGATGGACAAATAATTTCATGGCCGGTATCGGAACTGTCAACATCATCGGCACCGGCTTCAATGGCCGCTTCAAACGCCGCTTCGGCATCCGCCACATCGGCTTCAAACTCAATCGCGCCAACACGGTCAAACATAAAAGAGACCGAACCGGTCTCGCCCAAATTACCGCCATTTTTGGAAAAAGTAGAGCGCACTTCTGCCGCCGTACGATTGCGATTATCGGTCAGCGTCTCAACAATAATGCCGATACCGGCCGGACCGAAGCCCTCATAACGCACTTCTTCATAATTGGCGTCACCATCATCAGAACTCTTTTTAATCGCACGCTCAATATTATCCTTTGGCATATTTTGCGCCCGCGCCGCCAAAACGGCTGTGCGCAAACGTGGATTGGCGTCAGGGTCGGGCATGCCCATTTTTGCCGCCACCATAATCTCTTTGGTCAGACGGGCAAAAATCTTGGCGCGTTTTTTATCTTGCGCGCCTTTGCGGTGTTGGATGTTTTTAAACTTGGAATGGCCTGCCATCGGCTTGCTCCCGAAAAAATATCTTCACTTATAAATTACAGATTCGGTGCGGCAGTGGAAAGCCTACCACCGGCCCGCATCGGATGAATGGCGACCGCTTGACCGGTCGCATTATCGGTTTCCACCATCACGCCGCATACGGTCGGTGTGCCTTGCGCCGCGCCAAAGCGCCCGCCGCGTAATTTGGTGACAAAGCGATTGACCGGCTCTTCTTTTTCCATGCCGATAACGCTGTCATAATCGCCACACATGCCGGCATCGGTTTGATAGGCTGTGCCGCCGGGTAAAATTTGCGCATCGGCTGTCGGAATATGCGTATGCGTGCCGACCACCAGACTGGCGCGGCCATCGCAAAAATGCCCCATGGCCATTTTCTCACTGGTCGCTTCGCAATGCATATCAACAATAATCGCATCCGCCGCTTCACCCAAAGGACAGGCCGCAAGCTGTTCATCAACCGCGGCAAACGGGTCATCCAAGCTTTCCATGAAAAGCTGGCCCATCGCATTGACCACAAGCACGCGCTTATCGCCAACCTCATATAAATTGGCCCCGCGCCCGGGTGTGCCTGGGGGGAAATTAACCGGCCTCAGCAAACGGCTTTCTTCAGCAATATAGCCTTGGATATTTTGCTGGTCCCAAACATGATTGCCGGTCGAAACCACATCCACACCGGCGTCGAAAAACCCGTCGGCAATATCAGGCGTAATGCCGAAACCGCCGGCTGCATTTTCGCCATTGACCACAACAAAATCAATTTCATATTGGCTGCGCCATACAGGCACTTGCCGCATCACCGCTTCGCGCGCTGCACGGCCAACCACATCTCCTAGAAAAAGCAATCGCATTGCCGGTCCCGTTCTACTTTTTAAACTCAATAAATTGCGTCGGCGTCAAAACACCATGCAAGGCTTCGTCATGCGGCGCGACCGGAGATTTGTCAACCTTCTGCATATCAAAGGCCAGTCCGATAAATTGCGTGTCACCCGCCTCGCGCAGTTTCGCCAAAGTGCGGTCATAAAAACCACCGCCGCGTCCCAAACGATTGCCGTCAGCGTCAAAAGCCAGCAATGGCAAAAGCACAATATCCGGCGTCACGGTTTGCGCGGTGGCACGCGGAGCAGAAATGCCCATTGCATCGGGCAGCAAACCACTCTGCTTTTTATAGCGCCGGAAAATCAACGGCGCGTCATCATCAACACAGACGGGCAGGCAAATTTCATGACCCTTTTTGCGCAATACATCCAAAAGCGGCAGCGGGTCCAGCTCGCCCCCCATTGGCAAATAGGCGGCGGTAATTTTGCCGTTCAACGTCACTTGCGTCTCCGCCAGCGCTGCCACGGCTTGCGCCTCGGCTGCGCCATGGGTGGCAAAATGCTGTTTGCGGGCCGCCATCATGGTACGGCGCAAAATTTCTTTCTCTTGCGAGCCTGTCATGCCTGTCCTTAATCGGTTGGAACCGCCACAACCGGTTTCTGCGGAATCCTCGGAGACCTACATAAGTAGGTGGGCACCGTATGGAGCAGGCCTCGGCCCGCCTCAGTGACAGTTCCCTAAAGGATCGTAAGGCCCCGAGCGTAATAAGCAGTCGTCGCGTCGGGCAGTTCCTAAGACTTGTATAGCGACCTTACGGGCGCGCGTCACCCTGCCGGTTCAGATTGTGTGTCAGCCTCCGCCGCGGCCAATAGATTTTCAATCCGTTCGGCAGCACCGTTCAGGGCTTTTTCCAACGAGCTTTCCATATCGCCGACCCGTCCGGCCAATTCTTCGCGCGATGTTCCTGCGCGCACCATTTCCAGTTTCATTTCATCCAGCTCGCGCTTTAAATCGCGCAACTCGCTGCTCAACATCAATCCGGCCAGTACCAATAAATGGCTGTCACCGGCCTTCTCATTGCCTTTTTTTATCGCTGCCACGCGGGCCGCCAAGTCATCCGCCAATTGTTTGACTTGCGCTTCCTCGCCGTCGCGGCAGACGATTTGGAAAGGCCGTGAATTAATCGATACGGTCATTTCGGCCATTATCCGTCTCCCAATACATCATCAATTTGCCGCATCGCTTTTTCAACTTGTTGCGCGGCGCGCTGTTGGCTGCTTTCCAATTGCTGGTTCTTTTTCTTCAAAGTCGAGACTTCGCTACGCAAATGTGCGCATTCGACGTTCAACGCCTCCAATTCGGCCAATTTACCGATAACATCGCGACCGGCATCGGCCAATCGTGCATGGTCGGCAGCAAGTCGGTCGACGGCTTGCATCAGGCGCTCCAAGGCGGGGGTGATTTTCTGCATATGACACCTCTTCCCTCAACATAAAGTTTCCCCCGTTTTCACGTCAATAGACAGTGTTTCTTTCGGGACTCGCGAAAACGAATCTGGCATTGACTCTACAGGGTCGTAGGGGCATTGTGCGCCGCAAATTATGACGGCCCAGTTCGGCCTATTCCGGTCGAGCGGGTTAGAGGGTTTTTTTATGTCTGACGTCGCAGAAAACCGGTCTTCTGACGCAGGTTCTTCCATGCCACTCACCGATATGGCCAACGCCATTCGCGCACTTTCAATGGATGCGGTGCAAGCTGCCAATTCGGGCCATCCGGGCCTGCCCATGGGTGCAGCTGATATCGCCACGGTTTTATACACGAAATTTCTGAAAATCGATCCGCTGGCGCCAAATTGGCCGGATCGTGACCGCTTTGTTTTATCAGCCGGTCACGGGTCGATGCTGCAATATGCGCTGCATTATCTCATCGGCTTCACCGATATGACCCTGGAAGAGATTAAAAATTTCCGCCAATTGGGTGCCCGCACCGCCGGCCACCCCGAATTCGGACACGCAGCCGGTATTGAAACAACCACCGGCCCGCTGGGCCAAGGCATTTCAACTGCCGTTGGCATGGCGTTGGCTGAGCGAATGATGAATGCCCGTTTCGGCAATGATCTGGTTGACCATTTCACTTATGTATTGGCATCAGACGGCGATTTGATGGAAGGCATCAGCCATGAGGCAATCTCCATTGCCGGTCATTTGCAATTATCGCGGCTGATTGTGCTGTATGATGATAATGGTATTTCCATTGATGGACCGCTTGATTTGGCCGAAAGCGGCGATGCGCTAATGCGCTTTGACGCTGCCGGTTGGGACACGATACGCATTGACGGTCACGACCATGAAGCGATTGAAAAAGCCATTGCGGCAGCGCGCGACAGCGATAAGCCGAGCCTGATTGCCTGTAAAACGACAATCGGCTATGGCAGCCCCAATAAGCAAGGCACAAGTGGCGTGCATGGCGCGCCTTTGGGCGATGATGAAATTGCCCTGACCCGCGACACGCTTGGCTGGTCTTCCGAGCCGTTTGAAATCCCGTCTGAATTGCTCGACACTTGGCGGATGGCCGGACGGGCACATGCCTCGGCCCGCAAAGCTTGGGAAGAACGTTTGGCCGGCCAATCAGCCGAAACCCGCAATCGTTTCGAGCGTGTTGTCGCCGGTGAATTGCCGCAAGGGCTGGATACTGCGGTTGACAGTTTTAAAAAGCAATTGGCCGAAGAAAAACCCGGTTGGGCGACCCGCAAATCTTCTGAAGAAGCGTTGAAAGCCATCGTGCCGCATGTGCCGGAAATGATTGGCGGCTCGGCTGATTTGACCGGTTCAAACAATACCAAAACACCGGAACAAGATCCGGTATCGGCGGATAATTTCGCCGGACAATTTATTCATTGGGGCATTCGCGAACACGGCATGGCGGCGGCGATGAACGGCATGACGCTGCATGGCGGCTTTATTCCTTATTCAGGCACTTTTCTGGTGTTTTCCGATTATTCACGTCCGGCCATTCGCCTGTCTGCACTGATGAAGCAACGCACCATTCATGTGCTGACGCATGATTCTATCGGGCTCGGCGAAGATGGCCCAACCCATCAACCGGTTGAGCATTTGGCCGCTTTGCGCGCCATGCCGAACACTTATGTGTTCCGTCCGGCGGATGCGATTGAGACGCTTGAGTGCTGGCAATTGGCTTTAAAACTGAAGGACGCTCCAAGCATTTTAGCCCTGACCCGTCAAGGTTTGCCGGCTTTGAGCAGCTATCAAGAACGCAATGGTTGCGCGCATGGTGCCTATGAATTGGCGGCCGGCGGCAGTGACCCGCAAGTGACGATTTTGGCCTCCGGCTCGGAAGTTTCCATCGCTATGGAAGCGCGCGAAATGCTGGAAAATGATGGCATTGGCGCCCGCGTTGTTTCTGTGCCGTGCATGGAATTGCTTGAACAGCAATCACCGGCAACGCAAGCGGATATTCTCGGCGAGACGCCATTGCGCATTGGCGTTGAAGCGGCGGTTCGGCAAAGCTGGGACCGCTATTTACGGCCGCAGGATATTTTCATCGGCATGGATGGCTTCGGCGCCAGCGCTCCGGCCGGACAATTATTTGAACATTTCGGCATCACTGCCGCAGCGATTGCCGCTGCCGCGCGTGAAGCTTTATAAACCACTGAGTGAAGGGAAAAGATTATGGCAGTGAATGTTGCAATTAACGGATTTGGTCGCATCGGACGTCTGGTGTTGCGCGGCATTATTGAAAGCGGGCGCAAAGACGTAAATGTGGTTGCGATTAATGATTTGGGCAGCGTCGAAGCTAATGCGCATATGTTGCAATATGACAGTGTGCACGGCCAATTGCCGGTAAAAGTTAAAGCCACCAAAACCGGTATTAATGTCGGTGGCAAATCAATCAAAGTGATTGCCGAACGCGACCCGGCCAATTTGCCTTGGGAAAAAATGGGCGTCGATGTTGCGCTGGAATGTACAGGTCTTTTCACCAGCCAAGAAGCAGCCGGCAAGCATTTGACAGCCGGCGCGAAAAAAGTGCTGGTCTCAGCCCCCGCTTCGGGCGCTGACCTGACAGTTGTTTATGGGGTCAATCATAAGAAGCTGAGAAAGAGCCATAAAATCGTATCCAATGCTTCATGCACAACCAATTGCCTCGCGCCGGTTGCCCAAGTCTTGGATAAAACCTGCGGTATTGCGCGCGGTTATATGACAACGGTTCACGCTTTTACCGGCGACCAGCAAACAGTTGATACGCTGCACTCTGACCCGCGCCGGTCGCGCGCCGCTTCTTTGTCAATGATACCGACTTCGACCGGTGCCGCGAAAGCGGTCGGTCTGGTACTGCCGGAATTGGCCGGCAAGCTTGACGGCACGGCGGTTCGTGTCCCGACACCGAATGTATCAATGATTGATCTGGTTTTTGAAGCCAAGAAAAAGACCACGGTTGAAGCCGTCAATGCCGCCATCACCAAAGCCGCTAACGGCCCGCTAAAAGGCGTGCTGGGCATTTGTGACCAACCGCTTGTATCGATTGACTTCAATCACAATCCGCACAGCTCAACTTTTGACCTGACACAAACGCAAATTGTCGGTGGCAAGCTGGTTCGCGTGCTGAGCTGGTATGATAATGAATGGGGCTTTGCCAATCGCATGAGCGACACAGCCGTCGCCATGGGCAAATTGCTGTAGGCCCTATCAGTCGAATGGGCAGTTTTAAAACACTCGATCAGCTGGCGGCCACACAAGCCGCCGGCGACATTGTCCTTATCCGGGCCGATTTGAATGTGCCCTTGGATGATAACGGTAAGCTGCGTGATGCGACGCGGCTGGAACGGCTTTTGCCGAGCCTTGAAAAACTTTCAGCCAATGGTTTCCGCATTGGTATTCTGTCGCATTTCGGGCGTCCGAAAGGGCAAAAAAATCTCGATATGAGCCTCGCGCCCGTCGCCGATGCACTAAGCGGCGTTTTGGGCAAGCCGGTAAGTTTTGCCAATAATTGCATTGGCGACACCGCTGCTGACGCTTTATCGGCTTTGCCTGAAGGTGGCATTTGCGTATTGGAAAACACCCGCTTTCACGCCGGTGAAGAAGCTGATGACACAGAATTTGCCGCCGCTTTGGCAGCGCCTGCCAGCGCCTATATAAATGATGCTTTTTCAGCCGCCCATCGCGCGCATGCGTCAACCCACGCCATTACCAAGCATTTGCCGACTTATTGCGGGCTTGCCATGCAAGCTGAATTGGAGGCCTTGAGCGCAGCACTTGGTGAACCGAAGCGACCTCTCGTGGCGGTTGTCGGTGGCGCGAAAATTTCAACCAAGCTAGATTTATTGGGCAATTTATCAGCCAAAGTCGACACGCTGGTGATTGGCGGCGGCATGGCCAATACGTTTTTGGCCGCGCAAGGCCATAGTGTCGGCGCTTCTTTATGCGAAGACAGCATGCTGGATACGGCGCGTGATATTATGGCGGAAGCGGAAAATCGCGGCTGCCGTATTTTATTGCCGCAAGACGCAGCCATTGCGCCGGCTTTTGCTGCCGGTCAAACCGCAACCATAGTAAGCGCGACTGAAATCCCTGAAGAGCAGATGATTTTGGATGCCGGGCCAGATGCGGTGGCAGATATTTGCGCCGCCTTTGACGAGGCCGCAACACTTATTTGGAACGGGCCGCTTGGTGCGTTTGAAATCGAGCCGTTTGATACGGCTACCAATCAAGCGGCACAACACGCCGCGCAGTTGACTGCAAACGGCAAGCTGACCTCTGTCGCCGGCGGTGGCGACACGGTGGCAGCGCTTAACCATGCCGGAGCCGGCAGCAAATTTTCATATGTATCAACCGCAGGCGGTGCGTTTTTGGAATGGCTGGAAGGCAAAAACCTTCCCGGCGTCGACGCCCTGCAACAGGATTAAAAGAGGAGAGAGAGATGAACAAGCAAGCTCTTGAAACCATCGCCCAAGCCATGGTGGCAGACGGCAAAGGCATTTTGGCCGCTGATGAAAGCACCGGAACGATTAAGAAGCGTTTCGATTCAATCAATGTCGAGTCGACCGAAAACAATCGCCGCGATTATCGCGAAATGCTGTTTCGCACCGAAGAGGCCATGCGCGAGAACATTTCCGGCGTGATTTTGTTTGACGAGACCATTCGCCAAAAAGCTGCTGACGGCACAATGCTGACGCAATTGATTACCGATGCCGGTTCTTTGCCGGGCATTAAAGTCGATGGCGGCGCAAAAGATTTGGCCGGTCATCCCGGTGAAATGGTCACAGAAGGACTGGACGGTTTGCGCGACCGGTTGAACGAATATCACGGGCTGGGCGCAAAATTTGCCAAATGGCGGGCCATTATCAATATTGCCGACGGCATTCCATCAGCCGCTTGTCTTGCCGCCAACACACACGCATTGGCGCGCTATGCGGCCTTATGCCAAGAAGCGGAAATTGTGCCGATTGTCGAGCCGGAAGTGATTATGGATGGCGGCCATTCGGTTGAGCGTTGTTATGAAGTTACCAGCGCCGCCCTGATCCAGCTTTACGCGCAACTGGCCGAGCAAAATGTGCATTTGGAAGGGACGATTTTGAAACCCAATATGGTCGTTTCCGGTACCGAAAACGCAACCCAAGCCGGTGTGCAACAAGTGGCTGAAATGACCATTGATTGCTTCAAAAAATGCGTGCCGGAAGCTGTGCCGGGCATTGTCTTCTTATCAGGCGGACAATCTGATGAAGATGCGACTGCGCATCTTGATGCGATGAATAAAATCGGCGGCTTCTCTTGGAAAATGAGCTTCTCTTATGGCCGCGCTCTGCAAGCCGCACCGTTGAAAAGCTGGTTGGGTGAAGCCGGCAATGTGCCGGCCGCGCAAGCCGCTTTCGCCCATCGCGCCAAAATGAACGGTCTCGCGGCCCAAGGCGCTTGGGATGCATCTTTAGAAGGATAAAGCGAAGGCTAAAAGCAGCCTCACGGCGAAGAAATTTGGAGGATGCCCGTCCCATTTTATGGGGCGGGCCTTTTCATACCTTTTCATACCACTGCTATTTTAAAGACAGCGCGCACCGATAAGATATTCAACATTGCCTTGCGGGCCGGTTATCGGGCTTTCAATAATATCGTCAACTTGCCAGCCTTGCGCCTGCCAAGCCTGTCTGATGTTCTCACAAACCGCCTGCCGTTGACCCGCATCACTGACCACACCATTTTTGCCGAGCGCCGCTTTGCCGACTTCAAATTGCGGTTTAATCAAAGCAATCGCCCAACTGCCTTTCGCCATAAGCGGCATTATGGCGGCCAGCGCTTTTTCAAGATTGATGAAACTGACATCGCAAACAAAACCTGATAGCGGCTTGTCGAAATCGGCCTCGGTTAAATGGCGCGCATTAACCCCTTGCATGTTTTTAACCCGTACATCAGCGTTTAACTTTTCGTGCAATTGCGCATGGCCGACATCAATGGCGAAAACAAATGCTGCCCGGTGCTGCAATAACACATCGGTAAAACCACCGGTTGATGCGCCAATATCGGCAAATATGCCGCCCGAAACCGGATAAGCAAAATGCGCCAGAGCTTTTTCCAATTTCACCCCGCCACGCGAGACGAATTGATGCGCTGCTTGCGCCTCAATCACATCATACGCCGAAACCATCTGCGCCGCTTTGCGCGCCGGTGCGTCATTAACCATTACCCCGCCGGCTTTAATGGCGGCAGCGGCTTGCGCCCGCGTTTCGAAAACGCCGCTTGTTACCAAATATTGGTCAAGACGGGTTTTGCCACCCGAAGAGGAAGAGGAAGAAGAAGGAGTATCAACACACACAAAAACGAATACTTAAAACTTAAGACTAAAAATTTAGAACCTAAAACTTAACAGTCAGAAAAATATGCCCTATTCACCCGCCGGTGTACCAAGCGAGGCAGATGACAAATTATCAGCGTCACTGCCAATCAGTTTTTTGACGGTTTCAATAATCTGCGCGGCATTGAGCCCGGCAATATCATACATTTCAGCCGGTTTGCCATGGTCAATATAATTATCCGGCAAGACCAAAGAGCGGCATTTCAACCCGCCATCCAAAGCGGCATTTTCGGCCAGCATATGCATAACATGACTGCCGAAGCCGCCAATCGCGCCCTCTTCCAGCGTCAGTAAAATTTCATGCTCGCGCGCCAATCGCAAAATCAATTGTTCATCCAGCGGCTTCATAAATCGCGCATCCACAACACTGGTGCGAAAGCCTTGCGCGTCCAATTGGTCGGCGGCAAGCTGCGCTTCGGCCAATCGCGTGCCATAGCTGAGCAAGCAAATGCGCCCGCCTTCGCGAATGATGCGGCCCTTGCCAATTTCCAAAATCTCACCGCGTGCCGGTAGCTCAAGGCCGACACCTTCGCCACGCGGATAACGCAAAGCTGTCGGATGTTCGTCAAACGCCACTTGCGTCGCTACCATATGTTTAAGCTCGGCCTCATCCGCCGCCGCCATCATCACCATATTCGGCAATGTGCCGAGATAGGCATTATCAAACGCACCGGCATGGGTCGGCCCATCAGCGCCAACCAAACCGGCGCGGTCAATGGCAAAGCGCACGGGCAGATTTTGTATCGCCACATCATGCACTACTTGGTCATAAGCGCGTTGCAAAAAAGTAGAGTAAATCGCGGCAAACGGTTTATAGCCCTCCGTCGCCATGCCGGCGGCAAAGGTTACTGCATGCTGCTCGGCAATGCCGACATCAAAACAGCGGTCGGGAAACGCTTTGGCGAATTTATCCAATCCGGTGCCCGATGGCATGGCGGCAGTGATTGCCACCACCTTATCGTCATGGGTTGCTTCTTCAATCAACGCTTCGGCAAACACACCTGTGTAACTTGGCGCAGACGGCTTCGGCTTATCTTGTTCACCGGTCACCACATTAAACTTGGCGACACCGTGATATTTATCGTCAGAGGCCTCAGCCGGCGCGTAACCATGGCCTTTTTTGGTTACCACATGAACCAATATCGGGCCGTTCTTCATCTTTTTGACGTTTTCCAACACCGGCAATAAATGGTCGAGATTATGCCCGTCAATCGGCCCGACATAATAAAAGCCCATTTCCTCAAACAGCGTACCGCCGGTCATAAAGGCACGGGTATATTCTTCCATTTGCCGCGCTTTTTCTTGCAAGCTATCCGGCAAATGTTTGCTCAAATCTTTCAATAAACGGCGGAAGGAGCGATAAGTCTGGCCTGATAAAATACGCGCCAAATAGGCACTCATCGCGCCAACCGGCGGGGCAATCGACATATCATTATCATTGAGAATAACCACCATGCGACTATCCATGGCACCGGCATTATTCATCGCTTCAAATGCCATGCCCGCACTCATTGCGCCATCACCGATAACCGCAATCACATTATTTTGGCCGCCGTCTAAATCACGCGCCGCCGCCATGCCGAGACCGGCAGAAATCGAGGTTGAACTATGGCCCGCGCCAAACGGGTCATAATCGCTTTCAGCGCGTTTGGTGAAGCCCGATAAGCCGCCGCCCTGGCGCAAGCTGCGAATGCGGTCGCGCCGCTCGGTTAAAATTTTATGCGGATAGGCTTGGTGCCCGACATCCCAAATCAGCCTGTCATCAGGCGTATCAAAAACATAATGCAAGGCCACGGTCAGCTCAACAACGCCAAGACCGGCCCCCAAATGACCACCGGTTACAGACACGGCATCAATCATTTCAATGCGCAATTCATCAGCCAATTGGCGCAAATCGCTATCGGCCAGCTGCCGCATCTCTGCGGGCCGGTTGATGCGGTCAAGCAATGGGGTCTTGCTGTCTGCCATCTGGCTCCTCATATCTGTCGCGGTTCTATCAGTTTCGGCGTTGAATCACAAACGCCGCAGCTTGTCGCAGGCTATCGGCCCGTTCACCGAAAATCGACAAATGCTCTATCGCTTGCGTGACCAGCAAACCGGCTTGATCGCGGGCGCGCTCTACCCCCAAAAGCGAAGCAAAGGTCACCTTGCCATCAACCGCATCTTTACCGGCGGTCTTGCCCAGCATTTTATCGCTTTCTTCGACATCCAGCACATCATCAGCAATTTGAAACGCCAGACCGATATCATGCGCATAGCCGGTCAAAGCATGGCGTTGATTGGCGTCGGCACCACCCAAAATAGCCCCTGATTCAACTGCAAAACCGATAAGCGCACCGGTTTTCATTTTCTGTAAACGGGTCAAACCGCCGGCATCCAAATCAAGCTGCGGCGATTGCAAATCAATCATTTGTCCGCCAACCATGCCGCGCATGCCGGCCGCTTTCGCCAAGGCCGAAACCAGGGCAAGCCGCTTGGCTGCCTCTTCATGCGTCGCCTCATCGGCAACCAATTCAAACGCCAAAGTCAAAAGTGCATCACCGGCCAATATCGCCGTCGCCTCATCATAGGCCTTATGCAAGCTGGGCTTGCCACGCCGCATATCATCATCATCCATAGCCGGTAAATCATCGTGAATAAGCGAATAGCAATGCACCGCTTCAACCGCCGCCGCCGCACGAATAGCCGCGCTTTCTTCAACCTCAAAAAGCCGCGCCGCCGCATAGCATAAATAAGGCCGAAACCCTTTACCGCCCTCCAGCGCGCTATAGCGCATCGCTTCGATTAATTTTTTCTCCGGCCCATCGGGCAAAGCCAGAACGCCATCAAGCAGCGCCGAAACTTGCGTAACGGCTGCCCGACGATCGGTTTCAAAATCAGACATATTATCCGTCAGCATCCAGCGGCACTGTATCCATGCTCGCGCCGCTGCCGGTAATTTTTTCAATCTTGGCCTGTGCCGATTTCAGTTTCTCATCGCAATAGGCGCGCAATTGACTGCCGCGCTTATAAATTTCAATCGACTCTTCAAGCGCCACATTGCCGGTCTCCAAACGATCAACAATGCTTTCCAATTCGCTCAATGCTTCTTCAAAACTGAGCTTTTGAATATCTTCTGCAATCTCAATCTTATCGGCCATGCGTCACGCCCCATTCATCTCTTATGCAGTCGCCGGCCACTCACGATATGGCGGCCGTTTGTTGATAATAACATACGCCATCTTCATCATAATTCATCGATAAATCGCCGCGATGCACAAGACACATTAAATGCGCCAAGCTCTCCCCGGCCGCCATGAAAAACACTTCACGGCCGATTTTGCGTTTAAACAAAACCGAAAATACTTTGCCATCAATGGCGCGGCGCGGTTCTTCACAGACATCACGCAGGCGAACCAGCGAATTTTCATGCCCGTCAATCAGCGCATTCAAACGCGCATGCAGTCCGTAGAACGGCTCATTATGAGCCGGGCAGACCAGCACATCATCGGGAATGACGTCGCGAATACGATGACAGCTATCGATCCAATCCTGCAAAGGATTGCCCATCGGTTCTGTCGGAAACAGCGATACATTGGATGAAATGCGCGGTATTACCTGGTCCCCCGAAATCAGCAGTTTTTTGTCTTCGCAATAAAGACACGCATGTTCCGGCGCATGACCGGAGCCGATTTCAATGCGCCATTTATGGCCATCAATGACAATCTCATCATCTTGTTTCACCCGCTTATAGGCTTGCGGCAGCGGATGAATATGTTGACCAAAGCCACCGAAACGAGCGCGATAACGCTCCAAAGCATAATCGTCAAAACCGGCAGCGCGATAAAAGCGAATGCCCTCTTCCGGCACTTCTTTGCCGGTATCGGCGGCCATGGTGCGGCACATTAAATAATCAGTGCGGGACATATGAAAATCAGCGTCAAAACGTTCGACCAACCAACCGGCAAGGCCGACATGGTCGGGATGCATATGCGTGACAATGACTTTATGCACCGGCTTACCTTGCATAAAGCCGGCAAACAGCTCTTCCCAATGAGCGCGCGAGCTATCCATATCGACGCACGTATCAATAATCACCCAGCCATCGCCATCACGCAGCAACCAGACATTAATATGATCCAGCGTATAAGGCAGCTCCATGCGGGCCCAGAAAACGCCGTCAGCCACTTCAATCGGCTGTCCGACAGTCGGCTTTTCATCAAACGGGTAGCGCAGGCCATGCGCCTGCGATGTGGTTTTTTGCTGCTCGCTCACAATATCCTCAATGCCCTTATGGGCTTGGCATGAAACTCTCAACTTGCTACCAACATAACTAATCTGTTAGCGAGTGCAATCCAGGAGTTTGAAATGGCCACACAGCAAAAAACCCGTGAGGGAACCGCGTTAATTACCGGCGCGTCATCCGGCATTGGCCGCGACTATGCCCGCTATTTGGCACAGCGCGATTATGATCTGGTCATTACGGCACGGCGTGCACCGCGCCTCAATAAATTGGCCAAAGAGCTGGAAAAAGCCTATGGCACAAAAGTAACTGTCATCACTGCTGATATGGCAAAGCCGGAAACCCCGGCCAAACTGGCGGCGGAAATCAAAAAGAAGAAAATTACCATCGACTATCTGGTCAATAATGCCGGTTATGGCGTGGCCGAAAGTTTCACCAAATCAAAATGGAAAACCCAACAAGATATGGTGCAGGTGATGCTGACCGGTCTGACCGAATTGGCGCATATTTTTGCCGCCGATATGGCCAAGCGCGGGCACGGCTATATCGTTAACATCGCTTCTGTCGCGGCCTATTTGCCGGGCACGCCGGGCAATACACTTTATGGGCCGATCAAGGCTTATGTGAAATCTTTCAGCCAAAGCCTGTATAGCGAATTGCGCCCGCGCGGTGTCAATGTTGTCGCCTCATGCCCGGGCTATACATATACCGAAATTCATGATGTTGCCGGCACACGCGACCGGATGAACAAAATGCCGAAATTCGTTTGGCTGACCGCGCCGCGTGTTGTCCGCGAGACGCATTTGGCTGTTCGCACCGGCAACGGGCCGGTGATTATTCACGGCGCGCTTTATTCAACCCTCTGCGCTATTTTCAGCCTATTGCCTGCCAATCTCATTACCGGCGGTAAAAAACCGGCCGCGAAAAAAGCAATCGCGAAAAAGGCGCCTGCTAAAAAACCGGCAGTCAAGAAAGCGCCTGCCAAAAAAACAGCGGCTAAGAAACCGGCTGCTAAGAAACCGGCGACCAGAAAAGCACCAGCCAAAAAGGCCGCCCCGCGCAAGAAAGCTGCGAAAAAATAAATGACTGTTCATCCCGCAAATGCGGCGGGCATCGCCGCCTGCGTCGGGACACTGAAACAGGGTGGCTTGCTGGCCATGCCGACCGAGACGGTTTACGGATTGGCCGGTGACGCCACCAATGCGGCTGCCATTGCGGCCATTTACGCGACCAAGAAAAGGCCGCAATTCAATCCGCTAATTTGCCATATTGGCGATATGGATATGGCACATCGGCTTGGACAATTTAATCAAATGGCCGAAAAATTGGCGGCGCGGTTTTGGCCCGGCCCATTAACGCTGGTTGTACCAAGACAGAAAGATTGTCCGGTTGACCCGCTCGCTTCAGCCGGTCTGGATACCATTGCTTTGCGACTTCCGGCGCATCCGACGGCACAAGCCTTATTGACTGAGATAGGCCTGCCGCTGGTCGCCCCCAGTGCCAATCCATCCGGTCGGCTCAGCCCCAGCACTGTGATGCATGTGACGGATTTACTCCCCGAAATTGATGTTTTGGATGGCGGCGATTGCGTTATCGGCGTTGAATCGAGCATTGTTGGCTGCCTATCAGAAACACCGCTTTGGCTGCGCGCCGGTGGCATTGCGCGCGCTGATATTGAAAAATTTCTTGCGAAGAAACTGGCCGAGCCGCCGCAAGAAAAAGCCGAAACCGCACGATTGGCACCGGGGCGTTTGGCGCGCCATTATGCACCGCAAACTGCCATTCGACTTGACGTCGAAAATGCGACGGCGACTGAATTGCTTATCGGGTTTGGGCCGAACGCAGCGGCTGATTGTTTCATGAATTTGAGTGCCAATGGTGACTTGGCTGAAGCGGCAGCGGCTTTATTTACTGCCCTGCACAAAGCCGATGCAGCGGCGCAAAATCAAGGCAAAACATTGGCCGTCATGCCGATACCGACAGACGGGCTGGGCGAAGCGATTAACGATAGATTGGCGCGCGCGGCCGATTAATCTTTCCGATGCTCAATCAATAAAGTCGGCACATCCAACACATGCGATTTTGCAGTGCATACTTTAGTGCCGGGTTTGCGACCGTCGCGCACTTCCGACACTGCTATTCCGGCACTGGCGAGGCGGTTTTGCGTCGCAATAATATTATCGGTTTTCAACGCCAAGCCCCACAGGCGATCTTCATCTTTCGCCTTATCCGAGGCAATCACCTCAATACTCATCGAATTGCTACGAAAGAAAATTTGCGTGCCGCCCCAATCAGGTACGTCTTGTTCCAAGGCCAAGCGAATACCAAGCTGATCGCCATAAAACTTTTTCGCCGCCGCCGCGCTTTTTGTTTGCACCACAACATGGTCAACCGCGCTGACCGCGCCCTCACCTTCTATTGCCGCCATAGGCAGGGCCGATAAATCATCATGCTGAATACAAAAAGAAAAAATACCGCGCGCTGCCGCCGCATCCCAATGCATATTGCGCCAAGTTCGCTTCTTGCCGCTAACCGTGTCAATGCCATGACCGGCCACCGGCTCGGACACTTCAAGCCCATGCGCGCGGGCATTTTCCAAAAATCCGTCGCAATCCTCAGTGCCGAAAACCAAAGCGCAAAGCGATTGCCCACGTGTCTCCAGCACGCCGCGTATCATGTCACCGGCCCACCCCTCTCCACCATTTTTATCGTCGGCTGCAAGCAATTCCAAATAGCAATTATCCAAGCGAAACAGTGTGTTGGCACTGCCGTAATCGGGATGCGTGCCTTGCCAGCTTGGCGCGCGCCCAAGCATTAGCGCATAATCTTTGCTGGCCTGCTCAAGCTCTTCAACGGCAATAATAATATGGTCAATAACAGCCATAGGCAGCTCCTTAAAACAAATCCATCTGTTTGGCCGGCGCTTCGACAATATGCTCATCCCAAAGCGCCGCATCATCTTCTGCCACCTTATTGACCCGTTTCGATATCGGCGTGGCGATAAAATCATCTTGCGGCTCATCGCCCAAAAGAGAAAGTAATTTTTCCGCTTCGGTCTCAGGGGTGGCCAGCCAATCGTCAGCCAAGTCCGGCTTAATCAGCGCCGGCATACGATGATGCACAGCGCTTAATTTATCATTCGCGGCGGTGGTGATAATCGCGCAAGTTTCAATTTCACTGCCATCCGCGCCATTCCAGATTTCCCAAATACCGGCCATGAAAAACGCCTGCCCATCTTCTCTATGAATCCGATAGGGCTGACCGAGCGAGCGATCCCATTCATAAATCCCATCCGATGGAATGAGGCAACGGCGACGGCGAAACGCGTTTTTAAAACTGGGCTTTTCGGTAATGGTCTCCGCGCGCGCATTTATTTGTGGACGCGACGCTTTATCGGTTACTTGCTCGGGCTTCAGCCAAGGCGGCACCAGCCCCCATTGCACCAAAGCCATTTCACGACCCGGCACGGCACGAATAACACTGATCGGTTGTGTCGGAGCGATATTATATCGGGCCGGGAAATTTATCCGATTTGAGAAATCAACCATTTGGCGCAAATCTTCCGGCGCCGTGGTCAGGGCAAAACGTCCGCACATCAGAATTGAACCCCCGGCATGGAGACAATATCACCGACGCCGATTTTCAGTTGCTTTGCCTCATTGGCATTTATTTCCAATACAGCGCTGACTTTTTCCAGCGAGCTGGTGCGGCGGTCTGATTGCGTATCCATGCGGGTGACGATTTGGCCAATCATGCCACCCGGTAAAATAAACACCAAATCCAGAGGTATCAGCGTGTTGCGCATCCAAAAATGTGCTATGCGCGGCGGGTTTTTCGGAAATAACATGCCGTGTTGAGGCGGCATGGATTTGACAAACATCAAGCCGCGCTGCTGTCTTTCCGGCGTATCAGCCAGCGTCACTTGAAATGCCAGCACGCGACCATCCAAAGTCGACACGGTCAGTTCCCGCGTATCAGCCAGCGCGTTAAGTGGCCATAGCAGCGCACATAAAATAAGGAATCGCATACCCATGGCGACAGCTTGCCACTGCCATAGCGCGTCGTCAAAGCCTGACATTAAGGCTGCTTTCTGCTTGGCTTGACGCTAGGAGCCGATATAGTCATGAGTAAAGTTGAAGCCTAAGGGAGAGAGCATTATGGGATATCAACCATTTGATTTAAGCGGCAAAGTTGCCTTGGTTACCGGCGGTAATCGCGGCATTGGACTAGGCATGGCATCAGCCATGGCACAAGCCGGTGCAGATATTGCCATTTGGGGCACCAATGAAGCGAATAATGAAAAAGCTGTCGCTGAACTTTCCGGCCATGGCGTGAAGGCGCAAAGCTGGAACGTCAATGTTGCCGATGAAGCGGCTGTTGCCGCCGCATTCGAAGACACAGTGGCGCAAATGGGTCGTGTCGATAGCGTGTTCGCCAATGCCGGTATCGGCAAACTGGCCGGCTCATTTCCTGAAATGGATACTCAAGCCTATCGCGATGTTTTGGCGGTTAATCTTGACGGCGTATTTTTCACTTTGCGCGCGGCGGCCAAACATATGGTTGAGCGGGCCAAAAACGGTGACCCGGGCGGTTCATTGGTCGGCGTTGCCAGCCTTGCCGCGATTGAAGGCGCGGCGCGCAACCAGCATTATGCCGCCACAAAAGGCGCGGTAATTTCAATGATGAAAGCGATTGCGGTTGAGCATGCGCGCCATGGCGTGCGCGCCAATTCAATTTTGCCGGGCTGGATTGCAACCGATATGACAGCCGGTGCGCAAGGCAATGACAGTTTTGAGAAAAATGTTATCCCGCGTGTTCCGGCTCGTCGCTGGGGCGAACCGGAAGATTTTGGCGGTATTGCCGTTTATTTGACATCGGATGCATCGACTTATCATTCAGGCGATTTATTCGTTATCGACGGCGCTTATTCAATTTTCTAAAGGCTTTTAGATTTCAACAATCACACGACCGCGGGTTTGACCGGCGAGGATTTTCTGCCCCAATTCAGGCAGATCATCCAAGCTGGCCGGGCTCGACATGGCATCAAGTTTCGCCAAATCCAGATGCTCGGCCAGATGCGCCCATGCCGCCTCGCGCTTGGCACGCGGTGCCATAACGCTATCAATACCGGCCAAAGTCACGCCGCGTAAGATAAATGGCATGACTGTTGCCGGCAGATCCGGCCCTTGCGCCAAACCGCAAGCCGCGACCGTGCCGCCATATTTGGTCTGCGCAATCGCATTGGCCAAAGTATGGCTGCCAACCGCATCGACCACGCCGGCCCATTGTTCTTTATCCAACGGACGGCCTTTTTCAGATAGCGTATTGCGGTCAATCACCCGCGATGCGCCAAGTCCGGTCAAATAGGCTTCCTCTTCCATCCGGCCGGTTGAAGCAACCGCCTGATATCCCATTTTTGACAGCAGCGCCAAAGCGACGGAGCCGACGCCACCGGCCGCGCCGGTAACCAAAATTTCACCGGCATCTTTCGGCACATCCGCCAAAGCCATAACGCATAACATCGCCGTATAACCGGCTGTGCCAATGGCCATGCTTTGCGCGGCTGAAATACTGTCAGGCCGCTTGACCAGCCAGTCGCCTTTAACCCGCGCTTTGCCGGCATAGCCACCAAAATGCGTTTCGCCGACACCCCAGCCATTCAAAATGACATTATCGCCTTCTTTAAAATCCGCATGCTCTGATTTTTCGACCGTGCCGGCAAAATCAATGCCCGGAATCATCGGCCATACGCGCACGACCGGCGACGCGCCGGTCAGCGCCAAACCGTCTTTATAATTCAATGTTGAATGAGAAACCGCGACAGTGACATCGCCTTCCATCAAATCATTTTCAGTCAATTCAACAAATTCATGGCTTTGGCCGTCATCATTTTTATTCAATCGCAGCGCGCGAAAACTGTCTGACATTATATTCTCCTACTAAATATCAAATTTCACCGGTTGACCGGTTGACGGGGCGGTCAATTCGCCCTGCCACATAACCCGTGTGCCGCGAACCATCGTACCAACCGGCCAGCCGGTGACAGTGCGACCGGTAAAAGGCGACCAGCCGCAACGCGAGGCGACCCAATCTTCGGAAATGGTTTCACTGCGCTTCAAATCGACAAAGGTCAAATCTGCATGATTGCCGATTTTAACCTCGCCTTTTTCTTTAATATTAAACAGTTTCACCGCATTCAAGCTGGTCAAGCTCACCAGTTTCTCAAGCGACAGCTTACCCTCTGCCATATGCCCCAGCATCACCGGCAATAGGGTTTGCACGCCCGGCATACCGGCCGGAGAGTGCGGATAAGCCTCGGCTTTTTCTTCTTTCGTATGCGGCGCATGGTCAGAGCCGAGCACATCAACAATGCCCTGCTCAAGCGCTTTCCAAAGTGCTGCGCGGTGTCGCGCCCCACGAATGGGCGGGTTCATTTGCGCATAAGTGCCGATTTCCTCATAAGCCTGCGGCGCCACCAAAGTCAGATGTTGCGGTGTTACTTCCACCGAAACAATGTCGCGATTGGCGGCCAGCATTTGCATTTCTTCTTCCGTGGTGACGTGCAAGACGTGAATTTCTTGATTGGCTTCGCGGGCCAGTTTAATCAGCCGGCGGGTTGATGAGATCGCCGCCTCATCATCGCGCCAAACCGGATGCGTTTCCACTTTGCCGGTTTCAGCCAGCGGACGACGTTCGCGCAAACGATATTCATCTTCGCTATGAAACGCGGCGCGGCGTTTGATATGTTTCAAAATATCGCCGACACCATCATCATCAGGCACCAGCAAATTACCGGTTGAGGAGCCCATGAAAACCTTAACCCCGCAAATGCCATCCATCCGCTCAAGCTCCGGCAATTGAGCTGCGTTTTCATGCGTGCCGCCGACATAAAAAGCAAAATCGCAATGCATGCGGTCACGCCCGCGCTTTACTTTATCTTCAATCGCTTCCTTGCTGGTGGTCGGCGGTTTGGTGTTCGGCATTTCAAATACTGCCGTAACGCCGCCCATCACGGCTGCCAAAGAGCCGGATTGCAAATCTTCTTTATGCTCAATGCCGGGTTCGCGAAAATGCACTTGTGTGTCAATGACGCCGGGCAAAACCGTCAAACCGTTTACATCCAGCGTTTCATCAGCCGATGCATCAGCCAAATCGCCAATCGCCGCGAAACGCCCGTCTTTAATCGCAATATCGGTTTGTTCGCTGCCCTCAGCCGTCGCCAAAGTGGCGCCGCGAATGAGGAGATCAAAATTTTCTACTGTCATTTTGACTAACCTGCCCGTCTTTCTTTATCCATCAATCTGGTGCCTTTGTCTTAGCAGACGCGGCTTCGGCTGTCTCACTTTTCAAGCGGTTTTTTGTGGCTATATACTGCGCCACTTGAGCCACATCATGGCCGACATAAAGCCCGTAAGGACGCCCGCGCATTTGATTGTCTTCGCGATCCAACCGCAACACCACATCAGTGCCGGAAACCGACGCCATACGGGCCGCCAATCTGTCCGTGCCGACCATCAGCGTGGCACGGCGCATCAGCGCGGCACTTTTCCCATAGGATAAATCATCAAAGCGGCTGATTTGACCGGCCGGAATATTATCCATAAGCGGGCCGGAAATTGGGCAACCGGGCCGCGATAAAACGACAATATGGGCGGTTTTTAACGCCGCAACGCTATCGGCCAACCGCCATGCCAGTTCGGCATAATGCCGCCAATCCCAAACCGAGCGACCGCTTTCTCGCATGGCAAGCACGATAATCGGCGCGGTTGGGGCAAGCGTTTCGGGCAAAGCCAAATGCGCTTTATCAGGCATAAAAATATGCGGCGGGCGAAATTTGCTGTCGGCAAATAAAGCCGGAAGCGCGTAAACCCCTGCGTCAAATTTATAAATATGGCGGTGCTTGGCCCATAGCAAAAACGGCAAGCGCGTCGGCGCCAAAGAAATTATCCGGTGCCAATTGCGCCCCATCACCGCGCCCATAAGCTGCAAGCGCGGCATAATGCCGGACGGCTTGTCATGGGTGATGAAATTGAGCGCTGCCGGCGCATCGGCAAAAAATGCCACTTGGTTTTCATGGGCGATAATATCAATGCCGCGCGACGGCTCAAAAGCCAGCAATTCAGCCAAAACGCCGGTGGCGGTAAATGCGTCCAACCGGTCGGGCGGTAATATAATCAGGTTTCGGCTCGCTGCCATGGCGCGACTATAAAGCGATGAGCCCACATATGCCAGACAGAGCAGGACTTGAAATTTACCTTCAATCAGCGCACATCTGACTTATGAGCATTTATCAAACCACTTTGAGCGACCGTTGCCTTATTGAAATCAGCGGCCCTGACCGGGTCGAGTTTTTGCAAAATCTGGTGACGCAAAATGTCGCTGCCCCGCAGGCCGGAAGCTGCGTCATGTCTGCTTTGCTGACCCCGCAGGGCAAGCTGCTCCATGATTTCATCATTTATATAGAGAACGATATGTTTCTGCTGGATTTGGATGCAAGCCAGGCAGAAACGGTGATGAAGAAGCTGGGCCTGTATAAATTGCGCGCCGATATCAGCCTCAATATCAGCGATAAGCAAGTTCACGCAATTTGGCAGGAAGATGGATTTCCATGCCCGCCCATGGCCGGATTTTACGAAGACCCGCGCCATGAAGGTTTGGGGCTTCGCGGCTTTTTCGACAATCCCCCTGAAACCGGCCTGCCGGAAAAATCGCTTCATAATTGGCACACCAATCGGCTGCGACTGGGGATTGCTGAAGGGGCATCGGATATGCCGCCGGGGACTGTGTTTCCGCTTGAATATGGGTTGGCGCAAATGCAGGCAATTGATTTCAAAAAAGGCTGTTTTATCGGTCAAGAAGTTACTTCGCGCACTCATCGCAAAGGCAAATTACGCAAGAAATTACACGCCTTAGCCTTGGCTGAGGCGGATGGCCAACACGGTGATAAGCTGATGGTCGGCGCGGCGGATGATGCACGAATTGGCGGCGAGCTGGTGGCGCGTATCGGGCAAACCGGCCTCGCCCTTATTCGTGAAGATGCGATTGAGGAAACGCTGATGCTGAACGGCAACGCCGTAACACTGAACGGTAGCGTGTTCGACGTCGAAACCGAGTGAATCCGTAACAAAATGTTATTCAATGTGACATGAACTGCGCCGTTATCGGCTTTTGCGGTTCCGGCGATATGTTACACTAACGCTAAATTGTGGAGGATTTTCAATGACGCAGGTGATTTTGACCGGTACCGGCCTGTTCACGCCCTCGCAGTCCATCAGCAATGATGAGCTGGTTGAGAGCTTTAACGCCTATGTTGAGAAATTTAACGCCGATAATGCCGCGGCGATTGAAGCCGGAGAGATGGAAGCGCTGAGCCCCTCCAACAGCGCATTTATCGAAAAAGCCTCGGGTATTAAAAACCGTTATGTGATGGATAAAGAAGGTATTCTGGACCCTGACTTTATGTGTCCGCGCATACCGGAGCGCTCAAATGATGAGCCGTCTCTATTGGCTGAAATGGGCGTTAACGCGGCCAAACAGGCATTGGAAGAAGCGCAAATTGAAGCCAATGAAATTGACGCAGTATTGGTCGCTTGCGCCAATTTACAACGCGCCTATCCGGCGATTTCCATTGAGATACAAGATTTGCTGGGCATTGAAGGTTTTGCTTTTGATATGAATGTCGCTTGCTCATCCGCCACTTTCGGCATTCAAACCGGCTATGACATGATCCGCTCGGGCAGTGCCAAGCGGGTGATGATGCTGAATACGGAAGTCTGTTCAGGCCATTTGAACTTCCGCGATCGTGACAGCCATTTCATTTTCGGTGATGTCGCGACAGCAGTTATTTTGGAAGCCGGCGATATTGCCAAAAACCGCGAAGGGTTTGAAATTGTCGACACACGTTTGGTGACCAAATTCTCAAATAATATTCGCAATAATTTTGGCTTTTTGAACCGCACGGATCCCGAGCATCGCGACGATAAAGATAAGCTGTTTATTCAAGAAGGCCGTAAAGTATTCCGCGAAGTCTCGCCCATGGTGGCGGCAATGATTACCGACCATTTGGCAGATAATAATTTGCAGGCCGCATCCCTGCGCCGCATGTGGCTGCACCAGGCCAATCGTAATATGAATGATTTCATTGCCAAAAAAGTGCTGGGCCATGAACCGAGTGAAGACGAACAACCGACCGTGCTGGATGAATATGCCAATACCAGCTCAGCCGGCTCCATCATTGCGTTTCATAAGCATAAAAGCGATTTCAAAGCCGGAGAGACAGGCGTGATTTGCAGCTTCGGTGCCGGCTATTCTGCCGGTAGCGTGATTGTTCGCCGAAACGGCTAATCCGTTCTATACTGCGCCGATGAGCACCACCGGCCAAAACGATATTCTGATTGATATCAGCACTGCCATTATGCGCGTCCATAACGGAAAATTGCAGTGCCGTCTGGTCGCTGATGATAATGAAAACCCGCGCCTGCCCTTTGGCCCGTTTATGCCGGACAGTCATCGCACGATGGAAATCGGCCTGCGGCAATGGGTTGGCGAGCAAGTCGGGGTCAATCTGGCGCATGTCGAACAGCTTTATACTTTTGCCGATCAAGGCCGCTATCGGGCCGACACAAATGATCGACGCCACGTCGTATCAGTCGGCTATTTGGCGCTAACACCGACGCAAGAAATGCCTGATGATGAAGATGAACAGGCGGCTGATTGGGGCGATATTTATCGTTTCTTTCCATGGGAAGATTGGCGCGATGGCCGCCCCGCCATTATTGACGCAATGATTTTACCGGCGCTTGATCAATGGGCCCGCGGGAAAAGCAGCGCAGGCGAACGCATCCGACTGGCTTTTGGTCGCGATGATATGCCATCGGATTCTGCATGGGATGAGGAGTTTGTGCTGGAGCGTTATGAATTGCTGTATCAAGCCGGTCTGGTGAAAGAGGCCAAACTTGACGGACGCCCCGATGCGCAAAAGCCGATTGACGGTTTGGGCCGTCCACTGCAATTGGACCATAGGCGCATATTAGCCACTGCTTTGGGGCGCTTGCGCAGTAAGCTGAAATATCGACCGGTGATTTTTGACCTGATGCCACCACGCTTTACTTTGCGCGCTTTGCAACAAACAACCGAAATGGTGGTCGGCACGAATTTGCATAAACAAAACTTCCGCCGCTTGGTTGAAAAGTCAGGTCTGGTAGAAGCAACCGGCGAGACCGAACGGGCCCGTGGGCGTCCGGCGGAATTGTTTCGTTTCCGCCAAACCGATGGTGCCGAGCGGCCTTTGGCGGGTTTGCGCGTATCGGCCGGACGCAACAAAAGAGCGCGCCGTTAAACACCTATTTGCGCTTGATTTTCCGTCACATAAGTTCATATTATAAAGCATGCATTATGCTCATTTTGAGTATAAATAGGAGTGGACATGTTTACAGCCAGCAGCAGCTTGATAAGCGACGCAGTGACCGCGCAACCGGGGCAAGTCGGTGCGCGCATTTTGGAAGAAATGGACATTGCCTATTCTGACGGTTTGGCGCGCGATATGGAGCCGCTTTACCGGCGTGTCAAAAGCGTTATCCCATCCGTCGAATGGCCGTTTTTCGCGCCCTATATCAAAGCCATTAATGAGCTGAAAAAACAGAAAAATGCGGTGATTCTGGCGCATAATTATCAAACGCCGGAAATCTTTCACTGCATTGCCGATGTGGTCGGTGACAGCCTGCAATTAGCCATTGAAGCGGCCAATGCTGAAGGCGATATGATTGTCCAATGCGGCGTTCATTTCATGGCCGAAACCTCGAAATTATTGAGCCCTGAAAAGACCGTTTTAATGCCCGATATGGGAGCCGGTTGCTCCTTGGCAGAATCGATTACCGCACAAGATGTTCGGGCTTTGCGCGAAGCCTATCCGGGCGTGCCGATTGTTACTTATGTCAACACATCCGCCGCCGTAAAAGCCGAGAGCGATGTTTGCTGCACGTCTTCAAATGCGGTGAAAATTGTCAATGGCATGGGGGCCGACCGAGTTTTATGCATACCGGATGAATATTTGGCGCAAAACATTGCCAAGGAGGCCGATGTCGAAGTGATTGCTTGGAAAGGCCGTTGCGAAGTGCATGAACTGTTCACGGCAGAAGAATTACAGCAATATCGCGAAGATGATCCGGGCCTGAAAATTATTGCACATCCGGAATGCAAACCTGATGTTTTGGATGAAGCGGATTTTTCCGGCTCCACTTCAGCAATGATTAAATGGGTCACCGATAATCAGCCAGAGCGTGTCATGATGGTCACGGAATGCTCAATGAGCGACAATATTGCGGTTGAAAACCCGCAGGTCAATTTTGTTCGCCCGTGTAATCTGTGCCCGCATATGAAGCAAATTACCCTGCCGAAAGTGCTGGAAGCCATGGTGCTGAACCGCACTGAAATCTCCGTTGACGCGGCTGTTGCCGATAAGGCACGCGCCGCCGTTGAGCGGATGATTGAACTGAGCAAATAGGCTTATTGGAAAAAAATGACCCGCACGCAAGGCAATATTATTGATGTCGGCGATGTGCTGATTGTCGGTGCCGGTTTGGCCGGTTTATTCACCGCCTTAAAATTAGGCCCGCGTCCGGTGACAGTTTTGGCGGCTGGAAAACGCAATAAAGGCAGCGCCAGCAAATGGGCGCAAGGCGGCATTGCCGCCGCTATCGGCCCTGATGACAGCCCCGCCTACCACGCCCAAGATACGATCGATGCCGGTGCCGGTCTGGTGGATGGCGCAATCGCGCATATGGTGGCCGAAGAAGCCGCTGCCCGTATTGAAGATCTGGAAAATCTCGGTGTCACTTTTGACCGCAATACAGACGGCTCTTTCAGTCTTGGCCGAGAGGCGGCGCACAGCTTTGACCGGATAATCGGCACACAAGGTGATCGCAGCGGTCGTGAGATTATGCGCGCGCTATTACAACGCGCCGATGCCAGCCCGTCCATTTCATTTCTGGAAGGGTTTGCCGCATATGAATTGGCCGTTGAAGATGGCCGCGTGGTTGGCGTGTTTGCCCGCCCTTCCGGCAGCAGCGTCTTATCCGGCCCGCTTTTAATCCGCGCCCGCGCCACCATTATGGCGACCGGCGGTATCGGCCATCTTTTTGCCGTTACCACAAATCCGCGCGGCGCCAATGGCGAAGCTTTGGCAATGGCAGCACGCGCCGGCGCGGCGATTGCCGATGCTGAATTTGTGCAATTCCACCCGACTGCACTAACCGGTCCGTTTTCAAATGGCAGCGACCCGGCCCCTCTGGCGACAGAGGCCTTGCGCGGCCAAGGCGCGATATTGGTTGACGGCAATGGCCACCGCTTCATGCCTGATATTGACCCGCGCGGTGAATTGGCGGCGCGCGATATTGTGGCGCGCGGCGTGTTTACAAAAATTCAAGAGACCGGCTCGGTCGGGCTTGATTTGCGCCCTTCCGGTTTGGCCGCGCGGCTCACTGAAAGTTTTCCGACAGTGGCGAAAGAATGCGCCAAGATTGGCATTGACCCGACCAAGACGCCCTTGCCGGTTGCGCCGGCGACGCATTTTCATATGGGCGGTATCAAAACCGACACCTCGGGCCGCACCAGTTTGAGCGGGCTTTGGGCCTGTGGCGAAGTGGCCTCTACCGGCCTGCATGGAGGCAATCGCTTGGCCAGTAATTCATTGCTGGAGGCTTTGGTGTTCGGTGCGCGCATTGCCACTGATATCAATAATATCATCCCCCATTCGGCCACTGCGCATCCGGCCAGTCCGATGACTGAACCTGAAGCCGATATGCAAATTTTAGCGCCAATGACCGACAAGCTGCGTCACTTAATGAGCCGTCATGTCGGCGTGGTCCGCGAAGCGTCGGGATTGGTGCATACATTGCACGAATTGGAACGCCTGCAACATGCCGCCCAAGGGGCCGCACCGTTTGCCAATATGGTTTTGGCAGCACAATTCATAACCATGGCGGCACTGCTGCGTGAAGAAAGTCGCGGCGGCCATGCGCGCAGTGATTTTCCCGATAAACGTCCATCTGCTCATTCTGTGCTGACCCTCAGCGGATTAAACGATGCCTATGACGCGCTGCCAAAATTGCCGACAGATAAAGCGGCTGAGAGCGCCAAAGCGCAATAGGACACGCAATGCATAAAATGAGCGACACACTAACCCCCTTGCCGCCAATGATGGTCAAGAAATTGGTCAAAGACGCATTGGCCGAAGATTGGGGCCGCAGTGGCGATGTGACGTCGCAGGCCGTGATACCGAAAGCGGCGCGAGCGCATGCAGTGATACGCGCGCGTGAACACGGCGTGTTGGCCGGTATGGATTTGGTTGAAGCGGCTTTTTTGGCCAGCCGAAGCGGTTTGGAAATTACCCGCCATATTAAAGATGGTGACACGCTGGCTGCCGGTGACGATGTCGCAACCATTAAGGGTCCGGCACGCGCGCTGTTGGCGGCCGAACGCGTAGCGCTGAATTATCTCGGTCATTTATCCGGCATTGCCAGCAAAACCGCGCATTTGGTCGGGCTGGTGGCGCATACCAAAGCGAAAATTTGTGATACGCGCAAAACCACACCCGGTTTGCGGGCTGCGGAGAAATATGCGGTCCGCGCCGGTGGCGGGGCCAATCATCGTTTCGGGCTGGATGATGCAATCTTAATTAAAGATAATCACATTGCCGTAGCCGGTGGCATTGGCGAGGCCTTATATGCGGCGCAAGCCGAAGCCGGCCATATGCTGGCAATCGAAATTGAGGTCGACACGCTGGCGCAATTGGAAGAGGCCTTGGCCGCCAATGCGCGGATTGTTTTGCTGGATAATATGAGCCCAAACCAGTTAAGCGAAGCGGTCAAGATAACCGCAGGACGCGCCGTGTTGGAAGCGTCGGGCCGCGTCTCGGAAGATACGGTGGTCGGCATTGCCGAAAGCGGTGTCGATTATATTTCGGTAGGGGCCATCACCCATTCCGCGCTGACGCTGGATTTGGGTCTGGATATCGATATTTCTTAAAACGACCCGACCCTATGGTCATTGTAAAAAATATGCCGCCCGATTTGCGTCAACTTGACCATGGAACGGTTCCAATACGGGTCAACATAGTCGGCATGATAATGAGTGGCTTTTGCGGTTGCCGGACCGGCACGAAATGTGACCAGCTTATTACCCGCCACGCGCAAGGATTGCCGCCAAAGCCCCTTGTGTTTCGGGCGGTCCGATAGACCGTCACAGGCAAATGAAAACTGGCATTTATGCCGCCGATATTGGCCTTGGAAAACCACGCCGCAAATCGAGCCCGGATATTTATCCGAGACGGCACGATTTATCACCACATCAGCCACTGCTTCCCAACCGGCGACCGGCTCAGACCGCGCTTCAAAATAAATTGCCTGCGCCAAGCAACGCTGCGCTTCACTTAACGTTTCCTTTTTCAAAGAGGATTTTTGCCCTTTGAACAGACTTTCTCCGATACTAAAATCAGCTTGCGGCAAATAGGGAGCCGGTGCCTGCGCCAGTAAAGAGTGCGGTTGCAGCGCATTGGAAATAATCGAAATCGACATGAAAAAGACAATTGCCGCCGCAAAAATACGGAGCAAAAAGGGGCGTGTTGGCCCCCAAATATAACGCATATCAAGCCATTGTATCAGCCGTAACATAAGGGTCCTCGCTCTCGTGCCCTGACTTTACGCTGTCATCGTTAATTATCGGTAAGCTGATTTGGCGATTTTCGGAAGTGGAATGTTCGCCTTCTGTTTCGCCCTATTTGGCCTTAATCGCGGCTTGAGCGGCGGCCAAACGGGCAATCGGTACGCGAAACGGCGAGCATGACACATAGTCAAAACCGTTCGCGTGAAAGAAATCAATCGATGCAGGATCGCCGCCATGTTCGCCGCAAATACCGAGTTTTAAATCGGCATTTGTCGTGCGGCCGCGTTGCGCCGCCATTTGCATCAACGCCCCAACGCCTTTTTGGTCCAGCGAGGCGAACGGGTCGACCGGCAACATGCCGCGATTGACATATTGCGGTAAAAATCGCCCTGCATCATCGCGGCTAATGCCTAAAGTGGTTTGCGTCAAATCATTCGTGCCGAATGAAAAGAAGCTGACATTCTCAGCCAATTCATCGGCCATCAGCGCGGCACGCGGCACTTCTATCATTGTGCCGAGGCTATAATTCTCCTCAGAGACGCCGCAAGCGGCAGCAATATCGGGCACCAATGCCAACATTGCCTGCAATTCAGCCGCATCGACAATCAACGGGAACATGATCTCAACATGCACCGCCTTACTGTCGTTCAAAGCCTCAAATATGGCGCGCAATTGCATGGTGTAGATTTCCGGCGCGGTCACCGCCAAACGACTGCCGCGATGACCGAGCATTGGATTGCTTTCTTCCAATGCCTGAATGCGCAAACGCAACTCATCCAAAGGCTCACCCAAAGCTTTTGCCAACTCAGCAATATCCTCAGGCTTTTGCGGCAAAAACTCATGCAAAGGCGGGTCCAGCAAACGGATGGTGACCGGTCGCCCTTCCATAATATCAAACAATGTTGTGAAGTCTTGTTTCTGCATGGGCTGCAGGGCATTGAGCGCGTCAGCGCGCGCCGCTGCATTCTCCGCCAAAATCATCTGCCGAACCAAGGCGATACGGCTCGGCTCGAAAAACATGTGCTCGGTGCGGCACAAGCCGATACCCTCAGCCCCGAAGCGCAATGCGCGCGCTGCATCATTGGCGGTTTCGGCATTGGTACGAATGCCCAGCTTGCGCCGCTTATCGGCCCAGCTCATAAGCTGGCCGAAATCGCCGGTCAATTCAGCTTCCAAAGTCGGCACAGCCCCCTTCATCACGCGGCCCGATGTGCCGTCAACCGTGACAATATCGCCGGGCTTTAATTCCACATCACCAATGCGCGCGACCTGCCCGTCATAGTCAATTTGCATTTGTCCGGCACCGGAAATACAAGGGCGTCCAAGCCCGCGCGCGACCACAGCCGCATGGCTGGTCATGCCGCCGCGTGAGGTTAAAATTGCGCGCGCTGCATACATGCCATGAATATCTTCCGGGCTGGTTTCCATACGCACCAGCACAACATCTTCGCCACGAGCCGCCATCGCTTCAGCGATATCGGCTGAAAAAGCAATTGCCCCGCTGGCTGCACCGGGTGAGGCCGGCAAGCCTTTGGTCAAAACCTCGACCCGCGCGCGCGGGTCCAAAGTCGGGTGCAGCAAATGTTCCAAAGCCATCGGGTCAATGCGCATCACCGCTTCATCATCAGCAATGACGTTTTCTGCCACCATATCGACGGCGATTTTTACCGCCGCTTCTATGGTTCGCTTGCCGGTGCGGGTTTGCAAAATAAACACGCGGCCATTTTGCACAGTGAATTCGACATCTTGCATATCGCGAAAATGGCGTTCCAAACGGCTAAACACTTCGGTTAACTCGGCATAGGCTTGCGGCATTTCCTCTTCCAAGGACAGCTCTTCCATTTGCGCCGCCTCTCGCGCCGCCTTGCTCAAAAATAGCGGCGTGCGAATACCGGCAACGACATCTTCGCCCTGCGCATTCATCAAATATTCGCCATAAAGACGCTTTTCGCCGGTTGACGGGTCGCGCGTAAAGGCAACGCCGGTGGCGCTTTTTTTACCCAAATTACCGAAGACCATGGATTGCACATTCACCGCCGTGCCCCAATCATCGGGGATATGATGCAAATGCCGATAGGTGATGGCGCGCTGATTATTCCAACTATTGCAAACCGCGCCAATGGCACCCCAAAGCTGCTCATGCGGGTCTTGCGGAAAGGCCGCGCCGGCCTCGCGCTCAATCATCTCAGAAAAGCGCGCGCAAATATCCTGCCAATCATCAACCGCCAAATCAGCGTCCAAGGACAGCGCATTTTCAAATTTATAATCGTCGATAATTTCTTCGAAATAATCATGCGCGACGCCCATCACGACATCGCCATACATTTGCTGAAAACGGCGATAGCTATCCCATGCAAATCGCGCATCGCCGGTTTTCTCAGCCAAGGCCAATACGGTCACATCATTGAGGCCAAGATTGAGCACCGTATCCATCATGCCCGGCATAGAGGCGCGCGACCCCGAACGCACCGATACTAAAAGCGGGTCTTTGGCATCGCCCAGCCGCATATTCATATCATCAGAAAGCCGTTCCAGAGCCGCCTCGACTTGCTGTTTCAAGCCATCGGGAAACCGTCCATCATGCGTATTATAATGATTGCAAACATCCGTAGTCAGGGTAAAGCCGGGCGGCACACGCAAACCCATCAAGCACATTTCAGCCAAATTGGCACCTTTACCGCCCAATAATGCGGTATCGGCTGCCGACCCCTCGGCAAATCCGTCTGCGAATGCATAGACAAATTTGCGTTCTGTCATGCCGAAGCCCTATTCAATCAAATCAAAATCTGCTGCACGACGCATTTGCTGAATCAGCGCCTGCAACAATGATAAACGATTATGCCTTATTTTGGCGTCATCGTCATTGACCATCACCGCTTCAAAAAAAGCATCCACCGGCGCGCGCAATGTCGCCAACCTGTCGACATAAGCGCGATACGCATCCAACGTGTCGACCGGCATGGCCATCACCATTTGAAGCGCCTCATGCAGGTTTTTTTCAGCCGTCTCGTTCAATAATCCGGCTTCAATCTCGGCCTGTTTATGATCTGCTTTGGCGCAAATGCCATTGGCGCGCATGAAGGCCGCTTTCAAATTAGCCCCGTCTTCGCGGTTCAAGAAATCACGCAAGGCTTCGGCGCGACCCGATAATTCGACAACATCATCGCTGCCCAAAGCAAACACGCCGGCCACCACATCATGCGAAATATCTTGTCCGCGCAAATGGACTTTCAGCCGGTCCGCAACAAAATCCAACAAATCATCAACCGGCGTCGCATCTGCGCGATAGGCTTCAAACGCCGCCTCAAAAACCGTACGTAATGGCAAACGTGTGCCGGTTTCGGTCAAAATACGAATAATGCCCAAAGCGGCACGGCGCAGCGCAAACGGGTCTTTCGAGCCGGTCGGCTTTTCATCTATCGACCAAAAACCGGCCAAAGTATCAATCTTGTCGGCCAGCGCCACGGCGCGCCCTTCGGCCGTATCCGGTATCGCATCGCTCGGCCCCAGCGGCTTATAATGATCACGAATGGCCGCCGCCACCGCATCGCCAAGCCCGTCATTTTGCGCATAATAGCCGCCCATAATGCCCTGCAATTCGGGAAACTCATAAACCATGCCGGAGACCAAATCAGCTTTGCACAAAGCCGCTGCCCGCTCTGCTGCATCGCCATCGGCATTTAAATATGTGCTCAATTGGCGGGCCAGCGCAGCAATCCGTTGGCTTTTTTCAGCCACAGTGCCGAGCTTGGCTTGAAAGGTAATTTTCTCAAGCGCAGGCAAGCGGCTTTCTAAACTCTGCTTGCGGTCTTGGTCCCAGAAGAACCGACCATCAGATAAACGCGCCCGCAATACACGCTCATTACCGGCAATAATTGCCGCGCCCTTATCATCGGTCAGCATATTGGAGATGGTGATGAAATATGGTGCCAGCTTGCCGTCTTTTTGGCGCAGCGCGAAATATTTCTGATGCGTGCGCATGACCGAGACCAGCACTTCTTCCGGCACATCCATAAATGCATCATCAATTTTACCGAGCAGAGGCTCGGGCCATTCGACCAGCCCCGCCGTCTCGCTCATCAAACCCGCATCATCAACCAATTGGCAATCAACCGAGCTTGCCAAAGCCGTCGCGCTTTCAGCAATCATAGCTTCGCGCACCGGCGCATCAACCAGCACGAAAGCGCGCTCCAACGCGCCGACATAATCATGCGGGTCGCTAATCTCAATTTCAGCCGGCGCCATGAAGCGATGCCCGTAAGTGACATTGCCACTGCTTAAACCGCCAACTTCAAACGGCACAATTGCGCCGTCAAACAGACATAAAACCGACCGTAACGGCCGCACCCAACGCAAGCTGCCGCTTCCCCAGCGCATTGATTTCGGCCATTGAAACCCCTCAATCAAGCTTGGCATAAATTGCGCCAAGGCATCCGCCAAAGGCCCGCCCGGTTCGTCAATATCAAGAATGTAAAACGCGCCTTTTTTATCTTCCTGCACATTCAGGCTGTCAGTGCTGTCCAAATCATTGGCGCGCAAAAAACCTTCAATAGCTTTTTCCGGCGCATCGACACGCGGGCCTTTTTTCTGCTCTTTACGATCGGGTAGATTTTGCGGCAATCCGGAAGCCAATAAGGCAACGCGCTGCGGCGCGACATAGGTCACCACCGCCTCGGCAGTGACGTCAAAACCTTGCAAAAACTCGCCAATCTTGCGCGCCAATTGCGCGGCGGCACCGGCTTGCATGCCGGCGGGGATTTCTTCCGAATAAAGCTCAATCAGCAAGTCAGCCATTATCGCCTCCTTGCGGCGCGGCGCTGCCGGCCAACCATGCCTCGGCGCAAGCCTTTGCCAATGCCCGCACACGACCGATATAGGCTTGCCGTTCAGTCACAGAAATGACACCGCGCGCATCCAGCAAATTAAAATTATGACTGGCTTTCATACATTGGTCATAGGCCGGCAATGCCAAACCTTTTTCAACCAATTGCATGCACTCAGCTTCCGCATCTTCAAAATGGCGGAATAAAATATCAGTATTGGCGGCATCAAAATTATAATGCGAGAACTCCACCTCATTGCGATGAAACACATCGCCATAGCTGACGCTTTTCTCATCATCACGACCGTTGAAATCAAGCTCAAAGCCGTTATCCGTGCCCTGCACATACATTGCCAGACGCTCCAGACCATAGGTCAATTCACCGGCCACCAACTCGCAATCAATGCCACCGACTTGTTGGAAATAGGTAAATTGCGACACTTCCATACCATCGCACCAGACTTCCCAGCCCAAACCCCATGCCCCCAAAGTCGGGCTTTCCCAATCATCCTCAACAAAGCGAATATCGTGCTCCATCGGGTCTATGCCCAGCACTTTCAAACTATCGAGATAAAGCTGCTGAATATTGTCAGGCGACGGCTTTAAAATCACCTGAAACTGGTAATAATGCTGAAAGCGGTTCGGATTTTCGCCATAACGACCATCGGTCGGGCGGCGCGATGGCTGCACATAGGCAGCGTGCCATGGCTGCGGCCCCAAGGCGCGCAAAATGGTCGCCGGATGAAATGTACCGGCCCCCATTTCCATGTCATAGGGCTGTAAAATCACGCAGCCTTCATCAGCCCAATAGCGTTGCAAATTGAGAATTAGATCCTGAAAACTGGGCGGCTTACCCGCCTTCGCACTGTCACTCATGAGCGGAACCTAAACGCCGTTTCCGGCAAAAGCAAGCGCCTCGCCATGCCTCAAAACCGCCTCAGCCGCGGCGCTGGCCTTACCGGTCGCATCTTGTAAAACCAAAGGCGGCAAAAGCGTCACCGGCGCTTTCGCGTCCCGCCGCCCACGCACCAAAACACGCCCCGCCGCGGCATCCGGTTTCGGCTGTATCGGCAGAATATGCAAATCGCCCAAACGCTTTTGCATCACCGTCAAAAGGCGGTCCAGCGCATCAGCGCGATGAATGAAAGTGACATATCCTTTAGCCCGGGTCAGCGCACAGGCGCATTTCACCCAGCTATCCAGCGTTCCCTCAATGCCGATATGCGCTCGCGCTTTGCCCTCATGCGTTATTTCGGGAACTGTGCCGCTATCGTGAAACGGCGGATTGGCAATCACCTCATCAAAACTATTGGCGACGAGATGCAAATCATTAAACGGCCCACTAATATCGCCTCGGCGAAAATGGGCGCGCGCCTGCACCTCATTGGCGACAGCGTTATTTGTTGCCAGTTCAACCAATTTTTCATCAAATTCAATGCCTGTCACTTCAACATCTTTGCGCCGTGCCAAAACGCATAGCGTGGCAACCCCGGCGCCGCTGCCCAATTCGGCAATATGCCCGCCGCGTGGCGGGGCGGCAGAAGCGGCCAATAAAACCGCATCATGGCCCGAGCGAAAACCGTCTTGCGGCTGGCGCAAAACCAATGCGCCGCCTAAAAAACCGTCTTCGCTATATGCTTTTTCGCCCTGCATCCATTCGTCTCGGCTGTTTTCCTTGACCGGCGGCCCATTTGTCAGATAATCCGTTAGATTATGGCAGAGATTATCAATTTTAGCGAGACGACACGCGGCACAGATGATGCGCTGACCGATTTACAATCGCTGTTTGCCGATGATTTGCAAAAAACCGAATTGGAAATCAGCAAGCATATGCAATCGGCCGCCGATCTCATTCCGGCAATTTCCGATCATTTAATCGGCGCCGGTGGCAAAAGATTGCGACCGCTATTGACGCTATCGGCAGCAAAATTATGCGGCTATGAAGGGCAAAGCCATATCACAATGGCAGCGGCTGTTGAGTATATGCACACTGCCACTTTGCTGCATGATGATGTTGTTGATGACAGCGATATGCGGCGCGGTAAGCCGACGGCGCGCAATCTCTGGGGCAATCCGGCCAGTGTATTGGTCGGTGACTTTCTACTTGGCCAAGCGTTTCGTATGATGGTGGCTGCCGGCTCATTACCGGCACTTGATATTCTATCCGCCGCCGCCGCTTTGATTGCTGAAGGCGAAGTCATGCAATTGGCCGCGATGAATAATGCGCAAGTCAGCGAAGATAAATATTTACAAATCATCGATGCCAAAACCGCCGCCTTATTCGCAGCAGCGGCTGAAGTCGGCAGTGTCATTGCCGGTGCGGATGCAGCCAAGCAAGCGGCATTGACCGCTTACGGGCGCAATCTTGGTATCGCTTTTCAATTGGTTGATGACGCGCTTGATTACGGCAGCATCAATGATGTATTGGGCAAAAATATCGGCGAAGATTTTCGCGAAGGCAAAGTCACATTACCGTTAATTCTGGCTTATCACCGCAGCGATGATACGGCGCGGGCATTTTGGGACGAAGCGGTTAAAAACCCGCAAGATGATGCCGAAATCTTGGCCAAAACAATTGAACTGATGAAACAAACCAATGCGTTGGCTGATACGGTTGAGCGGGCGCGCCATTATGGCGACCGCGCAAAAGATGCTTTAGGTCTGTTCGCTGCCAGCGATACCCGCGACACGCTCATCCGGGTGGTCGATTTCTGCATCGCCCGCGCTTATTAAGCGTCCGGCCATCACCCAATCCTTATCACGCAAAGTGCGATAACGCGCTGCCAATGCCTTGCCTTGCCCCGGCGGACACAGCGCAAAGCATGTCGCGCCCGAACCGCTCATTGCATGCATCGGCGCACCGGCTTTTTCTAAACCGGCGAGACAATCAGCAATTTCTGGCGCAAGGCTGATTGCCGCCGCCTGTAAATCATTTCCGGCACGCTTCAAAAACGCCAACCAAGCCGACACATCGGCGAAGGCTTGCGGCGCAGGCGCGCTCGCTCGTAGCTTTTCCGACGCATCAAGCGCGCTGAACACGCTGGCCGTGGCCACTGCCAAGCGCGGATTGACCAGCACAATATCGGCATCCGGCAAGGCCGGAAGCGGGGCAATATCATGACCGATACCGCTCATCCAAGCCGCTTGTGTTGATAAGCAGACCGGCACATCGGCGCCCAATTCAGCCGCCAAGGGCATTAAATCAATATCCAATTCATGCAAAGCAGCCAATCCGCGAAGCGCCGCCGCCGCATCGGCTGAGCCGCCGCCAATGCCGGACGCCACAGGCAGGTTTTTTTGCAAAACAATATCGCTCGGCAAGGCCCGCTCCGCCGCCACTTCCAATAAAGCCAGCGCCCGAAGCACCAGATTGTCAGATATCTCTTCGGGGCTATTCAATGCGGCGGCAAAGGGGCCGACAATCGATAACGCCGTTTCATCGGCTTTTTTGACAAATATCTGATCGCCAATATCAGCGAAGGCGACCAGACTTTCCAGGCCGTGATAGCCGTCAGCACGCCGACCCAGCACTTTTAAAGTGAGATTTATTTTCGCCGCCGCAAACAGGCTCAGCATATTAAATCGCCGTGCCACCGCGCGGCATGCGCGCTTCCGGTTTTTCCGGCTCCGGCGCGCCAAGCCCTGTCAAAAGCTTATTCTCGATTTTCGCCCGATCTTCATCCGTCGGGTCAAAGGCCAATGCCTTGCGCCACTGATAACGCGCCTCAACCTCGCGGCCATTGCGCCATAACGCATCGCCCAAATGATCGGTAATCACCGGATCAGTCGGCTCCAATAATGACGCGCGCTCCAGCACGCCCAGGGCTTTTTTATAATTGCCAAGCCGATAATGCGCCCAGCCGAGACTATCGACAAAAGCGCCGTTTTTCGGCTGTTTCTTCACCGCTTCGCGAATGATTTTCAGCCCCTCTTCCAGATATAAACCTTGGTCAATCCAGCTATAGCCGAGATAATTCAGCACATGCGGCTCATCACCAGATAATTTTCGGGCGCGCTGCAAATCGCTCTCCGCCATATCCCAATTATCCAGCCGCTCGCGCATCATGCCGCGAACAAAATATAAATGCCAATCGCGGGCGCTATCTTCGTCAATCAATCCGACAGCACGGTCATACATGTTTTCGGCTTCGGTAAAACGCTCATTGGCGCGATATAAATCACCCAAAGATATGAGAAGGTCACGATCATCCGGCGCGCGTTTTAATTGCTTGGTCAAAACCGCAATCGCCGCTTCACCGGCATCGGCTTCAAACAAAGATTGCGCGCGTTGAATTTGCGCATCGCGATATAAAAGAGCATTTTCCGGCAAGCGGGCAAACTGTGCCGCCGCTTCTTCCAGCCGTCCGCGTTCGGCCAACATCAGACCAAGCGAAAAGCCGACAAGTTCATTATCGTCATCCAGATAATCGGCCAAACGGTAATAACCAAGCGCCAAGTCAAACCGCTCTTCCCGCTCCATTGCCTCGCCAATCGCGGCAAAGGCCATCGCCAAACCGGCTTTTGGATTATCTTCCAGAACCGGTTCCTCATCGCGCTCCAGCCGCGCTTGCGCTTCGGTTACATGCGGATGCTCAATATGTCCGGCTTGATAAAACGCATATAATTTACCGGCTTTATCGATTTCGCCTTGCCGTTCAAGAAACGCGCCATAGGCCAAAATGAAATATAAATAACGCGCCGCACCGGACTTGACCGCATCCAAATAATGCGCGCGCGCCGCGTCACTATTTCCGTTTAGCTCCAACACATGCGCCGCCTGCACCAAAGGCACGGCGGCAAATGCACTGGCCCGCGACATGCGTTTAATGGCCGAGGCGCCCAACGCTTCATCATTTGTGGCGCGAGCAATCCATAATTCCATATTCGGGCCGAGCAGGCTGGCCAATGGCCCGTTCGACATTTCTTTAATATGATCCAAGGCCAAATCAAATTGCGATTGGGTAAACGCATCTGTGGCCAAAAGAATATGCGCTTGCTGGCTGTTTGGCCGCGCCATGATGAGGCGACGCGCCAATTCCAACGCCGCTTGCGTGTCACCGGCCAGCAATTTCGACTGCATGGCCGAGGTCAGCAATTCTTCATTATCGGGCCGCGCCGCCAGCGCCATTTCCCAATAATCGCCGGCCGCGGCGGCATCGTTCAACCTTGTCGCTTGCCGTGCTGCCAGAAACGCGCCGGCAGAGCCTTGGTCAACAATAAATTCTTCGACTTTCTGCGAAATGAACACGGCAGCCGAAGCTACCAGCAAACTAATGGCCGCCAAACCGATAAGTAGATAATGCCGCCATGTCACGTGGTTCACCTCACTTCAGGCTCCGAAATTACATATTCGGATAATTCGGCCCGCCGGCCCCTTCCGGAACCACCCAGTTAATATTCTGGCTGGGGCATTTAATATCGCACGTCTTACAATGAACGCAGTTTTGCGCATTGATTTGCAAACGCGGATTGCTGCCATCTTCTTCAGCGACAATCTCATAAACACCGGCCGGGCAATAACGCTGCGCCGGTTCGTCATAATCTCGCAAATTCACTTCAACCGGAACCGACGGATCTTTCAAGGTCAAATGCGCCGGCTGGTCTTCTTCATGATTGGTGGCTGACAAAAATACTGATGACAATTTATCAAATGCCACTTCGCCATCCGGTTTCGGATAATCAATCGGCTTGCATTCAGAGGCCTTTTTCAGCGCCGCATAATCCGGCTTGCCATGGCTCAAAGTGAATGGCAGGCCGATGCCCAAAGTACGCATCCACATTTCTGCACCGCCCAAAATCGTGCCGATAAAATTGCCGAATTTTGACAAAAGCGGCTTCACATTGCGCACCATTTTCAATTCTTTGGCAACGCGTGAGCCGTTATAGGCTTCTTGATAGGCAGTCAATTCATCATGGCTACGTCCGCCACTAACAGCTTCAAACGCTGCTTCCGCTGCCATAATGCCGGTTTCCATTGCGTTATGGCTGCCTTTAATGCGTGGCACATTTACAAAACCGGCAGAGCAACCAATAAGCGCGCCGCCCGGAAAAGCCAGCTTCGGCACTGATTGATAGCCACCTTCAGTAATCGCCCGCGCGCCATAAGAGACACGCTTGCCGCCTTGCAAAACCGGCTTGATGGCCGGATGCATTTTGAAGCGTTGGAACTCGTCAAATGGCGATAAATGCGGATTTTGATAATTCAAATGGGTGACAAAACCGATCGAAACAAAACCATCACCAAAGTGATACATCCATGACCCGCCGCCGGTTTGATTGTCCAAAGGCCAGCCCAATGTGTGCTGCACAAAACCCGGTTTGTGCTGAGACGCATCAACCTGCCATAATTCTTTAATGCCAATGCCGAATTTTTGATAATCGCTGTCTTTATCCAGCTCATAATTGGCAATCGCCGCTTTCGACAAGGAGCCGCGCACCCCTTCGCCAAGCAATGTATATTTGGCCAGCAATTCCATGCCCGGCATCCAACCGTCTTTTTTCTCGCCTTCTTTTGAGACGCCCATATCGCCCGTGGCAACACCGCGCACCGCACCGTTTTCATCAAACAGCAATTCAGCGGCGGCGAAGCCCGGATAAATTTCCACGCCCATATTTTCTGCTTGTTCGGCCAACCAACGCGCCACATTGCCGAGGCTGGCAATGTAATTGCCGTGATTCTTCATCAGCGGCGGCAGCATGAAATTCGGCAGCGGAAACGAGCCGGCCGGGCCAAGAACCAAGAACCGGTCATCCGTGACTTCGGTTTCCAGCGGCGCACCCATTTCCTTCCAATCAGGGAATAAGCGTTCAATGCCGACCGGGTCAATCACCGCGCCGGATAAGATATGCGCACCGATTTCCGAGCCTTTTTCCAGCACGCAAACAGAAACTTCTTCGCCCTTTTCGGCCGCCATTTGTTTCAACCGAATGGCAGCAGATAGGCCAGCGGGACCACCACCGACAATCACCACATCATATTCCATGCCTTCGCGCTCTTCCGGCGCCAAAGCCCAACCTTGACGGGCATTTACCTGATTAACCGGCAATTCACTCATTTTGTGCTCCCTTAACGGCGACGCGCGGCGCGCCGATGCGTTTCATTCACGCGTAATCTAAAGGTTTCGCATGATTTTCGCAAATATCGACTATGCGACCCAATGTCATGTTAGAATAGTTGCAAGATGGATTCGGCCGCGCCATTGTCGTCCCGAATGTCAGGGTCGTCCCGAATGTCAGGGTCGTCCCGAATGTCAGGGTCAGTTGAGACGTTAAGCCAAAAGTGAGGGCGAGATAGGGAAAATGAATAATACGCTGTCACAAGCTGAAATTATCGATTATCTGCGCCAGCATATTGAGGCGGGCTGCACTGATATGCTTGCCGATGCGCCGGTTGACCATTACGCAGCGGTTGAAACCGCGCCATCATCCCCGCCCCTAAACACGCCATCAACATTGCCTTCAATTGATGCGGAAACGACGCAAAACAGTGCGCCGCCGACAGCAGAAACGCCGATAGCAGCCCCGACTGCTTCACCGACAAATATGGCGGAACCTGTAACCGCCTCTCTAGCTTCATCATTATCTTCTGCCGAAGCCATAAGCGATGCGGCGGCGCTGGCCAAAAACGCCAACTCACTCGCAGATTTACAAGACGCCATGGCCGGTTTTGATGGCTGCCAATTGAAAACCACAGCGAAAAATCTGGTCTTTTGCGATGGCGTTGAAGGGGCAAAAATCATGCTTATCGGCGAGGCACCGGGCCAAGATGAAGACCGGCAAGGCAAGCCTTTTGTCGGCCGCTCCGGCCAATTTCTGGATTTAATGCTGGCCGCAATCGGTATCAGCCGCGCCGAGAATTTATATATTTCCAATGTCGTACCTTGGCGACCGCCGGGCAATCGCACCCCGTCGGCCGATGAGATTGCTTTATGCAAGCCGTTCATCAGCCGTCATATTGAATTGGCAAAGCCGGATATATTGCTGCTGGTCGGCAATATTTCAAATAAGACGTTGCTGGATACCGAAACAGGTATCACCAAATTACGCGGCCAATGGCAAAATTATCAAGCCGGCGAAAGCGAAATACCGGCATTGCCGCTTTTGCATCCGGCTTATGTGCTGCGCCGCCCTGAGACCAAAGTTGATGTCTGGGCCGATTTATGCCGCTTGAAAGAAAAGCTGGCAGAATGAACGCAAAGCATAATTTCTCTGCGGCTATTCTTGCTGCCGCGCTTATTGCTGGCGTCATGTTTTTTGCGCCTGCTATGGCGGCAAAAAGCATGTCGCCGCCGCCGCCCCGCCCCGACTATATTGCGCCGGCCAAGCTGCCCGACAGCCGGCTTTATCAAAATATTTTTGCCCTGCAAGAAAACGCCAAATGGCGCCGCGCCGATAAACTTATCCGACAGGTCGAAGACACGACGTTGATGGGGCATGTCTTGTTTCAACGCTATATGCACCCGACCGGCTATCGTGCGCGCTGGACGGAATTGCGCGATTGGCTGAAAAATTATGCCGACCAGCCGGGCGCATGGCGCGTCTATAAGCTGGCGCAGAGACGCAAACCGCGCGGTGTCTCCATGCCGAAACGGCCACCATCGCGGGTTTATTTCAATGAGAGATTATCAGCCGGACCACAAGTTTTTAAAACCCGCTCGGCGCGGCGGATTAAGAATCGCGTGCAATATTTGGTGCGCCGCGAACGCCCGACGCAAGCGCTGAAATATATTGGCGAGAAAAATCAAGCGCGGCGATTGAAGAAAGCCGAGAAAGATTTCCTGACCTCGCTGATTGCGCGCTCTTATTATATTGAGGGCAAAGTGCCGAAAGCCTTGGAACTGGCCCGCAAAGCTGCCGCGTCTCGCCAATTTGTGCAATTGGCCGATTGGCATGCCGGTCTTGCTGCTTTCCGCCTCGGACAGATTGAATTGGCGGTCACGCATTTTGAGTTTCTGGCCGAGAACCGCACGGCCAGCGCACCGTTGCGCGCGCAAGCCTCATATTGGGCAGCGCGCAGTTTGCGCCGTCTTGGTAAGCTGGTGCAAGCAGAAGAACATTTCCGCGCCGCCGCGACCACAGGGCCGAATTTTTATGCGCTTTTAGCCATGCAGCATATGCGCGGCGGAGTGATTGTTGATTGGCGTCGTGCCTCTGCCGAAAATGCCGGTCTGTTTACCGCCCATCCGGCCATCCGCCGCGCTGAGGCCTTGCGTGCCGCGGCACAAGATGAATTGGCAGAGCTTGAACTGCTTTATTTACAAGAACGATTGAGCGAATTGGAAGCGCGCGCGCTTTTGGCTTATGCGCGCGATAATGATTATCCGGCTGTTCAATTGGCGCTGGCTTCGCGGCTTGGTGGCAGCATGGCCAATGGCCTGCCCTTGCCACTTTACGAAGGCAGCTATCCGGTCGTTGATATTGCGCAAGGCGATATTGACCGCGCTTTACTGTTGGCCCTCATTCGGCAAGAAAGTCGCTTTAAAGCAAAAGCCAAATCGCATGCCGGTGCGCGCGGGCTGATGCAAGTCATGCCCGGCACAGCCGCCTTTGTCACTGGTGACCGCTCGCTTTACCAGCGCAAAAACCGCGACCAGCTTTTAAATGCTGAACTGAATTTGGAAATCGGTCAGAAATATCTTTCCATGTTAATGGGCGAAGATTACTTCAGCGGCTCCATTGTGCATGTGTTGGCCGCTTATAATGGCGGGCCGGGCAATGTGCGTCGTTGGCGGCGTGAATTGAAAGATGTGCAAGACCCGCTGCTGTTTATCGAAAGCCTGCCGGCACCCGAAACACGCGGCTACATACAAAAAGTAATGGCCAATTTATGGATTTATCGCAATCGGCTGTATCAAGATGCGCAAAGCCAACGTATTCTCGCCGCCGAAAGTTGGCCGGTCTATAAAAAACAAGACCGGCGGTTGGATTTCCTGCCGGTCTCGTCTAACTGATTTTAGATAGCGTCTTAATTCAGGCGGTCTGCCAGCTCGGCAATATTGTCATCGACCAATTTTTGCGCTGCATCATCGGTCAGCCCTGTGGCCACCAAATGCGAAGCCGCCTCAACCGCCAGAGCGGTAATGGCCGCACGAACTTCTTTTTCAAGATTTTCCTGTGCACGGGCAATTTTATCTTCCGCCTGCTTGGAGCGCCGCTCCATTGCCGCTTGCATCGCATCACGCGCTTCGGAAGCAGTGCGCTCAGCCGTATCCTTGGCCTGAGCAACAATTTCCTCGGCTTGTTTTTCAGCCTGTTTGCGCTGTGCCTCATAATCGGCCAGCACTTTTTCAGCCTCACCACGCAGGGCTTTGGCTTGCGCCAACTCATTTGCAATCTCAGCAGATTTCTCATCCAGAGATTGCATCAGCTTGCCGGGCAATTTCAAATATAGAAAGGCACCAATGACCGTAAAAAAAGCGGCCGCTACGAAAAAGCTTTCATCAAACATCGGGCTTACTCCGCAGCTACTGTTTCAACAGCTTTGGCAACCGCCGCATCATCTGCTTTGGCGGTGCCAATGGCATCCATTACATCACCGACAATATCGGCCGCGGCGTTTTTCAAACCGCTCATCGCCTCATCGCGTGCTTTAGCCATGGCGGCGTCTGCTGCTTGCGCTTGCTCGGCCAATTTGGCATCAAGCTCGGCTTTTTGCCGATCGGTTTCGGCCTGAACTTCAGCGCGCATTTCTTGCGCTAAAGTCAGTGCCCGCGAACGGGCATCGGCCAAAGCTTCTTCGTAAGCCGCCAGTGCCGTTTCTGCTTTCTCACGCAAGTTTTCGGCTTCGGCAAGGTCATCATCCAATTGCGATGAACGGGCTTCTAATGTGCCCGAAATGCGCGGCAGGACAATAACCGCCATCACCAAATAAAGTGTGACGAAACAAATACCCAACCAGAATAGCTGGGTGCCGAAAGTGCTTGGATCAAGCTGCGGCATTGGCGGCCTCCTAAATGCTTATAAATTATCTAAAGCGGTAAACGCTGATTAGACAACAAACAGCAGGATCAGGGCGATAATCAGACCGAACAGGCCGGTCGCTTCCGCCAGGGCAAAGCCCAATAGCAGATTCGGGAACTGGCTTTGAGCGGCTGACGGATTGCGCAGCGCACCTGCCAAGAAGTTACCGAAAATCGTACCGATTGCCATACCGGCACCGGCCAGAGCGATACATGCGATACCGGCTCCAATATATTTTGCTGCTTCTGCTTCCATGGTTTTAACCTCCAAAAATGCCCGTAGGCGTTAGTTAATTCAAAATCCGAACCAATTAGTGGTCCATGTGGATGGCTTCGTTAAGATAAATGCACGTCAAAATGGTGAATACATAAGCCTGGAGGCCCGCAATCAGCAGCTCCAGACCGGTAAACGCCACCATCAGAGCAAATGGCGCAATGGCCAGCGGCACCAGACCGGCAGAACCCAGTCCAACCACAAAGCCACCGAAAATTTTCAGCATTGTGTGTCCGGCCATCATATTACCGAACAAACGAACCGACAGGCTAACCGGACGGGTGAGATATGAAATCACCTCAATCACCACCAAAAGCGGCAATAGAACAACCGGAATGCCGGACGGCACAAATAATTTCAAAAAGCCGATGCCGTGACGGGCAAAGCCGACGCCGGTAATCAGCAGGAAAACCGTGGCGGCCAAGGCAAAAGTCACAATCAAATGACTGGTCACGGTGAAACTGTAAGGCAACATGCCGAGCATGTTGCAAAATAAGATGAACATGAACAAAGAGAAGATGAACGGGAAATATTTCATCCCTTCCGTGCCGACATTCTCTTTAATCATATTGGCGACGAAGCTATAAGCCATCTCGCCCATAAGCTGCATGCGACCCGGCACAATAGATGTGCGGCGCGAAGCGACAATCATAAACAGGCTGGCCAGACCGACCGCCAGAACCATCCAGAGCGATGAATTGGTGAAAGAAGTATCAATACCGGCGATGCTTGGCAGTTCGATAATCGGATGCACCTCAAACTGGTGCATCGGATCAATACCAGCGCCCCCTTCAGCTCCACTTTTGCCAGCCACGCTTTACTCCTCGTTTCGTTCGGCCTCGAAAGATTTTCGCGCCGCTTCAATTGCGTCCTGCTTACGGCGCATTTCATTCACCGTGCGGACTGAATTCATAAGACCGGCACCCATACCAAGCACCAGCATGACCAGCATGAATATCGGCTCCGTTCCGAACCATTTATCCATCCACCAGCCAACAAAACCACCGACCCCAATGCCTGCAAGCATTTCAACCGTAAATCGCCAAGCAAGTCCCAACATATTGACATTGCCACGGCGCTCTTCCGGCAGCCGATGTTTTTGCCGGGTAGCCGATATCTTGTCTTGTAGCTCGTCAAGGCTTTTGCGCTCCGGCATTTCCGCCTCCCTAGCCAACGGCGTCAGTGTAAGAATCACTGACAAAAACAAGCAAATCCGCCATCCAGTTGTGGCGCACACTACTTTCAAGCTTTCCGATTGTCAAGCCGTTGAGCATTATCTAAGCCATTGATTTTGTTTCAATTTTTTCTTTTTCCGCGATTTTCTCCGAGCCGCTCTCGGCAAATTGCTCAGCGGTCGACAAATCAACCGATAAAAGCTGGCTGACGCCGCGTTCTTGCATGGTCACGCCGAATAATCGGTCCATCCGCGCCATGCTCAAAGCATGGTGCGTAATCAGCAAAAAGCGGGTGCCGGTTTCTTCGCTGATTTCTTTTACCAAATTGCAGAAACGCTCAACATTGGCGTCATCAAGCGGCGCGTCAACCTCATCCAATACACAAATCGGTGACGGGTTGGTCAAAAACACGGCAAAAATCAAAGCCATGGCTGTCAAAGCCTGTTCACCGCCGGATAAAAGCGACATCACTTGCGGCTTTTTACCGGGCGGATGCGCGACAATTTCCAGCCCCGCTTGCAACGGGTCATCGCTTTCAGTCAACGTCAACTCAGCCGTGCCGCCGCCGAAAAGCTGCGTAAACAGCCGCTTAAAATGGCCGTTCACCGTGTCAAAAGCGGCCAGCAAACGCTGCCGCCCTTCGCGGTTCAATTGGCCAATGCCGTGGCGCAATTTATTGATCGCCGCGCTCAATTCATCATGCTCACCGGTCATCTCAGCTATTTGCTGCTCAATCTCGCTGGCCTCTTCATCGGCCCGCAAATTGACGCCGCCAAGGTTTTCCCGCTCACGGCGCAATTTCTCAAGCTTGGTTTCCATCGCCTCGGCTTCAGGAAACGGCTTTTCAGGGTCATGGCCCGACACCGCCAAGGCTTGCTCCGGCTCAATGCGTAAAGCATCGCGCACCCGTTGCGCGGTCTCTTCCAATCTTTGCTGATTGGCTTCTAACGTCGCTTCAAGCCGCGCTTGCGCTTCGCGTTTTTCACCGGCAGAGGCCTGCAATTGACGATGTTTGCTGTCGGCCTCTGACAAGGCCTGTTCGCCAATCGCCAAAGCATCGGCGGCTTGCTTGCGTTTGGCTTCCGCCTCAACAATTAAATCAGCCAATTGCTTGCGCTTATCAGCCAATTGAGCCGGTACTTGCTGATAGCCTTCCAGCTCTTTTTCTTGTGCCTCGCGGCGACCGGTCAAATCTTCCATATGCTTGGCCGCCGCATCACGTCGCTGGCTCCATAAGCTGACATCATCACTCAGACGGGCCAAGCGACCGTCGCGCGCTTCACGGCGGCTTTTCAAGCCATCCAATTCCGCTCGCTTTTCGCCATGCACTTGTCGCGCTGCCTCAACATCACTGCGCGCCGCTTCAACCGCCGCCAATAAATCTTGCGCGCCGCCTAAAGCCTGCAAGTCGCGATTATTTTCAACATCGGCCGCTTGCAATTCTTGCAAGTCAGAAGCAATCCGTTTGACACTGCTTTCCAAGGCTTTCAATTTTTCATTTTGCGTCGCAACAGCGGCTTCCGCTTCAGCCAAATATTTTTGCGCTTGCGTCATTGCCGCATGCGCTTCGCGTGCTGTTGTGCGCGCTTCATCTTGCGTCACCGTTGCGTTCTCAACCGCTTGCTTTGCGGTTTCTTGCATCTGCGTGGCATTTGCCAAATGCTGTTCAGCGGCTTCAATTTCGCCGACCAAATCTTCCAAACGGGCACGTTGCGCCAAACGTTTGGCGGCACCGGTTGGGGCTTCAGCAATATGGCTATAGCCGTCCCACCGCCATAAATCACCTTCGCGCGTAACCAGTTTTTGGCCCGGCAAAAGCGTGCTTTGCAATGCTGTGCCTTGCGCGCGATCTACCAAACCAACTTGCGATAAAGCGCGGGTCAAAAGCGATGAACCGGCGACATAGGCCGATAGCGCCTCCACCCCATCGGGTAATTTCTGCGCCAACGCATCTTGACCCAATTTGCCCCAACTGGCCGGTGCAGCGTCTTCCGGAGATGCATCCAACTCATCGCCCAAAGCCGCACCCAATGCCAATTCAAAACCATGCGTCACCGTAACATCATCAATCAATGCCGGATATTCATCATCATCATGCTGCTCAAACAGGCTGGCCAAAGCGGCTTGCTCGCCGACCAAACGCTCCAAAGCAGCGCGCGCTTCTCGCACCGGCTCAGCTGCCGCGCTTTGCGCCTCGCGCGCCGCACGATAAGCAGCTTCCGCTTCGCTCAGGCCTTTGCTTGCCGCTTCATCAGCCGCTTGCAATTCTTCCATCTCGGCCCGCCGCGCCGCGACATCAAAATCAGCCGCAATCGCATCTTCAACATCGGCGCGGGCATTATCGGCTTGCTTTTGCTCAGCCTCTAATTTCTCGCGCCGCAATGCATTTTCTGACAGGGCTTTTTCCAATGCATTTTTGCGCGCCTCAAATTCGGCTGCAGCCCGATTGGCTTCATCATATCGACTTTCCACCGCCTGCAAATTTTGTGTTGCTTCAGCCAGTGCTTCACCGGCTTGAGCTTCGGCTTGCGCCTCATCATCAGAAATCGACGCGCGAATTTCCGCCTCTTCTTTTTGCAGACGCTCCAATTGCGCTTCCGCATCAGCAAAGGCTTCGCTTTCACGCGCCGCATCTTGCATCACGGTCGTCACTTGTTGCTGCAAACGGGCAATCATTTGCTCGGCTCGCTCGACTTCGGCATCAAGATTCTCTTGCTCAATGGTGACGCGCCGCAAACCGGCAGCCGCCGCTGCTTCCGCTTCGCGCAAATCAGGCATCGCCGCCTGCGCTTCGGTTTGCGCCGTTGAGGCCGCCGCCAATTCAGCACCGGTTGCCGTTACGGTCTTGCGAATGTCAATCAACTCGCCTTCGCACGCTTCCATCGCTTGGCTTGCTTGCGCCCAACGTAAATGCAGAGCCAAGGCTTCGACTTCGCGAATTTGACCGGAGATATTTTTATAGCGGCTGGCTTGCCGCGCCTGGCGTTTGAGCTGGCGCAACTGGGTTTCCAAATTGGTAATGGTTTCGCCCAGTTTTTCGAGATTACGCTCGGCACTGTTCAAGCGCAATTCAGCCTCATGGCGGCGCGAATGCAGCCCTGAAATACCCGCCGCTTCCTCCAGAATTTTCCGCCGTGCCTCCGGCTTAGCATTGATAATCTCACCGATTTGCCCTTGTTTGACCAAGGAATTGGAGCGCGAGCCGGTTGACGCATCAGCAAACATAAGCTGCACATCGCGCGCTCTGACATCACGACCGTTTATCCGATAGGCCGAACCGGCATCGCGCTCAATGCGGCGTACCACTTCAATATTATCGCTATCATTAAACTCAGCCGTTGCACTGCGCTGTTGATTATCCAGCATCAATACGACTTCCGCATGATTGCGCGCCGGACGTGTATTGGTGCCGGAGAAAATAACATCTTCCATGCCTGCGCCGCGCATGGATTTATAAGACGTCTCGCCCATCACCCAGCGCAAAGCTTCCAATAAGTTTGACTTGCCGCAGCCATTTGGCCCGACAATACCAGTCATGCCGGGCAGAATATCGAGGTCAACCGGGTCGACAAATGACTTAAAGCCGGAAAGGCGGAGGCGATCGAACTTCATTTATTATTGCCCTTCAATATCCGCCAGAAGCGGTTTCAGCTTGGCTTCAAACTCTGCCAAAGGCTGATTGCCCTGCAGCTTTTCGCCATTGACGAAAAACGTCGGGGTTGAGCGGACGCCCAATTCTTCAGCCGCGGCGGCCTGCATTTGGCGCACCGCATCGAGCCGGTTTTGGTCTTTCAAACAGACCACGAAATCGCTTTCCGACAGACCTGCTTGCTTGGCCAAACGCTGCAATTCATCCATCGGCTTTTCGGCTTGAATCCATTGCTGTTGGCGTTTGAACAACACATCGAGGAAATTGACTTGTGCAGCCGGTGCCACACATTGCGCCAACATCGCCCCGGCTGTTGCATAAGGGTCAAACGGGAATGGGCGGAAATAGAATTTCACCAAGCCTTTATCGACATATTTCTCAGTCAGCGACGGCAAAGTATCACGGTGAAACGCGCCACAATGCGGACAGGTGAGAGATGAATATTCAACAATGGTTACCGGCGCATCAGGCGAGCCGAGCACAATCTCACCCAAAGGATTCGGTGTTTCCAATGCCCCTAAATCAGACGCTGCTGCGGCCGCAACCGCAGTCTCGATTTGCGCCTCGTCGGGCGCGGTGATTTCTGCCGCCGGAGCATCAGATGGTTGGCTGATAAGAAAGCCAATACCGGCCAGAACAATGAGCGCCGCGATAGCGGCAATGATTTGATTTTGCTTAGACACGCTAAACTCCCGAATCGAACAGTTGAAGTGATTATATCGCACTGCGGCGCATGCCGAATTTGATTCACCCGCTTGGCGTGGCACCGCTGTGGACAACTTTCGCACAAAAGCGCAGGCACATTTGCGGCTTATTCTCCGCTTGGCCGGGTTTTTCTCTTTATACGCGCGCCAAGCCGCGCCAAAGCCAATTTCAAACGACTGTTTTCAAAGCCCGATAACACCGCTTCCGCATCATCCAATTCGGCTTCTGAAAGGGGCGTCGAACGGGCTTTTTGCGCCTTTATATAATCCAGCGGCAGCGGCCCTTGCACAATATTGAGGCGGGTGATCGAACCGGCCCCATAATGCTGGTTAATCCGTTCCAAAATAAGCGGTGCCATATGCTGCACTTCCAACGCCATTGCGCCTTCCACTTTCACCGTCAATACGGCGCCACCATCGGGCGATAAGCGGCCACTGCGCGATATCCGTTCAGGGCAAGACAGTGCTGCCAATTGCTGGCCGACAATCATCGGCCAATGGGCCAGAATATCAATCTCGCGAAAGCCGCGCTTTTTCATGGTCGGCGCGACAATCCGTTTCAGCACCGCCCCAACGGCACGGCCTTGAAACCCTCTAGCGGGTTTTGTCGATGGCACATCGCGCCAGTTTTGCGGTGTCCCTTTGGCCATGCTTGCTCCTATCGGCTTTTGCGTTAGCATAGCACATATGCCCGCCCGATTTGACCCCGTTATCGCTTTACTTGCTTGGTATGACAAAAATGCCCGCAGCTTGCCATGGCGCGCGCGCCACGGGGTGACGCCTGATCCGTATCATGTGTGGCTTTCAGAAATCATGTTGCAGCAAACCACTGTCACCACGGTGAAGCCGTATTTTGAAAAATTCCTGCAGCTTTTCCCGACTGTTGCTGATTTGGCGGCGGCTGAAGATGACGCGGTGATGGCGGCTTGGGCCGGACTTGGTTATTACAGCCGCGCCCGCAATTTATTGAAATGCGCCCGCTTGGTGGCGCAACAGCATGGCGGCCAATTTCCCGACACGGAAGATGCTTTGCTGAAACTGCCCGGCATTGGCCCTTACACGGCGGCGGCGATTGCCGCCATTGCTTTTAACCGACAAGCAGCGCCGGTGGATGGCAATATTGAGCGCGTCTTGGCGCGGCTTTATGCGCTTGAGACGCCTTTACCCGCATTAAAGACGGAAATTAAAGCAAAGAATGAAAAGCTGGTGCCGAAAGATCAACCCGGCGATTTCGCGCAAGCGATGATGGATTTGGGCGCCACGCTATGCACGCCAAAGCGACCGAATTGTTTGATATGCCCATGGCAAAAAGGCTGCGCCGCGCAAAAATTCGGCATGCAAGAAACGCTGCCCAAACGCGCACCGAAAAAACCGAAGCCTGAACGGCGTGGGACAATTTATTGGTTGGAAAACAGCAAGGGCGAAGTGCTGCTGCATCGTCGCCCCGATAAAGGCTTGCTGGGCGGTATGTTGTGCTTTCCGTCAACCGGATGGGACACGGCAAATGATACGGATTTGGCGCAAATGCCGGCCGATGAGTGGACAGCTTTGGATGCGGAAGTGGTGCATGTGTTCACTCATTTTCGACTGACACTCGACATTCAGGCACGCAATGCGCCGCGCGGGTTTAAAAAACCGCCGCAGCATATTTGGCTGCACCCGCGCGATTTTGCTGATGCCGCTTTGCCCAGCGTCATGGTGAAAATATGGAAAGCGGTTCTGCTTTAAATATCACCAAAGTCACCACTGCGCCCCTTGCCGTCGGCAAAACGCGCTGCGCCGCCCGCCGCACCGGCACGCAGGCTTTTATCGCCAATCTCATTTTCAAATTTCAGCGCATCGGCCAAAGGCACACCCCATTGCGCCAAAACGCTCAAGCGATCATTGCGCATACAGTCTTGCGGAAATTGCGCCAATTGCGCAGCAATCTCCAACGCCGTATCCAAAGCGGCTCCGTCATCGACCACTCGATTGGCGAGACCGAAAGACAATGCCTCCTCAGCCCCGACCGGGCGGCCGGTCAAAATCATATCCATGGCGCGCGATTGACCGATGAGACGCGGCAAGCGCACCGTGCCGCCATCAATCAACGGCACCCCCCAACGGCGGCAAAATACGCCGAACACGGCTGAACGTCCGGCGACCCGCAAATCGCACATAACCGACATTTCCAAACCACCGGCCACGGCATGGCCTTCTACCGCGGCAATGGACGGTTTGGTCAATTCCAACCAGCTTGGCCCCATTGGTGCGGTGCGGCGAAATTTCTGTTCTGCCGCCACTGCCTTCAAATCGGCACCGGCACAAAAATGCCCATCGCTGCCGGTCAGCACATGCACGGCGACCGCATCATCGGCCTCACCGGCGCGAAATGCTGCTTCCAGTGCCTCAGCGGTTTCGGGGTCTACCGCATTGCGCGCGGCTGTGCGGTTTATGGTGATGATGTTTGTTTGCTCGCGCGTCTCGCGCAGAACTTTTGCTTCGCTCATAATTATCTCCCGTTTCACTTCAGCTTAATGTTTGACCCGCGCCGACGCAAAGGCTAGCTTTTTGATGTCTCACAAGAAAAACAAAAGAGGAGGAGACATTATGCAACGTATCGGACTTATCGCCATTCTGGCGGTTGCTGCTTATTTTTTGGTTATGGCTATCATGCCGCCGGAGGAAGACGGCTCTGCCGAAAACCCATTGGCCCGTCCGGCCGCATCGGAAAAACCGATGATGGATATGGACAGCATGGCTGATAAAATGAGCGCGCCAAAAATGTCGAAAGAGGCAGAAACAAGAAAATTGCTGGCTGAATTGCGTACCATTCCGGTCAGTGAATATGCGGTCAATTTGGAAAAATATGAACGCTTACTCGAACTACATCCGGGCGATAAGACGTTCTTGCATAAAGTCGCCTTTTATAGCCAAAGGATAAACCAACAAAGAAGCGCTGTCGGTTACTAAACCGCCACGCTGAAAAACATCACCACCGCCTCTCTCATTAGTTTGGGATGGGCGGTGAGGTGTGGGGGCTATTGGCGCGACTGCAAACCGCGTAAAACTTCCAAAACTGCGCCGCGTTGTTTTTTGTTTTGAAGCAAACAAAACAATTCTAGCACTTTCCGCACACGATAGTTTTTCATCAGCCATTGATAATCAGGAGGCTGCATCAATGCCTCAGGCCTCGTTTGCAGCCGTTTGGCAAATTTTGTTACTTCGTCAATTTTGGGAATGTCCGTGCCATATTCATAATCGCGATAGGTTTGAAACGGCACGATTTTTGCAGCAAGCGTATCGCGCGACATGCGCCGACGCACCCGATAGAGCCATAAATTTTCAGCCAGATTACCTGCTTCTTCGTCGGTCATTGTTAATCCCCTAACCAATCGGCACCAAGGTCGCCCTTGGTGCCGGGGTGTCAACAAGTCGCCAAAAGACCGACTACGGCATATTCACCACAGCTGAAGCCGTGACTTATTCTGCCGTCACCCCGACAAAGCGAGGTGAATGGAGTATCCGCAATCAAAATAAAAAAAAGCCTAACGCATTTTTGCGTTAAGCCACATACGCAACACTTGATTGCGGCTTTTGGTGAGGCTGTTGAACCCCTCGCCTTCGCCATTCGCAAAGACACCTCTTTCCTAGCAAGTTTTCACCGAAAAGCAATAACATTGGTTTCGTCGTGCCGCTCTGTTAGTGTGAAAAACAAGAACAACAAAAACGGGAGAAGAAGATGGCTAAGAATTTTAAGCTACAAAAAGGACGTATGAAAAAGGCGCCCAAACTTAAAGCTGAAGACGAAGCGAGTGTTGTGGATTGGATAAACGAAAAAATATGGCAGAAAGCTAAACGTGCGGTCGGCCATGTGCCTTTTACGACTGATTTGGTCGCAGCCTATTTCTGCGCCATCGACACCAACTCATCGGCTCCGGCGCGACCGCGATTAGCGCTGTTGGCAGCCATTATTTACTTCATCTTTCCAGCAGATGCCGTACCGGATTTCTTACCGCTTTTTGGATATACGGATGATGCAGCGATTTTCACTGTCGCCATCGGAACTTTCGGGGCGTATGTGCAAGACAGCCATTATGAAAAGGCGAATGAAAAGCTGAATGATTTGGGCATTAAGTCGAAAGACTAGCCGCTAACCCTCATCGCGGATTTTTTGCCGCAAATTATCAATCGGCACCAGTTTTTCGCCGTCTTTATAATGCCAATAGGTCCACCCATTGCAGCTGGGTGCACCTTGCGCGGCGGCGCCCATTTTATGAATGCTGCCCGATAAAGCGGATTTCTCAGAGCCTTTAAAGCCGCCCAATTTAACCGAGCCATCGGCCCGCACTTTGGCCTTAATGGCGGCTTGCGCTTTGCGCGCAGGGCCAAAAAGTTGCGTGCCCGGCTTCACCAAACCGCGCTCCACCAAAGTGCCGAAAGCGACACGCGGTTGCGCTTTCGGGCTTTGCGTCATTTCCAAATCGGCATCAGCCAATTTTTCAACCAGCCCGATGCGTTGCATCGCTGCTTCGGCATATGCCGCCTCGGCCTCAATGCCAATGAAATGACGGCCCAGCTTTTTGGCCACTGCGCCGGTGGTGCCGGTGCCGAAAAACGGGTCGAGCACAATATCACCGGCTTGCGTACTGGCCAGCAAAACGCGGTGCAACAGACTTTCGGGCTTTTGCGTCGGGTGCAGTTTCGTGCCGCCCTCATCTTTCAGCCGCTCGCCGCCCGTGCAAATCGGCAAGCTCCAATCAGAGCGCATTTGCACATCATCATTCAGCGTTTTCATCGCCTGATAATTGAAGGTATAGCCGGTGGCGTTTTCGTCGGGTGCGGCCCAAATCAGCGTTTCATGCGCATTGGTAAACCGTGTGCCACGAAAATTCGGCATCGGATTGGTTTTGCGCCAAATAATATCGTTCAAAATCCAAAAACCGAGATCTTGCAAAGCCGCGCCAACGCGGAAAATATTATGATAAGAGCCGATAACCCACAGCGTACCGGTCGGCTTCAACACGCGCTGCGCCTCGCCCAGCCAAGCGCGGGTGAAGGCATCATAAGCCGCGTAACTGTCGAATTTATCCCAATCATCCGTCACCGCATCAACCTTGCTTTGGTCGGGGCGATGCAATTCATTCTTCAATTGCAAATTATAAGGCGGGTCAGCAAATACCAAATCAACGCAATCATCGGGCAGTGCGCGCAGCCGTTCGAGGCAGTCGCCCTGTAAAATCGTGTCTATCGGTAATGCTTTACTCATGCCGGCTACCATGAGTCATGCCGAGTCCGGCGTCAATCCCTCAAGGATTCCAATAAGTTAAAATAGTTTCAACTTATCCACAGGGGCATCCACAGCCGCTACATATGGTGTGTTTCACTCATTCGCCTGCAAAATCTTGGCTATCGGCGCATAAGAGCGACGGTGATGCGGGGTCACGCCCAATGCGGCCAAGCCTTGTTGATGCGCTTTCGCTCCATACCCCTTATTGGAGGCCCAGCCATAGCCCGGATATTCTTTATCCAAAGCGGCCATTTCGCGGTCGCGGGTCACTTTTGCCAAAATAGACGCCGCCGCAATGCTGGGAGACGCGGCATCACCGCCAATTACCGCCTGCGCCGCATAAGGCCAATCGGGCAGCTTATTGCCATCGACCAGCACATGCGCCGGTGCGCCGATATATGCCGCCAGCCCGTCAACCGCGCGGCGCATCGCCAAAAATGTTGCCTGCAAAATATTGATATTGTCGATTTCTTCGACTGACGCCGTGCCAATGCCATGCGGCAAAGCGGTTAATGCCTCAAACAGTTCATCGCGCTTTTTTGCGCTCAGTTTTTTACTGTCATCAACCGGCAAGTCGAAATCAGCCGGCAATAAAATCGCCGCCGCCGTCACCGGCCCGGCCCATGGGCCGCGCCCCGCTTCATCCACCCCAAAGACACGGGCCGTTGGCCAGCCCTGCGCCTTTTCAAGGGTGAATTGCATTTACTCGGCAGCCTGCTTGGCTTCAGTCTCCTGCCAGCGCAAAATCGGATGACGCGCCGCCAGCGTTTCATCCAAGCGCCGACGTGGGGCCAATTCCGGCGCATTTTTAAAGCGATCGATTTCGCCTTGTTTTGCTCCGCGCACCAAATCGCGCATGGTGGCAATAAACAAGTCGAGCGAGGCTTTGCTTTCGGTCTCAGTCGGCTCAATCAGCATGGCGCCATGCACCACAAGCGGGAAATACATGGTCATCGGGTGATAGCCCTCATCGATCATCGCTTTGGCAAAATCCAGCGTATCAATGCCGGTGTCTTTCATCCAACTATCGTCAAACAAGGCTTCGTGCATGCACGGGCCGTCAAACGGCGCGCTCATCACATCTTTCAACGAGGCCAGCACATAATTGGCATTCAGCACCGCATCATCGGCCACTTGCCGCAGCCCATCCGCGCCATGGCTCATCATATAAGACAAGGCGCGCACATACATGCCCATTTGGCCATGGAAAGCGACCATGCGGCCAAACGGTTTATTGTCGGCATCATTGATATTTTCAACCAGACGCAAACCGTCTTCGGCCTTTTCGACATAAGGCAGCGGCGCAAACGGCGCCAGACGCTCTGACAAAACCGTTGGGCCGGAACCCGGGCCACCACCGCCATGCGGCGTTGAGAAGGTTTTATGCAGATTAATATGCATTGCGTCGACGCCCAAATCACCGGGCCGCACGCGGCCGACAATGGCGTTGAAATTAGCCCCGTCACAATAGAAATAACCGCCCGCCTCATGCAGCGCATCGGCAATCTCAATAATATCGCGCTCAAACAATCCGCATGTATTCGGATTGGTCAACATAATCGCCGCCACATCATCGCCGAGCTTGTCTTTAAACGCGGCGAGGTCAACACGGCCCGACGCATCAGCCGGAATGCCATCGACTTTAAAGCCCAGCAAAGCGGCAGTGGCAGGGTTTGTGCCATGCGCCGATTCGGGTACCAAAACGCGGGTGCGGGTGGCCAATTCGCCTTTCGCCTCAATCGCTGCGCGAATGGCCATCATGCCGCATAGTTCTCCATGCGCACCGGCTTTCGGCGATAAGGCCACTTCCGGCATGCCGGTCAGTGTTTTTAACCAATGCGCCAGCTCATCCATTAACTGCAACGCACCCTGCACACTGGCTTGCGGTTGCAGCGGATGAATATCGCTAAACCCCGGCAAGCGCGCCATTTTTTCATTCAGGCGCGGATTGTGCTTCATCGTGCACGAGCCAAGCGGATAAAGCCCCGCATCAATGGCGTGGTTTTTCTGACTGAGGCGCACAAAATGGCGCATCGCTTCAGGCTCTGACAGGCCGGGCAAGTCAATCTCATTTGCCGCCGCGCAATCACCAAGCCGTGACGCGACTTGCGGCACCGGTTCAAGGTCGACGCCGCAATTTTCATAAGTGCCGATTTCAAAGATTAACGGCTCTTCCAATTGCAAGCCGCGATTACCGGTAAAGGTTTGTTTCTCACTCATGCCAGCACCTCCTTCAGGGCCGCCGCAAAGGCTGCAATATCATCTTGTGTATTGGCTTCAGTTGCCGCGACCAGCAGCACATCATCAAGACCGGCATCAGGCGCAAGGCGCGAGACCGGCACGCCGCCCAGCACAGATTTATCAGCCAGCGCGTCAACTACTGACGCCGCATCAGTCGGCAGACGCAAACTGAACTCATTGAAAAACGCATCAGTTAAAACGCTTACCCCCGGCACAGTCGACAAAGCATCGGCCAATTGCACGGCGCGCGCATGGTTCAATTGCGCCAATTGACGAAAGCCCTTACCGCCCAGCAAAGTCATATGCGCGGTGAAGGCCAGCGAACACAGTCCGGAATTGGTGCAAATATTCGATGTCGCTTTATCGCGTCGAATATGCTGCTCCCGGGTCGACAGCGTCAACACGAAACCGCGCTGGCCATCGGCATCCACTGTCTCGCCACACAGGCGACCGGGCATTTGCCGAATATGCTTATCACGGGCGGCAAACAGGCCAACATAAGGACCACCGAAATTCAGCCCGCCGCCAATCGATTGGCCTTCGCCGGTCACAATATCGGCACCCATATCACCGGGCCGCTTCAAAAGACCAAGCGATACCACTTCCGGCACCGCCACAATCAGTAAGCAGCCCTTGGCCTGCACAGCAGCCGCCAGATTGGTGAAGTCTGTCACATTGCCGAAAAAATCGGGGTTTTGGACGACCACACAGCTTGTGTCATCATCAATCAGCGCCAGCAAATCTTCTGCTCCTGCCGGTGCCATCTCAGCTTGCGCCAGCTCAAAGCCGCCCATTTCAGAGAGGTTTTCAATCACCGCCGTATAATGCGGATGCAAGCGGCCTGACAAAACCGCGCGGCTTTTGCGGGTCACCCGGTGCGCCATCAAAACGGCTTCAGCGGTTGCCGTCGAGCCGTCATACATGGAGGCATTAGCCACCGGCATGCCGGTCAATTCGCTGACTTGCGTTTGAAACTCAAACAAATATTGCAGCGTGCCTTGGGTAATTTCCGGCTGGTAGGGCGTGTAGCTGGTTAGAAATTCAGAGCGTTGAATAATATGGTCAACTGTCGCCGGCACATGGTGTTTATAGGCGCCTGCGCCGCAGAAAAATGGCACGCTTGTAGCCGTCATGTTTTTCGCCGCCATTTGCGAAAGCTGGCGTTCGACTTGCATTTCGCCCTGATGGCGCGGCAAATCTACCGTACCATCGCGCCGCGCCGCATCCGGCACATCGACAAATAAATCATCAATATGCGCAGCGCCAATCGTCGCCAGCATATTTTGCCTATCGGCATCGGTTAAAGGTAGGTAGCGCATCAGTCCAGCTCCTTCACAAATTCGGCATAGGCCGCTTCATCCATCAGCCCGTCCAGTTCGCCGGCATCGGCCAATTTCATCTTAAAAAACCATCCGGCATTATCAGCATCTTCATTGACCAGCGCCGGATTGCCTTCCAATTCGCCATTGCCTTCGACCACTTCGCCGCTCACCGGCGCATAAACTTCTGACGCCGCTTTGACGCTTTCAACAACCGCAGCATCATCGCCTTTGGCTACTTGGCGGCCGGCTTCAGGCACTTCGACAAACACCACATCGCCCAATTGCGCTTGCGCATAATCGGTAATGCCGACAGTCGCCACATCGCCTTCGAGGCTGATCCATTCATGGTCTTCGGTAAATTTCTTGCTCATCTCATCACCCTTTTTTGTAATTCTGCGGCACAAACGGCATGGCAGCGACACGCGCCGACATGGGTTTGCCTCTCACAATCAGTTGAATTTCAGTCTCTGTCGCAGCATAGGCCGGCGGCACATAACCCATAGCCAGCGGCCCACCCAAGCTGGGGCCAAAGCCGCCACTGGTCACCCTGCCAATGGTCTCGCCTTGCATATTTTGAATTTCCGTGCCCTCACGCGCCGGTGCGCGGCCTTCCGGCACAATACCGATACGCTGCTTTTCAAGCCCCTCCGCCATTTGCACCGCGACAATATCAGCGCCCGGAAAATCACTATTTTCGCGGCGTCGTTTCGGCACAGACCACATCAAATCGGCCTCAGCCGGTGTCGTTGTCGTATCAATATCATGGCCGTAAAGGCATAAACCTGCTTCCAAGCGCAAGCTGTCGCGCGCGCCCAAGCCGATTGCAGCAACATCTTCATGCGCCAATAAAGCATTGGCCAAAGCCTCAGCCTTGCTCTCTTCTATTGAAATTTCATAGCCGTCTTCGCCGGTATAGCCACAGCGCGAGACCAGCACCGGCACATCACCCCATGCGCTCCATGCCGCCTGCATGAACATCAAATCAGCGCAGCCGGGAATCAGTGTCGATAGAACGGCTTCGGCTTTCGGCCCTTGCAGGGCCAGCAGAGCACGCTGCTCAATAGTAAGTGTCGCACGGCCCTCAAGCTTGTCAGCAATATGCGCAAAATCATCTACCTTGCAGGCCGCATTGACCACCAACCACAGACTGTCACCAAAGCGCGTAGCCATTAGGTCGTCCAGAATACCGCCATTATCATCGGTTAATTGCGTGTAGCGCATCTGCCCGTCTTTTAACGTGCTGATGCCGCCCGGCACCAATTCCTCAAACAAAAGCGCCGCATCGCCCTCATGCGCAGTCAATTTGGCTTGCCCCATATGCGACACATCAAACAGACCGGCCAGCTTGCGCGTATGAATATGCTCTTTCATCACGCCAAGCGGATATTGCACCGGCATGTCATAACCGGCAAACGGCACCATTTTTGCGCCCAATGACTGATGCAGGGCGTGCAGCGGTGTCTTATTCAATGTTTGCGGTGCGTTCACTGGTAACGACTCCTGAGTGTGCAACCGGAACCATTCCGGCCTCACCCTCCTCTGTCGTTTGAACCTGAGAGATTTACCCCTTCGGTGAGCCGCGCCATAAGCCGACTGCTTTCCAGAGTGTCATCGCCGCACGGTCCTTTTGCCTGAGAGTTTCCGAGGGCGGTTGCTCCTTCGGCCCCGTTTCAAAAACGGTGTCTCCCGTGCGGGTCATCTGTATAGCTTAAATTACGCGCGAGTCGGGAAGAGTCAATGACAGCAAGGTCGCAGCGGCGCGAAACCGACAATCTGTTGTGAATTAATCAACCAGACCCAATTGCTTGCCATATGCGGCGCGATTATCGTCCAATTGCTGCTCGGTTAAAATAAACCCGGCAACCAAGCGCGGTTTTTTATCATCGCCTTTTGTGCCATAGGCGAAAGCCGGCAAAGTCAGGCTGAAGCGCTTATCGCGGGCGGTCAGCTTATATTGCACGCGGGCAATGATTTTGTCGTCGCGATCCAGCGCGGCAATGAATATCGGCAATTGCGAACCGACAGCCGCATTACCACGGATTGTGACTTCAGCCATCAGCGCATTATCGCTGCTTTTTACGAAGCATTTTAGCGACGCATCGCGCAATGAGGCGCGCTTATCACCCAATGGCAATGTGTCCGTTGTCGCCAAAATATCGACCGGCGGACACAGCCGCGTTTCCAATTCGCTTAGCCCCAAACGCGCGCATCCGCTCAGTGCAGCGGCCATGACAAATAAGGAAAAAACGCCGGTAAACTGTTTCAAATTACGTGCCATAATGGTGACAGCCCTCTCATTGGCGGCAAACCGCTTGACGCGGCGCGCGGCTCATTCAATAAAACATTCGATTGGGACTGTAAAGGAAACCGGCGTGACGGAAAAACCGGCCATCAAATTGACACTCGCCAAACCGCGTGGCTTTTGCGCCGGTGTGGACCGTGCCGTATTGATTGTTGAACGGGCGCTGGAAAAATATGGCGCGCCAGTCTATGTGCGCCACGAAATTGTCCATAATAAACGCGTTGTCAATCGCTTACGCGATTTGGGCGCGGTATTTGTAAATGAATTGGATGCAGTGCCGGATGACCGACCGGTGATTTTCTCAGCCCATGGGGTTGCCAAATCGGTACCGCAAGCGGCCAATGCGCGCGGCCTGAATTGGTTGGACGCAACCTGCCCTCTGGTTTCGAAAGTGCATATTGAGACCGAACGCCATTATGAAAATAACCGCCATATTCTGCTTATCGGCCATGCCGGTCATCCGGAAGTTATCGGCACAATGGGGCAAGTGCCGGACGGGGCCATCAGCCTGATTGAAACAGTTGCGGATGCGCACAACATTGCGCCGCCCGACGGGCCGCTGGCCTATGCTACGCAAACCACATTATCGGTTAGCGATACGGCCGATATTGTTGCCGCTTTGAAGCAACGCTTTCCCGATATTGCCGAGCCGCATAAGGATGATATTTGCTATGCCACAACCAATCGGCAGCAAGCGGTGCAAGATTTAGCCGCGAAAGTCGATCGCGTGCTGGTTATCGGCGCACCCAATTCATCCAATTCGCAAAGGCTGGTTGAAGTGGCGCGGCAAGCCGGTTGTCCCCGTGCCGATTTAATCGGCGGAGCTGACGATATTGATTGGAGCGGCATCAATGCTGCGCACCATATCGGTTTGACCGCCGGTGCTTCCGCGCCGGAAGAAATCACACTGGAAGTGATCGACGCTTTCGCCGCGCGTTTTACCCTGTCAGTCGATGAGCTGGATGGGCTGAATGAAAATGTCAGCTTCAAACTGCCGCGTGATTTGCGGAGCGCGTAAATGGCTGTTTTTACGCAAATTACTGAGGCGCAATTGGCCACATTCATGGCTGATTATGGAGCGATAGAGGTCAACGCTTTTAAAGGCATTGCCGCGGGGGTTCAAAACTCCAATTATTTGCTGGAGACGCCGCAGCGCAGGCTGATATTGACGCTATATGAAGACACGCAGACCGGCGTTGACCCGAATGATTTGCCATATTTTCTTGGCCTGATGCAGCATTTGGCGGCGGCCGGCATTGACTGCCCCACCCCGTTGCCGCGCCAAGACGAAACGCTATTCGGCAATCTGGCCGGACGTCCCGCTGCCTTGGTCAGTTTTCTAAACGGTCGCTCAACCATTACGCCGAGGCCTGAGCAATGCCGCGCTGTCGGTGCCGCATTGGCTCAATTACATTTGGCCGGAGACGGGTTTGCCCTAAAGCGTGCCAACTCGCAAGGCTTGGCCAATTGGCGCGCCTTGCATGAGGCCAGCGCGGGGCGGGCCGATGAAGCGGCTCCGGGCCTGGCTGAGTTTATGCAAGCCGAATTGGAACGCATTGAAGCGGCCTGGCCAAATGATTTGCCGCAAGGCGTCATTCATGCCGATTTATTTCCCGATAATGTATTTTTTGAAAACGGAAAAGTCAGCGGGCTGATTGATTTCTATTTCGCCTGCCATGATATTCTTGCCTATGATTTGGCAATTATGCTGAATGCGTGGTGTTTTGAAGCGGATGTTAATTTCAACATCACCAAAGCGCGGGCGCTTCTGGCCGGATATCAAGACGTGCGTCCCATGTCTGAAGCTGAAATTGACGCGCTGCCAATATTGGCATCGGGCGCGGCAATGCGGTTTTTGACGACAAGGCTTTATGATTGGCTGAACCGGCCGGAAGAAGCGCTGGTGACGCCGAAAAACCCGATAGACTATCTGCGCCGTTTGCGGTTTCACCGGCATGTAAACAGTGCTGCCGATTACGGATTGGAGCGTTAATATGTATGAGATTTTCACCGATGGTGCCTGTTCGGGCAATCCCGGCCCGGGCGGCTGGGGGGCGTTGATTGTCAGCCCTGACGGCGAGACAGAATTAACCGGCGGTGAGGCGGCAACAACCAATAATCGGATGGAATTACTGGCCGCTATTGAAGCGCTGAAAAGTCTGCCCGATGACAGCGCGGTTCATCTGACGACAGACAGCACATATGTCAAAGACGGGATGACCAGTTGGATTAAAAACTGGAAAGCGCGTGGCTGGAAAACCGCCGCCAAAAAGCCGGTTAAAAATGTTGATTTATGGCAGATGCTGGACAGCCAATGCGCCCGCCATAAAATTGAGTGGCACTGGGTGAAAGGCCATGCCGGCCATGCCGGAAATGAACGCGCCGATGAACTGGCGCGTCAAGGCATGGCACCCTATTTATAGGGGGCCTGCCGCGAGAACAGGTCATGGCACCCTATTTATAGGGATTATCCAAGCTGGCTGAGCAGATTTTCCGCCCCGCTATCAACCGCCGTGCCGGGGTTTTGCTCAACATTCAATGTTTCGACAATAGAATCGCGAATAATCATTGAATAACGCAGCGAGCGTGTGCCCATGCCGAAGCCGGAACCGTCCATAGACAGGCCCATTTTTTCAGTCAATTCGGCATTGCCGTCAGCCACCATCATCACTTTGCCATTGGCCCCTTGTTGCTGGCCCCATGCGCCCATTACAAAGGCATCATTCACTGACATGCAAACAATCGTATCGACACCGGCATCACGCAGTTCTTCCGATTTCTCGATAAAACCCGGCAAATGCTGGTTCGAACAAGTCGGCGTGAAAGCGCCCGGCACGGCAAATAACGCAACGGTCTTATTGCCGAATAATTCTTCCGTGCTGATCGGGGACGGTCCGGCATCGCCAAGATGCATAAGCTGGACGTCAGGTAATTTATCACCGGGTTTGATTGTCATTTTTCGGCTCCTCTTTCGGTAAGCTGTTCGGTGTTAGCGGCAACAGGCTATGGTCACGCACCATAATGTCTTGTTCAATGGCGCGCGCGCCCGAGCGCACGATAAAACTCAATTTACGGCCAATCAGCGGATGGTCAAGTTTTGACCACGCCGGCATCTCCAATAAATAGCCATCTGCATGGCGGCCAACCACACGCGGCAAACCGAATACATCATGCGGGCCGGGAATGGCAATCACGCTGACCTCTTCCAAGGCGCGGCCATTGACGACCAATTGAACAGATACGCCGTCAAAACTGGCTGAACGGATAACCAGATCGGCTGACGGCTGTTGCGGGGCCGCATCCAGCAAGGCCTTAATCGCTGATTTATGCGGTGATGTCTTAAGGCCGTCGCGATTGAAGACCAGTTTCTGTGCCACTTCCATCGGCACACAAACCTCGCGGCATACCCCAATCATGCCGCGTAATTGCAATTCACCGGTTTTTTGCATAATCAACGGAAAGACAAATCCCGCCTCATCCTTGTACCCATTATAACCGCCCACCCCATCGTCAAAAAAATAAGGGGCCGGGAAAATCGGAGCGCGCGTGGTGATGCGGCGGCTTTCGCTAAAATCAAATTCCGGCGCAAAGCCACTGGCACCCGGATAGCGCCAATATGTATGCCAGCCCGGCTTTAATTGCATTTGCAGCGCAGCATGGGGCACACCGTCTATTTCGGCGGCAATCAGCCGATAACGCGCCGGTTCACGGTCAATCCAAGGACCGTCAACCAAAGCTATTGCCGGTGTCGACAACACTGACAGCAAAGGCAAAAGAGCCAATAAGTAAGGGCGAAAACGCATTCTCATGCGCACAATATACACGCTTCATGTGCTCAAAACGAGACGGATAAATAAAAATCATGATTGTTTCGCAGCGCCGTGCCGCCTAGAGTTTTGGCATGAAGGCAGAGGCTGACATAAATTTGCGTGGCCGGTTTTTGCTGGCCATGCCGGCTATGGGCGATGAGCGTTTTGAACGCAGCGTCATTTATATTCTCGGCCATGACGCGGAAGGGGCGATGGGATTTGTTGTCAATCGCCCGACCGATGGGCTGACATTGGGCGAGATTGCCAGCAATTTACCGACAAGCGTTTCGCAAACCGGCTTACGCAATCTGCCGGTTTTTATCGGCGGCCCTGTGCAACCGGAAAGCGGCTTTGTGCTTTACAATGAAGAAGATAATGAGGGCGATGATGACGCCTTGCCGATTGGCGTGACGCAAGGGCTGGATATTTTGGTGCAGGCAGCGAAAGCACGCGGCCCCGACCATATGCGTTTGGTGCTTGGCTATGCCGGATGGGGGCCGGGGCAATTGGAAAATGAAATTCAAGATAATGCTTGGCTGATAGCGCCGGCCACTGTCGCCGATGTGTTCGACCCCGATACGCAGGCGCTTTACGCGCGGCTGATAAAGCGGCTTGGAATTGATTTGGCAATGCTCAGCCAAAGCGGCGGGGAAGCTTAAGACAACCAGCTATTACCGCTTCTATCGGGCACAAATATCGCGCCAAGAAACACACTGGCACCGGTTGCTGCCAGCCCCATATGCGCCAACTCGACCGATAACAGGCCGGCAAAATCAGGATTGTAAATCTGCGTCGCCCAGGCCAAAGCCGAACTGATGAGCAACATATCGCTGATGATAATGACCCGCGTCCAATAATTGCGATTGACGATTTGTCGGATAACAAGGTTCACATGCGCCAGCAAGCTCATGAAAACGCCCATGGCCAGCGCAATACGAATGGCGTTCAATCTTTCAGCCATTAAATACTCAAATTGCATTGGCACAATATCGCGCATCCACAGGCTGCCCAGCAAAACCGTAAGGCCAAGCCCCATCACCACCGCATAAGTGGCGCGGCGCGAGCGGCGTAAAATGGTCGTGGCAATGGCGGCGACAGTCAGCACGCTGAGCAATAACATCAAACTACTGCGAAATGTTTGGCGGCGATTTTCATGCGCTGAATATTCTGCCGGTGACCACAAGTATAAATCATCATGCGCACCGACCAGCAATCCGGCGGGCAGGTAAAAGCTCTGCACCGCATTCGGCGGCACATCAAATTGCAACCGTTCCGGATGCCCCGGGCGGGCGGCGAATTCACGGTCGTCGGAAGAAAATAAACGCAAGGGCGGATGATTTGACGACACCAAGCCGACAGCCACCGCCAAATCATTTTGCGGCAGCCGCTCAATAATGAGAGACAGGTTTCGTGTACCGCCATTTTGAATGGCAAATACTTTGCCGCCATCTTCTGTCGTTCGCATATAAGGCGATAATTCCAGCAGCCGGAAATTTTCTTTCAAGCGCAATGGGTCAGACGCTTTGGCCGGCGTCATCCAGATGAGCGGCGCCATTGAAAGGGTCGCCGCCAGCAAAATAAAATGCAGCACCCTAGCCAAGTCGCGCTCGCTGACGAATAAGTTTTTCAACCGCCGGTAAATCATTGGCCACCGGTTCAAAATGCTCCGGTTTTTCAAGCAAATCGGTTACCCGCTGGGGCGTGTCAGGGGCTGCGTCATAAGCCTCAATCACCGCTTTTGGAAATTTTGCCGGATGGGCCGTGGCCAGCGTCACCATTGGCACGCCTTCGGGCAAAATTGCCTTTTGCGCCGCGCCAATACCGACCGCACTATGCGGGTCAATTTGAAAGCCATTATCCGCCTTCACCGCGCGCATCACCTCCAGCGTCGCCGTCTCGTCTATGCGTTCGGCAGCAAATAAAGCCCGCGTCAATTGCAATTCCTGTGCTGTCATTTCAAATCGACCCGATTGTTTTAACGAAGCCATTAGTGCGCGCACCCGCGCCGCATCACGACCGGTGACTTCAAATAAAAGCCGCTCGAAATTACTCGACACTTGAATATCCATTGATGGGCTGGTCGTCGCTATCACCTTATCGGTCTCATAAACGCCACTGTCTAAAGTGCGGGCCAAAATATCATTCACATTGGTTGCAATCATTAATTGCGCCACCGGCAAGCCCATTTGCGCTGCCACATAACCGGCAAAAATATCGCCGAAATTTCCCGTCGGCACAGAGAAAGCGACAGGCTTTTCCGGCGCGCCCAATTTGGCCGCAGCGACAAAATAGTAAGTTATTTGCGCCATTACCCGCGCCCAATTGATGGAGTTAACACCGGCCAGTGACATTTCTTGCCGAAAGCCGACATCATTAAACATATCTTTGACCAAGGCCTGACAATCATCAAATGTGCCATCCACTGACAGCGTGTGTACATTCGGCTCATCGGGCGTGGTCATTTGTTTGCGCTGCACATCGGAAACCCGACCGTCAGGAAACAGAATGAACATATCTACCGCTTCGCGCCCGCGAAACGCTTCAATTGCCGCGCCTCCCGTATCACCCGAAGTCGCGCCGACAATTGTCGCCCGCTCACCGCGCCGTATCAGCGCGTCATCCATCAGCCGCGCCAGCAATTGCATGGCGACATCTTTAAACGCCAAAGTCGGGCCGTGATAAAGCTCGAGAAAATAATGCCCGTCCCCCATATCGGTCATCGGCGTCACATCATCATGGTAAAATCCGCCATAGGCTTCTTCGACCATTTCTGCCAAACGGGCGCGTGGCACATCATCGCCCATAAACGGGTGCAGCACTTCTATCGCAATTTCGGTGAACGGCTTATCGGCGAAGCTGGCAATCATCGCCCCGGACAGACGCGGCCAGCTCTCCGGCACATAAAGACCGCCATCAGCCGCCAAACCGGCCAATAAAGCGTCTTCAAAGCCCAAAACCGGTGCCTCGCCTCTGGTCGAAATATATTTCACGCCGCTATCCTTTGCCTTGCGTCTTCCAATGACGGATGTGCCATAAGCCAGAAATAATCACAAGCACTATGGCCAGTCCAAACCAGGTCACAGCATATTGTAAATGATTATTCGGCATGGAAAGTCGGCTCTGTCCACCGCGCGGCCAGCTTTCATTAGCCACTGCCGCCTCGCCCAGCATAGCCGGCAAATCGAGCTGCCAATGCGCGCCAATGGCTTGCGGGTCGCGCACATAAAATAAATTGCGCGTCGGGTCATCCGCATTATCAAACCAACCGCGTGCATCTGGCCAGCGCAAGACAACGGCAAAACTCATTTCGCCTTGTGGTGGCGGTGGAGCCGGAATATCGATTAACCGTTGTGGGATAAAACCCCTATCGACCAAGACCGCGCTGCCATCTTTTAAATAAAACGGCACCAACATGTGATAACCGGCTTTTTCATTGCGCGACAGGCCGGTCGGTTGATTTTCGATTTGGGTAAACCAAAACACCACCTCATCGCCAAACCGACCGCTTAAAACGGCACGATGAAAATCATGTTTATCGCGATCCAGCGCAGCAATATCGGCGCGACCGGCAATTAATAAAGGCGCGGCAGCGCGGCGCGCATCAATGCGGGCCAGCAAATCTTCTTTCCAAGCCAGCCGCTCAACCTGCCATGTGCCCAGCAAAAGCAGCACGGACAGCATGATGAGTGTCAAAAATGCGGGAAAATAAAAACGCAGGGAATTGGCCATTGCTATTCCCTGCTCTTTAAAATTTCAAACCGATGAACGGACTTAGTGAGCGCCTGCTGCGCCGGCACCCAAAATATAGATGACGACGAACAAGAACAACCAGACCACATCGACAAAGTGCCAATACCAGGCAGCCGCTTCAAAGCCGAAATGCTGCTTTGAAGTAAAATGGCCGTTCAATGTGCGCAACAGGCAGACCGCCAAGAACACTGTACCGACTACAACATGGAAGCCGTGGAAACCGGTCGCCATGAAGAATGTCGCGCCATAAATATGGCCGGAAAAGCCAAAGGCTGCGTGCTGGTATTCATAGACTTGGAACACGGTAAACAAAGCGCCCAAGGCAACGGTCAAAATCAGACCCCATTTCAGACCTTCGCGGTCATCATGCTGCAGTGCATGATGCGCCCATGTAACCGTCGTGCCTGAAGTCAGCAAAATCAACGTATTGATAAGCGGCAAGTGCCATGGGTCAAATGTCTCAATGCCTTGCGGCGGCCACACACCACCGGTCAATTCGGTACGTGAAGCCTGAATTGCTTCGCCCGGATATAGGCTGGCATCAAAATAGGCCCAGAACCAAGCGACAAAGAACATGATTTCAGAAGCAATGAACAAAATCATCCCATAGCGGTGATGCATTTGCACAACCGGCGTATGGTCGCCGGTTTGCGCCTCTTTAACGACATCGCGCCACCAACCCAGCATCACATACAGCGTGCCGGCCAGACCCAGCAACAGCACCCAAGGCTGTCCGTCATGGAAAAATTGTACCGCCCCAATCGCCAATACCAATACGCTTATCGAAGCAATGGCCGGCCATGGGCTCGGGTCTACAAGATGATAGTCGTGATGTTTTGCGTGACTGTCAGCCATAATATTCTATCCCCTCTTTTCCCTCTTGGGAGCGGCAGGTGTTTCCTGCGTTGTGTTTTGCGCCGATGTCGGCGCTTCAAAGAATGTATAAGACAATGTGATGGATTTGACATCATCCATTTCAGGATCCGTCAAAATTTCCGGATCAATAAAGAAACTGACCGGCATATCAACCGCCTCACCGGGCGCCAAAACCTGCTCGGTAAAGCAGAAACAATCGACTTTTGAGAAATAATAACCGGCCTTATCAGGCGACACATTATAAGTCGCGGTTCCGGTAATGGTGCGGTCAGTCATGTTTTTGGCGCTGTAAAAAGCCAGACCTGATTCGCCGACCGGCAGGCTAACGGAAGTTTCAGGTGCTTCGAACTTCCATGGCAATTTGCGGTTTAAGCTGGCGTCAAAGCGAATTGTAATCAGCCGCTCAGAGGCTTTGCCCGGGGCCATTTCAGCTACTTGCGTGGTGCCGCCAAAACCGGTGACACGACAAAATAAATCATACAGCGGCACAGCCGCATAAGCCGCGCCAATCATCAAAACCGCCACAAATGCAGCCCCTGAGGCGACGCGCGCATTGGCGCGTTCGTCGGTCTTGGCAGCAGTAATGATCGGTTCTTTATCCATGCGCTAACCTATAGGGGCCGATTGCCGATATTGGCGCCCAGCTTGACAAGCGTGACCCAGAAAAACAAAGCAATGAAACCCAGTAAAGCGACGGCCATAATGGCAGCGCGCTTGCGGCGTTGTTGCAATAATTCTTCCGTCCAAACGGCTTCTTCTTGCGACGTGTCTTTTTTCTCGCTCATCAAAAGCTCCTCAGCCCATCAATCTGTCTGCCGGCAGCAGCACAAAAAGCAGGAACAGATAAAATATCGAATAGGCAAATGTCATACCGGCCAGACGATTGCGCTGGTTCTCTTTGCTTATCGCCAAGGCGATGCACATGGCGACAAACAAGCCACCCAACACAGCCGCGCCGCTGGCGTAAAACAAGCCGCTAAAACCAAGCGCATAAGGCAGCATTGTAATGGCGAATAAGATAAACGCATAAGCGACGATTTGCGTCAGCGTTGATTTCTCACCCGCCGTCACCGGCAACATCGGTACATTGGCGGTTTTGTAATCATCATTCTTAATCAACGCCAAAGCCCAAAAATGCGGCGGCGTCCAAAAGAAAATAATGGCGAAATAAATCAGCGGCTCAATCGAAATTGAATTTGCGGCGGCAGCCCAACCGATAACCGGTGGCAACGCCCCTGCGGCCCCGCCAATGACAATGTTTTGCGCCGTGCGGCGTTTCAAATACATTGTGTAAATCACCGCATAAAAGAAAATGGTGAAAGCCAGCAAAGCGGCGCTCAGATAATTAATCATCACCGCCATCGACAAAACCGACAGGCCGGAAACCCATAATCCAAAGGTCAGCGCAGCATCTGCGGTCACCCGGCCGGATGGCACCGGACGGTCTTGCGTGCGGCTCATGACGGCATCAATATCCGCATCATACCACATATTCAACGCGGCCGACGCACCGGCGCCAATGGCAATCAGTAAAATGGCAGCCACGGCCAATACCGGATGCACCTGACCCGGTGCCATAACCAGACCGACCATTGCCGTGAACACCACCAACGACATGACGCGCGGCTTCATCAAGGCAATATAATCTGCAGCGGAGCCGACATCGGTAGATGCCGGCTCCTGCATTTTCAACAATGTCTCTTTATGTGATTGAGACAATTAAGGCTCCTTCTACCCCGACCCTATTTAATTTTAGGCAATTCGGAGAATTGGTGGAACGGCGGCGGTGAGGACAAAGTCCATTCCAGCGTCGTTGCGCCTTCACCCCATTGATTGGCTCCGGCCGGCTGCTTACGCGCCAAGGCATGGAACACACCAAACAA
>CBFIIT010000002.1:0-66900 GCA_965662725.1 Alphaproteobacteria bacterium | reverse complement strand
GAAGATGAGAACACCGATAGCGGCGATATATGAGCCGATTGATGACCAGTAATTCCAGCCTGCATAGGCATCCGGATAGTCAACATAACGGCGCGGCATACCGGCCATACCAAGGAAGTGCTGCGGGAAGAAAAGCAGGTTCACACCGATAAAGGTGACCCAGAAGTGCAGCTTGCCGATAAACTCGGAATAAGTGTAGCCGAACATTTTGCCGAACCAGTAATACCAGCCCGCAAAAATCGCGAACACCGCACCCAGTGACAGCACGTAATGGAAGTGCGCGACCACGAAATATGTATCGTGATAGGCGCGGTCAACACCGGCATTGGCCAGCATCACGCCCGTTACACCACCGAGGGTAAACAAGAAAATAAAGCCCAAAGCCCACAACATTGGCGTTTTAAACTCGATGGAACCGCCCCACATTGTGGCAATCCATGAGAAAATTTTCACCCCTGTCGGCACCGCAATCACCATTGTGGCAGCAACAAAATAGGCTTGCGTATCAACGCTCAAACCGGCTGTATACATATGGTGCGCCCAGACAACAAAGCCGACGCCGCCAATCGCGACCATCGCATAAGCCATACCCAGATAACCGAAAACCGGCTTTTTCGAGAAAGTCGAAACAATTTGGGAGACCATGCCAAAGCCCGGCAGGATAAGAATGTAAACTTCCGGATGCGCGAAGAACCAGAACAAATGCTGGTACATAATCGGATCACCACCGCCTGCAGGGTCGAAGAAAGTGGTTCCGAAATTACGGTCTGTCAGCAGCATGGTGATAGCACCGGCGAATACCGGCAGCGACAAAAGCAGCAAGAAAACCGTGACCAGAATAGACCAGACGAAAAGCGGCATTTTGTGCAAGGTCATGCCCGGCGCACGCATATTGAAAATCGTCGTGATGAAGTTAATGGCGCCGAGAATGGATGAGATACCGGCCACGTGAAGTGACAAAATCGCATAATCCATTGCCGGACCGGGCTGGCCGCTGGTTGAAAGCGGCGGATAAATTGTCCAGCCGCCACCAACGCCATCATTGCCCGGAGGGCCTTCAGCGAAAATAGACATGACCAGCAAAATGAAAGATGCCGGCAATAGCCAGAAAGAAATATTATTCATTCGCGGAAACGCCATATCCGGCGCACCAATCATTAGCGGCACAAACCAATTGCCAAAACCGCCAATCATCGCCGGCATCACCATGAAGAAAATCATGATCAAGCCGTGACCGGTGACCAGCACATTATAAAGGTGATAATCACCTCCCAAAATGCCATCGCCCGGCGCTTGCAATTCCATGCGCATCAGAACTGACATGAAGCCACCGACAACCCCTGCGAAAATCGCAAAGATAAGATACATGGTGCCAATGTCTTTATGGTTGGTCGAATATACGTAACGACGCCATCCGGTCGGATGGTCCTCGTGTCCGTGAGCGGCTGCTTGTTCCGTTGCCATCAGACGATCTCCCTATTACTGACGCGCTGCGTCTTGTGTTTCGACTTGTGAGTCGGCCGAGGCCACCATGGCATCGGCATTTTCCAATTCAGCATATTCGGCTTTCGCCTCTTCTACCCATTCAGCAAATTCGACTTTCGAGACAACCTCAATGCGAATAGGCATAAAGGCGTGGCGAATACCGCACAGCTCTGAGCATTGGCCGTAAAATGTTCCGGTCTTATCGGCTTTGAACCAAGTCTCATTCAAGCGACCCGGCACTGCATCCATTTTGAGGCCGAAAGCCGGCAAAGCAAAAGCGTGCAGCACATCAGCCGCCGTGACGATAACCCGAACCGTTGTGTCGACCGGCACGACCATCGCCGTATCGGTTGCCAAGAGACGCGGCTGGTCGCCGCGCTCATCATCGCTGAGCATCAGTGAATCAAATGCGAAATCGCCATGTTCGGGATATTCATAACCCCAATACCATTGATAACCGACGGCCTTCACGGTCATATCGGCTTCCGGAATATCGCGCTGGAAATACAGCAAGCGGAATGACGGAATGGCAATTACCACCAGAATAAGGATTGGCACGACGGTCCAGATAACTTCAACCAGCGTGTTGTGGCTGGTCTTGCTCGGCTCCGGATTGGCTTTCGCACTAAAGCGCACCATCACATAAAGCATCAGACCCAGCACAAAAATACAAATGGCGGCCATCAGCACCAATAGAAAATTATTGAAGTCGGTAATCATCGTCATGTTTTCAGAAGCTGCCTCCTGAAAACCGAGTTGCCAGTCTTTCGGCTGGTTGGCCGAAGCCGATACCGTCAAACCCGCGAAAACCGCAGCCATTGCCGCGCTAAACTTCGTATAGAAATTGAAAAGACCCATATTCTGTCTCCACTAGTGAATGAGCAGGGACTCACCCCTCATTGGTCATGCCTCTCTATACATAATCCGATGTAAAATAACCAGTATCGGCGGACACTATGCGACTTTATGACCACAGATTATCGGCTTTGCGCATAATGACGCACAAACCCACTTCATCTCTTGCTTAAACAACGCCGTGCCGACATATTGGTTGTAATGACAGTCGCGCGATAAAGGAGAATGCCGTGAGCCGAGATCCGAAAGATTTATTTTTCAATCAAGCAGGTCTTGACCTCGACCAGACGCATCAATTCACCGAAAGCGCACTTGGCAGGGCTGATGATGGGGAATTATTTCTCGAATATACGCTGTCGGAAGCATTTTCTTTTGATGATAATCGCCTGAAAGCAGCCAGTTTTGATACAACACATGGTTTTGGCTTGCGCGCCGTCAATGGCGAAGCGGTCGGCTTTGCTCATGCCACTGATTTATCTATGGCGGCACTAAAGCGCGCCGGCGCCAGCCTGTCGCCGGTTTTATCCGGCCATTCCGGAAATTGGTCTGCCGGACCTATGGCGGCCGGCCCGTCTTTATATATGGATGACAATCCGCTCGACGGCGCGGCGTTTACCGATAAGGTGAAATTACTGGAAGAGATTAACGCTTATGCGCGCGCCAAAGACAATCGTGTGCGGCAAGTCTCTGTTTCGCTGGCCGGTGAATGGCAAGCGGTCAGCATTATTCGTCCCGATAGCGCGCCTTTATTTGATGTGCGGCCTTTGGTGCGACTTGATGTTTCTGTGGTTGTCGGCGAAGGCGACCGACAAGAAACCGGCCATTCAGGGCGCGGCGGACGGGCCAATTATGCGCAATGGCTGGCGCCTGAAAATTGGCAGGCGCAAGTACATAATGCGCTGAAACAGGCGGTGACCAATCTTGACAGTATTCCGGCACCGGCCGGTGAAATGGATGTGGTACTTGGCCCCGGCTGGCCCGGCATTTTGCTGCATGAAGCGGTCGGGCATGGGCTGGAAGGCGATTTCAATCGCAAGAAAACATCGGCTTTTTCTGACCGTATTGGCGAACGTGTTGCCTCGCCGGGCGTCACCGTGATTGATGATGGTACGATACCCGACCGCCGCGGCTCTTTGACAATTGATGATGAAGGGACGCCGACCTCCAAAACCGTGCTGATTGAGGACGGTATTTTGAAGGGCTATATGCAAGACCGCCAAAATGCGCGGCTCATGGGCATGGAGCCGACCGGCAATGGGCGTCGCGAAAGCTATAATTGCCAACCCATGCCGCGTATGACCAATACTTATATGCTGGGCGGCAATCACCAGCCGGAAGAAATTCTGGCCAGCGTCAAAGACGGTATTTATGCGGTTTCTTTTGGTGGCGGCCAGGTCGACATCACCTCAGGTAAATTCGTGTTCTCTTGCACCGAAGCCTATGAAGTGAAAAACGGCAAATTGGGCGCGCCGCTAAAAGGCGCGACACTTATCGGCACCGGCCCGGAATCAATGCAGCGCATTTCCATGATCGGCAATGATATGATGTTGGATGAAGGCATTGGCACTTGCGGCAAAGCCGGGCAAGGTGTGCCTGTGGGCGTCGGTCAACCGACTTTGCGTCTGGAAGGTTTGACTGTGGGGGGCACGGCCTAACGCATAATTTTGTATCGTTGCGTAAAGCCTGCACGTTAAGGAGTATCAAATGAGCGAAAATAATGCAGCCGAGCGGGCTTTCTTATCGGTCGTCAGGCAAAGCCATTTATTTGACCCGACGCATGACCGGCATTTCGGTTCGGTTTTACTGGCCGGTTGGATATTAAGCGCAATATTTTTGTTTCCTTTGCTGAAATACCCGCCGGCGCATGATGCGCTTTGGCCCAGCCTGCTGGTCGGCCTGCCGCCGCTTTTTGCCCATGTCTATAGCTTGCGACCGATTATCAACACCCATTTCGCCAGCCAATTGCAGCCCAATATGCTGGCTGCTTTAATGACCCTCAGCTATTTGCCGGCAATGTTGATTTGCGTTGCCCTGAGAGATTGGCAAGATGCACTGTTTCTGCCGGCGGCCGGCACATTTATGGCGTTGATGAGCTTTGGTTTATTTTTACCGGGCCTTGCCCCGCCGCTGGCCTATCTGATTAATGCCAAGCTAATCCATCCGCACCGAACACCGGCGCGACTGGTTGCCGGCGCAATATTATTTACAGCCGCTTGGGCGTTTTCCGGTTTTGCTGCATGGGTCATCAGCTCGGTCTAATGCCTGCGCCGACCGACTAAAGCGTCAGTGCTTTATAAGCTTTATTCATGTCGCCGCCCCATTCGCCGTGATAGCTGTCGAGCAAGCGTTGTGCATTGCTTTTACCGTCCGCGACAATGCGTTCGAGATAATCGAGAAACAAGGTTTCATCATTCCCTGTGCCGTCGGCGAAGCCGCGATTTTTAAGCCCCTGTTTCGCCATTGGCAAAATATCGCGCGCCATATCCAATAAGCTGCCGCCACGAAACGGCGTTTCAAGGCCGCTAATCGGCGCCGCCGCGCGCAGAGCATCACGCTCTTCTTGGGTCCAGTCGGAAATATAAGCGGCCAATTGGCTTTGCGTGTCGGCATCATAGAGCATTCCGACCCAAAATGCCGGCAACGCACAAAGCGATGACCATGGCCCACTATCCGCGCCGCGCATTTCAATAAACCGTTTGACCCGCGCTTCAGGAAACAAAACCGTCAGATGATTTTCCCAATCTTGCGCAGTCGGCTTTTCGCCCGGCAAAGCAGCCAATTCGCCGTTCAGGAAATCGCGGAAATTCATTCCCAGCGTATTGATAAACGCGCCATCGCGGACAACAAAATACATCGGCACATCAAGCGCATAATCAACATATTGCTCAAAGCCGAAACCCTCATCAAAAGCAAAAGGCAACATGCCGGTGCGCTTCGGATCAGTGTCAGTCCATACCAAAGAACGCTCCGACATATGGCCGGTCGGCTTGCCGTCAATAAACGGTGAATTGGCAAATAGCGCAGTGGCCAGCGGTTGCAAAGCCAGCGCAATACGCAGCTTTTCGACCATATCCGCCTCTGAACCGAAATCCAGATTGACCTGCACAGTGGCGGTTAAATACATCATCTCAACACCGCGACCGCCTTGCTTGGGCATATAATCGGTCATCAGCCGATAGCGGCCTTTCGGCATACGCGGCGCCGTGTCAAAATTCCAAAACGGTGTATAGCCAATGCCGAAATAGGCCTGCCCCAGCTTTTCCGCCACGGCATGCACTTCTTTCATATGCGCGCCAATTTCCGCACAAGTCTGGTGGATGTTTTCCAATGGCGCGCCCGATAATTCCAATTGACCGGCCGGTTCCAATGTCACCGAACCACCACCTGCCTCTTTCGAGCGGGTCAGCCCGACCAGCGTGTCACCCTCATATTTGCCATCCCAGCCATAGGCCATCAGCCCTTCCAGCATCGCCTTAATGCCATCCGGCCCATCATAGGGCAGCGGGGTGAAGTCAGCTTTCCGATAGCCAAATTTTTCGTGTTCCGTGCCGATACGCCAAGCCTCGCGCGGCTTGCATCCGGCGACCATCCAGTCTTTCAATTCACCGGCATTTTCGAGAACGGGTTGGGCCGCGTCAGACATAAATATTCTCCTGCACGCTCAAGGGCCTGATTGTGCCAATGGCGTCGTGTTGGGTTGAATGTAGGGTCGTTTGTCAGAAACGACAAGGTAGAGTGACGCGGACAAATGCCCTATCGCATGCGTCCGGCGAAATCAATCGGCTGCCAAATCACTCACTCCCCAGCATCATCTGACCAATCGCCAATGCGGCTTTGCACCAAAGCCAAAGCCGCCACCACCGCCGTATCAGTGCGCAAAATACGCGGCCCCAGCGCGATGCGAATAAGATTGTCGCGGGCCAATAAAGCGGCGCGCTCAGCCTCATCAAAGCCGCCCTCCGGGCCTATCAATAGCGCCAGTTTTTTACCTTTCGCCGCGTCCAATGCGGCAAGGCCCGCACCATTATCAGCCTCTTCATCACAAAAAATCAGCATACGGTCGTCCGGCCAGTCTTGCAGTACCGCATCCAAACGGCGCGGCATATCAACTTCCGGCACGGTTAAAATATTGCACTGCTCGGCCGCCTCAATCACATTGGCGACCAGCTTGTCATGCTTTACCGCCTTGCTGCCCTGTGTGCGCGCGGTGATGACCGGCAGCAATCGACCGGCCCCCATTTCCGTCGCTTTTTGCGCCAGATAATCCAATCGCTCGCGCTTGACCGGTGCGACCAGCAGCCAAATATCATTGGTTTCAGCTTGCGGACGGCTTTGCTCAAGCAAGCGCAGCACTGTTTGTTTTTTGTCGATAGCCTCAATCTCAGCCAGCCATTCGCCATCTTTACCGTTAAACAAAGCCAGATGCGCGCCAACTTCGAGCCGCAACACATTGCGCACATAATGCGCCTGCTTGTCTTGCAGCACAATCGCCGCCTCAGACGATAGATTTTGCGTGACATGAAGTCGCTGGGCAATTTTCTGGACGCGCTCAATGCGGCGTGGCATGACTTATCTCCCGGCAGAGGTTGAGATTGGCCCGAATTAATATGTTTGTGCCATAATTCAACTGCGCTGCCAATAAAAGTGCCAATGAAAGTAACAGCGAAAGCCGCGCCATGACCGCAGACCCAAACAGCACGCAACCGGCTGACAGTCCCCGCCCTTTGGATAGTCAGAGCGGCGCGTTTTTGAGCCGACTGTCACCGCGCGCGCAAGCATTTGCCCAATTGGCCCGCTATGACCGACCGATCGGCACATGGCTTTTATTTTGGCCGTGCTTTTGGGGACTGACCATGGCAACGGCAGAAATCAATGCCTATCCGCCGCTTTCCTTTATCGCTCTATTCGCTATCGGCTCGCTGGCCATGCGCGGAGCCGGATGCACTTATAATGATATGGCCGACACCAAGCTGGATGCGCAAGTAGCGCGCACCGCCTTGCGCCCTTTGCCATCAGGCCGCATCACATCGGCTGAAGCATGGCTGTTTCTCGGCGCACAATTATTCATCGGCCTTATCGTGCTGCTGTCTTTTCAATCGATTTTCATGTTCTGGCTCGGCGTCATCGCGCTGCTGCCGGTGGCGATTTATCCCTATATGAAACGCCTCACCTATTGGCCGCAAGCTTGGCTCGGCCTGACCTTTAATTGGGGCGCGCTGATGGGCTATGCAGCGATTACCGATAATTTGGCGCCGCAGGCTTTCGCGCTTTATATCGCCGGTTTTTTCTGGACGCTGGGCTATGACACGATTTACGCGCATCAAGACAAAGAAGATGATGCGCTTATCGGCGTTAAAAGCACGGCGCTGTTATTTGCCGGGAAAACCAAAACGGCATTGCTGGTCTTTTATGCCCTTTCAATGGCCGCGCTGGCGGCCGCCGCTTGGCTCAGCCAAATCGGCATTTTGTTTTGGCCGGCTTTTGCTGTGGTCATATGGCATTTGCTGATGCAGGTTTTGCGGCTGGATATTGATAATCCTGATGTTTGCCTGCAAATCTTTCGCGCCAATCGCAATACCGGCATGATGGTCGGCATCGCGTTCATTCTAGGCATTTTCTAAAAAACATCCTATATTCCCGATAACGCCAAAATTGGCGCAGAGATGATGAGCAAAGATATGACAGAGACGGTGAAGCTTCGTTACAAGGCCAGTGAATTGGTCAGCGATGCGGTTTTGAAGAAACTGCAAAGCCGTTCCAATTTGATCGGGCTGGCATTGATTGCCCATGCTTGGGGGATGATTTTCGGTGCCATGGCATTGTTTTATCTGTTTCCCAATCCGCTGACATTTATTCTCGCCATTACAATCATCGGCGCGCGGCAGCTCGGTATTGCCGTATTGATGCATGATGCAGCCCATAATGCGCTGTTTCGCTCGACAAATTGGAATAATTGGCTGTCGGATTGGCTGTGCGGTTATCCGATGATGGCGCGCACGGATGCTTATCGGCGCTATCATTTGCAACACCATATGCGCACCCAGCAAGATGATGATCCGGATTTGATTTTATCAAAGCCGTTTCCGATTACCCGCGCCAGTCTGAAGCGCAAAATCTGGCGCGATTTGAGCGGTCAGACAGGCTATCAGCAAAGGAAAGCGCAAATTCTTAATGCGTTTGGCGATAAGCAATTGGGGCTTTTCGGGCGGTTGAAGCATTTTTGGTCGAAACTTGGTGGCAGCGTGATTGCCAATGGCGTCATTCTGGCGGCTTGCACGGCTCTGTTCCATTGGAGCTATTATTTAATGTTCTGGGTGCTACCGTTTTTGACCTATCACATGGCAATTACGCGGCTCAGAAACATCGCCGAGCACGCGATTGTGCCGGATAATAATGACCCGTTTCGAAATGCGCGCACCACCCATGCCGGATGGTTGGCGCGGATTTTCATCGCCCCTTATTTTGTTAATTATCATGTCGAACATCATTTGATTATGCATGTGCCGTGCTGGCGTTTGCCGCTAATGCATAAAACGCTTTTGGCCGAGGGCTATGGCGAGCGCATAGAATTATCGCCAAGCTACTTAGATGTTTTGCGTCGCGCCACATCGCGGCCCGATGATGAAGACAAGCCCGGCAATATTGTCCATGATGGACGCAATCGCCTGAAGGGTAATTTCACTGAAGGTTTTTCCGAACCCGCCTAATCGACAGGATGTCTGATGACTTTGGCCGACAATGAAGCCGCCAATATTGCTTTGGCGCATAAACTTATCGAAATGACAAAAGCCGCCGGCGCTGATGCCGCTGATGTATTGGTCAGCGACAGCGCCTCGCTTTCCGTTTCTTGCCGCATGGGGACGCTGGAAGACACGGAAAGGGCGGAAAGCCGAGATATCGGCCTGCGCGCGATGATCGGTCAAAAGCAGGCTTTTGTTTCCGGTTCGGCCGTGGATGATGCGGCTTTGCAGCAATTGGCGCAGCGCGCGGTTGATATGGCCGGGGCAACGCCGGAAGACCGGTTTTGCGGTTTTGCGCCGGAAGACCGATTGAGCGATGAGATTCCGGCACTGGATATTGCCGATACTTATGAGCCCGATGCCGATAAATTGCTCGACATGGCCGTGACTTGCGAAGATGCGGCGCGGGCAATTGACGGCATTACCAATTCAGAAGGCGCAGGTGCCGGTTGGGGCCGCGCGACCACCGCTTTGGCCACCAGTCACGGTTTTGCCGGTGCCTATACCTCAACCAGCTTTTCAACCAGTTGCGCGGTAATTGGCGGCGAAGGTGACACAATGGAGCGCGATTATGCCAGCCATTCAGCGCGCCATTTAGAAGATTTGGACGCAGCGGAAGATATTGGCAAACGAGCCGGTGAGCGCACCGTCAAGCGGCTCAATCCGCGTAAGATTGAAAGCACCAAAACCAATATTGTGTATGACCCGCGCGTTGCCGCCTCTTTGGTCGGCCATTTATCAAGCGCGATTTCCGGAAGTGCAATCGCCCGCGGTACCTCATTTTTGCGCGAGCAAATGGGTGAAAAAATCATGAGCGATTCCATCACTATTTGCGATGACCCGCTGCGCCCGCGCGGCCTTCGCTCCGCCGGATTTGACGGCGAAGGGGTGAAAACCGAAATGCTGACGCCGGTGAAAAACGGGGTTTTGCAATGCTGGTGGCTGGACAGCGCCTCAGCGCGCCAATTGGAACTCGAAGCCAATGGCCGTGCCGCGCGCGGCATTGGCGGTCCGCCTTCGCCCTCTTCAACCAATCTTTATATGTGCGCCGGCAGCGATAGCGTCGAGACCATGCTGAAAAATATCGGCACCGGTCTTTATGTGACCGAGCTTATCGGCATGGGGGTCAACGGCGTGACCGGCGATTATTCTCGCGGCGCATCCGGCTTTTGGATTGAAAATGGCGAGATTGCCTATCCGGTCAGCGAAGTGACGATTGCCGGCAATTTGAAAGAGATGTTTATGAATATGACGGCGGCCGATGATTTGGCCTTTCGCCGCGGTGTCAATGCGCCGACCATATTGGTCGAAAACATGTCGCTGGCCGGCCTTTAAAAGCCAAAAGCCATCATCGCGCCACAATGTGCTATAAATTCGAATCATTAGGGCAATGCGGAGGGCGCAGATGCGCCGTGACAGTTTGAGCAAAACACCTGCCAGCGAACAATTGACTGCCGGTTTAACAGCCGAAAAATTGTCGATTGTTCAGCAAAATTATCAGTCCCGTCGGTCGCGTTCTGTGGCTCTGATTGCACGCATGCTGCAAAGCTATTTGCGGCCTTATTTGTGGCTTTTGGGCATATCGATTTTGCTGAATGTGCTGATTGCGGCCACCACCGGCGCACTGCCTTGGTTTATCCAGCAAGCGGTTGATGAAGTGTTCAATAATAAAAACCAGTCTATGCTGATTTTGATACCTTTGGGCGTGGTTGCCATTTCCTTGGTGAAGGGGGCCGCCACTTATGGCTCTAACGTGATTATGAATTTTGTCGGCCAGCGTTCGACTGCCAATTTGCAACGCGATTTATTTTCGCGTTTGGTGCGCGGCGACCTCGCCTATGTCGGCCAGCAGCATAGCGGCGCCTATATTTCCATTTTCATGAATGATGCGACGCGCCTGCGTGACACGGTTTCCAACATCATCATCACACTGGTGCGCCACTTACTGACGATTATCGCGCTGATTGCCTTCATGTTCACGATTAACTGGCATTTGGCACTGATTTACACAATCATTGTCGTGCCGATGGGGATTTCCTCTATGCGCCGTTTGGGCCGTGTCACCCGCTCGGCCTCGCGCGCCGGATTGCAAGAGACCGGCGAATTTTCAACATTGATTTCCGAAACATTAAGCGGCTTGCGCATTGTCAAAGCCTATGGGCAAGAAAACGACCAGATTGACCGCGCCGGCACGACGATTGACCGGGTTTTGGAATTTACCATGCGCGGCATTCGCGCCCGCGCCGCCGCCAGTCCGGCGATCGAGGCTTTGGCCGGTATCGCTGTCGGTGCGATTATTTTTGTTGGTGGCTATCAATCCATGCAAGGCAATCTGAGCGCCGGTGAATTTATGGGCTTTATCACCGCGCTTTTGGCGGTTTATCAGCCGCTGCGCTCGGTTGCCAATATGCAAACGATATTGCAGGAAGGGGTATCGGCCGGAATGCGCGTTTTTGCCATTTTGGATGCGCGCGATGAAATTACCGATGCCGAAAACGCCAATGAATTGGCTGTTAGTGACGGTGCCGTCTCTTTCGATAAGGTGACTTTCAAATATCAAGGCCGCGATACGGTAGCGCTAAACGGCGTATCGATAGATATCAAAGCCGGACAGACCATCGCTTTGGTCGGCGCTTCGGGTTCCGGTAAATCGACCTTGCTGAATTTGGCATTGCGGTTCTTTGACGTCAGCTCCGGCACCATTAAAATTGATCGACAAGATATCCGAGACGTGTCGCTGGCCAGCCTGCGCCGCGCCACTGCCTTGGTGACGCAAGACCCGTTTTTATTCGACGACACAATTGCCAATAATATTGCCTATGGCTCGCCAAATGCTGACCGCGCAGCGATTGAGCAAGCGGCCAAACAAGCCGCCGCGCATGATTTTATTTCCGATATGCCCGACGGCTATGAAACACGGGTTGGGGAAAGTGGCATGCGGCTCTCAGGCGGCCAAAAACAGCGTATCGCAATTGCCCGCGCCATGCTGAAAGACGCGCCGATATTATTGCTGGATGAAGCGACATCGGCCCTCGACACGGCGTCCGAACAACAAGTGCAAGCAGCCCTGAATGAGCTGATGAAGGGGCGTACCTCTTTGGTGATCGCGCATCGTCTGTCGACTATTATGCATGCCGATTGCATTTATGTGATGCAAGAAGGCACGGTGGTGGAAAACGGTACGCATAGCGAGCTGCTGGCTGCCAATGGCGTTTACGCCGATTTATATGAAAAACAATTTGCCGGTGAGGATCAGTAATGGCCGTTTTGCGGCTGTATCGGTTTTTGACTTTTCTCGCATCGCCGTTTTTGCGTTTCAGCTTACGCCGCCGCGCAGCGGGCGGGCGCGAAGATAAAGTGCGCCTGCGCGAGCGTTTCGGCCATGCCTCATTAAAACGCCCGACCGGAAAATTGGTCTGGATACATGCCGCCAGTGTCGGTGAAACCAATTCCATCTTGCCACTCATCGAAGATATTTTAACCGGTCGGCCGGCGCAAAATATTCTACTGACCACCGGCACGGTAACGTCCGCGACCATTGTGGCGCGATTTCAATCCACGCATGCGGCCCTCCGCCAAAGGCTGAAACATCAATTTGTGCCACTGGACCGCCGCGCATGGAACCTTCGCTTTCTTGACCATTGGCGGCCGGATGCTGCTTTTTGGGTCGAAAGCGAAATTTGGCCGAATATGGTTGAAGCGTGCGCCGACCGAGAGATTCCGCTGGTTATGTTGAACGGGCGTTTATCGCCGCGTTCTTTTCGGCGCTGGCAAAAACTGTCTGAGACGGCGCGCTATTTGCTTGGTCGCTTTCAGCTTTTAACCGCACAAGATGAGATAAGCGCGAGCCGTTTGGAGGCATTGGGGCTGGACAATATTGCCCGTCCGGGAAATTTAAAGCTCGACTCACCGCCGCTCTCTGCCGATATGGCAGAGCTTCAAAACCTGCAACAGGCGATAAAGAAGCGCCCCATTTGGCTGGCTGCCAGCACCCATCCGGGCGAAGAAGAAATGCTGGCTGCATGTCACAGTCTTTTGCGCGAAACGCATGATGATATTTTAACCGTCATTGTGCCGCGCCATCCTGAGCGCGGCAATAAAATCGCCGATACATTAAAGGCAGATAATTACGCGGTGGCGCAGCGCAGTAAGGGCGATGCAATACATGCCGATAGCGATATTTATCTGATGGATACGCTGGGCGAAATGGGGCTGGCCTATCGCCTTGCCGATATAATTTTTATCGGCGGAACGCTGGTCCCGCATGGCGGACAAAACCCGTTTGAAGCAGCGCAATTGGATTGCGCGATTTTGCACGGGCCGCATATTGCCAATTTTCAAAATCTGTTTGAAGAAATGACCATGCGCAAAGCAGTTGCCGAAATTGCCGATAGTGCAACATTGGCTGCGCAAATAAACGCGCTGTTAAACAATCAAGCGACACGCCGGCAAATGGCTGAAGCGGCACAAAACTTCAGTGCGGAAATGGGCGGCGCGCGCGACCGCGTTTTGAATTTACTGGCGCCTTATTTGGCCGCCCCCGATGACGCGCCAGGCACGCCGCTTCCGCAGGAGGCGCATGATGGCTGAACCGCGCTTCTGGCAATCAGCATCGCATCCGGCAAGCCTCGCTCTTACGCCGCTGGCGCTGATTTATCGCGCTATGGAAGCGTTAAATCGCAAGCTGACCCATGCGCAGCATCCGGGCAAACCGGTTATTTGTGTCGGTAATTTAACCGCCGGTGGTGGCGGCAAAACCCCGACTGTGCGCTGGCTGAGTGATCGATTAAAGGCGAAAGGCTTATCGCCTGCCGTGCTGTCGCGCGGTTATGGCGGCAGTGAAAAAGGGCCGCTGAAAGTCAATGCGAGCTTGCATAATGCACAAGCTGTTGGGGATGAACCGCTTATGCTGGCGGCCGATTGGCCGGTTTATATCGGCGCCGAGCGTATGCAGAGCTTACGCCTCGCCGTGCAAGATGGGGCTAATGTGCTGGTCAAAGATGACGGGTTTCAAAACCCTGCCATGGCGCATCATTTTAATCTGATTGTTGTTGATGGGCAGAGCGGCCTCGGCAATCAGCGCCTGCTGCCGGCCGGGCCGATGCGCCAGCCCTTGCATATCGGATTGGCCAAACTGGACGCGCTTTTGGTGCTGGGCGAAATGACCCATCCAAGTTTGGCTCTGCTCATGGATGCGGTTGAGGCTTTCGGTAAGCCGGTTTTTCATGGGCAATATATTTCCGCAACTGAAGCAAAACCCAAAAGCAATTTGCACGCATTTTGTGGCATTGCCAAACCGGAGAAATTTCATGCCAGCCTAAAGGCGCATGGATTGGAGATTATCGGACACAGCCATTTTGCCGATCATCATAATTTCACCGAGGCGGAAGCGGAGAAATTATTGGCCCTGAACACGCCGCTCATCACCACTGAAAAAGATATGGCGCGATTGAAAAAGGCACCGAAGGAAAGCGCGCGCGCGCGGCTGGCTGAAGCAGCGCATGTGCTGAACATTGCTTTACAGATTGAGAATGAGGCCGATTTACTGGCCGCGATTGAACAATCGATTGCCGATGGACAGGCCAATCGGCTTTATAAATCTTACTGATCTGGCTTTCCCTCAGCCAGCAGGGCCGGGTCAATGCGCGCGCCGCGCCAAAACATGCGCCAATCAAGATGCGGGCCGGTTGAGCGACCGGTGGAGCCGACTGTTGCAATCACATCGCCGCGTTTAACCGTGTCGCCGACTTTCACTTTTAGGCTGTCCAGATGCATATAGGCCGAGGTCACGGACAGGCCGTGATCGATAAACACCAAACCGCCTTCAAAATACATATTCGGTTCGGCCAAAGTAACCGTGCCGGAAGCGGGCGCACGCACCGGCGTGCCGCGCTTGGCGGCAATATCTATGCCGAAATGCGGTCGCCGCGCTTCACCATTATAAAAACGCTGGCTGCCATAAACGCCGGTAATGCGACCCTTGGTCGGCCAGACAAATCCTTCCGCGAAACCGTCATGTCGGCTGGCAATCGCGCGCGCCGCGCGTTTCAGCTTACTGCCCCGCGCAATGCGCGGCCATGCTTCTTCGGGCGGTGTCACCATGGCCGGCGGCAGACCGTCAATGCGTTGAATATTATAGCTGCGCTTTTTAAGCGTTACGGACAGATTTTCGGTGCGGCCTTGGCCGATAAAGGAAAGCGTTTGCTGTATATCGGCATCGCGGCCAAAGCCCAGCACGGTGCGATCGCCGACTTTCGGCAAAAGCGCGCCGTTCAGCTTAACTGTTACATTCTCTTTCAAATGCAGCACGATTAAACCGCCTTGCACAAATTGCCCACTCTGCGCTTTTACATAATCGCGCGGCAATGGCATCGCCGCAGTGGCCAAAGGCAAAAACAATAAAATGAAAAACAGGCTAGCCTTGCGCAGCATTATCAAGTTCCGCCTGCATGGAAGCATCGGCATCAATATAGGCCTCCTGTCGCGCCACACTCCAATAGCGCAAATCTTCCAGCGCGATTTGCTTGCCGGTAATGGCGCACAGCACATAGGCGCCGGGCATCATCACGTCAAAATCGCCGTCGAGATATCTGATTTGTGCTTCACCACCTGCCATGTCCTGCTCCTTTTCGGACGTTACAATAGCTGACCCTGTCCATCATCGCCAGACGGTTTGGCATCGCCAGACGGTTTGGGTTTTGATTTTTTTGCCGCTTTCGGTTTCTCCGCTTTCGGTTCTTGCGGTGAAACCGCTTTACCGACGTCTTCAACCCGCGCCGCAATATGTTGCGCATCAGCAAGGCGAATATCCAGCAAGCTGCCGGTTTTGGCTTGCGCCGCTTTGCGCAACGGCTTTCCCGCCTCATCCAACACCAGCGCAAAGCCGCGTTCCAAGACGCTTTCATGGCTCAATAATCTCAGCTGGCGGCTAATCGCCTCCAGACCGGCATGGTGTTGTTGCAAGCGCACCTCAATTTGCCGCGCCGCCCGCGCCATGAGAGATTGCACACGTTCTCCGGCATAGCTCATACGGGTTTTTAAGGCAGCCGGTGTTAGCCGCGCTGCGTTTTGTGCCAAATGCGCCGCTTGCTTATTAATATTGGCTTGCAGGCCTCCGGCCAATCTTTGCGCCACTGCATCCAGTCTTTGCGCCGGCAAAGCCAACATATCTTCCAGCTTGGGCAGGCCGCGCGCCAAACCGTCCAGATGATTGCGCGCTTGCTCAAACCGTCTGGTTTGTGCGCGCAGCAGCCGCGTTTCAAAATCATTTATTTGTGCCGCCAAATCGGCCCGAACAGGCACCGCCATTTCCGCCGCAGCGGTCGGCGTCGGGGCGCGACGGTCAGCAGCAAAATCAATCAATGTTGTATCGGTTTCATGGCCGACAGCCGAAATCAGCGGAATATCCGATTGCGCCGCCGTGCGCGCAACAATCTCTTCATTAAAGCCCCATAAATCTTCCAGACTGCCGCCGCCGCGCGCAACAATCAGCACATCGGGCCGGGCAATCGGCCCGTCTTCAGGCAGCGCATTAAATCCGGCAATGGCTTTGGCCACTTCATCGGCGCAGGTCTCGCCTTGCACCCGCACCGGCCACACCAACACATGGCGCGGAAAGCGGTCGGCCAGACGATGCAAAATATCGCGTATCACGGCGCCTGACGGGCTGGTAATCACGCCAATGGTTTCCGGTAAATAAGGCAAAGCCTGCTTGCGGCTTTCATCAAACAAGCCCTCAGCCGCCAATTGTTTTTTGCGCGCTTCCAAAAGCGCCATCAGCGCGCCCTCACCGGCCGGTTCCATTGCTTCGACAATCATTTGATAACGTGATTGACCGGCGAAAGTCGTCAGCTTTCCGGTGACGATAACCTCCAAGCCTTGCTCGGGTTGCATGGCTAATTTCTGTGCCGTGCCCTTCCACATCACACCCGACAGCACCGCTTTATCGTCTTTCACATCAAAATAAACATGTCCCGAAGCCGGTCGCGATACGCGGCCCAATTCGCCACGCACCCGCACCCGCCCGAAACTGTCTTCGACCAATCTTTTGACCTGTCCCGACAGTTCCGAAACCGTAAGTTCCACAAGATTATCGTCGTATGCGCTCACCGTTTTCCGCTTAGCCCGTTACTGTGATATGAATCTCGGCTATCTTCGCACGGTTTTCATAAGAGACAAAGATTATGAGTGAAAAACAAAACATTTTGGTATTGGGGTCGGGCGGCCGCGAACATGCGCTGGCTTGGAAAATTGCCCAAAGCCCCGTTCTCGGCACTTTATATTGCGCACCGGGCAATGGCGGCATGGCCGATTTGGCTGAAAATATTGCTCTGGATATGGGCGACCATGCGGCGGTAATTGAATTTTGCCAAGACAAGGCGATTGGCCTGGTGGTTATCGGGCCGGAAGCGCCTTTGGTTGCCGGATTGGCCGATGATTTAACCGCCGCCAATATTGCCGCTTTCGGGCCGGGTGCAGAAGCCGCCAAGCTGGAGGGCTCAAAAGGCTATACTAAAGATATGTGCGCCGAGGCGGATATTCCGACCGCTGCTTATGGTCGTTTCGACAATGCCTGCGCCGCGCTCGAATATCTGGACACGCTGCCGATTGCCAAAGGGGCTGCGCCGATTGTCGTGAAAGCCGACGGGCTGGCCGCCGGTAAGGGTGTGATTATTGCCGAAGACATAGAGACCGCGCGTGACGCGGTTGAAGATATTTTCGATGGCGCATTTGGCGAGGCCGGTGCCGAATTGGTGATTGAAGAGTTTATGACCGGCGAGGAAGCCAGCTTCTTCGTTTTATGTGACGGCGAAAACGCGCTGCCGCTGGCAACCGCGCAAGACCATAAGCGTGTCGGCGATGGCGATACCGGCCCCAATACGGGTGGCATGGGGGCTTATTCACCGGCGTCAATTATGACCGACCGGCTGATTGACGAGACCATGGAAAAAATTATCATGCCGACTTTGACGGCAATGAAGCGGCGCGGCGCGCCTTATCGCGGCGTGCTGTATGCAGGGCTGATGCTGACGCCGGAAGGCCCGAAACTGGTCGAATATAATGCCCGTTTCGGCGACCCTGAATGCCAAGTGCTGATGACCCGTTTGAAGTCAGATATTGTGCCGGCTTTGAAAGCAGCCGCCTCCGGTTCGGTAAAAGATATGACGCTGGACTGGCATGATGAAACCGCCATTACGGTGGTGATGGCAGCGAACGGTTATCCCGCCGCCTATGATAAAGGCACGCTCATCGGTAATTTGGATAAGGTTGATAGCGAGACCGTGGTGTTTCATGCCGGCACGGCGCGGGCCGAAGATGGCACGATTACGGCCATTGGCGGGCGTGTATTGAATGTCACGGCGCGTGGCAAAACAGTGGCACAAGCGCAGGCGAAGGCTTATGCTGGCATTGATGCGATTGACTGGCCGCAAGGGTTTTGCCGCCGTGATATCGGCTATAGGGAGATTGCGCGCGAACAGCGTTGAGGGAGAAAAAAATGCAGGATGAAGGCGTCGAAAAATTTGGCGGCACAAAAGATGTTGCCGATACGCATAAATTCGATGAGAAAAATCTCGAAGATTATATGGCCGCCCATGTTGAGGGCTTTGAAGGGCCGTTGGAAGTGCGCCAATTTAAAGGCGGCCAATCCAACCCGACCTACCAGCTGGTAACGCCGAATAAAAGATATGTGATGCGCCGTAAACCGCCCGGCAAATTGCTGCCCTCAGCGCATGCAGTGGACCGCGAATATAAGGTCATCACCGCGCTCGGTTCGACCGGTTTTCCGGTGCCGCGCACTTATTGCTTGTGCGAAGATGAGAGCATTGTCGGCACGATTTTCTATATTATGGATATGGTCGAGGGACGCATTTTATGGGACCCGAATTTGCCGGATATTCCGACCGAAGGCCGCCGCGCAATTTTTGAAGCGAAGATTAAAACGCTGGCCGATTTGCACAATACGGATTACAGCGCCATCGGGCTGAATGATTTCGGCAAGCCCGGCGATTATTTCGCCCGTCAAATTTCGCGTTGGACCAAGCAATATCAATTGTCGGAAACGCAAGAAATTACCAGCATGAACAAGCTGATTGACTGGCTGCCGAATAATATTCCGGGCAGTGATGAAGTGTCGATTGTGCATGGTGATTATCGCCTCGATAATATGGTGCTGCATGCCGATAAGCCGCAAGTGGCGGCTGTTCTCGACTGGGAATTATCAACTTTGGGACACCCTTTGGGCGACTTCACCTATCACTTGATGCAATGGTATATGCCCAACGATGCGGGCAGCACCAATACGTTGAAAGATATTGATTTCGCTGCCGCCAATATTCCCGATGCGGAAGAATATACGCGGCTTTATTGCGCGCATACGGGCCGCGATGGCATTGAGAATATGGATTATTACATCGCCTATAACATGTTCCGTCTGGCCGGTATTTTGCAGGGCATTGTCGGGCGTGTGCGCGATGGCACGGCCTCAAACGCGCATGCCGCCGCTATGGAAGACCGCGTCAAACCGCTATCCGATATGGGCTGGGAATACGCGCTCAAGGCAGGGGCGGTATAAGGGCTAGGCAGCTTCGCTGCCCCAGCCCGCTTTCCGCCAGCGAGCCGGCAAAAGGCGGTGAGTCGGCCGGTATAAGCACCCGTTTGCCCTATGGGCAAACACGGTGCGCTTTCCGCCAGCGAGCCGCCAGCGAGCCGGCAAAAGGCGGTGAGTCGGCCGGTATAAGGGCTAGGCGCAGCCGCGTTTTTACCCCTGCATCAGGAAATACATAAAGAAAATCACTGCCAATACGACGACGGTGTTGGATATTGTCAAAACGTTGAACTTTGAATTAACCATGGAAAAGCCACTTTTCACCACGCCTTCCAAACGCGCTTCAGTTTTGCGCACATCGGTTTGCACATCGTCAATCAGCAGGCGGGTTTTTTGCGTTTGATCATTCACCTCGCGGCGCATTATGTCCGCGGCATCAGAGATTTTTTTGTCCAACAAGCGGCGTTCAACCGTGAATTTTTCTTGCAGTCCAGCAATATTCTGCTTCTCAGCCAATTGCCCCAGCAAGCCCACTTGATTGTCAGCCAGCAATTCGGCTTGCGCTTCTTGCATTCCGCGATCAATGAAGTCGGTGACAAATTTGCCTTTATCAAACGGCATCGCATATTCCTTCTTTTTATTGGGCTTCACCTTGTGGGCTAAAACGCTATCACGCGGGCGTAAGAAATAGCAATTGCGTATCACCTTTTATCCGCCGCTCAATTTCGGCAAAATGCGGCGGCAAGGAAAATGCCGTGCGCTTGTCTTCTTCGACAACCAAAAGCGCATGTGCGGCCAGCGCATCGCGCAAGCGCGGCAACACCGCTTCTGCCAAGCCTTTGCCATAAGGCGGGTCAAGCAGCACCAGGTCAAACGGCGTGGCGCTGAAATCAGCTTTGAAATCCACTTTTCGAATATCGCGGCGGATAAGCTGCGCTTGCGCATCGGCGCGACAGCTGGAAATATTTTGCTTTATCACCGCCCAGGCAGCAGAATCATTTTCAATAAATGCGCAATGCGCTGCGCCGCGCGACAATGCTTCAAGGCCCAATGCGCCGGAACCGGCAAATCCATCCAAAACACGCAAGCCCTCAAAATCAAGCCGCGCCGCCAGCATGGAAAAAAGCGCTTCGCGATTGCGGTCTGTGGTCGGGCGTGTGCCGCGCCCCTTTGGTGCAACCAAACGCGTGCCGCCCCACTCACCGCTTATCAGACGCATGGGTCCCTTTGCCTCTCAGCTTATGCGCGCGCGGCTTTTGACTTCGCGGCTTATCGCTTCGCCGTTTTGCGTCTGTCGGCTTTGCGTCTCTGGGTTTTGCGTCTCTGGGTTTTGTGTCTCTGGACTTTATGTCTCCGGGCTTACCGCGCTTCCGGTCATTATCTTTGCGACTGTTTTTACGACTGTCTTTGCGACTGTCTTTACGGCTGTTTTTCGGGCCATCATCCATGGGCGCATCATTTCTAGGACCATCACCTTTAGGACCATCACCTTTAGGAATAGTGCCCTCAGTAATCGCCTGCCAGTTTTTACCCAATTGTTGGCGCAAGACACGGCGCGGCACTTCCTCGACTGTGCCGCTCTCCAATTGCCCCAATTGAAACGGCCCAAAGCTGAGCCGGATAAGCCGGTTCACTTTCAAATCCAGCGCTTCCAAAACTTTTTTAATCTCGCGGTTTTTGCCTTCACGCAACGCCATGGTCAGCCAAACATTGCCGCCCTGCACGCGTTCCAAATGCGCATCAATCGAGCGATATTGAACCCCGTCAATCTCAATGCCTTTTTTTAACGCCGCCAGCCGCGCTTCATCAGCCTTACCGAAAGCGCGCACCCGATAGCGGCGCAACCAACCGGTGCTGGGCAATTCGAGAAACCGTTTCATGCCGCCATCATTGGTCAAGAGCAGCAGCCCTTCCGTATTGATATCCAACCGCCCGACGGCATTTACCCGCGGCAGGCTGGCCGGTAATTTTTGAAATACCGTGTCGCGGCCTTGCGGGTCGCGATTGGTAGTCACCAGACCGGCAGGTTTATGATAGCGCCATAGCCGAGGTGGATCCGGTTCACCGACCGGCTTGCCGTCAACAGTGATATGGTCGCTCGGTTTCACATTCAGCGCCGGCGTATCCAGCCGACGTCCATTCACCGCAACCCGCCCATCGGCAATCATCCGCTCCGCATCACGGCGCGAACAAATACCGGCGCGAGCCAGAACTTTGGCGATACGGTCGCCCTCAAAGTCAGAAGTTTTTTCCATATGTCTCTTTCTCTGCCTTGCTGTAGCACGCGCCGCGCCTGCCATGCTAGTGTTGCGACCATGAGCGAAGATTTTATGCAAATGGCTTTAGACGAGGCGCATGCCGCGCAAGCTGCCGGTGAGGTGCCTGTCGGCGCGCTTATTGTCAGCCAAGAAGGCGATATTTTGGCGCGCGCGCATAATCAAATGCGCGAATTGAAAGACCCGACAGCGCATGCCGAAATTCTTGCCATACGCGCCGCTTGCGAAAAGTTAGGCAATGAGCGACTTGTCGGGTGCAGCCTGTATGTGACGCTGGAGCCGTGCCCGATGTGCGCCGGTGCCATTGCCGAGGCGCGACTGGAAAAGCTGTTTTATGGCGCAACGGATATTAAAGGCGGCGCGGTGGATAATGGCATTGCGCTGTTTGACCAAAAAACCTGCCATCACAAGCCGGAAATTATCGGCGGCTTGCGCGAAAGCGAATGTGCCGACCTGCTGAAAGGTTTTTTTGCCCTGCGGCGAAATGGTTAATCGCATAGCTGTTTTTTTGCTTGGCACTGCCGCTTGCTTTCCCTAGGATTTCCGCAAGCTAAAGGGAGAGCAAAATGATTTTTGAACATAATGATCGCACCAAGGAATTGATTGCCCGCGTTGAGGCATTCATGGATGCGCATATTTATCCGAACGAAAGCACCTATCACGAGCAAATGGACGCTTTCCGGGCCGATGGCAATCCATGGCAAGTGGTTCCGATTTTGGAAGAGCTGAAAGACAAAGCCAAAGCCGAAGGCCTGTGGAATTTGTTCCTGCCGGAAAGCGAACGCGGTTTCGGTCTGAGCAATGTCGAATATGCCCCGCTTTGCGAAATTATGGGCCGCGTCGGCTTTGCGTCGGAAGTGTTTAACTGCTCCGCCCCCGATACCGGCAATATGGAAGTGCTGGAACGCTACGGCAATGATCGCCATAAAGAAGAATATATGGTGCCGCTGCTGAACGGTGAAATCCGCTCAGCGTTTTTGATGACCGAGCCGGCTGTCGCTTCTTCCGATGCAACGAATATTGAAACCAGCATTGAGCGCGATGGCGATGAATATGTCATTAATGGCCGCAAATGGTGGTCGTCAGGTGTTGGTGACCCGCGCTGTAAAATCGCCATTGTAATGGGCAAAACCAATCCGGAAGCCCCACGCCACCAACAGCAAAGCCAGGTTTTGGTGCCGCTTGATGCCCCGGGCATTGAAGTTGTGCGCATGCTGCCGGTGTTTGGTTATGATGATGCGCCACATGGCCATGCCGAAGTGGTGCTGAAAGATGTGCGTGTGCCGGTTGAAAATCTGTTGCTTGGCGAAGGCCGTGGCTTTGAGATTGCGCAAGGCCGCCTTGGCCCTGGCCGTATTCACCACTGCATGCGGACCATTGGTGTTGCAGAACGTGCGCTTGAGAAAATGTGCTCGCGTCTCTTGACGCGGACCGCTTTCGGTAAGCGCGTTGCTGACCAAAGCGTCTGGGAACAGCGCATTGCTGAAGCGCGTACCAATATTGAAATGACCCGCCTTTTGACCATGAAAGCCGCTTATATGATGGATACGGTCGGTAATAAGGTTGCGAAAAGTGAGATTGCGCAAATTAAGGTTGCCGGTCCGCGCATCGCGCTGCAAGTCATTGATGACGCCATTCAGGCGCATGGTGGCGGCGGTGTCACAACCGATTTCGGTCTGGCAAAAATGTATGCCGGTATCCGCACATTGCGTCTGGCCGATGGCCCGGATGAAGTGCATAACCGCACCATTGCCCGTCTGGAAATGAAAAAATATGCCGACCTGTCACAGGCCGGTTCAGATGAGTTGAAAACATTGGATGTGCCGCGCTCATAAAGCTCGACATTGTTTAAATAACAGCCCCGCCATTCAAAAGATGGCGGGGTTTTTTATTGCTTCAATTCGGCTTATCGCCGCCCAAACAGCCGCTCAATATCGTTCAGTTTCAATTCGACATAAGTCGGGCGACCGTGATTGCATTGGCCGGAATTCGGCGTTGTTTCCATATCGCGCAGCAAGGCATTCATCTCTTCTATCGAGAGGCGACGACCGGCGCGCACTGATGTATGGCAGGCCAGTGTGCCGGCGATTTCCTCAAGCTTTTCTTTCAGCGCCAAACCGCTGCCCAATTCGCGCATTTCTTCGGCCATATCGGCCAGCATGGCTTTGCAATCCGCGCCATAAAGCATGGCAGGCACTTCGCGCAGCATCACCGCTTTGCGGCCCGCTTGGGCCGGGCCGAAATCCTCAATGACAAAGCCCAAATCAGCCAATTCAGCGGCGCGCGATAAAAGCAGCAAAGCGGCGTCTTCTTCCAGCTCGGCAACTTCCGGCACCAATAAAATTTGCCGCTTAATACCGGCCGCGGCAATTTGCACTTTCATCCGCTCATAGACCAATCGCTCATGCGCTGCATGTTGGTCGACAATCACAAAGCCATCATGGGTTTGCGCCAGAACATAAGTCTCGTGCAATTGCGCCCGCGCCAGCCCCAATGGCAAATGCGCCAAAGACGCGCCGGCCGCCGGATCATTCATTGCCGCTTCCGCTTGCGGGGTCGACATCCATTCCGCCGCCGCTTCGGCCATCCCGCTTGTCGGCATGTCTATCGGTGCTTGAAAGTTTTGTGCATGGATATTTTGCGCCGCAAAGTCGCCCTGCCGCGTCGCATCACCGGCACCACCGGGCCGAAACGCTGCCATGGTTTGACCGGCAACCGTGGTCGAGGCGCGGTGTCCGGCCTCGGCCAAAGCGGCGCGCAAACCGCCGACAATCATCGAGCGAATGAGACCGGCATCTTTAAACCGCACTTCGGTTTTCGCCGGATGCACATTGACGTCCAATTCGGCCGGCGGCAAATCGATAAATAAGGCCAAAGCCGGATGTCGATTGCCGGCCAGAAAATCTTGATACGCGCCGCGCACCGCGCCGTTCAATAATTTATCGCGTACCGGTCGGCCATTGACCACGAGATATTGTTTTTGCGCCGTCGCATGATTGAAAGTCGGCAAACCGGCAAAGCCATACAGCTTTAGCCCCTCGCGCTCAGCCATAACCGGCACCGCATTATCGGCAAAGTCGCGTCCCAAAATCGCCCCCAGCCGTTTTAATTGTGCATCTTCGCCGCGCTCCGGCGGATAAGCAAAATTCTTGCGCCCGTCACTGGTCAATGAAAAACCGATGGCCGGATGCGCCATAGCCAGCCGTTTCAATATGTCGCCAACGGCTGTCGTTTCAGCGCGGTCGGATTTCAAAAATTTCAGCCGCGCCGGTGTCGCATAAAATAAATCGCGCACCTCAACCCGCGTGCCAAGGGTTCCGGCGGCCGGTGTCACGGTGGATATTTTGCCGCCATCAACGCCAATACGATAGGCGCTGTCGCCATCAGTTTGGCGGCTGGTCAGGCTGAGATGCGCCACCGCACCAATGCTGGGCAGGGCTTCGCCACGAAAACCGAGACTGGCAATGCGGAACATCCGATTGCCACCATCACCCTCCGGCAATTTTGACGTCGCATGCCGCTCAATCGCCAGAGACAATTCCGCCGCGCTCATACCATGGCCATTATCTTCGACCAAGATCAGGCTTTTGCCGCCATTGCCGAGACTGACATCAATTTGGCTTGCATCGGCATCAATCGCGTTTTCGACAAGCTCTTTTACCGCACTGGCCGGCCGCTCCACCACTTCACCGGCAGCTATGCGGTTAATCGTTTCTTCCGGCAGGCGGCGAATTTCAGCCATTAGCGCGCCTTCATTTCCGATAAATATTGTTTGGCGCGCTGCTTGCCCGCTTCCACTGCCGGTTGATCAAACGCGTCGACGCCCAGGCCGTCTGCCGCATAAATCGTCTCCAATTGAAAATGCATCAGCAAGCCGCCAATGGTTTCATCGTCAATTTTTTCCAAAGCCATATGCCGCACAGGACGGCCCGCTTCAGCCAGCGTGTCCAATGTGCCGCGCGCTTCGGCATGCACCAAATTGCCCATGTGATGACCGGCCAGCGCAGCCAAACCGGCATCATCGGCAAAATCATCCGGCACGCTTGGCCCTTGGCCTTTCGTCTCATGCGTCAGCACGGTGTAAAATTTGTCATCCGGGCCGGCCATATAAAGCTGCATTTGACTGTGCTGGTCCACCGGCCCCAGCGCATTGACCGGCACCGAGCCGTGTCCGTCTTTGCCAAGGCTTTCAGCCCAGAGCTGGCGATACCAAAAAGCCAAACGCTCCAGCCGGTCGGCATAGGCCATCATTACCGAAATATTGCGCCCGCATTGCATATGCGCAATTTGCGTGGCCGCCCCCAAAAGCGGAGCAAAATCCGCCGCCGCGCCGGATAGTCCCTGCATAAGCGCGGCAGCCCCGCCGCGAATGGCGGCAATATCGCCGCCTGCCCACAGCGCCGGCAAAAGGCCGACATTGGTGAATACGGAAAACCGGCCACCAATCTCATCTTCATGATCGAGCACGGCAAAGCCGTATTTCGCCGCCAAACGGCGAAGCGGATTGTCACCGCGCCCGGCAATCGCGGCCATATGATTGGCGACTGACAGCCCGTGTTTTTCTAAAGCCAATAGCGCGCCGCCCGCCTGCATCATGGTTTCAGCCGTGCCGCCCGATTTTGACACGATTAAAAACCGCGCCATGTGTAAATCATCTGCCAGCAATTTTGCATAAGTGTCCGCATCGAGATTATCGACAAAGACCAGCTGCGGCCTCTGTATTTGCCCCGAAATTGAAGGAGATATTGCAGGGGCTAGCGTCAACGCGCCATATATTTGCGCCAAAACTTGCGCCCCCAAACTTGACCCACCTGTGCCGAGAATAAATATACGCGCCGCCCCATCGGCCAATTTATCGGCCAATTCTTGCATGGCAGCAATATCATCGGTTTTATGCGGTAAATGCATATGTGCCAGCGGCGCGGCTTGATAGCGTTGATGCGCAGCCGACAAAGCATCGACCAGTCGCTCGAAACCGGAGCGGCTATCTTCTGTAAAAGCGCGGCTTAAATCTTGCTGAAACATATTGGCTGTCGTCTCTTTCGGTTGGCGCGAATCTATTTGCATTGTAACAGTCCATCGCGCATAGGCCACAGTCGGATATGCAAGTAACGGATAACTTGCACAAAAAAATCATCCGTATAGATTAGCCGCCATGAGTACCAAGACGACCGGCGAAACATATGAAAAGCTTACCAAAACAGGGCTGGCAGCAGCAGCCCTTTTGGGTTTGCTTATTGCATTAATAGGCGCGGCCCCGCGCGACCGCGCAGTTTTATCGGAAGCCGGAGCAATTGCCAAAATCAATGATAGGCATATTGACCGCACAGAATTTGCCACCGCCTATCAGGCTTTATTGGCCGATAAGAGCAAAGCCCCGACGCAAGGCGACAAGGCCTTGGTGCTTGACCGCTTAATCGAAGAAGAATTGCTGGTGCAGCGCGGCTTGGAAATCGGCTTGCTGGATGGCGATGCGACAGTGCGTAAAGCAGTCGCGATTGCGGTAATCGAATTTGTCTTGGCGCAACAAGGCTCGGATGCGCTCAGCGATAATGCGCTGAAAAATTTCTATGAAGAAAACAAACAACGCTTTGCGCCGGCGTCGCGCCTGCAAGTGGCGCAAATTTTTGTCCCCTATGCCGAGGAAGACGATAAGCCGGCGGAAATTGAAAAACTGGATGCGGTGAGAAACGCCCTGCGTAATGGCGATGATTTTCAGGCCGTTGCCGCGCTTTACGGCACGGAGATATTGCCGCCACTGCCGCGCGTTATGCTGACACCGGCGAAAATGACCGATTATTTGGGTCCGGATTTAACCGAAGCCGCTTCGCGTCTACCGAAAGGCTCAATCTCTGATGCATTGGCCGGCCCGACAGGTTGGCATTTTCTTAAAATCATTCGCAATCAACCGGGCCGTGCGCCGGAATTTTCAAAAATCCGTCCGCAAATTATCAATGCGGTGCGCCGCGCCAATGATGACGCGGCCTTGCGCGATTATCTCGATTGGTTACGCGCAAGGGCCGATATTGTGTTGGCCCCTGATGCGCCCTTGGCACCGCAAAATTAGGCTTTGATGATGCGCCATTTCGGTTTTGCATTTTTGCTTCTGCTCGCGGCTTTGCTGACGCCGTCACACGCGCATAATAAAAGCCTCAGCTTTTCTGACTGGATTTGGGATGGTGAACGCCTGACTGTCAGCTTTACCGCTCCGGCTCGCGACGTCACCCTATTGCCCGAAATTGCACCGGCGCGTGATTTAAGCCATGCGCTGGCTTTGCATATTGAGAAATATATTCGGCTTATCCAAATCAATACGCCCTGCCAATTGGAGCGCGGCTTCACCAAAAGTCCGGCCCATGACGGCTATATTCGGGTTAGCGGGCGCTATCGCTGCTTCAATAATGAATCGAGTATTGAGATTCAAAATAATGCATTTTTCAATTTGGCGCGCAGCCATGTGCATTTTGCGCGACTATCACTTTCTGCCAGTCGTGAAGAAGATGCGGTAGAGATTTTATTCACCGCGACCCAGCGCAGCCATATGATTGCGCCGGGCGACGAGGGCAAGATTGCCCGCACCACTAAATTCGGTGATGCATTGAGCAGTCATTTCTGGCTTGGCGTCGAACATATTTTATCCGGCATTGACCATTTGGCTTTCGTCTTTTGCCTGCTGCTTATCGGCAGGTCGCGGCGCGAGACTTTATGGCTGATAACCGGCTTCACGCTTGGCCATTCCCTCACATTGGCGCTGGCGGTTTTGGGTCTTGTCACCGCCGATCCGCCGGTGGTTGAAGCGCTTATCGGCTTTTCGATTTTGCTGGTTGCAGCCGAGCGCATTCTCGGGCGCAATGGCCTGATGCCGATGACCGGCATAATCATGGCCCTCATATTTTTCATATTATCTTTTCTCTTCGCGCTTTTTCCGCATGGTTTCGGCTTGGCGGTTTGGGCCGGCATGATGCTGTTCTGCCTGACCTATGGCAGCCTCATTCGCAGTGCCGATGACACCAAATATTGGGCGCCGATGATGACGGTTGCCTTTGGCCTTATTCACGGCTTCGGCTTTGCCGGCTTGCTGGTTGATATCGGCTTGCCGACAGATGCGCTCGCGCCGGCTTTATTGGGCTTTAATTTGGGCATTGAAGTCGGGCAATTATTGATATTTCTGCCGCTGGTCCTTTTCGGCCCTTATGTGCTGGAAGAATTGCCCGAGCCGCCGATTAAATGGGCCGATATGGCAGCATTTATTCTGGCCGCATTCGGCATGTTTTTATTCGTATCACGGGCGCTGGTTTAGGGTCCTTTCCGCTTTCGAAAAGCAAACAAATTGGCTAGCCTCTCAGCAATTAAAGGAGTGTCTCATGAGCAATCGTTTTCTCGCGCAAACCGGCGCCAAATATCCAATCATTCAAGCCCCGATGGGCTGGATTGCCCGTTCACAATTGGCCTCTGCCGTATGCGAGGCGGGCGGGATGGGGATTATTGAAACCTCATCCGGCGAGACCGATATTTGCAAAGCCGAAATTGAAAAAATGTTCACGCTGACCGATGCCCCTTTCGGCGTCAATCTGCCGATATTGTTTCTAAAAGATGATGCGATGATGAATTATATTTGCCAAAGCGGCGTCAAATTCGTCACCACATCTGCCGGCTCACCGGCCAAATATGTCGGTCCGCTGAAAGAAGCCGGCATCACTGTCTATCATGCCGTGCCAACAGTTGAGGCGGCCATTCGCTGCGCCGACGCCGGTGTTGACGGTTTGGTGGTTGAAGGCGGCGAAGGCGGCGGTTTTAAAAATCCGGAAGAAGTATCGACGCTGGTGCTGTTGCAAGCGGTGCGCGCGGCGGTTGACTTGCCGCTGGTGGCCGCCGGTGGCATTTGCGACGGGCGCGGCATGGCGGCGGCCTTTGCGCTGGGCGCAGAAGCGGTGCAAATGGGCACGCGCTTTGTCTCTTCAGCCGAAAGCCCGGTGCATGATAATTATAAGAATGCGATTATCGATGCGCCAACCACCGGCACCTATGTGCTGAATAAAAAAGCCTCGCCATGTATTCGAGCTTTGCGCACTGAGCGCACCCATAAAATTCATGAAGAGGGTTTGATGCCGCCCGATACATTCACCAATATTCTGGATTTATATTTCGGTGGCGATATGGAAGCGTCAGTTGGTCTTGCCGGTCAAACCGCAGGTCTCATTGATGAGGTGAAACCGGTTGCTGATATTATCAGCCAAATGGTGGCGGAATTTCAAACCGTCGCCGGTCGTATGGGCGGCATGGCACAAGGGTTTTAACCGTCTAGCCGCCTATCGGAAATTATCACCCCATCTTCATCGGCGTAAATCCAATCATCCGAATGAATGGTGACGCCGGAAAAATGCAGTGACACATCATAAGTGCCAAGGTCACGTTTTTGACTTTTTTTCGGGTGGCTGGCCAGCGCTTTAATACCGATAGCCTCGGCGGCCAATTCAGCGCGATCGCGCACGCAGCCATGAATAATGATACCGGCCCAACCATTATCCGCCGCCAGTTTGGCCAAATTACCGCCAAATAAAGCGCACTTCATCGAGCCGCCGCCATCAATAACCAGCACGCGGCCTTCACCGGCTTGTTCGACCGCGGCGCGCAGTTTTGTATTATCTTCATAAGTAACAAGCGTCTTGACTTGCCCGTGAAAACGAATTTTTCCGCCGAAATCTTGATAGCCCGGCGCCAGATATCGCAAGCCATCATGCGCATCCGATAAATCGGTCGTCATATAATGCTTATCAGTCACGAGCGCCTCAAAAGAACAGGAAAAAGAAAAGGGGCCCCGCGGAAAAACCGCGAAGCCCCTCGCATGAAAAGAACCGGATTAGAACTGGTTCATTGTGTTGTCTTCACCCGATGCCAGCAGAGCCATGTCACCGGAGAAATATTCTTTATGGTCATCACCAATATTGGAACCGGCCAAATCTTGGTGTTTAACCGACGCCATGCCGCGGCGAATTTCGCGACGCTGCACGTCACGCACATAAGCCAGCATGCCCAGATCGCCGAAATAACCTTCAGACAGAATATCTGTACCCAAGGCCGTATCGTGATAGGTCGGCAGCGTGATGAGGTGGTGGAAAATACCGGCTTCGCGGGCACCATCAGCTTGGAAGCTTTGCACCAGCTTATCGGCTTCAGCCGCCAGCTCGCTATCATCGAACTTGGTATCCATCAGGCCTTGCGGGTCTGAGGCCGGGTCCGGATAAGCAGATACGTCTTTACCGGCAGCAACCCATTCGCCATGTACTTGGTTACGGAAGTTCAACGTCCAGTTAAAGCTTGGTGAGTTGTTGTAAACCAGCTTGGCATTCGGAATGACTTCGCGAATACGGCTGACCATGCCACCGATTTGCGCAACATGCGGCTTCTCGGTTTCAATCCACAGCAAGTCAGCGCCGTTTTGCAGCGCGGTAATGCAATCAAGCACGCAACGGTCTTCACCGGTGCCGTCTTTAAATGCATAGAGGCCATTTGGCAGGCGAACCGGCTTATAGGTTTTGCCGCCTTGTGTAACAACTTGGTCGCCTTGCTTAATGCCTGACAGGTCAGAAACTTCTTCCAACTGCAGGAAGGCATTATACTGGTCGGCCAAATCGCCCGGCTCTTGCGAGACCGGAATTTTTTGTGTCAGACCGGCACCGAGGCTATCGGTACGCGCCACAATCACGCCATTTTCGACACCCAATTCGAGGAAGGCGTAACGCACGGCATTGATTTTTGACAGGAAGTCTTCGTGCGGCACGGTAACTTTACCGTCTTGGTGACCGCACTGCTTGGCGTCAGATACTTGGTTTTCAATCTGAATGCAGCAAGCACCGGCTTCAATCATTTGTTTGGCCAGCAAATATGTCGCTTCTTCATTACCAAAACCGGCATCGATGTCAGCGATAATCGGAACCACGTGGGTTTCGTGATTATCAATGGCAGCCAGAGCCGCATCAACGTCGCCGCCATTTTTGCGGGCTTCGTCCAAATCAACAAACAAATGACGCAATTCGCGCGCATCGGCTTGACGCAGGAAGGTATAAATTTCTTCAATCAAACCGGATACGGCGGTTTTCTCATGCATGGATTGGTCAGGCAGCGGACCGAAGTCAGAACGCAGCGCAGCAACCATCCAGCCGGACAAATAAACATATGATTTATCGGTTGTTTTGCGGTGACGCTTAACCGCCATCATCATTTGTTGGGCGGTAAAACCGTGCCAGCACCCCAAAGATTGGGTGTATTTGCTGCTGTCACCGTCATAATCGGCCATATCTTTGCGCATAATATCGGCCGTATAACGGGCAACATCGAGACCGGTTTTAAAACGGTTCTGCAGTTCCATACGGGCTGCATATTCAGGGTTAATGGCGGCCCATGAAGAACCACCTTTTTTGATCTGCTCTGCCTTTTGGGCAACAAGCTCTGTGTATTTCGTCATCACAAATTCCTTTGCGGGAGTTACGGATGACGAGGACATACACAGATGACAGGCTGATGTCGAGTGAATCTTAAGCTATTGAAAATATTAAAGTAAAAATTTTTACAACTTTTGGCGATTTTTTTGTTATATATGTAAACATTGTAAACTTTTTAATCTCCAATCGGGCTTAAAGGGTTGAAAATATTATCTGTTTTAAATAGGAAGCGACGTGGCAGAAACGGACAAATCATCGGGAAAATTATCCGGCAAATTGGTCGAACGGAAGCTGTTTGCCGGTGCGCGGGTGCGCCGCTTACGCCGCGAGCAACGCCTGACGCAAGCCGCTATGGCCGAGTCGCTTGGCATTTCGACCAGCTATCTAAACTTGATTGAGCGCGACCAAAGACCGATTTCGGCACAAATTTTGCTGCAATTGGTGGAGGTGTTTGATATTGACCCGCGCGGACTGGCCGGTGATGAGGAAGCGCGCGCGCAAACCCAATTGCACGAAGTGTTTTCAGATCCGATGTTTCGCGATACCGCCCTGTCGCGGGCCGAATTGCAAGACATGGCCGCCGCCAGCCCGGCCGCTGCTGATGCAGTCGCGCGGCTTTATCAAATATTATTGCAGAGCCGTGCGTCAAACGCGCTTTTGGTCGAGCAACTGGCCGGGGGCGACGCGGTGGAAAGCGGCACCAATGTGATGGCGCTGGATGAAGTGCGCGATTTTATCGCCGCGCAGAATAATTATTTCTCGACCCTTGATGAGGCGGCGGAAGCGGTTCATGAGCAGGCCGTCGCCGGGCGAGATGAGCCTTATTTGGCTTTACGCACGCGGCTTGAGGAGCTTCATAAAGTAAAAACGCGTATCGCACCGATCGAGGTGATGGACAATACGCTGCGCCGCTATGACAGGCATCGGCAGACGATTTTTCTATCCGAATTGCTTGACCAGCCGGGTCGCTCTTTTCAGCTGGCTTACCAGCTCGCCTATTTTGAACAAATGCCGGCGATTGACGACATTATCGTTCGTGCCGGCATGGAAAGCGATGAAGCGCGCACCGTGGCGCGGATTTCTTTGGCCAATTATTTCGCCGCCGCCGTGCTGATGCCATATGATGCGTTTTTGAAGACCGCGGAAGTCAATCGCTATGACATCACGCTTCTGGGCCGCCGCTTCGGCACCAGTTTTGAGCAAGTCTGTCATCGCCTGACTACGCTGCAAAGGCCGGGCGCGCGCGGCATTCCTTTCTTTCTCATCCGCGTCGATAATGCCGGCAATATCTCGAAGCGGTTTTCCGCCGGCGGTTTTCATTTCGCTCGCTTTGGCGGCACCTGCCCGCGCTGGCATGTGCATGATGCGTTTCGTATTCCCGGTAAAATTTCTACCCAGACCGTGCAAATGGAAGACGGGACACGTTATTTCTCGCTGGCGCGCACGGTGAGTCGCGATAATTCCGGCTTTGGCGTGCCGGATAATCAATTTGCCATTGCCATGGGCTGCGAAATTAAACACGCCGATAAGCTGGTCTATGCGCGCGGCATTGATTTGGAAAATGATGAAGGCGACACACCGATTGGCGTGAATTGTCGGCTTTGCGAACGGCGTGATTGCAACCAACGCGCCACGCCCTCCGTCAATCGTGCTCTGCGATTGGATGAGCATGTGCGCGGCCTGTCACCCTTTGATTTTTGAGCGACATGAGATAAGACAGCTCTATGACTGATAGCCCAAACCAAAATGACAGCCAGCAGCCGTCAAAGCGCAAAGCCAAGAAGCAGAAAAAGTTTAAGCCGAAGGCACGCACCCCGCGCGGGTTTCGCGATATGGCGGGGGCCGAATTACGGCTGCAAAATCATATGTTGGAAACCATTTCAAAAACCTATGAAGCCTATGGCTTTGAGGCATTGGACACATCGGCGTTTGAATATGCCGACGCGCTGGGCAAGTTTTTGCCCGATGATGACCGCCCCAATGAGGGCGTGTTTGCGCTGGAAGATGATGACGGGCAATGGATGAGCTTGCGCTATGATTTGACCGCGCCACTGGCGCGCCATGTGGCGGAGCATTATGATCGCCTGCCGAAACCGCTGCGCCGCTATCAATTCGGACCGGTTTGGCGCAATGAAAAGCCGGGGCCGGGGCGGTATCGCCAATTCATGCAAATCGATGCCGATACGGTAGGAGCCGGCAATCAGGCGGCGGATGCTGAGATTTGCATGATGGCGGCCGATTGCATGGAGGCTTTGGGCATTCAACGCGGCGATTATGTGGTGCGCATCAATAATCGCAAAATTATGGATGGCCTGCTGGAAGCCATTGGCCTTGACCCGCAAGCGGAAGATTTTGAAAGCCGTCGGCTGACCATTTTGCGGGCGATGGATAAATATGACCGGCTCGGCCTGGAGGGCGTCAAAGCGCTTTTGGGCGAAGGCCGTAAAGATGAAAGCGGCGACTTCACCAAAGGCGCCGGCCTTGATGCAGCACAAATTGATAAAGTCGCACAAATGGTTTCCATCAGCGCAGATGATCGCACAAGCGCGATAAAAGGCATGGCCGAATTGGTTGCTGAAACCGAAACCGGCAAGCAAGGACTGGATGAGCTTGTGTCCATGGCCGCGATTTTCACCGAGCTCGGCTATCAGGCCGACCGCCTGGCGATTGACCCAAGCGTGGTACGTGGCCTCGGCTATTACACCGGTCCGGTATATGAAATTGAACTGACGTTTGAAGCGGAAGATGAAAGCGGCGAATTAGCTCGCTTTGGCTCGGTCGGCGGCGGCGGTCGCTATGATGATTTGGTCAAGCGCTTTAAAGGCATTGAAATTCCCGCGACCGGCATTTCCATCGGCGTGTCGCGGCTGGCCGCCGCGTTGACCCTGCTTGGCAAAGGCGAAGCGGCGCAACCGGCGCCCTTAACCGTGGTCACGGTGATGGATAAAGAGACGCGGCCGGAGCTTATGTCCTTGGTTAATGAGCTACGCGCGGCAGGCATTCGCGCCGAAATGTATATGGGCGACAGCGCGATGAAAGCGCAATTGCGCTATGCCGATGCGCGCGGCGCGCGTTTGGTGGTTATTGAAGGCGAAGATGAACGCACCGCCGGTGTTGTGACACTGAAAGATTTGCAGCTTGGCGCGGAAAAATCGGCCGAAATTGAAGATAATGCCGAATGGCGCGCCTCTGAACATGCGCAAAAACAAGTGAAACGCAGTGATCTGGTGGCTGAAATTCAGAAAATAATTTCATAATATATGAATTATTTGAATTTATACGTAAAAATTTTAATTAATAAAATTACATTTTTCGTAAAATAGAGACATAAGAGTTCATTTTCATTGACTTTGAGGTTGTTTCTTCCTAAAACCGCTTTATGGAAGAACGCCAGCAAAAATTAATCGGCACACGCCTTTCCTCGGCCAGCGATGTAATTGACGCGCTGGGCGGCACAAATAGCGTGGCTGAAATGTTGGATATCGGTGCCTCTTCGGTATCGAATTATCGCAAACAAGGATTTCCTGCGCGAAGCCATTTCATTTTAGCCAAAATTTGCGCCGAACGCGGCCTCGACGTGGCCGATGCCGTATTTGGCGGTTATCAGGTCAAAAGCCAGCCCGCACCCTATCAACCGGCCCCTGTGGCGGCGGGCAGCGAATTACAAAAATTACAGCAAGCCGGATTTACCCGCTTGTCCTTGCCGATATTGCAACCGGCGGCGCCGTTTATTGACCGTATGGGGCCGGAAATGCAGCGGCGGCTTTTCACCTTCACTGATCCGGGCGGTGAGCAGCTTTGCCTACGCCCCGATTTAACGATACCAACCGCGCTGGCGCATATCGCCTCAGGGTCCGGTGGCGAAGCGCGCTATTGTTATCAGGGCACGGCGTTTCGCTATCAGCCGCGTGGCTCCGGCCAGCCGGAAGAGTTCACCCAATTGGGATTGGAAATCATCGGCGGCTATGGCGGGCTGGATGATGATTTGGCGGTTTTTGATGTGATTAAAACAACGCTGAATGAAGCGGGGTTGAAAAACTTCCGCCTGACTGTCACCGATCCGCGCCCGGCCACTGCCTTTATTGACGGTTTGCGTCTTGGTGCGCGCGCAACGGCGCGTTTAAAACGCTGCTTGAAAACCGCCGCCAATGCGGACGGATTTCGCAAAATCGCCCTAAGCGGTCTGACGCAAAGCGATGTAAATACCGCCCCTGTTGATGACAATATCATTATTGCCGGACGCAGCGGCGCTGAAATCAACGCGCATTTGCAGCAAAAGCAAGAAGAAGCGGAAGACGCACCGGCACTGGAAAAAGCGGTCAGCGATATTATCGACTATCTGGCCGACCAAGAGCGATTGCGCAATGCTATGCCCCCGCAAGTCTTGGCAATAGCAGATAATTTGCGTGCCGGTTTCGGGCGCGGCATGGCCTATTATACCGGTCTGTCTTTTGAAATTTATGCCAATGGTGTCGATCGACCGATTGCCGCCGGCGGCCGCTATGATGATTTGCTGCGCAGTCTCGGTGCGGCGCAAGACGTGCCAGCCGTTGGTGGCGCAATTGCGTTGGAACGGCTGAACCGCGCCATTGAGATGCAATAGGGGCCCTTATTTATGAGCCAACTCATTCTTGCCATTCCGTCCAAAGGTCGCCTTGAAGAAGCGGCAGCGGATATTTTTACCAAAGCCGGATTAAAACTGAAACGCGATGGCGCGCGCGGCTATCGCGGCAGCCTGCCGGGGCTCGATAATGTGCTGGTCGAATATGTATCGGCCGGTGATATTGCGGCACGGCTGGCCGAAGGCTCGGTGCATATGGGGATAACCGGCGAAGACCTGCTGCGCGAAGAAATCCCCGATATGGAAAGCGCCGTTCAGCTTTGCCTGCCACTCGGCTTTGGACAAGCCAATGTGATTGTCGCCATTCCCGATAAATGGGTTGATGTCACTACCATGTTTGACCTCGCCGATGTGGCGGCGGAATTTCGTGCCCGACACGGGCGTCGTTTGCGGGTAGCAACCAAATATACGAATTTAACAGCTGATTTCTTCGCCCGTCACAGCGTCTCTGACTTTGAACTGGTAGCCAGTTTCGGCGCCACCGAAGCCGCCCCCAATTCGGGCGCGGCGGAAGCGATCGTAGACATCACCTCAACCGGTGCAACACTGAAAGCCAATGATTTACGGATACCGGAAGACGGCTTGATTTTAAAAAGTGAGGCCAATCTTGCCGCCGCCTTGAAAGCCGATTGGAGTGCGCCGATACGCGCTGCCGCCAAACGTATTTTGGCGCAAATATCGGCCATGCAAGCGGGCGCCGAGATGATGGAATTGAAGTTCAACGCGCCCAGCCAACCGGCACAATTGGTCGATATAACGCAAGCGCTCATGCACTCAGCCGTGCCAAATACTGATGGCAGTAACTATGCCTGCTCAATGATATTGGCGCGCGAAAAATTCAGCGATATGCGCGACGCACTGGGCCAGCGCGGCATTGCGGTGATTGCCGACACGCCGAAATTTATTTTCGGGCCGGATAATAATCGTGCTTTTGAGCGACTTACCGGCGCGTTAGACTAAGCGCATGGGCGCACTTACCATTTCCATCATCCTTATCGCCACTTTGGCGACGGCATTTTTATCATCCATTTTCGGCATGCTGGGCGGCTTGATTTTGATGGGTGTTTTGGCCAGCCTGCTGCCGGTCGCGTCGGCCATGGTTCTGCACGGGCTTATTCAGCTGACCTCAAACGGCTATCGCGCTTGGCTGAATAGAAAAGATGTGCAGTGGTCCATCGTCTCCACATTATTCATCGGCAATATCGCCGCTATGGCAGTCTTGGTCTTTATTGCTTTCGCGCCTGACCGCGTCACCGTGCTTTTATGTTTGGGACTATTACCTTACGTCGCATGGGCGATGCCGAAAAATCTGGCGCTTGATGTCAGCAAAAAACCGATCGGCCTGTTCGCCGGGGCAGTGGTGGTCGCAACCAATTTACTGGCCGGTGTCGGCGGGCCTTTGCTCGATGTGTTTTTCCAACGCGTCTCCTTAACCCGCCATCAGGTGGTCGCCACCAAAGCGGTGGCGCAAGCACTTGGGCATATCTCGAAAATCATTTTCTATGGCGGACTGGCCAGCACCGCCTCAATGGATGATTGGCCGGCCATTTGGTTGCTGCTGGCTGCAATCATCGCCTCGGTTACCGGCACGACACTTGGCAAGCGGGTGCTCGACAATATGCAAGACGCGACTTTCTTTACCTGGACGCAACGTATTTTGCTCAGTGTCGGCGCGGTTTTGATTGCCCGTGCACTTTATCTGGTGGCGACATAAAACGCACGGCGCGGCGACGCGCCCTTTGCGTGCGTTTTAAGCGTAAGCGTGAAGCTCGAATGCGCATCTCTCAAGCCCGGCTTTAATTTTCTCTAAAGGCGACGCCGGCAGCGCGGTTCAATGGCGTCATAATATAATTCAACACCGTGCGCTTTTGCCCGATAAGGTCAACCATCACCGTCATGCCAGGCACAATCTCAACCTCTTCATCGCTTTTTGAAAATTGCGGTTTCGGAATGGCAATCAGCGTTTCATAAAATGGCGGCAGGTTTTGCTCCTGCGTGGTGTTTTGCGCAATGCGCTGCACCTCGCCTTCCAAATTGCCATAGCGCGACACATCATAGGCCGATAGCGATACTTGCGCTATTTGCCCTGGATATACCCCGCCAATATCTTCACTCAAAATCCGCGCTTGCACCAGAACCGCCAGCTCATCCGGCACAATCTCGGCCAGCACCGTGCCTGCCTGCACCACCGCGCCGACGGTTTTCACATGCACGGCGGTGACAATACCGTCAGCCGGTGCGCGCACATCGGCATGGCGCACTTTGGCACGAAAAGCATCTTCCCGCGCGCCGGCTTGATTGGCGCGGGTTTTCACCTCGGCCAATTCACGCGCCGCCTCAGCCCGATAATTGGCTATCACGGCCTCATATTCATCGCGCGCCGCATTATATTCGCCTTCCGCTTCAACCAATGTCAGCCGCGCTTCATGGCCGCCCTCAACCAAGGGACTCAAGATTTCAATCTTATCATTGAGATTTTTAATCCGCCGATTAATCGACGACAGGCGTGTCGACAAAGCGCGTTGGCGGCGGTCAAAAACACCGCGCTCACTGGCTGCCACATCGGGCGCGTTTTTTACCATCCATTCCGGAAAGCCCAATTCGGTTTCGCCATCGGCCTCCGCGGTCAGTCGCGAAATAGTGGCCAGCGCAGCAATGCGCGTCACTTCATTATCGTCAAAATTGGCAATCACATCTTCATCTTCCAGCCGATACAGCACATCGCCCTTCGACACTCGATCGCCGAGCTTGGCATTGATGATGGCAACCGAGCCGGGTAAGCGATTTTGCACCAATTGCACCGAGCTTGGCGGCACGATTGTGCCTTCAGCCCGCACCACCTCATCCAATTCAGTCAATGCCGCCCACAGCAGCATGATGACAAAAAAGGCAGTGATCATGGTGAATAATTTATTGCCCTGCAATTCGGTCGGGTCTTCATCAATATCAATCTCGACGCCTTGCATCATCATCGCCGCCATAAGCGGGTCCGGCGGCGGGCTGGTCAGCTTGCGATAAATATCAACCGCCTTATGCCAGCGCACCAGCACATATTGACCGGCCTGTGTAGCGGCCAGTGTTTGCCCGACAATATTCAATTTCAAAACCCGTGCCGCACGGCCCAGCAAAACCAGCGCCATCGCAGCGGCCAGCTTCAACAACTCAAAAGTACGACGCGGCAAGGCTTTGAGCCGCTCACCCATTCGGGAAACAAAATGACGCCAATCCATATTTTAATCTCCTATTCAGCAACCGGTGTTTCGGCTTGCGGGGGTGTGTTTTGTTGTGGTGATTGCAGTTTTTGCAGCACTTCATCGCGCGGCCCATTGGCGACAATGCGCCCGCCATCAACCACCATGACGCGGTCTGCAATTTGCAGCATGGAGCCGCGATGGGTTACGAAAACCGTTGTAATGCCGCGTGTCGCCGTATCGAGAGAGGCAACCAAGGCCTGCTCGCTGCCGGCGTCCAAAGAGGCGGTCGGCTCATCCAATAATAAAACCGAAGGCTTGGCCAAAAGCGCCCGCGCAATGGCCAAGGATTGCCGCATGCCGGAGGATAATTCGCGCCCCCTTTCGGTTAGCGGGAAATCAAACCCGCCCGGCAATGTGCCGATAAAGCCTTCGGCACCGGCAGCACGCACAGCATCCAATAAATCCTCATCACTCGCATCGGGCGCACCCATCAGCAAATTTTCGCGAATGGAGCCGGAAAACAGCACCGGATTTTGAAAAACAATCGACATATTGCGGCGCAAATCTTGTGGTCTGATATGACGCACATCGGCATTATCCATCATCACCATACCGGCATCGGGTTTATGTAATCCGGCCAGCAGTCGCAAAATCGTCGTCTTGCCGGTACCGATACGGCCCAAAATCGCGACACGCTCACCGGCTTGAATTTCAAAACCGACATCATTAAGCGTCGGGTTTTCTTGTCCCTCATAAGTAAAATTGACATGCCGGAAAGAAATATCGCCGTTCAGCTTTTCGCGCTTTAAGCGGCCACTGCGTTCTTCTTCATCGGTTTTACCGTCGAGAACTTCAGCCAAATTGCGATAGGCAGCCAAGGCTTGGTTCATCCGTCCCAGCAATTGCGTCAATTGACCCAGCGGGGCCAATGTTCGGCCCGATAAAATCACGCAAGCGATGAGCTGACCCATGGTCAATTCGCCCGAGGTAATCAGATAAACCCCGTAAACGACAATCCCCACCTGGCTGATTTGCTGGCCCAATTGGGTGACGGTTTGTGTCAATTGGCCGGTAAATTTGGTCTTGCGATTGGCCACTGCTTGACTGACCACGCTTTGCAACCAGCGTCTGCGCAGCATGGACAATCCGGACAGCGTTTTGACGGTTTCCAGACCGGAAATCATTTCCACCATAACCGCCTGTTTGCCCTGCCCCTGCATCATGCCCGACATGGTAAGGCGGCGCATGACCGGCTGCAGCAATATGCCAAAGCCGACCACAAACAGCACAATCATTGCCGGCACAGCAGCCACCGGCCCGCCAATGCCCCATAGCACGAATAAAAACAAAATCACGAAAGGCAAATCGGCAAAGACGGTAAAACTGGCCGAGCCGAGTACCTCTTTAAGGGTTTCAAATTCGCGCACCGTATTCGACAAGGCACCGGTTGATTGCTTGTTCAGCGTCACATCGCTTCGCGCAATGCGATTGAACACGCGTTCAGAGATCACCCTATCAATCCGCGCGCCCGCCGCATCGACAAATTGCCCGCGAATAAGTTTCATCGCGAAGTCAAACGCCATCACCACAATCATGATAGAGGTCAAAGCCCATAGGCTTTCCACCGCTTCGTTCGGGATAACGCGGTCATAAACCGTCATAATGTAAAGCGAGGAAGCCAGCGCAAACAGATTGATAAGCACGGAAGCGGCAATGACTTGCCCGTAAATGCGGCGGCAGGCCAGCACCGGCCCCCAAAACCAATGCTCCATATATTCTTGCGCATTATCGCCTTTTTCAGCCTTGCCTCCGTTTCCGGGTTCAGCCGCGCCATTTGGCTTGGGCTGTTCGGCTTCGGCTTTGGGCGATTTTTCAGCCTGTTGTTTTAGCTCTTCAGGTGTCAACATCCACTCTCTCCAAGGGTAATGGTCAGGCTGTCAGCCAGCGTGCCGGAAAGCTGCAAGGCGTCCATGCGCGAGCCTTCGGCCCGAAGCACCAGCCCGATAAGCCGCGCTTGCTCATCGGCAAAGCGTTGTTCCAGCGATAAAATATTCAGTAAATTGCCGCGCGTGCGGGTCGATAAAAGCCGCTCCGAGGCCAGTTGCGTTTCCAATTGATCAAGCCGCTGGCGGCTTTCAGCAATTTGCGTCAGCTCATCCAATAATTGGTCTTGCAAGCGACGGCTTTCCGCATCATGGCTGCGCACATGCGCTGCCAATTCAGCCTCCAGCCCCATGCGCCGTGCATTGGCCCCGCCGCGCTGCGCCGCATTGGCACCGCCATCATAAAGCGGCACGGAAAACTCAATCGCACCACTCATTTCATAAGTGTTGCAATTCTGGACCCGTGTATAGCCCCTCAGCCTGCCGTCATCGTCTGTAATTCTGCGGCCATTTCCACTGTCTGGGTGATCTTGCCTAACCAAATCATTGCAGCGATGTTTCTGCCCGACATCCCAGCCACGTGCCGTCACCACACCGGTGAAATTCGGCAAACGTTCAGCCTTTAGCCGTTGGCCTTCGGCCTTTACCTTATCGATATTATGACGAATAAGGCGCGCTTGCGGACTGGCCAGCCCGCCGATTTGTGCAGGAATATCAGGCCGCTTTTTGACAAAGCTGTCGATTATTTCTTCCGCTTGTTGCGGGGTGATGGCGAATTGCGTCTTCATTGCTTGCGCCACCAAATCGCGTTGTCGCGAGGCTTGGCTGAGACGCGCTTCCGCTTCCAGCCCGACCAGCCGCGCTTGACGCATTTCCGCCAGTCGCGCCGCACCGGCCTTAAACCGCGCTTCCATAGATTTCACGTCGCGGTCAATGATTTGCTTGGCATCGTCAAAATGCGCCACCAATTTGGACTGCAGCACATATTGCAACCCCATGCGTAACAGCGTCGCCAATTGCTCATTCAGCGTTTCGACTTGCTGCAGCTCGGCGACAAAGCGGTCTTGCCGATAGCCTTCAATGACCGATTTATTGCGGCCCCAATCATATAAATGCTGGCGTAAAGTCAGTGTCGCATTAACCCCTTCGCCGTCATATTCGGGTGAATTCGTACCGCCAAATTCATCGGCACGGGTGGTTTGGTCGACCCATTTAGAACCGCCCGAAAGCGTCGCATTGAGCTTTGGATAATAATTCGACTTACCCAGCAAAATGCCCCATTGCGCCTCACAGACACGCTGCTCTGCCCGTCTTTGGCCGGGATGCTCACGCAGCTTTTCTTGCAATTCAATAAGATGCGGCGGCGTCACCTCGACCGATTGCAACGGCGCAGCAATTGGCGGCGGCGGCGTATCCTCGGGGCTTAACTGAGCCGCAGGCGGCAAAATATCGGGTACTGGCGGCGCGTCTTGCGCCGCAGCATGATTTAAAAACGACCCGACCAATAAAACAGCCGGAAATAAAGAAAGCGGATACACTCTATCCTCCTTGACGGAACACAACCGATTGATGCCAAGCTAAAGGCCGGCGGTTATTTTTCGGTTAATGGCAACGCGGTTTTGGCGTTCCGTTATTATTTTTTTTCTGACCCGCAACTTTTGCCTGTCACGGGCGCGCGCAAACTAGCAAAACTCTCACTCTTTTACTAGCCAATTACATGTAATCATTATTTCGCATAAAAAAAGGGCCGCCCCGCAGGACAGCCCTTTAAAAATATTATAGTGAGATGGGCTTACATCATGCCGCCCATACCGCCCATGCCACCCATATCCGGCATGGCAGGTGCAGCGGCACCGACAGGTTCCGGCTTATCGGCAACCATGGCTTCGGTGGTGATCAGCAGACCGGCAACAGACGCGGCATCACGAAGTGCGGTTGTCACCACTTTCGCCGGGTCAACAATACCGGCCGCGATGAGGTCGCAATAAACTTCGTTTTGCGCGTCAAAGCCGATTTTGCCTTTACCGTCGAGAACCTTGCCGACAACGATGGAGCCTTCGACACCGGCGTTTTCGGAGATTTGACGAAGCGGTGCTTCCAGCGCACGGCGGATGATGTTAATGCCGGACTGGATGTCGGCATTGTCATTGCTGACTTTATCAACCGCTTGTGTGGCCAGCAGCAACGCTGTGCCGCCGCCCGGTACGATGCCGGCTTCAACGGCAGCGCGGGTCGCGTTCAACGCATCATCGACGCGGTCTTTACGCTCTTTCACTTCCACTTCCGTAGCACCACCGACTTTCAGCACGGCAACACCGCCGGCCAATTTGGCGACGCGTTCCTGCAATTTCTCGCGGTCATAATCAGATGTGGTGTTTTCAACCTGCGTCATGATTTGGGCAACACGAGACTCAATGTCTTTTTTCTTGCCCGCACCATCAACAACAACCGTGTCGTCTTTGGTGATGTTGACGCGCTTGGCCGTACCAAGCATGTCCAAGGTTACATTTTCCAACTTAATGCCAAGGTCTTCAGAGACCACTTGACCACCTGTCAAAATAGCAATGTCTTCCAACATGGCTTTGCGACGGTCACCAAAGCCCGGCGCTTTAACGGCAGCGATTTTCAAACCACCGCGCAGCTTATTGACCACCAAAGTCGCCAGCGCTTCGCCTTCAATATCTTCAGCGATAATCAAAAGCGGACGCGATGCTTGCACAACCGCTTCCAAAATCGGAACCATGCTTTGCAGATTTGACAATTTGGCTTCGTGCAGAAGAATTAGCGGATCTTCCAATTCAGCGGTCATTTTATCGGCATTGGTGATGAAGTAAGGGGACAGATAACCGCGGTCAAACTGCATGCCTTCAACAACTTCCAGCTCGCTTTCCAAGCCTTTTGCTTCTTCAACGGTGATAACGCCTTCATTGCCGACCTTATCCATGGCTTCGGCAATCATTTGACCGATTTCAGCTTCGCCATTGGCCGAGATGGTGCCGACTTGGGCAATCTCGTCATTTGACTTCACTTTTTTCGAACGCTTTTCAATATCAGCCAAAGCAGCGGCAGCCGCTTGCTCGATACCGCGTTTCAAATCCATCGGGTTCATACCGGCAGCAACCGCCTTATGGCCTTCACGCACAATCGCTTGCGTCAGCACTGTGGCCGTTGTGGTGCCGTCACCGGCCACATCATTGGTGCGTGAAGCAACTTCGCGAACCATTTGTGCGCCCATATTCTCAAACTTATCTTCCAGCTCGATTTCCTTGGCAACCGAGACACCGTCTTTTGTGGTGCGCGGAGCGCCGAATGATTTATCGAGAACAACATTGCGGCCTTTCGGGCCAAGTGTCACTTTCACGGCGTCGGCCAGAACGTCGACACCTTTCAACATTTTATCTCGGGCTTCCGAGCCAAATTTTACTTCTTTTGACATGAGAGTCTCCTATTGGATGCGGGGTCGGCTTTAACCGATAATTCCCAGAATGTCGCTTTCTTTCATGATCAACAGCTCTTCGCCGTCAACCGTGACTTCATTGCCGGACCATTTACCGAACAGCACTTTGTCTTTCGGTTTCACTTCCAGCGGTGCGACTTTGCCATCATCGCCGCGCAAGCCATTGCCGACAGCAACGACTTGGCCTTGTGACGGCTTTTCTTGTGCCGAGTCGGGAATAATAATCCCACCGGCTGTTTTAGTGTCTTCATCGACGCGACGTACCAATACGCGGTCATGCAAAGGACGAAATTTCATTAGTCAATCTCCCATTGATTGAGGGTTTGGCACTCTGTGGCACAGAGTGCCAATATGCTAGTTTGAGATAGGAAACAGGCGCCCCGGTGTCAAGCGGCAGCAGACAAAAAAGCTAAAAATATCTTAACCGCCCAAAAAAGTGGCCGGCAGTTCGAAAACTACCGGCCGCCAATCCGCAGCCCGGGCGGAGGAAAGCAGCGTGGTAGGTGGGAATAACCGCACCACCTTCCACAGGCTATACAAACTGGCGCACATTGCTGTGCGCCCCCTATAGAAAGCAGGAAACACCGACTTGCAATAGGCATATTCTCAGTAAATTCAGTGGTTTAAGATATTCTCACTGGATTTAACTTATTTTTCTCAAGCGCAAAAAACGCTTATAAGCCAACCGGCTTATGCAATCGTTTGGCCGCCATCAATAACCATTTGCTGACCGGTCATGAAGCTGCCCGCATCGCTGGCCAAAAAGACCGCCGCGCCGGCAATCTCATCCGGCATGCCGATACGTTTTAACGGCGTGGTCGAGGTCGATTGCTCCAAAATATCGGGATTATCCCAAAGCGCTTGCGCGAAATAGGTTTTGATAAGCCCCGGCGCAATTGCATTGGCGCGAATGTTTTTCGAGCCATGCTCAACCGCAATATTGCGCGCCAATTGGAAATCTGCCGCTTTGGAAATCGCATAAGTGCCAAGTACAGGCGAGCCTTTCAGACCGCCAATCGACGAAATAATGACAATGCTGCCATCTTTGCGTTCAATCATATCGGGCAGCACCATATTGCACAGCCAATGATTGGATTTCACATTTGACGCCATGATTTTGTCAAATGCGTCATCGGGGCAATCCATGCTGGGGCCGAAATATGGATTGACCGCCGCATTACAGACCAAAATATCGACTTGGCCGAAATGCGCTTTTGTTTGGTCAACGAGATTTTGCAACTCTTCTTTACTGCCGATATTGCACTGCACCGTGTGTGCGCGGCCCGGATGCTTTTCATTGATCGAATTGGTTACTTCATCGCATGCCGCCGCTTTGCGGCTGGAGACCACCACATTGGCCCCATGATCCGCCATTTGCCGCGCAATCGCCTCGCCGATACCGCGCGACGCGCCGGTGATGATGGCGGTTTTACCGCTCAAGTCAAAAAGTTGCATTTTTCTCTCCCTTTCAAGAATCTGCGGTCACGCTAGCAGAAAAAATTGCCGGTCAACAAGGGCGAACAAAACTTGACGTGCGGCGTTGAAACAGGCAGCTTCGCGGCAGTTTATTCGAGTGGCTTTTACGGAGTGCCCATGAGCCTGCCGCATATTATTTCCGGACTATCTGAAATTGCCGATGATTATGACGCGCTGATTTGCGACATTTGGGGTGTCTTGCATGACGGGCAAGCACCGTTTGACGGGGTTGATGCGGCGTTGAAAAATTTTCGCGATAAGGGCGGCAAGGTCTTGCTTTTGTCCAATGCGCCGCGCCCCGGACCCAGCGCATTAGAGCGTCTCGATACTATCGGTAATAGCCGGGACGGGTTTGACGATATTCTGACTTCCGGCGATGCGGTGCGCGCGCTGATGAATGAAATGGCTGAAGACGGCAAGAAAATTTGTCATATCGGGCCTCAAAAAGATGCTGCTCTAGTAGCCGATTTAAAGGTCAAGTTTGTCGATGAAGCAGCGGCTGACGCGATTTTATTTTCCGGCATGTATGACGATATGGTGGAAACGCCGGATGATTATAAAGACATGCTGGGCCGGTTTTTGGCCCGCAAGCTGCCGCTTCTGTGTCCCAATCCTGACCGCACGGTACAATTTGGCGATAAGGTAATTTATTGCGCCGGTGCTGTGGCGGAGATTTATGAAAATATGGGCGGCGAGGTGATCTGGGTCGGCAAACCGCATCCGATGGTTTATGCCCGCGCCTGCGCCATGCTGGCCGATATGACCGGCTTGGAGAGCCCACGGCTTTTGGCAATCGGTGACGGGCCAAAAACCGATATTCCCGGCGCCGAAGCCAATGGCATTGACGCGCTGTTTATCGGCGGCGGCTTGGCCGGTGCCTCAGGCGCCAATATTGAAACACCGGAAGCGATTGCCGCGCTTTTGGCCGAAGAAAATACACAGAGCCGCTATGCCATTCGCCATCTTGTCTGGTAGCGCGGCGCGCCCTAAATTATCCCCATGATCGCAAGCAGCCAGAAAAATATTGCCCTTTATCGCAAGCTCGCTGACCTGCCCGAAACGGCGCAGGGCGCGGTGCTGGCCATTGGCAATTTTGACGGCGTGCATCTTGGCCATCAACAAGTGATTGCCGATGCACGAGCGCTTGCGGAAGCCAGAAATGCGCCGCTGGGCGTGATGCTGTTTGACCCGCATCCGCAACAATTTTTTGCGCCGGATTCGCCGCCTTTTCGCCTCACCCGCTTGGTGACGCGTGCCGCCTTGCTGGCCGATTTGGGTGTTGATTTCACCCTCGCCCTGCCGTTTGACGCGGCCATGGCTTCTTGCGAGGCGGAAGATTTCATCAGCGATATTCTGATCGACAAGCTGGCAGTCAGCGCGGTTTGTGTCGGCGATGATTTTTGCTTCGGCAAGGGGCGGCGCGGCAATTTTGCCATGCTCAATGATGTCGGCGAAGAAATGGGATTTGAAACCCATGCCACAAAAGCGGTTCTGCAGCCCGATAGCACCGCGCCCTATTCCTCTTCCGCCATTCGCAATTTTTTGCGCGATGGTGAGCCGGAAAAAGCCGCCGCCCTGCTCGGCCATAGCTTTGCCATTGAAGCAGAAGTGCAAACCGGCGATCAACGCGGCCGCACCATTGGTTTTGCCACGGCCAACATGCCACTTGATGATTATGTGCTGCCGAAATTTGGCGTTTATGCCGTACGCGCAGACGTGTTGGATGGAGCATTTGCCGGGCACAGCTTAAACGGCGTCGCCAATCTGGGTCTGCGCCCGACAGTCGGCACGGAAAAGCCAAGACTTGAAAGCCATTTCTTTGATTTTAACGGCGATTTATACGGCGCCAATTTGCGCGTCTCGCTCTTGCATTTTATCCGTCCCGAACAGAAATTTGACGGGCTGGACGCGTTAAAGGCACAAATCGCCAAAGACAGCGATAAAGCACGCGAAATGCTTGGCAGTTAGGGCCGCTATTGCTACAAGGCCTGAAATAGGAATCGAGCATGAGTGACGAAACAAATTCTGAGACAAATCAGCGAGATTGGCGCGAGACGCTGAACTTGCCGCAAACCGATTTTCCGATGAAAGCCGGATTGCCGAAGCGCGAGCCGGATATGCTGGCGCATTGGCAAAAAATCGGCCTGTATGAAAAATTGCGCGCTGATGCGAAAGGCCGCGAAAAATTCGTGCTGCATGACGGCCCACCCTATGCCAATGGCGATATTCATATCGGCCATTCGCTAAATAAAATTTTGAAAGATGTGATTGTGCGCGCGCATCAAATGATGGGGCGCGATGCGGTTTATGTGCCGGGATGGGATTGCCACGGCCTGCCGATTGAATGGAAAATTGAAGAACAATATCGCAATCAAGGCAAAGATAAAGACGATGTGCCGGCCGGTGAGTTTCGCGCCCAATGTCGGCAATTTGCCGATAAATGGGTCAATGTTCAGTCCGAGCAATTTCAACGGCTTGGCATTTTGGGCGATTGGGAAAACCCCTATACGACCATGGCCTTTGAGGCGGAAGCGGTGATTGTTGCCGAATTTCAGAAGTTCATCATGGACGGGTCGCTTTATCGCGGCTCCAAACCGGTAATGTGGTCAGTGGTTGAAAAAACCGCCTTGGCTGAAGCGGAAGTGGAATATGAAGAGCATGTTTCGCCGACGATTTTTGTCAAATTTCCGGTGCAAGGCATGGATAATACATTCGCGGTAATTTGGACAACGACGCCATGGACCATTCCCGGCAATCGCGCCATCGCCTATTCAGCCGGTCTGACTTATGGGCTCTATGCGGCCAATGGCGCGCAATTGGTGTTATGCGATAATCTTGCAGCGCAAGTCATGCAAGCGGCGCAAATTGAAGATTATCAACGCCTGCAAGATATTGACCCTTCCGACCTGACCTGCAATCACCCATTGGTTGAGCATGGTTATGAGTTTGATGTGCCGGTCTTGGCCGGTGATTTCGTTACTGATGAAACCGGCACGGGGCTGGTGCATATCGCGCCGGGGCATGGCCAAGATGACTTTGAATTGGGCATGCAGCACAATATTGAAGTGCCGTTCACGGTTGATGAGGCCGGGGTTTATTATGACACTGTTCCGGTTTTTGCCGGCAAGCGCGTGCTTGATGAAAAAGGCAAGGATGGCGACGCAAATGGCAGCGTTATCGGCGCATTGGTTGAGGCTGACGCGCTGCTGACCAAAGGCAAGCTGCGCCACCAATATCCACATAGTTGGCGCTCTAAAGCGCCGTTGATTTTTCGCAATACGCCACAATGGTTCATCTCCATGGAGAAAACCGGTTTGCGCGACACGGCGTTGAAAGCCATTGATACGGTGAATTGGTATCCGCAAGCGGGTAAAAACCGGATTTACTCAATGATCGAAAACCGCCCTGATTGGGTGGTCTCACGCCAGCGCGCTTGGGGTGTGCCCTTGACGATTTTTGTCGATAAGAAAACCGGAGAACCGTTGCGCGATGATGCGGTCAATGCACGGGTTGTCGAGGCAGTAAAAGCCAAAGGCGCGGACGCTTGGTTTGATACCGACCCGCAAGACTTTCTCGGCACACAATATAATGCCGATGATTATGAGCAGGTCAGCGATATTCTCGATGTCTGGTTTGACAGCGGTGTCACCCATGCTTTTGTGATGGAAGCACGCGATGATTTGAGCTGGCCGGCCGATGTTTATTTTGAAGGCTCTGACCAGCATCGCGGCTGGTTCCACTCTTCTCTGCTGGAAGCCTGCGCCACACGCGGCGCCGCGCCCTATAAAAATGTTGTCACTCATGGCTTCACCATGACCGAACAGGGCAAGAAAATGTCGAAATCGCTGGGCAATGCGGTTGACCCGCTAAAAGTCATTCAACAATCCGGCGCTGAAATTATCCGCCTGTGGACAATGAGTTGCGATTATTCCGAAGACCAGCGTATCGGGCCGGAAATCATCAAAGCCAATACCGATGCCTATCGTAAGATCCGCAATGGCTTCCGCTTTTTGCTGGGCAATCTATCGGGCTTTAATGATGACGAAAAAGTCGCCTTTGACGATATGCCGGAACTTGAGCGTTACATGCTGCATCGCTTGGCTGAGTTGGACGCGCTGGTGCGCGAGAATTACAGCCATTTTGATTTCCGTAAAATCTATCAGGCCTTGTTTAATTTCATGACGGTTGATTTATCGGCTTTCTATTTTGATATTCGCAAAGACACGCTTTATTGCGACGCCGCCTCCAGCCATGAGCGACGCGCCTGCCGCACGGTGATGGATATTGCTTTTCATTGTTTGACCCGTTGGTTTGCGCCGGTTTTATCCTTCACCACGGAAGAAGTATGGCAATCGCGCTTCGGCGTTTCTGATGACAGTGTTCATTTGCAGCAATTCTTCGAGATTGACGCGGCTTGGCAAGATGACGCGCTGGCCGCCAAATGGGAAAATATCCGTAAAGTGCGCCGTGTTGTCACCGGTGCTTTGGAAATTGAGCGGCGCGAAAAGCGCATCGGTTCCAGCCTCGAAGCGGCCCCGATTGTTTATATTCATGATGATGTGCTGATGGCGGCGATTGATGGCCAAAACATGGCCGATATTTGCATCACTTCACAAATCAGCCTGAGCAGTGACGCCGCCCCTAGCGAAGCATTTAGCTTAGAAGATGTCAGTGGCGTCGCTATTGTGCCGCAAATGGCGGAGGGCAAAAAATGCCAACGCTCTTGGAAAATCTTGCCGGATGTCGGCTCGGTTGACGGCTATCCTGATTTGACCCCGCGCGACGCAGCGGCGGTGGCCGAATATGATGCCCGCTAAGCAACTCAGCATGCAGCAGGCGCTTGGCCTGACATTGTTTCTTGGCGCAATCGACCAGCTCAGCAAAATCGCGATTGTTTACGGTGCCGGTTTTGCGACGCATGAAAGCGTTCAGGTTTTGCCGTTTCTTAATTTCACATTGGTTTGGAATTACGGCATTAGCTATGGGCTGTTCTCCGAGGGCGGTGCAGCCGGTCGCAATTTCCTTATCGGCCTATCGATTATCGCGATTGGCGTATTTGTTTTCTTGATGCGCGGGGCCGAAAATAATTTTCAGTCGCTCGCTTATGCGCTCATTTGCGGCGGTGCCATTGGCAATTTAATCGACCGCTTATGGCACGGCGCAGTGGTTGATTTCATTTCGCTGCATGCGGCCGGTTATTATTGGTATGTGTTCAATCTGGCCGATATTTGGATAAGCCTCGCCGTTATCTTATTACTGTATGACGCTTTTTTCGTAAAACCCGCAAACACCGAAACCGACACCGCGCCGGATGATGGTTGATGCGATGGGCTTTGCTATGCCGACAATATCCGCTATATACGAGCGATGAAAAATTTACTCCGCTTTGCATTGATTTCCGCCTGCTTGCCGGCTTTGGCCGCTTGCGGTTCATTGGGTTATAATAAAAATCCACCGAATGAGTTTAACATTGTGCGCCGCGCACCGCTCATCATTCCGCCTGATTTCAATTTGCGCCCACCGGCCCAAAACAGTGTCCGCCCGGCCAATCCGCAAGGTGCTGATTTAGCGCGATTGGTGGTCCTGAAAGGACCGCAGCAAGCCAAGCAGATGGATGGCGTTGAAACAAGGCTGATTGAAAAAGCCGCTCGCGGCGGCGTGTTTGGTGACGGCATTCGCGAAGAATTGGAAAACCGCCGCAGCGGCAAAGTAAGTGAAGAAGCCGATTTGGTCGAGACGCTGGTCACTGACCGCGCGCCATCGGCATCACAATAAACGACGCGATATGGCGATGATACGTTCACCGCTCATCATCCTGACAACTTTTATCGGGCTGGCTTTAACGGCTTGCGACACTGCACCTAATGGGCCACAGGTTGAAACAGCGCGGCTTGATAATGGCCTTGAGATTATCGTTATTCCGGATTTTCGCGCCGATGTGGTGACGCATATGTTGTGGTATCGCGTCGGCTCTGCCGATGAGCCGAAAGGCAAATCGGGGATTGCGCATTTCTTTGAACACCTGATGTTTCGCGGCACTGAGAATATCGCCTCCGGTGATTTCTCAAAAATTGTCGCGCGACTTGGTGGGCAAGATAATGCCTTCACCTCATATGATTTCACCGCCTATTTTCAGCGCATCAGCAAAGACAAGCTGGGGCGGGTGATGCAAATGGAAGCCGAGCGCATGCAAAAGCTCATCATTGCACCGGATATTGTGGCGGTTGAGCGCGATGTGATTTTGGAAGAACGCTCGATGCGGGTTGATGGGCGACCGACATCATTGCTGCGTGAAAAAATGCGCAACCGCCTGCATTGTGGCACGGCATATGAAGTGCCGGTTATCGGTTGGCGCGATGAAATTGAAAAGCTCAATGCAGATGATGCGGCGGATTTTTATCGCCGCTATTACGCCCCTGATAATGCGGTTTTGGTGGTCGCCGGTGCGGTGCGATTGGCAGAAGTAAAATCGCTGGCTGAAACCCATTACGGGCCGTTAAAGCCCAGCGGTAAGCCGCCTGCGCCGCGTATTGCTGCAACTGAATTAACTGTAGCCGATTATGACCGGCCGGAAGTGCGGGCCGATAATCGTGTGCGACAAGCAAGCTGGCAGCGGCTTTATCGGCTGCCGCAATATGACAAAAGCCGCGATATTGATTTCGCCGCTGCGCATGTGCTGGCGGAAATTTTAAGCGGCGGGCTGACCGGTCGGCTTTATCAATCTTTGGTGGTTGAGAAAAAATTGGCCGTCAGCGCCGGTGCTTATGCCGATAGCGCGAGACTTAATAATGGCGAGTTCGGCATTTATGCCTCGCCCGTGCCGGGTGTGGCGTTTGAAACTTTGGCTGCCGCTATTGAAGCGGAAATTAACCAAATGAAAACCCGCCCCGCAACACAGGCGGAATTACAACGGGCCAAACGACAATTGGTCTCGAATTTGATTTTTGCCCGTGACAGCCAGCAGAGCATGGCCAATATTTTCGGCCGCGCCGCCATGTTGAAGCAAAGCCCTGCCGATGTGCTGGCTTGGCCGCAACAGGTTGAGGCGGTCAGCACCGCCGATGTGCAGCGCGTTGCCAAAGCGTTTCTCGACCGCCGCCATTCCATTACCGGCCATTTAATGGCGCCGATAAAAAATGAGGCGCAGCAATGAAATTCATCATCGGTTTTCTGATAACTGCCTTTATCTCGGGGACCGCTATAGCCGCCCCGCCGGTGCAAGTGGTCGAAAAAAACGGCATGACCGCGTGGCTGGTCAGCGATGACAGCCTGCCGCTTTTGACCGTAAAAATGGCGTGGCGCGGCGGCACGGCCAGCGACCCGCAAAACCTGCCCGGCCTGACCATGATGGTGGCGCGGCTGATGAATGAGGGCGCCGGTGATTTGCCGGCACGGGCTTTTCAGCAAGCCATGGCTGATAATGTCGTTTCACTTGGGTTTGATGCAAGTCGCGATCATCTGACCGGCACATTGCGCTGCCTGAATGACTATCGGCATATGTGCTTGCGCTTATTGCGCATGGCAGTGACGGCCCCGCGTTTTGACGATGAGGCAGTGGCGCGGATGAAGCAAGAGCAGGCAACCGCCATTCGCCGCGCGCAACAAAGCCCGCGCAATATTGCCAATCTTCAATTGATGGAAATGGCGTTTAACGCGCACCCTTATGGCCGCGCGAAAAACGGCACAGCGGAAAGTCTGGCCGCCATGAGCGCGGCTGATATTCGGCAGCATTATCAGGATATTTTTGCCCGTGACGGGCTGACGCTGGCGATTGTCGGCGATATCAGCCGCAGCGAATTGCGCCGCCTGATGCAAGACGCATTTGGCGCGCTGCCACCACATGGCAATATACCGACCGTGAGTGATGTTAGTGTCGCAAAAGGCCCGCAGGCGCGCCATGTCCAGCGACGCGGCCCACAAACCAGCATCGTCTTTGCGCATAATGGCGTCGGCTATAATGACCCTGATTTCTTCGCTGATTTCGTGATGAATAATATTCTTGGCGGCAGCGGCTTTTCTTCGCGCCTGACCGAACAAGTGCGCGAGGCACGCGGGCTGGCCTATAGCGTTTATAGCGGCACATCAAACTTCAATCATGCGGCTTTATGGAACGGCGCCGTCGCCAGTGATAATAAAACCGCGCAGCAAGCAATGGATGTCATTCGCGCTGAAATTCGTCGTATCGGCCAAAAAGGTGTTAGCCAAGAACGGCTGGATGCGGCGAAAACCTATTTGACCGGTGCCTATGCGTTGCGCTTTGACAGCGGGTCGAAAATTGCCGGACAATTACTTGGCATTCAGTTAAATGGCTGGCCGGCCAGCTATTTCAAAACCCGCAATGACAATATTAATCGGGTGACGCGCGAAGATGTGCAGCGCGCCGCCCAGCGCCTCAATGCAGACGGTTTGCTGGTTGTATCGGTCGGCGAGACCTCTGTATCGCTTGATTGATTTGCGCATTATCGCCCCGCCCTATAGTGTTTAGCGATGTGGTTTTTGCCCCTTTATGATGAAAATCCGAGCTTTCGAAAGCCGTATTTGACCTATGCCATTATGGCCCTGTGTCTGTTGTGGTTTTTCGGCTATCAGATGGGCCGACCACCGGAAACAATTTTGGAATATGGGTTTATTCCGGCGCGTTTATTTGACGGTTATGACCCAAGCCTTGAGCACGGCATTTCGCCCTTACCGGTTTCATTGACGCTGCTGACCACAATGATCAGCCATGGCGGCTTTATGCATATTTTCGGTAATTTATTTGTTATGTATTTGCTGGCCGATAATGTTGAAGACGCCATTGGTCATGGTCCGAAATTCATCGCCTTTGCCATTATCACCGGCACGGTTGGAACATTGGGGCACGGCTTGGCCAATCCGGGCAGTGAAATTCCATTGGTCGGATTGAGCGGCGTCTGCTCGGCAATGATCGGCGCTTATATTTTGCTATGGCCGCGTGCCAATATCAAAACACTGGTCGGGTTTTTCATCTTCTTTCGCGCGTTTAACATTCCGGCAATTCTGATTTTCGCCTTTTGGCTGTTCGGCCAAGTAAGCGGCTTTTTAAACCCGCAAGGCAATGTCGCTTATGATGTGCATATTTACTCAATGATTGCAGGCATGGTGCTGATACCGTTTTTCAAACGCCCACAGGTAAAGTTCTTTCAAAAGCCGCGTAGCAAAGCCTTCAGCCGCACAAGCGGCCCCTCGCATGTGCCCAATACCGGCAAACGCCCCGCCGCACCGCGTCAGATAAATCCAAATGATGGTAAAAACCCTTGGAATAGGGACGCTTAACAGTGATAATCTGAGCCACTTCGGAGTGGTTTATGCGTTTTTTGAAACAGCTAAAAAATCTGTTCATCCCGTTAGTGGTTTTAACCGCTTCGGTGCTGTTGCAATTGTGGCAACCCTATCCGGTTGAATTCACCCGCAATTTGGTTTTTGACCAATATAATCGTTGGCAGCCGCGGGTTGAAAATGACAGTCCGGTGGTGTTCATCGATATTGATGAGGCGAGCCTTCAGCGCATTGGCCAGTTTCCTTGGCCGCGTAGCATTTTTGCCGATTTGGTCGAAAAAATGACTGTCGCAGGCAGCGCCGCTATTGCTTTCGATATTTTGTTCACCGAACCGGATCGCACGGCGCCCAGTGAAATTTTGCCGATTTGGCAAACCCTGTTGAATGAAGCCGACCCGAAAGCATGGGAGGCCTTGCAAGCGGCGGTGAACGCACAAATCACCAGCCCCGATGATGCTTTTGGCCGCGCAATGGCCAATGCGCCGGTGGTGATGGCGACGATGATGAATGATGAGGTCTCGACCCTGCCCAGTCCCAAAGCCGGGGTCGCCGTGCGCGCGCAGGCAATGGATGAAAATGAGGGCATTGACCCGATGCGCTCTGTGCCGTCCAGCAATTATGCCATCGCCAATCGGGCGGTGCTGAATGACAACGCGGTCGGCCTCGGTTCGATTAATGCGCGTATTGATAATGACGGGATTATTCGCCGTGCCTCATTGTTGTTTCGGGCCGGGGAAAATGTCTATCCCAGCCTTGCTTTGGAAAGTCTGCGCGTGGCGCAACGAGCCGGTTCCATTGTTTTGCGCGCCTCTGATGTGCGCGGCGAAGGGGCTTATACATCGGGCTTTGGCCTGTCGCGGCTGAAGGTCGGGCAAATCATTACGCCGATTGAGCCGGATGGCAGCATGCGTCTTTATTATGCACCCAGCGAGCAAATTGACACCATATCGGCTTATGAGATTTTACAGCCCGATTTTGACGTGATGCGGCTGTCCGGCAAAATTGCCTTTATCGGCACCAGCGCCGCCGGTTTGAAAGATATTCGTGCGACCCCGCTCAACCAAGCAACGCCGGGGGTGGAAGTACATATTCAAACTGTGCAGCAAATCATTGCCGGCACGTTTTTGACGCGGCCGATTTGGGTTCAGCTCTATGAGGGCATTGCGAGTTTTATCTCCGGCCTGATTTTGATTTTTATGGTTTACCGTTTTTCATTAGTGCCCGGCATCAGCTTCATGCTCATTTCCATCGCTATTGGCGGCTATGTTTCTTGGCAACAATTCAGCGATAATCTGATTTTAATAGATCCGGCAACACCGGCCCTATCGGCCTTTTTAACTTTCTTGACCGCCGCATTTTTGCATTATCTGGAAACCGCACGCGAGCGGCGTGAAGTGCGCAATGCGTTTCAATATTATCTCGCCCCCGATATGGTCGAGCAAATTGCCGCCGACCCTGACAAGTTGAAACTGGGCGGTGAAACCCGTGATTTGACGATTTTGTTTTGCGATATTCGCGGTTTTACCAGCATTTCAGAAACCTTTGCCGATGCGCCGGAAAAACTCACCCATGTGATTAATATTTTCCTGACCGGCATGTCGACGGTTATTCAAAACCGCGCCGGCACTATCGATAAATATATCGGCGATAATATTATGGCTTTCTGGAATGCACCGGCGACGGTCGAAAATCATGCTTATGAGGCTTGCTGCGCTACTTTGGATATGCGCGCCGCCTTGATTGAGGTGAATAAAACCTTGCGCACTGACCCGCTGCTTGGCGGCTTTGACGGAGAAGTGAAAGTCGGCATTGGCTTAAATACCGGTCCGACACTGGTCGGCAATGTCGGCTCAGACCAGCGTTTCAATTATTCGGTTATGGGCGATACGGTTAATGTCGCCGCCCGGCTTGAAGGCCAGACCAAGGATTATGCGCAAATCATCCTTATCGGGGAAAGCACTTATCAAGCAGCAAAAGCCTCGATTGATGCCGGTGCTCCGCCCTTGGCGTTTTTGGAGCTGGATTTAATCGCATTGAAAGGCAAAGTGCTGCCGGAACGCATTTATGCGGTGATTGGCGGAACGGAAATTGCCGAGGCCGATGATTATGCGCCGCTTGTTGCCGGCCAGGAAAAATTGCTGGCCGATTATCGCGGGCAAAATTGGGATGCCGCCGAACAGCAGGCCAAATCCCTTGCCGCTCAATATGACGCTTTGGCAGGGTATTACGCGATGCTGGTAAATCGTATACAATATTATCGTGAAAACTCGCCCGATACCGATTGGGACGGGCATTATATTGCGTTGAGTAAATAGCAAATCATTCGGGAGCTTTGCGACATTATGCAACTGGTCTTTTGGGGTACACGCGGATCTTTGCCGATGAACACACCGGCCCACCGTTTGTTTGGCGGCAATACGGCATGCGTTTCCATTACCGTTAATAATCGGCGGATTATTTTTGATGCCGGTTCCGGTCTTATTCATGCGGGCGGTGAATTTATGGCCGGCGAAGAACGCGAAATTGATATTTGCTTTTCGCATTTTCATTCCGACCATATTTGTGGCTTGCCGTTTTTTAAGCCGTTTTTCGACCCGTCTTTCAAAATCCGTTTGCACAGTTTCGGCATTAATGAAGCGACTTTACATGACGCGATTGACAGCTATTTAAGCAGACCGATTTTCCCCATCAGCTTGCAAGATTTCCAAGCCGATGTGCAATTTGTCCATCACGAAGATAAAGAGCCGCTCAATCTCGGCCCGATAGATGTGACATCCCTGCCGATACCGCATCCGGGCGGTGCGCATGCGCTGAAAGCGACCGGCGGCGGCAAGTGTTTCGTTTACGCAACGGATACCGAGCATGTGCCGGGACAGCCCAATCAGGCCTTGATTGAGTTCATGCGAGAAGCTGATATGGCAATATATGATTGCACGTTTGAAGATGATGAATTTGAAGCGCGGCGCGGTTGGGGCCACTCGACTTGGCAAGAAGGCATTCGGCTGGCGAAAGCGGCTGAGGTAAAAAAATTCGGGATTTTTCACCATGAGCCGGAACGCGATGATGACAATTTATTGGCCATTGAGGCACAGGCGCAAGCCGAACTGCCGATAAGCTTTGTGACGCGCGATTTTATGGAAATTGAAATCTAATTTTCACGTGAGAATCATGCCGTTTTGGCATAGATTGGTAATATGGAACGTTTCTTTCGCATTTTTGGGCGTATTTTTGACCAATACGGGCCGGTATTTCTTGCTGCCATAGCTGCGATTATCGTGCTGATTGCGCTTGTTACCCTTATGCGTCGTCGCAAAGAAGCGGCAAAAAATCCGAAACCGGTAAAAAATAAAGCAGCCATGCAAGATGACGAATTATCGGATGATATGATGGCAGCCATGCCGGAAATCGATATGGCTGACGATAAAATGACGCTCAGCATGGATGATGATATTGCCCCTATGGGGGACGAAAAAAACGCCGCCATGGAAATTGATTTGGCCGATGAGATGGCGGCCATGCCCGCTCCTGACCAATTGGATAGCGATATATCGCATCAATTTGATATTGATGATGGCGGTATGGATGAGCTTGACGATATTACCATTCCGAAAGTCGGCGAAGCGCCACCGCCGAAGAAGTCGCGCTTCTTCAGCGCCTCATGGTTGCATCGTGACCATGGCGATGAGCGCACCGATGTTTATGAAGACCCGTCGATAATGACAGCCAATAAAAAACAGCGCGATGCGGCCGCAGAATGCGCCCGTTTGGCAGAAATAGAACGCAATATGCTGGCCTTGCGCGAATTATATGAAGCCGGTTTGATTGCGCCGGAAGTCTATGCGCTGAAAGCACGCGAATTTGCAGCGCAAGTGCGATAGACCGCGAAATGTATCCCTCGGCATATATGTCTCGCCAAAACGGGTTTTCACTTACAGAACTGACCACCACTTTGGCCATTATCGGCATTATTTCTGCCGCGCTGATTGCCGTGATGACCAATCTCAACACACAAAGCGAGCGGATGAATTCGCAAACCGAATTACTGATGGCCAGCTCACAAATCTTTGACCAGATTGAGCCATGGGCCGCTTTGGCCGGGCATCAGGAAACCGCCAATGCATTGCCTGCAGCCTCTGCCGTCAGCCTTACCGGCAGCACCGCCGTATTCTGCTTTGACACCAATGCCTCGACACGGCAAAGGCGCGAGTTTCGAGTGTTTGAAAAGCGCTTGCAAACGCGCAGTGAAAATAATGATGGCTGCACTCCGGCGACCGATGCGCTGGGATGGGAAAACCTCACCGACCAATTGATCTCAAGCATTGCTTTTTCCGATACTTACGGCTCGGATTATTCGCTGGACGTAAAATTGCAATTGGAAAAAATCGTCCCCGGCACAGATGAAACCGTGCGCACGACCATTCGCCGTCGGTTTAATATGTTTGCCATGACAAGGTTTTAGGGGGCGTTTTTTGAGACAAGACATACTGCATGGCGAAGCCTCACGGCCCGATCCGGAATCAGGTTTTGCGCTTTATTTGGCAATCGGTTTTATCGTTCTCATCAGCGTTTTGGCCGGCTCGGTCGGCACAAAATTAAACATTGCCGCATTGAGCGAAGCACGAAAAAACGATCGCCGCGCTGCATTGGACGAAGCGGAAGCCGGATTGGGCAATGCATGGCACGTGCTGTCTGACAACTTCGCCATAGACGCAACATGGAGCGGCAGCGCAATTGCCGCTACTGACAGCAATATTGCATCAGACCGCGAGAAATGCGTCGCCCCTTATGAGAGCGATGCTGCCAGCTATTACCCGTCCGTGCGTGCCAGCAATGGCGACCGCACAAGGCGCTTCTTCATCAAACGCGACGGTAATTTCTTCCGCCTATATGGCTGCGGCTTTGACGATAAAGGCACGCGCATCGCCTTTGGCCTTTACGAAGTGTCGGGCGGTAATTTAGTGCTCAATCGCGTGCGCCGCTATTAAGCTCTTATCCCGCCTTACGGGGTTTTTAATTTTTTGAAAAAGTTTCGCGTCCGCGTCATCCGCCGCCCGCTGGGACTGACCAGCCGCAAGGTCACTGCATAGCTTACCGGTGCCACGCCGCTGGCAATGCTGAGCGTTGAGGCGTCCGCCGTATAGCCATTATCGCTAAACAATATTGCGCCGCCAAAATTATTCGGGTCATTGGCCCAATCATAGTCAGCGGTAATCGGCAATGTGCCATTGCGCTGAAACTGCACCGCCAATTCACTCATCACACTATCAGCAATATAAATCATCCGCGCTTGCGCCCAGCTTGTTTCCATTAGAGCGCGATTGGCACTGACCATAGAAATCGTGCCGATAATGCCGGTGGTAATCACCGTCAATGCGACCATCACTTCAACCAGAGAAAAGCCGCTTTCCCCGTGTCTGTTATTTAACATTATAGAAGGCTGCTGAATTGATCGGCGCATCAACGGCATTGGGCGTAATCACTTCCGGTGCGAGGAAAATGACCATTTCCTGCGTATTCTTGGCATCCGAGCTGGTGCCGAGGAATGTGCCCAGAAATGGCACGCTGGTCGTGCCCGGCAGGCCGTTACGGGTTTTCGAATTATCTTCCGTGTAAAGACCGGCCAGCACAATCACATCACCCGGTGCGGCGATAAACTCAGTATTGATCTTGCTGGTAATCTTGTCTGAATTCGGGTCGCTGGAGACAAAGAAGTCATCATTAAACGTGATTTTCAGCCGCACATGGTCGTTTAGCGGATTAATGGTCGGTGTCACATCGAGGCTCAACGTCGCCTGCCGCGGCTGATAAGTGGTGGTCACATCACCCGGAATGGTCTGACCGCCCGGCGTTACAACTGGCGCTGATGTATTGGTTACCGGCAAATAACGGGTTTCAGATTTCTGAATTTGCGCCTGACAGCCATCCAAGGCCAAAATTGTCGGGCTGGAGACTTTCCGGCCCAGCGAATTGCTTTCCATAAAGTCAATAGTCCACGCCAGACCGAGGCGGAAATTATTCAAGGTGAAGCTATTGGCAGCCGCAGCGCGATTGGCAAATTGTAGCGCACCACGCACACCAACGAGATTATTGTCGCGCACCTCAATCAGTCCCGGTAATTGCGATTTAACAGAATCCGGTAAATCACCAATATCGGGGTCAGTCTTGGCTTCCGTACGAATGGCGTTTTCCAACCGGCTTTGCAATTGACGCTGCCAGTTCTTAGCCACATTGACCATAAACACTTCAACCAAAACCTGCTTATCGGCTTGGTCGAGGCTTTCAATCAATTCGGAGGCCAATTCCACATCATGTTTAAAGCCGGTGACAATCACCGTATCGGCAACCGATGTAACCGTTGGCCGACGGAAATCACTATCGGTCAAGAAGCTGGGGGTCACGCCCTCCGGCGCCGACGTTTGTGTTTCGGTTTCACCATTTCCATTTTCAGGCGCTTCACCAACCGGTGGCTGCACGGGAGCTGGTTGAACCGGCGCGACCGGCTGGCGCACAACGCCACCATCCGCCCCGCCCGGCTGTGCTGCTGCGTCATCAGCCCCGTTAGACGGCACTAAATCACTGGCGATATCGGTAACGCTGGTAGTTGCCAGCGCATCTTGCAAACGCGGGGCAATCGGCTGAAGAGCGACCTGCTGCGCCGCTTGCTGTGCTTCTTTTGCCCGCTCAGCCCGCTCACGCGCTTTTTCGACTTGCGCAGCGCGCTTTCTTTCGGCCGCTTCACGCGCCGCCTTTTCTTCAGCCTCGGCGGCTTTTTCAGCCGCCAAAATTTCATCCGTATAAAGCTGGGTGAAATAGCCGGTCAGTTCGTCTTTAATCTGCTCGACGCGGTCGCCACCGCCACCGCCGCCACAACTATTGGCTCCCTCACTATTATACACGGTGAATTTTTCGGTATAAATCGGCTCGCTGGTGCGCAAATTAGCGTCTTTCACCACCCGTCCGCGCAATTCACCGGCATCAGGGCCGTCGAGGAATTGCGGTTCATTATTATTACTGCTCTGGCGATTTGCCTGCAGTGCCGCAATATCATCCCGCCCGTTTTCAGTATCACCCATATCTGTGGCGCTGCTTGCGGCATTAGCCGAAGCGTTTCCAATTGCTTTTGGCGCTTCGGCGATTTTCAGCAAGACTTCTTGCAACAAGGCCAGCCGCTCTTGCCGCTCGGTTTCAAGCAAGCTCAATGCTTGGTCAACATCTTCTAAGGCAAATTGAGCAGTCTGGGTTTTGGTCGCCTGTTCTTGGCGCGCCGTAGCGTGCTCCAAATCCAACTCGTCCAAGGCCATTTCATTTTCAAGCGCTTTTTCCTTAAACGCGACAATCGCCGCTGCGACAGCGGGTGAATGGTCCTGCTCGATAAGCGCATCATTGGTCAAAGACCTTACCCGTCCGGCGTCATCGGGATGCTGGAAATAATTCTGATAAATCTGCCGCAACGCCGATGTGTCATTATCCAATGAACTGATTTTACGTAAATTCTTGGCCCGCCGATTATGAAATTCGGCCGCCGCGACCGCATCTTCGACCCGCAAATTAAACTCAGAGCGCGTATAAAAACGCGCGACGCTCATCTTGCGGTCATAGGCCATGGCGAGGCCGTAATTATCAATCAGAATATCAAAAATATCCAAAGCATCGGCACGCGAAATATCGAGACTTACTTTCTGTGGCGCGGCAATCACTGAGGGTGACAGGTAAATTTGCAGATTTATCGACCGGGCAAGAGATTTCAGCGCGGTTGGCAAACGAAGGCCGGCAAGATTGACGCTTAATGTGCGCGATCCGACTTCGTTGGCCAAATCATCCATGCGGCCAAGTGAAATGCCGGTATTGACGCCATTGCCGACAAACAAAAAGCTTTTATCGAGCGACACATATTCATCTTTGCGGGCCATTTCATTGCGCCCAAATATGGCCAGCGCACCCAATTCCTGATTGTCCGACAGGCCGATAATGGTGCTCGGCTCGGTTTCCTCATATTCGGTTTCCAATTCCGCAATATAACCTTGCAGCATTTTTTCATGCGCAATCTTAAAGCCTTGCAGTTTCAAATCGCGGGTTTTGGCATGGCGCATATCCATCTGGTCCAGCAGCAGCTTTTCCATATTAAATGTTGCCAACACGCCGCGCCTATTGCGGCGCACCGTCTCAATCCGCTTATCAATAGCTTTGATTTGGCTTTCAATTGACCGCTTACCGGATAAAAGCTGCGCATTATTGGCATTTTGCGTCAGCCCCATATCGTCAAAAGAGAAATTTTGCGCGCTCGTGTCACTGATACTGTCAGCGACCACATCATCGGCAATATCATCGACTTCAATTTTGCGCGGTACCCGCACTTGCAATAATTCGCGGCGCGGCGGCAATGGCCGCAATCGGGCCGGACGGCGCGCTTCGACTTCATCCAGTAAACCGTCAAGCCGCGCTTGCTCGGCGCGTGCCGAAGCGCGGCGGTCATCAAATTTTTCAACTGCACCGGCCATAGACAAATCGCGCCCCGGGCTTGTACCGCAGCCATAGGCATTTACACACAGCGCCGTCGCCAAGCTGAAGCGAATGAATTTACCGGTTACTGTTACTGTCTTACGCAAAAAACGCCTGCTTTCTATTTCGGCCGTTTCAAATTTCCGGTCGCCCGCACTTCAGATATGCGACCGATTGCTTCGGTAATTACCTCGCGCGCGATATCGGCCATATTCCGGTTGATCCATTCCTCAACCATGGGCTGTATAACTTGCGCGACCGCCAGCTTGATCGTGTCTTGCGAGCGTTTTGTGTCAAATACAGAAGAGTAACGCAAAAACTCGGCGCGCAAGGCAATTGTTGCCTCTTCGCTGATTGCCAAATCCAGCCCCTTCATATAATGGCGCATATCGCGGTTCGACATTTCAACTTGATGGTCGGCATCACGCTCAGCCAAATCACCTTCCAAGCTGTGTTCAGCCTGTTGCAGCAAATCTTTAATGGCGCGCTTATAGTCGTCTTCTGTGCGTAGCGTATTCATCATTTACCCTCGTCGAAAAACGAATCTCTTCGGTTTTCCGATTATAAGGGTCTTTAGGTTACAAGGTGCGCAAAATCGGTGGATTACTGCACAGCACGCAAAAGCTGTGGCGCAAAGAACAACCATAAAAGCGCTGCGGGGGCCAGAAAACAGCCAAATGGCAGTTGCACAGGCGCATCGCCCTTTGCCGAGGCACGGGCCCATAAAATAGCTGTAATACCCAAAAATGCGCCGCATATGCTGGCAGTAAAGAGAATCGGTAGCAGCGATAACGGCCCCAACCATGCCCCCAGCATTGCCATCATTTTAACATCACCAAAGCCCATACCATCATGCCCGCGCCATAATTTATAAATTGCGTTAATTCCATAAATCAGCGCAAAGCCTGACGCAGCACCTATTAATGCAGTAATGATATCGGGCAATCCCGGCGCGGCAAATAAAGCCAGCACCAATGCCAGAGCAAGCCCGCCAAGGCTGGTCCAATCGGGGATAATAAAGGCTTCCATATCGGTGAGAAAAATCACCAACATCAAAATGACAAAAGGCAGAAAACTGAAAAACGCCGCCAAGGGTAATTGTATGAACGCGATAAGCGTTAGAGCGGCCATTGCCAATTCAACATAAAGATAACGTTTCGGCAGCTTCTCGCCACAACAGCCGCTAACACCGCCATGACGGAAATAACCGATAATTGGCAGGTTTTCTGAAAAACCCAATGGCTGCTCGCAATGAAAACAGGTTGAAGGTTGTTTGACCCAATCAGTGCCGCGCAAGCTGCGTAAGGCGGCAACATTAGCAAAACTGCCAAGGCAGGCACCGATAATCGCCACCAAAACAAAAAGCAGATTGTTTTCCATCATGTCCATTTTCCGCAACATTCCTCCAACAATCAGCCAAACTACTGGTCAATAAATCACGGCGCGAGTATAACCATAGTTAACGTATTCGTGTAAGAGCAGAGTTAACCCATGTCTGAAGCCGAAGAGCCTCTCCCATCCGATAATCCGGTCTATCGTTATTTGGACGACCTGCCGAAAGAATATCGTATTTCTGACTTTCATATGCGTTCCGGTAGCCCTTTGGCCATTCGCGTCAATGGCGATATTCAATTGATGGAAGACTGCCCGGTCAATGATCAGATGCTGGAAGATTTATTCCGCACCGAATTGGGCGAAGAATTATTTGAAACCTTTGCCGAAACCAAAGATATCGACTTTGCGATTACCGTGCGCGGGGCGCGCTTTCGTGCCAATGGCTATCACACACTGACCGGCTGGGCGCTGATTTGTCGGACAATTGTGACCGAAGTGCCGAATATCGATCAGCTTGGCCTGCCGCAAGCCGTGCATAATATTTTGACTGAGAAAAAAGGTCTGGTGCTGGTGACCGGCCCGACCGGTTCGGGTAAATCAACCTCGCTCGCCTCAATGATCAATAAGATTAATCGCGAACGCGCCGAACACATCATCACCATTGAGGATCCGGTGGAATTTGTACATTCGGAAATTAAATCAATTATCTCTCAACGCGAGGTAGGCCGTGACACGGTTAGCTTTGCCTCGGCCCTGAAAGGCGCCTTGCGCGAAGACCCGGATATTTTGCTGCT
>CBFIIT010000001.1:0-174148 GCA_965662725.1 Alphaproteobacteria bacterium | reverse complement strand
GTGATTTGCTTGCTGTCTTCATCCATACGCAGCACACGCTTGGCATAAATGTGACGGGCAGAGCCTTTCAGATTGCCTTCGACAACCCATTGGCGACGCATTTCATAGCGTACCGGGTCTTGGTTGGCGTGGCCAGGCTGCAATAGATCAGCTGCCGGTGTCAGATTAACTTGGTAGTTATTCTGAATTGACAGTTTTTCCATATTACCGACAACGGTCCAGTCATAGCGATCCGGTGCACCATTATAGCCGTCATACTGGTCCGATGTACCCAGACCGTCACCATTGGTGAGCGGATTATCATAGGCAATATTCGGCGCACGACGTACACGACGTGTACCCGGGCTATATGTCCAAGCCTTACGGCCTTCCTTCGCCATATTCAATGTTTCGTGCACCAGCACAACATTACCGGCACGACGCGCCGGGGCAGATGTGTAAGCGACAAAGTAAATTGAAATATTGTCGAGGTCTTCAGCCCGTTGATTTTGTGCATTCGAATAAGGGAATACAACTTCGTCACGGGTGAAAGTCAGAACATAGTCACCACCGGCTGTCGGGGCAGCATAGTTAAAGTCGCGTGCAACCCGCTCACCGCGATAACGCAGATTGTGGTTCCATACGATTTCCAAGGCTGAATTTGGGATCGGGAATGGTGAAGCCATAATCGCTTCTGAAATTCCGTTACCGCCATCGACCACTTGGCCGACTTCAGTGTTACGCTTGGCTGCTTTATAGACAAAATCCGGATAGACACAGGTCCGCTTCGAGTCATAGACATTCAGCTTATATGTGTCCGGATAGGTCGCCAACATGGCCTTTTGACCGACGGTCAGCTGGCTGTCATATTGACCGGCATTGGCTGCCGTAATGGTGTATTTGGCGCTGTCACCCGCAAACGGGTTCGGCAGCGCGCCACCGTCATAACCGTTCAGCAATGCTGAACCGTTAATGCCCTTACCACTCCAAGCCGCAACGCCGGATTTTGAACCGGCTTTTTCAGCGCCCATCGGAGTCAAATCAGCACCCAGACGGGCCGACTGATTTGCCGGGACTTCAGCATATGCAACACCTGCCGCGAGGCTCAGTGTCAATGCCGTTGTTAACATTTTGGTTTTCATTTTCATCTCCATCGAAAATAAATTCGGTTCTCGGGGACGGGGACCCGCCCCCGAGAGACACTGATTAAAACGCGTAAGATACGCTCACTGACATATGCTCACGGTCACTGTTTTTGGTGTACAGATCATCGCCTTGATAGGTCACATAGTTCAATGAACCAGAGATGCTACCAAGATAATCGAAACCAAGTGACAAGGCGGTAGAACCGACATCTTCTTTCCAGCTACCCAAAGGAGACGGAGAGAAGCCACTCAGACCACGACGATAAACAACCGTCGGAGACAGTGAAACCGGTGTGCCCAGAACATTGTTCCAAGTGGCGCGGCCCAAAAGAACCATACCGCTTGAATTGTCCGTCGGACGGCATGTGCCGTCAATCGGACGTTGGTCAATGCTCAATACTGAGTTCAAAGCCAAATCGCTACCTGATGTGCAAACATTGCTCAACGGCACTTTAGTCAGCACTGTTGTCGGGGTCGCACGATCTTCAGCACCATCAACCATCAAGCCTTGGAATTCTGTCAACAGAATACCGATATCGGCACCAATGGCAGAGATGATCGGATTTGAACGGGTAAATGTCGCCGTCGTTCCGATATCCCAGGTGATGACGTCATGCTCAACATAACCTTTCAAGGTCTGCTTGGTCGGCGTACAACCGCCGGTTTCAGAACCGAGGAATTCACGGTTATAGTTTTCCAGACCCATATAGGCATATTCCACACCGGAAGCACCGATGGCCGCACATTGCTGGAACAAGCCGGCAATGGTCAAAACATCAGTGTCGATTTGCAATGGCGCGTCAGGACGATAGCTAAAGTCACCTTGCACACCCCAACCTGCAATCACCGTGTTGAAGCTCATACCATAAGTTTCAACTTCCGGATGCTCGAGATAAAGGTCCAGATCTTGCGTGTAACCGAGCGAAACAGCGCCGGTTTTCACCTGACCATAAGCATCGAACGGGTGACCGCCGGTTTGAGCCAAATTACCAAAACCTTGCATAATCGTGCCGGCGCAATTGGCCTGCTGAACAGCTGCAATCGTACCGTCTTCCGCATCACCATAATCAGCAGCTGTTTGAGCGGCCATCGCGCCAACAACTGCTGTTTTAGTGGCAACATAAGACCCACCATCATAAGTGGCAATCATCGCCGAAGCTGAAGCAAACACTTCAACACCTTCACCGAAACGCTCTGTGCGTTCAGCCGTTGTCATGCTGTCATATTGCAGTTTCTCACTGTGTCCGATGACATATGATTTGGCATCTTCATCAGCTTCCTTACGTTCAGCATCGATGTGGCTGACCAAAGCCGCCTCAGTAAATGTGGCGCCAAGTAATTGTGCGGATAATTGCAACACGCCGCCGGTTCCGCTCACATTGGCGAGGCCCGGGACAACAAGTGCCGTTGCATCGCCATAAGCCGATGTCAGACCATCCGGATCCGAAATGGTGATATCACCGGTAGACGGACGATAATGCGGTGACGCAAAATCGAACTTCACATCAGCGATTGCCGTATCATCATCATCATCTGTTGCATTAGCAACCGCTTTAGCTGCGCCTGCTGCGATATTTGCAAAGCAGCCGGAAAGACCTGCACCGCGGGTTACTTGGCTTGCATCAGCACCGACGATAGACGGGGCCAATTTGGTTGGATTAACCACATAAGATACATATGGCAAACGGCTGTCCATTTTCTGGTAATAGAAACCGAACTCGGTAGAGTTCAAATTCTCAGCGTAATAACGAACCGCAAGACCGATAGATGAGTCGCCCTCATCATCGTTCAGGCGTCCGATGCCTTCATCGGCAAGAATAGCTTGGCGCTCTTCTTCCGCCTTACCGACCGTGTAGTCTTTCAGGATATCGGCATTTGCACTGCCCGCACATGGGTCTTTTGACCATGCTTCATCGACAGCCGCAAACAAAGCACCGGCTGACGCATAGGCAGCTGTGAGGGCATCGCCATCACAAACATACTGCTTACCGCTTCGCGGACCACCACCAACAAAGAAATGGTCAACAGGGCTACCGCCGGAATGGCCTGGCTCTGCTGAGTCACTGCCGGCAAAGAATGTGCCGCCAACATCCAGCTTATAACGGTCCCAACCGCCAACATAGGCTTCGACAGAAACCGTATCAGTCAATGCGATTGAACCGTAAAGGGCTTCAACCGGCAACAGGGCTTCTTTGATTTCAGCGCCCGGGCGACGGATCGCCGGAACATCAATCGGGTTAAAGGCTGAGTTACCGCCCGGAATGAATGTTGCTTCACCCCAGTTAATAACCTGCTTACCGGCACGAATCGTGACCGGCATATTGCCGATATCAAAATCATAAGAAACAAAGGCATCAAGCAGGTCAATTGACTGACCGGCCAATTCTTCGCCATCATCTGTCAACTCACCGCCGCGCAAGAAGTTTCCATCATCCATCAAAATGGCATCATAAAAGACTTTTACACGAAACAATGACGAGACAGCGCCTTGTGACATGGAAATATCACTGACCAGTTTGACCGGTGCTGACACAACGTCATTTTTTTCAAAATTCAAACGACCGTCATCAGTATTGATGGAACCGTCAAAATTATAGGCGATAGCAGCCGGCGCTTGCTGGCAGTGACCGCCATATTCATTTTCACAATTTTCTACGCCCGTGGCACCGAGATAATCCAAACGCGGCTTACCGCCTTTCGGAATAGGGGCACCGGTTGAGGTATCCACAACGCGGGTACCTGCATCAAGATCATCGGAAAGACCTATGGTGATGAGCGCTTCTTCGCGAACATCTTCATCCGTGCTTGCCGCTTTCACATTGCCGTCAGCGTCCAATAAAGAATAATCATAATATTTGATATCGCCGTCATCATCACGGACCCAATCAAAATTCGGATTGTTTTCAGCCGGACCGCCATTTGATTCAGGCAAGAATTTTGTATTCGAGTCCTTCATCTGAATTGTCGCACCGACAGACATTGTTGTATCGATTTGAATATCGACACCACCGAGACGCACATTATACGCATCGGCCGGGCCGGCGGCAATCAGCCCCGCACCCACTAGCGCACTCACACCGAGTAAACGCAACTTACTTTTATACATTAGAGCCCTCCTCAAAACGCTCCCCAAACAAAAGCCGAAATGCACGCCCTCCCAGACGCTTGGTTCGCAAACCGGCTTTTCGACTTGATTAGCTTGCAATTCAAAAATCGTCTTCGTCAACAGTAATTTAACTGAAAGTAAATAAATTAACTCGATTTAAGATACTGATGCAAAAATGACACACATGTTTTAAGGCGGTTTTCTCTGGACAAAAATCCACGCTTTGGCTAGCAAAAACAACATATGCCGCTTTAGCTCAGTTGGTAGAGCACATCATTCGTAATGATGGGGTCGGGTGTTCAAATCACCCAAGCGGCACCATTTTTTTCAGCGGAAATTTTACATTAAGCGTTTGGCACCAGCATCATGCCGGTTGGCGGGCTGCGCCAGCTAACGCCTCCCAAACGACCGCTGGCCGGACAAATAGCCTGCCAATCAGCCAGCCTGATGCCGTCGCCATACCAGCCGGGCGGCGGCGGCGCTTGACGCGCACGGGCACGCCATTCTTGCGCTGCCGTTTCATTTTCAAGTCCAGTTTCAGCCTCTGCCATCAGCATGCAAAAGCGTTGCGGCGGTGCTTCCGGCGTCGGCAAATCAGCCAGTAAATCATTTAACAAAGCCGCTGCTTGACGAAACCGAGCGGCGGCCAGCGCAATGCGCGCGCGCAATAAAATCGCTTCTTCATGCGCTTTATGGCGACCGATAAATTGACCCGCGGCGCGCATCCGTCCGGCCACCGGTTGGTCGGCATTGCATTCCAGCCATGCCTCTGCCAAGACCTGATGCGGCGTTTTACGCCATGCTTGTTTGAGCAATTTTTGCGCCTGTTTCGGTTTGCCGTTTCTCATTTGCAAGCGCGCCGCCATCGCCACAGCCGGTACTAATTTGGCATCCAAAGCGGCGGCTTTTTCCGCCCGCTCGGAAGCTGCCAATTGTGCCGCCGGATCGCTATCGCCCAATAAATCTTGCGCTTCAGCCAAAGCCAATACGGCGCGGTGTTGTTTGACTTGCGCGCGCGGCACACCGGCGCGGCCACATCGGCGCAACCAATTTTCCGCCGCCTGCCAATCACCGATTTGCACCGACAAAGCGGTCAACCCTTCGAGGGCCCAAAGCGCTTTTTGATCGACTTCCAAAACCTGCAGCGCATATGTGCCGGCCGCTTCGACATCGCCCTTGCTGCGGGCCAAATGATAAAGCCCCTCAAGCCCCAGAGATTTTTGCGTCATTGGCATGTTTTCAGACAACATGGCGTGATAATTGGCCGCCGCATCATCAGGGCGGTCATCCATCAGGGCGGCTTGTGCCGCCAGCAAACGGGGCAAGGCGGCTTGCGGTAATTTGCGCCGTGCTTGGCGTGTCGCTTCGACCGCCGCCGCGCTGTCGCCGCGCGCCAAAGCCATTAACCCGCCGGCCATGGCCTGCTCGGCGGCTTGTCGATTTTGCGCCGCACGCTTGGCCCGCATATGCGCCGGCCATTGCCAGAGGGCGGAAACAATAAAAATAAAGCCGGTCACGAGAATAAGCGCGGCAAAAAACAATCCGGCCAAAACCGGCAGGCTGGCCTGCAGCTGATAGCCGGGCAAAGCAATGGTCACCATGCCCGGCAAATTGGCCAGCAACGCGGCCAGCGAGGTGAGGGTTAAAAAACCGGTCAAGACCAATAACAGGCGTATCATTCAGGCGCTCCTGTCATCATGGCCGCGCGCCGGAAATATAATCGCGTTTCAATTTTGCCAAAAGCGGCGCCAATTCCGCCGCGGCACGCGTATCATCATAAACCGCCTGCAAGGCCGCAAGCTGGCGCGGCGATATATCGGTTCCGCCTTGCAAATGGCGCAGCAAGCGACCCATATCAATCGCCGCCGCATCAAGCCGTCCGCGCGCCAATGCGCCGGCAATATTTGACATTATATCGCCCGACATTATGTCGCCGGATGATTGATTATTTGAAAGTGCCAAAGGCACTTCAGATACGCGCACCAAACCGGCGGCATTGTCAGCCAGCCATTGCATGACGCGCTGATAAGGGCGTGCCCGGTTTTGCGGCCGCAACATGGCGACCCAGCCGTTAAATTGCAAAGCCAATGCCGGCTCTGTCGGAATGCCAACCGCGCCGTGCAGGGCCAGCAAAGCCAATTCGCGCCGTGTCAGCACTTTTTGTAAATCGCCGGCCGCCAAAATATCATCATAGGCAAGCCCGGCTTGCAGGCGCAGCAATAAATCGGCCATGGCGTGGCGTTGCGTTAACAAGGTGACATTGGCATCAGGGTTAGTGGCATCAGGGTTAGTGGCATCAGGGTTAGTGGCCCGGCTCGACAGTTTGGCGATTTTTGCTTCAGCCGCCGCCAAACGTGCACGGCTTTCGGCCAGTTCGGTTTGATTGGCCGCTTGCTCGGCCGCCAGGCTGGCTTTTAGCCGCGCAATTAAGGCGGTGTTTTCGTCTGCCGTTTGGCGGCTTTTTTCGCTCACTTGCGCGCGATCACTCGGTTGATTATTGGCCGCGTCAATGAGACGGGTTTTCAACTCAGCGAGCGGCATGGCGTCCTCTCGATTTATATTGGGCGTCTCTATATTGGGCGTCTCTATATTGGGCGCCTCAATCGTACTCTCTATATCCACAGCTGCCTCATTGCGCGGCTGGCTGTCTATGATCGCAACGCCATCATTATTTATCCGGTCAATACGGTCTTTCAAAACCCGTTCGGAATTAAACCAAAAACTGTCAAATTGCGGCATCTCAATATGCCGCGCCTGCCAAATACCGAAACCGGTAATCAATAAAGTGGCGGTAACCAGCATCCACAAAGTGAGGTGATAAGCGGTACGGCGCAATAAATGCAGCGAGCCGCTTTGCATTGCGCCGACGATACCGGAAACGCCCGAAAAACGAAGCCGCAAAGCAGCAATCATGCTCTGCCGCCAACCTTCGGCATGGTCAATTAGAGGTGGCATGCGTAGATTTTCGCCGGCGGCGCGGGTCGCCTCGGCCGTGCCTGACACATCATCACCTTGCGGCGGTAAAATATCTTCATCCGCCGGTTCGCTTGCCTGTTTGGACGGCTGCTTTTTCATATGATTGACTATGCTGATATTCGTCAAATTTGGCAATCTTCTGCGCTCACATCAAGACCGGCTTTATATCAGTCGATAAGGGCGGGTTTAAAAAGCTGCCAACATCGACGCTTCGCTCGGCGTCTCCGCTATATATGTATCAAAACCGTCAACCGCCAGCTCATCCGCCACCGCCTGCGACAGGCAATATATTTTCGGCTTGGCGGCGTTTTCTAAACGTGCAAAAAGCGCGCGGAAAATTTTTGCCGTGCGGGCGGAATAAATCAGCACACCATCCAGCGGCTCTTCGGCATCGCTGAAAGCCGCCTGTGCGGCGGCGCTAAACTCATCTGCCGCTTCGGCCCGATATAAAACCGCGCGTTGGTTTTTTATCTGTGCCGAATTGAGCGCGGCGGCCAAATCACCGGCGCGGTCGCGACCGGCAATATGCAAAACCGTCTCACCCTGTTTAATATGTGCCGCCAAGCTGTCCGCCAAAGCGGCCACATCGCCATCGGCAATATGCGGCGCGGGCCAGCCATGCGCGCTTAGTGTGCCGGCGGTTTGCGGGCCAACCGCGAAAGCTTTCAATTTTTGCCAAGCCGATAATGCATCAGCGGTTTGACATTTGGCCGATAAGGCCCGCACCCCATTGGCGCTGGTAAAGGCAACGGCCTCAAAATCATCGGCTTTTGGCAAATCCTGATCGCTCGCTTCAATATGAATAAGCGGGGAAATCAACACATCATGGCCGCGCGCTGCCAACGCATCGGCCAAGGGCACGGCATCGAGCATGGGGCGGGTGACCAATAAGCGCATCGCTTAATCATCTCGATCTGAAGGCAGATTATATTGGCTTGCATAGTGCGCCGCTTGAGCGCGCACATCGGCCGCCAATTTTTCACCCAAAGCCTGCGCCATGGCTATGTCATCCGCGCCGCGTGCCGCGGCCATCCAGCGCCCATCATCATCCAATAAGCGACCTTGTAAATGCACTTGCCCATCGCTCAATTGCGCATGGGCGGCAATCGGGGTGCGGCATGAGCCGTCAAGCGCCGCCAGAAATGCCCGTTCGGCGGTGATGCAAGCGGTCGTATCCGCGCAATGCAAGGCCCTGAGCAATGAAATCAAAGCCGCATCATTGGCGCGGCACTGCACCGCCAATGCGCCTTGACCGGCGGCCGGTAAAATATCTGCATCCAGCGCGCATTGGCCGGGCGGGTCTATATGCAGTCTGTTCAATCCGGCAGCGGCCAAAACAATCGCGTCAAGATTTTCACTTTGCAGTTTTTTAAGTCGCGTGCCGACATTGCCGCGCAAAGCGACAATTTCAAGATCGGGGCGTAAATTGAGAATTTGTGCATGGCGGCGTAAAGCCGATGTGCCGATGCGCGCCTTTTGCGGCAAATCATTCAAGCAGGTGATTTCAAGATCGGCGCGCGGCACCAAAACATCACCGCTCGGCGCGCGCGGTAATATGGCCGCCAATGTCAAACCTTCAGCTTCTTGTGTTGGCAAGTCTTTTAAACTGTGCACGGCAAAATCGAGACTGCCATCCAAAAGACCGGCTTCCAATTCTTGCGTAAACAGGCCTTTGCCGCCAATTTCAGCCAGTGGCATTTCCAAACGCTGATCGCCAATGGTCACAATTTCACGTTGCGACAGGCGCGTTTGCGGCCAATCATGCGCCGCAGCAAATTGTTTCGCCACATGATCGGTCTGCGCCAATGCCAGGGGCGAAGCGCGTGTGCCGATGGTCAAATGCCGGTCGCTCATTCAATCCTCAATCCGTCGCTTGCGCTTGCATAGCGGTTACTTATATAGCTCTGTAAGAGATAAAAGAGAGCCAAACCGCTTTTTGCGCAAGCGCACTCTTAGCAAGGAAAAGGCTGCAACGCCATGGCTGCAAAACAAATATATGTGCTGGGACTGGAAACCAGCTGCGATGAGACCGCCGCCGCCATTATTGAAGCGCCGATGCGCGATGCGGCGCTTATCGGTTCGGGTCGCATTATCAGCCAGCGCATATTGAGCCAAATAGATATGCATGCACCCTATGGCGGCGTGGTGCCGGAATTGGCGGCGCGCGCCCATATCAGCCATCTCGACCGATTGATTAAAGAGACTTTGGACGAAGCCGATATGGCTCTCGCCGATTTGGATGCGATTGCCGCCACAGCAGGACCGGGACTTATCGGCGGTGTGCTTATCGGGTTGACCACCGGCAAAGCTTTGGCACTGGCGGCGCAAAAACCGTTTATCGGCATTAATCATTTGGAAGGCCATGCCTTATCGGCGCGGCTAACCGAAAAGCTGGCATTTCCGTATTTATTGCTTTTGGTATCAGGCGGGCATTGCCAATTATTATCGGTTGATGGTCTGGGCCATTATCGGGTCTATGGCAGCACGCTGGATGATGCGGTTGGCGAGGCATTTGATAAGGCAGCAAAACTGATGTCACTCGGTTATCCGGGCGGTCCGGAGATTGAGAAAGAAGCACTTGCAGGTGATGCGACACGGTTTTCTCTGCCGCGCCCGCTTTTGCAGCAAGATGGATGCGATTTTTCATTTTCCGGTTTGAAAACCGCTTTGCGGCAAGCGGCTGAGAAAACCGCTCCTTTGCGCGACCAAGATATTGCCGATTTGGCGGCGGCGTTTCAGAGCGCTGTCACTGACTGTTTGGTCGACCGTACCGGCCATGCGATGCGCCGCTTTTCAGCCGAGCATGCGCGGGCCGAAAAGCAATTAGTCATTGCCGGTGGGGTGGCGGCCAATAAGCATATCGGTGCCGCCCTCGATAAAGCCGCGCGCAAGCAAGGCTTTCAGAGCTTTGTGCCGCCATCTGCTTTATGCACGGATAATGCGGCGATGATTGCGCGCGCCGGTGCAGAACGCTTGGCAGCCGGTCTGGTTGCCGACGACGCAATGCAAGAACCGGCGCGCGCGCGCTGGCCGCTCTCAGATTTGGCTGATTTAGCCGACTGATCGCAATAATAATTTCCCAATACAAATTAAAAACAAAAAAAGGCTCCGATGGGGGAGGACCATCGGAGCCAAAAGTCGACCTGGAGGGAGGTCGGGGCACGGATAAAGGGAGGATTTATCCGTGCAGTGTGATTATCGGGAGGAGATAATCAGACAATAACTCTGTCGGTGACAGTGACGGTGGCGAGGGCCAAGCCGTACAGCACCAGAATTGAGGAGGCCAGAGTCGGACCGCTAACGGTCGAAATCAGGGAGGAGATTTTCTTCAACATGGTTCCGCTCTTTCTGCGTTTGGGTTTCATTTCAATAAACGTGGCGTTTGGAATATTCCGTCTGCCTGCTTACAGATATTATATAGCACTGTGTAAAACAAAAAACAATGAACAAATTGAAATTTATTCAATATTTTTTTATACAATTTTGTGACAAGCTAACATCCTGATTTTATTGATTTTTATTAGTTATCGAGACAATATTTAAGAGATTTTAAGCCAAATAACTGCATTTTCTTCTAATTTTCGAGGAATTTCCGGCTGTTTTTCCAACTGATTTATCGCTTTAAGCGGTTTTATTGCGATGTTTTATCGTCTTGCGGCGGTGATGGATTGGGTTCGGGCGGTATTTCGGTCGCCGGTGCCGGCGCGCCATCATTGCGCACCACCAAGCCGCGCATCATCACCGTCATGACATGCGCCAACTCGCGCTCCAGCTCGTGCAATGTCTGATTGGTAAATAATTGCGCATAGCGATATTTGGTTGTTGCGGCATGAATGGCAATGGTGGTTGACGGCAAATTATCGACGATAAACTCGCCCGATGCCTGACCTTCATGCAAAATACGTTGAAAAACACGGCGCTCGCGGCGCAAGCTTTCAATTTGAAATTGCGGCCGATCGGCGACGACAATTTGCGCCAATTCCAGTGTTTTCGGTTGATTTTCAAGCAGATGAAACGTGTAGCGCAAATCAGCAAACACCACTTCCTCAAGTCGCTGGCGTGAGGAGCGCACCGGACAATCCAGCACCGCCTCAATCACATCTACAGCGGCCAACGATTCACGCCGCGCAATCTCCACGGCAATATCGATTTTTCCCTTGAAAAACCGATAGATATTACCCGGTGACATGGCGCAATCATCGGCCAATTCGGCAATTGTTGTTTTCGGATAACCATAATGGCGAAAGCGCTCACGCGCCGCATTTATGATTTTCTCGCGGATGACATCTGCTTCTGACATTGGCAAAGTATTAGCACAGCCAAGTGAATAATCAATGAATAATCGCTAAAATATTCAGTGGCTATTTGCAGCAGCCGTCACCCGGCATCAACGCATGCAGAAAACCAGAGGCGCAGGCGGAAAATAACAGACAAGCGCTGCGACTTGCCTATCCGGGCGCACCGCTTTAAGCAGGTAGGGGGGAAATGGATATGACAGCCACAGAAGATAAAAACCCGCAAATGGCCGTGCTGGGCGCCGGTGCATGGGGCACGGCATTGGCTTGTGTATTGGCGGCGCGCCATCCGGCAGTAACCCTGTGGGCCAATGAGGCTGAGACGGCGGCGGCAATCAATCAGAAAAATGAAAATACGCGGTTTTTGCCGGGCATTGATTTGCCGCAAAATATTCAAGCGACTGACCATATCGCCGATTTGGCGATGGCCGATATTGTATTGATGGTGGTGCCGGCGCAATTTGCCCGACCGGTAATGCAGGAACTGGCCAATCATAACAACCAAGCCAGTCTGGTTTTATGCGCCAAAGGCATTGAGCGCGACAGCTTGAAGTTAATGTCAGATGTGGCGGCAGAAATTTGGCCGGCTGACAAGCTGGCGGTTTTATCCGGCCCCAGCTTTGCCGCCGATGTGGCGCGTGGCTTGCCGACTGCTGTGACGCTGGCCAGCGCCGATGCGGCACATGGTCAATGGCTGAGCGAAGCGATTGCAACACCCGGTTTTCGCCCCTATTTATCAACCGATATTATCGGCGCTGAAATTGGCGGCGCGATGAAAAATGTGCTGGCTATTGCCTGCGGTATTGTCGCCGGCAAACAGCTTGGCGAAAGCGCTCGCGCTGCCGTGACCGCGCGCGGCATGGCCGAAATGCAACGCCTCGGCATCGCCTTGGGCGCGCAAGCCGAAACCTTGGCCGGCCTGTCCGGACTTGGCGATTTGATTTTAACCTGCTCCAGCGATACTTCGCGCAATTTTTCATTGGGTCGCGCGCTTGGTGAAGGGCGCCGTCTGGCCGATATTTTGGGCGCGCGCTCATCGGTTTCAGAGGGCGCGATGAGCGCGGCAGCGGTTCGAAAATTGGCAGAAAAACACGCGCTTGAACTGCCCATTTGTGCTGCTGTTGATTCAATATTAACCGAAACTCTGCCGATTGATACGGCGATTGAAAGCTTGTTGGCACGCCCGCTAACCCGTGAAAATACGGTATAATAAGCGGCGTCAAAATGTTATCTTGAAACCTTAAAGAAGCAATCAAAGGGAGACCACCAATGTTTTGTGTGATGTGTTTGGACAAGCCCGATAGCGAAAGCCTGAGACTGGAAAATCGGCAAGCGCATTTGGAATATGTCGTAACGCAAGATTATGTCGAAGTTGGCGGCCCGCTCATGTCAGATGACGGCCAAACCATGATCGGCTCGCTTTTATTATTGCGCACGACCGACCGCGCCGTGGCTGAGGGCTTTGTTGAGAACGACCCTTATAATAAAGCCGGTCTGTTTCGCGCTGTTGAAATTCACCGCTTCAATCATTTGCTGGGCGCGCTTGGCGCACCGCAAAACTGATACTGACCTGAGGATAAGCGAGTTAGAAAGAGGCGCATATGGCTTATTGGCTGTTCAAATCGGAACCCAATACATGGGGCTGGCAAGACCAGCTTGACCGCAAAGGCAAGGGCGAGCATTGGGACGGGGTGCGCAATTTTCTTGCCAATAAACACATGAAAGCGATGAAGCTGGGCGATAAGGGTTTCTTTTATCACTCGGTCAATGAGAAGCGCATTATGGGCTCGGTCGAAGTGATTAAAGAGCATTATCCGGACCATACGGACCCGAAGGGCCGCTTTGGCATGGTTGATATTGTGGCGCTGGAAACCGCCGCCCATCACGTCACTTTGGCCGAAATTAAGGCCGATCCGAAATTGGAAGATATGGTGTTGGTCAATAATTCGCGCCTTTCCGTTCAGCCGGTCACGACCAAAGAATGGAAATATGTCTGCAAGCTGGCGGGTCTGAACCCGAATGCCGAAAACCCCTATAAATAAAGCGGCGCCCGATTGGTGGCCTGATGAGGCGATGCCGATTTGTCGGCTGTCCGATATGCCGGAAGGGGCGGCGCGCGGCTTTACGCTGGAAAATAAAAAAGCCGATAAAGAGGGCCGTCAAGAAGCGGTTGAAAAGCTGGATATTATTATCTGGCGGCTTGACGAAACGGACAAAAAGATACGCGGTTTTGTCAATAAATGCCCGCATTTGGGATTGCCCTTGGAAACCTTTCCTGACCGTTTTTTAAATGCGCTGGGCGATAGTTTGATTTGCTCGGCGCATGGTGCACAATTTGATAAGCGTGGCCATTGCTTTGCCGGCCCGTGCCAGGGCGCGGATTTAATCGAAGTGCCATTGCGCTTGGAAAGCCGCGACGGCGAGCGGTTTATTGTGATGGGAAAAATGTGATGGAAGCAGGCGAAAGCGCCTGTGACATCTTGTCCATTGGCTTGGTCTGGCGTATGAAGAGCCAGTAAACAAAGTAGGGGAGAAGTCCATGTCCGACGAACAGATTTTTGAAGTGCCGCAGGCAATCGCTGAGAGCGCCTTGGTCGATAATGCACAATATCTGGAAATGTACCGGCAAAGTATTGATGATGCGGATGCATTTTGGGGCGAGCACGGCAAGCGCATTGACTGGATGAAGCCTTACACCAAAGTTAAAAACACCCATTACGGCAAAGATGATGTGTCGATTAAATGGTATGAAGACGGCGCTTTGAACGCCAGTGTCAATTGCATTGACCGCCATTTGGCGACACGCGGCGAACAAACGGCAATTATCTGGGAAGGCGATGAGCCCGACCAGCATGCCAAAATCAGCTATAATCAACTGCACGAAGAAGTCTGCAAATTTGCCAATGTGCTGAAAATGCGCGGCGTCAAAAAAGGCGACCGCGTGACCATTTACATGCCGATGATACCGGAAGCCACTTACGCAATGTTAGCTTGCGCGCGCATTGGCGCGGTGCATTCGGTTGTCTTTGGCGGCTTTTCGCCGGACGCTTTGGCCGGCCGGATTTTGGATTGCGAAAGCACATGCGTCATCACCGCTGATGAAGGGGTGCGCGGCGGCAAGAAAATTCCGCTGAAAGCCAATACGGATGCGGCATTGGAACAATGCCCCGATGTCGACACGGTTGTGGTTGTCACCCGCACCGGCAGCGGCGTGGCAATGAAAGATGGCCGCGATATTGTTTATGAGGACGCCAAAGCAGAAGTCGATGCTGATTGTCCGGCTGAAGAAATGGGCGCCGAAGACCCGCTTTTCATTCTTTATACATCCGGCTCGACCGGCAAGCCGAAAGGCGTGCTGCACACAACCGGCGGCTATATGGTCTATGCCTCAATGACACATGAATATGTATTTGATTACAAACAAGGTGAGGTTTATTGGTGCACCGCCGATGTCGGCTGGGTCACGGGCCACTCTTATATCGTCTATGGGCCGCTGGCCAATGGCGCGACCACGCTGATGTTTGAAGGGGTGCCGAATTATCCCGATAATTCGCGCTTCTGGCAGGTTTGCGATAAGCACCAAGTAAATATTTTCTACACCGCCCCAACCGCTTTACGCGCATTGATGCGCGAGGGTGACGGGCCGGTGAAATCAACCTCGCGATCAAGCATTCGACTGTTGGGCTCGGTTGGTGAACCGATCAATCCGGAGGCGTGGCTGTGGTATTACAATACGGTCGGTGAAGGCAAAAGCCCGATTGTCGATACATGGTGGCAAACCGAAACCGGCGGCATTCTTATCACACCCTTGCCCGGTGCAACCGCTTTGAAGCCCGGCTCGGCGACACGCCCTTTCTTTGGGGTGAAACCGCTTTTGGTCGATGCTGATGGCAAACAGCTGGATGGTGCGACGTCGGGCAATCTGTGCATTAGTGATAGCTGGCCCGGGCAAATGCGCTCGGTCTATGGCGACCATAAGCGCTTTATCGAAACTTATTTTGTGCAATATCCCGGCTATTATTTCACCGGCGATGGCTGTCGCCGCGATGAGGATGGCTATTATTGGATTACCGGCCGCGTCGATGATGTGCTGAATATTTCCGGCCATCGCCTCGGCACGGCAGAAGTCGAAAGCGCGCTGGTGGCGCATGCACAAGTGGCGGAAGCCGCGGTCGTCGGCTATCCACACGATATTAAAGGGCAAGGTATTTATTGCTATGTGACGCTGAATGCCGGCCTCAATGGCGATGATGAGCTGAAGGCCGAGCTGGTCAAATGGGTGCGTAAAGAAATCGGCCCGATTGCTACGCCGGACCTTATTCAGTTCGCGCCGGGCCTGCCGAAAACCCGCTCGGGTAAAATCATGCGGCGGATTTTGCGCAAAATTGCCGAAGATGATTTTTCAAATCTTGGCGATACCTCAACCTTGGCCGATCCGGCTGTGGTTGATGATTTGATCGACAACCGTCAAAATCGCGGCTGATTGAATTAAGCGCACCAACGCGCTTTGCGGCCGCGATAGGGTTTGGCGAGGTTTTCAGATAAGAGGGCGGCGGATAATGTCTTCGGGGCATCGGTTCCGCCGCTCTTCTTTGCCGCGGCTTTATTTGCTGCAGCTTTATTTTCTATCGTCGCCAAAACGCGACCGGCATAAGTGCCGTAATGCACGCCGACCAATTGCGCCGGATTTTCTCTCAGCCATTTGGCGGCAAATTGTTTGGCTTCAATGGCCAGCTTTTTTTCGGCTGCGCATTTGCCGCGTAATTCAGGCGTGTCGACGCCTTTGAGACGCACCTTCACCTCTACCGATTGACCCAGCCAAATATCAACACGGGCGCGAAATGTATCGCCGTCAATCACTTCCAAAACTTCAAAAGGAAACGGACCGGCTAATTTCTGTTTGGCTTGCGCGGCGGGCGCATGCGCCAATAGCAAAAAACAAATTACACTCAAAACGCGCATTTTCTAACTCTCTCAACTTTTTAGCCACGCCCCGACATCAGTGTCGGGCCGGGTTACATCCACGATCACTCGAAGATATTCCGCCTATTTCCCATAGGGTATTATATTCGACGAAAGACCCGACCCAAAGGTCGGTCTTCGAGTGAATATCTGAATGTAACCAAGAATAAGTTAACGCGATTGCAAATGTGCTGCCAGCAACCTGTGGTTGAAACAAGGTGCTTTTATCGAGGCTTCAAAATATTGGGAACTCAAAAATATTGGGAACTCAAAAATCGCAGGCAATGCCGTCTTTTTCCCAATCGCCATAGCGGGTCGGCTCAGGCCCTTCTTGACCGCCACTTTCGCTGGCGCGTTTTTCAGCCACATGCGCGGCGCGGCGGGCTTCAGCTTCTGCCAAGGCTTGTTCTTGTGCAGCTTTTTGCGCGGCGTTTTTTGCTGCCATGCGCCGGCTGCCGGGTTTTATTTCGTCACTCATGACATTAATATGGGGGCTTGCGGCCCGCTTGCCAAGATGGTGTAACCGCGACATGACTTCGCAAGATAATCAGCAAGATAAAAGCCGGAACAGTCAAAAGGGCGAGAGGCCCGGAAAAGGCCGTGGCAAAAGCCCTTCGCGGCGCATTGCCGCCAATATGCTGGCCTCTATTTTGCGCGGCAAAACACTCGATGAAGTGCGCGACCGGCTGGCCGATTTATCGCCGAGCGACAGGAATTTGGCCGATGCGATGGTGCAAACCGCGCTTCGCCATTTCGGCACATTGGAACAGCTTTTAAAGGTATATGTGAAAAAACTGCCGCCGCGCGCCTCTCCGGCCCGCGCCTTATTATTTATCGGCGCGGCGCAATTATTGCATATGAACGTGCCGGCTCATGCGGCGATTGACGAAACCGTCGCTGCCACCGGACGCCGCGAGCAACCTTATCGCGGCCTCATCAATGCCGTGCTGCGCAATATTGCCCGTGCGCAACAGGCCGATACGCTGCCGCAATTTGACCCGATAGAAAACCTGCCGGCATGGTTGCGTGAAAATTGGCAAGCCGCTCATGGGGCAGAAAATCTTGCCGCCATGGCTGAAGCCCTGACCCGCCCGCCGCCGCTGGATTTATGTTTTAAAACCAAAGACGCCGCCACGGCGTGGCAAGAAAAAAATGGCGGCATAAGCGTTGGGCCAACCCATATCCGTTTACAAGAAAGCGGCGATATCACCAGGCTGGCGGGTTTTGCCGAAGGCGATTTTTGGGTGCAAAACCGCGCCGCCGGAGAACCGGCTTTGCGGCTGGATGAAACCCTGCCGCGCCAAAGCGCAGTATTGGATATTTGCGCTGCGCCGGGCGGCAAGAGTTTGCAATTGGCCGCTGCCGGTCACCATGTCACCGCGCTGGATATTTCAAAATCACGCCTCGCGCGCTTGCGCGAAAATTTGAGCCGAACCCGGTTAAATGCCGATATGGTGTGCGCCGAAGCTATCGATTGGCTGACCAATGGCGACAAATTATATGACGGCATTTTACTGGACGCGCCTTGCACGGCAACCGGCACATTGCGCCGCCATCCGGATTTATTGCGCCATCGTACGAGCGGCGATATGGAAAGACTGATCGAATTGCAAAAACAAATTCTGACTGCCGCGGCCAAACGCGTCAAAGCGGGCGGCTATTTGGTCTATGCGGTTTGCGCCATTCAACCGCAAGAAGGGCAAGCGCAAATAGACGGGTTTTTAAAAAGCCATAGCGATTTTACCTGTCGTAACACCACGCTGGTATTGCCGCTGGTCGATAAGGGCTTGGCGCAGGAAAGCGACGGCTTTTATACCGCGCTGATGCATAAAGCCGAAAAAAGCCATTAAAACCTCTGAATAAAAGGCCGGTTTTTTAACAATTTGACGGCAATGAAAGACAGCTTTCTTGTCGGCTGTGGCAAAACCCGTTACAGAGAAAAGAGCAAAAGGACTGTCTGCATGACGAAGTTAAAGACCGATGTAAAAATTTCGCCTTCGATTTTATCGGCTGATTTTGCCCGCCTGGGCGAAGAAGTCGCCGCCATTTGTGAGGCCGGATGCGATTATGTTCATGTCGATGTGATGGACGGGCATTTTGTCCCTAATTTGACCATTGGCCCTGATGTGGTGAAGGCCATCGCGCCCTATGCCAGCAAGCCCTTGGACGTGCATTTGATGATTTCGCCGGTCGACCCTTATATCAATGCCTTTGCTGAGGCCGGCGCACAAATCATTACCTTTCATCCCGAGGCCGGCGCGCATCCACACCGCACAGCGCAAGCCATTCGCGCCGCCGGATGCAAAGTCGGCATTTCTCTAAATCCGGCAACGCCGGTGTCAGTACTCGACAGCCTGATGGGCGATATTGATCTTATTTTGGTGATGTCGGTCAATCCCGGTTTTGGCGGTCAGAGTTTTATTGAAAGTCAAATTGAGAAGATTAAAACGCTGCGGCAAATGATTACTGCCAGCGGGCGTGACATTGCTTTGGAAGTCGATGGCGGGGTCAATCGTGAAACCGCCGGACGGGTGATTGATGCCGGCGCCGATATGCTGGTCGCCGGCACGGCCACTTTTTCCGGCGGGCCTGAAAAATACGCTGAAAATATCGCCGCCCTGCGCAGCGCGGGGGCTTAATGGCGCGGGCCCAAAAGCTCGCATCCCGATTTGAAGCGGTCACCACTCTCGCCGCACGCGCCCGCTACCGTGTGAATATTTTATCCTATCGCGCGCCTTTTATGCGCCGCCTTTGGCGCGCCGGTGCGGGAGCCGCTTTATTTGATTATCCGGCCGCTTTGCGGCCCGGAAATGCACTGCGAGGCGAGGCTTGGTTGGCCGGTGATTACTCTCTGGTCGGCGGCGTCTTGCGCGGCAGCGGTCAATCACCTTTTGCGCTGAACGCGCCCAGCAATGAATGGTATGAAAGCTTGCATGCTTTTGATTGGCTGCCTGACTTATTGGCCATTCAAGATGGCGGCGGCGCAGCGCATGCACGCGCTGCCATTTTGCATTGGGCGCAAGGCCCGTATATCGGTCAAAGACGCGCCATGCATCCGCCGCTTGTCGGGCGACGTTTGGCGCGCTGGGCGCATGCTCTTAGTGTCCTTAAAGACGGTTTCGATATGCAAGATTTGGCGCGCATTACGGATAGTTTTTCATCCCAAACGCGCTGGCTTGGTCTGACCGCTTCGCAATGCGATGACGGTCTGGAACGCCTGCATGCGGCCCTTGGTCTGACATTGGCCGCCTGTTCTTTGCCGCATGAAAGTCAGAATCTGCGCCTCGGCATGGATTTATTGACCCGCGAATTGCGCCGTCAAATCTTGCCCGATGGCGGGCATATATCGCGCAATCCGCAATTGATTTTAGAGCTGGCTGCAGATTTATTGGCCTTGGAAGCAAAGCTGCTCAATCGGCAAATCGACCCGCCCGCCGGTTTGGTGACGGCGCGCGAGCGCATGCAAGCCATGTTGGCCATGTTGCGGCATGGTGATGGCCGTTTGGCGGTGTTTAATGGTGGGTTGGAAGGCGAGCCGGCGGCGCTTAATGCGGTGCTGGGTAAAACCGGTAAACCGATGAGTTTTGCGCAGAAAAGCGGCTATCAGCGCCTTGCCGTTGGCGATAGTTGCGTGCTGGTGGATATTGGCGATGCGCCGCCCGGCAGCCATTCGCGCCGCGCCCATGCTGCCCCTTTGGCATTTGAAATGAGCCATGCCGGTGATCGGCTGATTGTCAATTGCGGGCCGAATGTAGTTCATAACACGGATTGGCAATTGGCCGCACGAGGCCTGTCGGCGCATTCGACTTTGGCTTTTGACAGCGATGTCAGTGACCCTTTTTTACGCCATGGCTTAGCGGCGCGGCATTTGGGGCCGCGGCTTAAAAATCAAGATTGGCAAGTCAATTGTCGCCGCGTTGAAGATAAGACCGGCATTTGGCTGGAAACCAGCCATGCGATTTTTCTCGAAAGCCATGGCGTGCGTCACAATCGGCGATTTTTTGTCGATGCCGATGGCGAAGATATTCGCGGCGAAGATTTATTGCTGGCTGATATGAACCATGTGGCAGCGGAAGGAGCGCCATTTCATTTGCGCTTTCATTTGCACCCGCAAGTGCGCGCCAGCATGCAAGCCGGCGGCGATGCGGTCTTATTGCTGACCGCTTCCGGCCATGGTTGGCAATTTCGGTTGGGCAGCGAAGCGACGACGGCTGTGCGCATTGAAGAAAGTGTCTATATGGGCCGCAATGGCATTCCCCAACGCAGCCAGCAACTTGCCGTGAGCGGCCAATTAGGGCACAAGGACACGCTGATACGCTGGGCTTTGCGATATGCCGGACGCAGCGGCCGACGCAGTTAAAACAAAATTGAGACGCAGTTAATTTGCTGAAGGATTTTTAAAAAATGTCAGATTTGAAACCGATCACACGGGCACTTATTTCCGTTTCTGATAAGGACGGTATTATTGATTTTGCCGAAAAACTGAGCGCATTGGGTGTTGAGCTGGTCTCTACGGGCGGCACGGCAAAATTGCTGGCCGATAGCGGTCTGACGGTAAAAGATGTATCCGCGTTGACCGGTTTTCCCGAAATGATGGATGGGCGAGTCAAGACACTTCACCCGAATGTGCATGGCGGTCTATTGGCGATACGCAGCGACGCCGCGCATCAGCAAGCCATGCAAGCGCATGATATTTTGCCGATTGATTTGCTGGTGGTGAATTTATATCCGTTTGAAGCAACCGTTGCGGGCGGCGGCGATTATGATGCATGTATTGAAAATATCGATATTGGCGGGCCGGCCATGATCCGCGCAGCGGCAAAAAATCATGAAGATGTGACCGTATTGGTCGATGGCGATGATTATGATGCGGTGCTGGCGGCTTTGGCTGAAGGCGGCACTGAACGCGCTTTGCGCCGTCGCTTGGCGCAAAAAGCCTATGCCCGCACGGCTGCCTATGATGCGGCGATTTCAAATTGGATGGCGCAGGAATTGGACATTGCCATGCCGCCCTATCGTGCGTTTGGCGGCAAATTACAAGAAGCACTGCGTTATGGTGAGAACCCGCATCAGCAAGCCGGGTTTTATGTCGGCGGCAGTTCCGTGCGCGCCGGGGTCGCCACTGCAACACAAGTACAAGGCAAAGCGCTGTCTTATAATAATATCAATGACACGGATGCAGCGTTTGAATTGGTCGGTGAGTTTGACCCGGCCGATGGCGCCGCTTGTGCGATTATCAAACACGCCAATCCATGCGGCGTGGCGCGCGCTGACAGCGCGGTCGAGGCGTTTCATAAAGCCCTGCGCTGCGACCCGGTATCGGCCTTTGGTGGCATTATCGCGATGAATAAGCCACTTGATGCGCCGACGGCAAAAGCCATCACTGAGATTTTCACCGAAGTGATTATTGCCCCCGATGCCGATGAAGCGGCGCGGCAAGTGATTGCGGCAAAGAAAAATCTGCGCCTTTTGGTGACCGGCGGTCTGCCCGACCCGCGCGCTGAAGGGCTGGCTGTGCGCCATGTCGCGGGTGGTTATTTGGTGCAAAATAGCGATAACGGCCATATTGACGCGAATGATTTAAGCTGCGTCACCCGACGCCAACCGAGCGAAGCTGAATTGGCTGATTTATTATTTGCCTGGAAAGTCGCCAAGCACGTCAAATCCAATGCAATTATTTATGTCAAAGACAAGGCCACGGTCGGCATTGGTGCCGGGCAAATGAGCCGTCTCGACTCATCACGCATTGCTGCTCGCAAAAGCCTTGATGCCGCGATGGCAGCCGGTCTTGAAGGCTCATTGGCACAAGGCTCAGTGGTTGCATCGGATGCGTTTTTTCCCTTTGCCGACGGGCTGATGGCGGCGGCTGAAGCCGGCGCGACAGCAATTATTCAGCCGGGCGGTTCCATTCGTGATGATGAAGTTATTGCCGCTGCCGATGAGGCCGGGCTGGCCATGGTGTTAACCGGCATGCGCCATTTCCGTCACTAATAATAGAAACGGTTTATCCGTTACATATTTCGGTCGCTTGTCGCCAGCCTTTTAATATTGGAAACGCTGTCACTGCTTGCTGCCAATTCTCAGCCGCTTGCGGACGCGAAAATATTTTCGCGCGCATCGCGCAAGCTTGCGCATCGCGCTCCAATGCGACAAATAAAGCTGCCATGCCGAGACGCGCACCCATGCCGACCGGATCATTGGCCGGTGTGCGCTGCGCCAAAGCGGCCAAAGCGCGCGCCGCTTCCAAATGTCGTTGATTGGCCTGCAAGGCGGCGGCGCGCATAAACCAAGCGGCCGGACGACGCGGAAAACCCGCCGCCAAAGCTTCGGCATGCGCCAAAGCAAGCGCCGGTCGATTGCGTTGCAAATCATAAGCGGTCAAAATTTCCAATAACACCGCTTTCGGACGGCCCTGCAAATCGGGCAAGCCATTGGCGAGCCAGCCATAGCGCTGCGCCAGAAATTGTTTTTCTTTGGCATCGCTTAAATAGCGTTTCCATTGCGCCAAAACCTGTGCAGCCAAAACTTCATCGGCCGGTTCCAATAAGGCCAAAAGCCGATCGCCATCGGTTTCGGTCACAAGAAATGTCAAAGCCCTTGGCAGTAGCGGTGCTACATCGCCGCCTTCTTCGACAAAGCCGCCCCAACCATAACCGAAAGCGGTGCTGTCCAAGCCGCCACTTAAGGCCAATTCAATGGCAGCGCGATGCACTGCCAGGCGGTCGCCGGTCGGACAACCGGGCGGGCAATCACTGGTCCGCCAAAGCCGATATAAAATATGCGCGCCGCGGGCCGTCAAAAGTAATTGTTTGGGTTCTGCACCAGCCGCTTTTCTGCCCTTTATGGCTTGGGCCAAGAGGCGCACACGCATCCCTAAAAATAATTGATATGCGGGTTCTTCAGGGCCGATACCGGTCAACCATTTATCGGCCGCCACCCAGTCTTTCTGCGCTGTCGCATGGCGCGCCAAAACAATCCGCGCGCGCAAATCCAACAGCCGTGCCAGCGCCGCTTCGGGGTCCACTGCCCCAGTGCTTGGCGTATCGGCTTTCACCGGCCCGGCCATCGGTCGGACATATTGCTGCGCCAATTCAATCCGTGCGTCATTGGGCGGCTTATCTACCGACAAGCGTGCCAAAACGATTAATTTCTCAATGCGGGTTTTTTGCGGCCCATCGCTCAGCCCGCTTTTCGCCGCGCTTAAATGATCAATCGCCAAAGCCAATTGATTGAGATTGAGCCGCGCCACACCGATTTGATAATCGATCTGCCGCTTTAACGGTGCGGGCATTAACCGATAAAACGGTTTCAGATCCGGCCAAGCAGAAATGATTTGCCCATATTGACGTGCCTCAAAAGCCAGATGCATGACCCGCAAGGACGGGCCGGGCGGATAGTCCATTGCCTGTAAAATGGTTTGATCACGCGCCGCCAAGCCCAAAGCCGCGCGCGCCATATCAGGCGAAGCGCGCATGGCCGGCTCAAGAAGCGCGGCAATTTCTGTCGCCGGTCGCGCTTCGCGCAAGGCTTGCCGCGCCAAGCTGATGGCATTATCAGCGGCATGGCGTTGATTGCCGGTTAGATCGCCGGTGACATCACCGGCAACACGGCGCGGTGCATTTGATTTTTCCGGCGCCGCAAATAAGGCTGTTGGCGGTTGGTAATCAGGGGCTGAAATGCGCGCCAAAAATCCCGCCACAGCGGTTTTGAAATCAGCCGCGCTGCCGCGTTGTAAAGAGCGGCTCAAACGCTGCAAGGTTTCCTTCGCCGCCGCCAATTGACCGGCCTCGATTTGTGCCGTCGCCAGACCATACATTGAGCGTTGCACCAAAACCGGATGTTTGAATTCAAAACCCAATCGGGTCAATTTTTGCTGCGCTATTTGCAGCGCCTGTTTTTTATCTTCAGCCGATACTTGCCGCACCGCCGCCGCCAAATGCCCCCAAGCGCTGGCATAGGCACCGGCCACGCGCATCGCCTCCAAATCACCCCAAAGCGGCGACGATAAAAGCGTCTCATAATCCAATTCATTGCCGCGCACACGCGCTTCGGCCAAACCGCTAGTGGCGGCCAAAACATCGCCCAATTGCGTGGCCAAATTAACAAGTGGCGCCAATTCCAACGGCCCTAAAGGCCCGTCATAGCAAGCCTCCATCGCCGCCGCATACTCATCAATGGCAGCCAAATAAGGCGCGCTATCGTTTTCAAGACCGCGCAATATTTGCGCCGGTTCGGCCTGTAAAAATGGCGGCGGCGCCGTGCAGGCCAATGCCGCTTGCGGGGTCAAAAGCAAAAGCCAAGATAAAGCCGAAAAATGAAAAAGCCGCTTCATGCGCTATTCCAAATTGGCCAAAAACGGTGCCAGCTCATCGTGAAACCGATCATCGAAAATCAACAAGGCCAGCGTCTTCATCAATTGCCGCTCGGCTGCCAAAGTGGCCGCCGTGCCACCGCCCAAACGGGCCAATCGCCGAAAGCTCGGCATCACACCTTGCGTGACCAAATCGGCCCGTGCCGAGCTGGCATTGACGCGCCCCAAAAGCGCGCGATTGGCTTCAACCCGACTGTCCAATAAAGACAAGCGACCACCCCGCGATTTCATCCGTTCGGCGATTTGTGCCGCCTCTGCGGTTTCGCGCGCATGCGGTGGCGCATCGCCGATAATAATCACCACGCGCTGCGCACCGGGCCGCCAAGCAATCGCCGTTTCCGCATCGCGCAAAGCTTGCGTCACTGCCTCAGGATGGTCGCCACCCCCGACCGCATCAATGGCGGCCATAAAATCACGCGCCTTTAAAATATCGAAACTGGGCTGCGACAGCTTAGTGACAAAGTCATAATCTTGATAATCGCGATAGGCGATAATGCCAAACCGTGCCAAGGGCACAAGCCCGCGCACATATTGCGCCAATTGCTGCATCCGCTCGCGCACTGTGCGATGCACCCACACCATTGAGCCGGTCGCATCAATGGCGAACACCACATCAATGCCCGTCTTCTGCAAATGCTCAATATAATCGGCAAAGCTTTGCGGCACGCCGGAAATCAAGCCGCCGCCCGGCAGGGCGCGCTCAACGACAGCCGCTTGCGCCATTGGCATGGCCGGGGCAATCGCCGCCATTTGCGCATTATCCATCATTAAATCATTAAAATCGGCTTCCAGCGGTACTTCCAATAATTCCGACAAATCTAGCTCGGCTTCCGCTTCGCGCGGCACCGGCATTGGCGGTTGCGGCGGCAAATCAAGCTCCAATTCTTCCGGTCCCGCTTCACCGGCAGAAATAACAACGCTTTGCGCCTCAGACCCACCGCCGCGATCTCCGCCGAAAAGCAACACCAGCATCACCCCGACCAGCGCAATATGAAATGCCAGAGAAGCGGCTATCAGCATCAGCCAAATGCGGCGCGGCACCGCTACCAAACGCGCGCGCAACTGGCTGAACCAGCCGCTTTTCCGAGATATTTTCTGCAATTGCTGTGTTTGGGGCGTATTTTGCCGGCTCATTTATCAGCTCCCGCCTGCTCAGTTTTCAAGCGGATCTCGCCAATACCGGCGCGCGCCATAGCGCGGCGAAAAGCCAAAAGCGGTTTGGCATGCGCCGCCTTATCGGCAATCAATTCAACCGGCAGGCCATCGGCCGCAAGGCCTAAATCTTCGACCAATACCACCAGCTCACCCAAAGTCATTTCGGTATTATCAACATAAAACAAATCATCAGCCCGCAGACTGACCGTAAAAGCCGCGCCTTGATAATTATTTTCCAGCTTACTTTCGGGAACAATGATATCGCCCGGATGATTGGTTGTCGGACGACCGGCAATCAGCACGAATAAAATCAGCAAAAACACCACATTGATGAGCGGCAAGAGATCAATGCTCTTTATCTCGCGGCGGCTATCTTTTATCTGCATATCAAAAATCCGCCAGATCAATATCAAACACGTCGCGCTCTAAAGTCACCGCTTTGGCACCGGCCGCGATAAGCACATCCATTACATTGGTCACTTTCTGGATATCGGCTTTGCCGTTCGGCATCAGCACCATTACTTGTTCATCATTTAAGGCGACGAGGCGGGCCGTCTCGCGCGCGATGAAATCAAAATCTGCCGCCGCGCCATTCCAATTGACCGAACCGTCTGCCGCCAAAGTAACAATCACCGGCTGGCTGGTGCTTTGTTCGCCGCCCGTGCCGCGCGGCGGGGCCAGACGGCTTTGCCCATAAGTGACAAAATCCGAGCCGAGTAGGAAAAACAGTAACAGCAAAAATATCATATCAATGAGCGGCGTCAGCCCCATAAAGCCTTGGCGACGACGCGGGCGGGCCAATTGCATTTACGCTTTGCCCTCGGCTCTTACCAAAATATCAGTCAGCGCGTCTTCGACCAAATCGCGCGTCGTATCCACCGCATTATTGAATATGGCGGCCAATATGGAAAACGGCAAAGCGACACCAAGCCCGAAAGCAGTGGTCAGCAGCGCCTCCCAAATACCGGAAGCCAGCAGAGCCGTATCAGCTCCGCCGGCGCCTTGACCAACGCCTTGGAAGGCGACAATCATTCCCAATACGGTTCCCAAAAGGCCGAATAAGGGGGCCGAGGCGGCGATTAATTCCAATATCCAAATATGGCGCGATAAATGGCGCACTAAATATTGCGCGCGGCGGGTCAATTCTTCTCGCAATACATTGCCCTTTAGCGGCCCGTTTCCGGCTTGCACCAGCGCAAAGGCGATTAAGGGCGCGGCCGGATGATTGAGCTGGTCGAGACGGTGAGCGAGATTTTTCTGTCGTCCGCTTCTGAAATCATCCAGCAATTGATTGAGCGCGGCCGGGCGATAAATATCCATCCGGTAAAATTCATATAATTTAATCGCCGCTACCGGCAGGCCGACAGCCGATAAAAGCGCGATGACCCAAGTGACCAAACCGCCCTTATAAAACAATAAAGACCAAAAGCCCGGCGCGGCTTGGGCGCCGGTTTCTTGCGCCAGTGCCGGAACCAGCGTCACTGTGCTGAGGGCAGCCACCCAGATTGAGATAGCCCGGAAATCTATTTGCCGCATATGCCGCCTCCTGTTTTTTACAGCTTACCGCATAGAAAAAGTGCCGCCAGTCAAATTATAAAAATGACCGACGGCACTTTGATTTTATATCGCTATATCAACAAGCTTATAAGGAGCGCGCGACCAGCATCCGCATAATCTCGTTTGAGCCGCCATAAATACGTTGCACACGGCTATCAGTATACATGCGGCTAATCGGATATTCATCCATATAGCCCCAGCCGCCGAAGAATTGCAGGCAAGTATCAATCACCTCATTTTCGCGCTCCGTGCACCAAAACTTGGCGGCCGCCGCCGTATTGGCATCCAGCTCGCCATCCATTAATTGCTGCGTCAGCTGGTCAACCATGGCGCGCGCTGCCATCCAATCAGCTTTGCATTCGGCCAATTTAAACTGGGTGTTTTGATAATCGAAAATGGAATTGCCGAAAGTTTTGCGCTCGCGCGTATACTCTAAAGTCAATTCAATGGCCCGCTCCATTGCCGCCACAGCGCCATTGGCAATCACCAAACGCTCGGCCGGCAATTGCTGCATGAGCTGGTAAAAGCCTTGCCCTTCTTCGCCACCCAGCACATTTTCCGCCGGCACTTTAACCTCGTCGAAAAACAATTCTGACGTATCGGCCGCGTGCTGGCCCATTTTATCAAGATTACGACCGCGCGCAAAACCGTCCGTATCGGTCTCGACAATCATCAGCGAAATACCTTTCGAGCCTTGCGCCGGATCGGTTTTAGCCACCACCAAAACAACATCGCAATGCTGGCCATTGGTGATGAATGTTTTTGAGCCATTGACGACATATTGATTGCCGTCTTTCAAAGCCGTGGTTTTCACCGATTGCAAATCAGAACCGGTACCGGGCTCGGTCATCGCAATCGCGCACACCATTTCACCGCTGGCCATTTTCGGCAGATATTTTTTCTTCTGCTCTTGCGTCCCATAGGCGAGAAAATAATGCGAGCAAATCAATGAGTGAACCGACTGACCCCAACCGCCAATACCGAGACGGGTTTGCTCTTCCGTTAAAATCGCTTCATGGCGATAATCGCCGCCACCGCCGCCATATTCTTCCGGAATGGATGTCAATAAGAGACCGGCTTCCCCGGCCTTATTCCATGCCTCGCGATCGACCATGCCTTGCGCGTGCCATTTATCGGCCATTGGCACAAACTCGGCTTGCATGAATTTACTGGCCGCGTCTTTGAAGATGGTCAAATCCTCAGTCATCCACGGTGATGTATAAGTTCCCAACATTTTCGGCTCCTCAAATTTCTCTGTCTTCAGACTAATCAGCCGCCGGTAAAGGTGCAAGCCATGCCTTTGCGACAATCTGCCCGCAGGGTGATTAAAGGGCTTTCGGTGTTTATAATTGCATGGATGGATGATAGCCGCCCAATAATACCCGACCGGTCAATTCATATGTATTGGTATTGGTAATCATATGCTGGGTCATGGTTTGCGCATCGCGCAAACGGCGTTGAATGGCACTGTCGCGATATACCGATGTGCCGCCGGCAATATCATGCGCGGCGCGTACCACATTGGCGGCGCGGCGCACGGCATGGGTGGCGGCCAGCCGCAAGGCGGCTTTGATCTCTACCGTAACGGCATCATCTTGTGCCGCTTGCCAACTGTCTTGCAAAGCTTTTTCATAGAGCGCATGGGCGGCGCGCCATTCCCCTTCGGCTTCGGCCAAAGCCGCTTGCACGCTACTGCGTTCGGCCAAAACCCGGCCATGCCCTTGCGCTTTTTTCGCACTTGCCAAAGCCACGACTTCGTCCAAAGCGGCGCGCGCATTACCCAAAGCAACAGCCGCGACACCGGCTGCCAGAAAAGCAAAATACGGCATATTGTAAAGCGCCCCCTCAGCCCATGGCGTATCGGTTGCAATCGAATAACTATGCGCTGCCGGAATGCGAATATTTTTCAATTCAACATCGCCGGATGAGGTGCCACAAAGGCCCATTGTGTGCCATGTATCATGAAAAATAACCGCTTCGCGCGGCACCATAAACAGGCGGATTTTTTCGCCCGATACTGTGTCATCTTCACTGTCCAAAGCCATGCAGCCAAGGCCGATATAATCGGCATTGGCCGAGCCGGACGCCCAAGCCCAGCGGCCGGAAATCACATAATCATCGCCATCGCGAATGGCGCGGCCATTGGGCGCAAAAATACCGCATGTGATGCGCTCATCAGCAGCAAACATATCGCCGCTGATTTCCGGCTCAATAAAAGCCGCACCCAATGCCGCGGTCGCGCCAATCATGCAGACCCAAGCACTGGCAGCATCATGGCGGGCCAGATATTGCAGCCGCGCCATTGCGTCTATTGGCGACAATTCTTGCCCGCCCAAAGCGCGCGGCACGAATAAATCAAACATGCCGGCGGCGGCCAATTTGCGCGCCAATGCGGGTGATAATTGCCGCGCCTGTTCGCTGGCATCGCTTTCCGCCGCGGCTTGGGCGCAGGCCGCATCAATATCAGCCGTGATAACAGAATGCATATTCATTGCCCGCTCCTCAGCTTGCCAATCGGGTGAACATGAACTGTGCGACAATCAGCTTTTTAAATCAATCCAAAGCGGCGCATGGTCGCTTGGGCGTTCCCAGCCGCGCGCCGCGCGCAACACCCCATAATCTTTCACTGCATCGGATAAATCAGCGCTGACCCAAATATGGTCCAAGCGGCGGCCGCGATCGGAAGCGGCCCAATCGCGCGCCCGATAGCTCCACCAGCTATATAATTTTTCTTCCGGCGGCACAAAGCGACGCGCCACATCATCCCAATCAAGAGCTTTTTGCACTTTCGCCAGATTTTCAATTTCCACTGCCGTATGGCTAACAACATTTTTCAATTGCTTGGAAGACCATACATCATGCTCGCCGGGGGCAATATTCAGGTCACCTAAAAGCACTTGAGCAGCCGCATTTCCGGTCTTTTTTAGCTTTTTAAAGTTATTTTCCATCTGTTTTAAAAAAGCCAGCTTATGGGCAAACTTATCATTGATCGACGGGTCCGGCTCATCGCCACCGGCCGGCACATAGAAATTATGCACTGTCACCGGCTGTTTTCGCTTCCCCTTCACAGTCACCGCAATATGGCGACCATCGCCCTTGTTGCAATAATCGACAATCTCGCTATCGATAATCTTATGCTTCGATAAGGTGGCGACGCCATGATAGCCCTTAATGCCGTTTTTCGCGATATGAGTGAAGCCGGCCTTGGCAAAAGCCTTTTCAGGGAATTGATCATTCGGGCATTTGGTTTCTTGTAGACAAATAATATCCGGGTCGAGCTTCTTCATCAGCTTAACGACCAGCTTTTCGCGCAAGCGCACTGAGTTAATATTCCAAGACACTATTCGCATATGATTTTCCTAAAACAGATTAAGCGTGCGGCCGCTTAAGGCGAGCGGCCAACGGCCCAATTCAAATAATCGATAACGCAGCATAAGCGGGTGGTTTAACGCTTCTTCACCGGCTTGCTGGTCATCATTTTCAGCCATATCCAACGCCGCGGCAGCCAAGGCAAGCGCACCGCCAAAGGCCGCTTGTTGCGCCGCACCAACCGCCAAATCACGAATGGCATCGGGCGGCTCATCCGCCATCATCAAAGCCTCATCAACCATTTCCGATACCGGCTCGGCAAGGGCGGCTTGCAAATAAGACAGCATGACGCCCAGCCCTTCTTCAGAAATACCTTGCAAAACGCGGTCCGATAGGGCGGCGCGCAATTGTTCTTCCGCTTCCCAGCCTTCGCTGTTCAAATCACCGCTTTCCGAAGCGTCCAGCGCATCATCCCAATTCATCACCGGCACTGTTTCGGCATCGGGAAAACCCAGCATATCGAGATAAGCGCGCGCCAAATAGGCCGTCTCATCATCCATCATTTCACCGAGATTGGAAAACCAGGCGGCGCGTTGGGCGCGGTCTGAAAATTCGCGTAAAACCGAAAGAAGCGGAATTTCCGCCTCTAATTCGAGCAGCGCCTCGGCATCGGCTTGCCATTGATTTTCTTGATTTGGACGCATGCTCCGCATGCCCTAATCATTATCATTTTCATCGTCTTCGACAATGGCAAACAATGACTTATCCAAAGCTTCGTGGCGGGTTATGTCACGCAGACGCACCAAAGTGACCGTATTTTGCGCATCGATCAATCGCCAGGCATAAAGCTGGTTATCAGCGCGGGTAAAATATAAGGTTGCCTGCCCCGGCACATCACCCGACGGGTCACGCAAAGTAGCGGCATAAATTGCTTCCTCAATCTGCAAGCCGGTCAGCATGTTATCGGATATGCCATCGGCAACCGCTTGGCGTATCATCGCCAAGGGTGTCAATGAGACCGGAAACCAATTTGGCTGGCCGCCCGGGCGCTCTTGCACGGCGACAAATTTACCGCGCACCGTTACCACGCTTTCACCATTGAGCTGATAAGCAAAACGTAAATTTTGCGGCCAATCGATAAGATAATCACCCGCCGCATGACCGCCATTTGGCAATTTTTGCTCAAAGCGACCGCTCATATCGGGCATGTTTGACAGCGATTGATTGATGCGCGCCAGCCATTCGGCGCGGCTTGCCCTGTTTTCCAACACTTCCGGCGCGGTTTCGGCCAGCGCCGGTGACACGACCAAAAAGCCGCCACTAAAGCCGGTTAAAAGCGCGGTAATAATCGCAAAAACAACCGCCGAACCAGCCGCTTTTATAGGGTTTTTTATCAATGCTTGCCCGCCAGAATTTCGCGTTTACCGGCATGATTGGGGGCCGATATCACCCCCTCTTCTTCCATTTGTTCGATCAAACGCGCGGCGCGATTATAGCCAATAGACAAACGCCGCTGTACATAGCTGGTCGAAGCGCGCCCGTCACGCGTCACAATGGCCACGGCTTGGTCGTATAAATCATCGCCACTGGCTTCTATTTCGGGTGCTTCTTCAGGCTCTTGTGTCACCTGCTCAATATATTGCGGCACTGCTTGTTTTTTCAAAAACGTCACTACTTTTTCGACTTCTTCATCAGAGACAAACGGCCCATGCACCCGCTGGATGCGGCCGCCGCCGCCCATATAAAGCATATCGCCCTGGCCCAATAATTGCTCGCCGCCCTGTTCACCCAATACTGTGCGGCTGTCAATTTTTGAGGTTACTTGAAACGAAATACGGCTCGGAAAATTGGCCTTAATGGTGCCGGTAATCACATCGACAGAGGGGCGTTGTGTGGCGGTGATAAGATGCACGCCGGCAGCGCGCGCCATTTGCGCCAATCTTTGCACCGCCGCTTCGATTTCCTTACCGGCGACCATCATCAAATCAGCCATCTCATCAATCACCACAACAATGAAAGGCAGCATTTCCGTTTCAATGGTTTCTTCTTCATAAATCGCCTCACCGCTATCCGGGTCAAAGCCGGTTTGCGCTGTGCGGGTCAACACTTCGCCAGAGGCTTTCGCCTCCGCCATGCGCGTATTATAGCCGTCAATATTTCGGACCCCGATTTTGGCCATTTTGCGATAGCGGTTTTCCATTTCCTGCACCACCCATTTCAAGGCGACAACAGCTTTTTTCGGCTCGGTCACCACCGGCGCCAGCAAATGCGGAATGCCGTCATAAACCGATAATTCCAACATTTTCGGATCGACCAGAATAAGCCGACATTGTTCAGGGGTCAGACGATACAGCAAAGACAATATCATTGTGTTAATGCCGACCGATTTACCCGAACCGGTTGTGCCGGCCACCAATAGGTGAGGCATTTTGGCCAAATCCGACATCACCGGCGCGCCGCCAATATCTTTACCCAATGCCATGGTCAATTTTGACTTACCGCTTTCAAAATCGGTCGAGGCCAGCAATTCGCGTAAAGATACCAGCTCGCGGCTTTGATTGGGCAGCTCAATGCCGATAACATTGGAGCCGGGCACGGGTGCAACGCGGGCCGACACTGCACTCATCGAACGGGCAATGTCATCGGCCAAACCGACAACGCGCGAAGAGCGCACACCGGCTGCCGGTTCAAGCTCATAAAGCGTCACCACCGGTCCCGGTCGCACTTGCCCGATTGTGCCTTTCACGCCGAAATCCGATAAGACGGTTTCCAACATTCTTGCATTGGCCTCCAGCGCATCTTTGCTGAGCGTTGTCGCTTGCCGCGGCTTTTTATGCTCGGTCAAAAGCCGCAAAGGCGGCAATTCATAATCGCCCTTATCAAAACCAAGACTTGGCTGCGCTTCACGCGCGGCGCGGCGTGAGGCTTTCAATGCCGGTTTTTTATCCGCCACGGCGACCCGTCCGGCCGCCTCGGTTGCGCTTATTGGCTCAAACTGTGAAGCGGCATTTTGAACGGAAGTATTTTCAGTCATTGCGCCGGAACCCGCATCAGCATCCACATCCATATCAGCAGTCATATCTGCACTCGAGCCGGCCGCCGCAGAAGCGCTGCGCGAAAACCGCTTAGAGGAAAAAGCCGCGGCCAAGCGAGATATACGGGCCGCCATGGGCACCGATAGCGCTTTCGGCATTTGCAATAAAGCGACCAAACGGCCGGGGGCTTGGCGCAGATGAAGCGTCACCCGCCGCGCCAAGGTCCACGTCAAACGCACCATGCCGGCGCCAAATAAGGCCAGGATAATTGCCAGCGTACCCAGCGTATAAGCAAGCGCCAATTCGACATCGCGATTTGGATAAAGCGACATTGCCGCCAAAGCTGTTTCCAAACCATCCGCCAAAAGCTGGCCCAGAGCACCGCCGGGAAACGGCATGAGCGGGTCAGCCGCGACCCGCCCCATGGCCAAAGCAAGCGCCAGCAAAAGGGGCGCGATAAGCGAGGCGGTAAAGCGCCAATTCGGATAGCTCAATACGGTGCCCAGAATTTGCCGAGCGGCGCGTGCGCCAAACGCCAAAAGAATCAGCCATATCGCGCCACCCAAAATTTGCAGCGCCAAATCTGCAATCACCGCGCCCGGAAGCCCCAACCAATTGGACAGCGCGACATCACCACTGGCATTAAAACTCGTATCTTGCGGGTTAAAACTCAATACTGCCAAAGCCATGAGCAGCACTGCAGCCAAAATGATTGCGGCCGATAATCTGAGCCATAAGGCGGCCAGCCAAGCCGACAAACGCGGCTGCCATCGGCTCCATAATGCGCGCAAATTAGTCATGCCGCTTGCCCTTGCATATCGGCCAGACAATCAGCCATGCGGGTTAAAGCGTTTTCGGTTTCATCGCGCGGCGCAACCAAAGCGACACGAATATAAGGCGCCGCCAATTGCGCGTCACCGCCGGCCAAATAAGCACCGGGCAAAACCCGCAGCCCTTCCTCGCGCCATAATTTAACCGCTGCCGCTTCGCCATTGCCGACATTCAGCCACAGAAAAAATCCTGCTGCCGGACGATAAAATTCAAATCGCTGGCCGAGTATTTTTTCCGCCACATCAAATTTGGCGCGATATTGCGCGCGGTTTTCTTCAACATGGGCGTCATCATTCCATGCCAAGGCGGCGGCGGCCTGCACCGGTAAAGGCGATTGCGGGCCGGCCAATTGACGAAGCGCAGTGAAATCATCCATCAGCTTTTCTCCGCCGGCAACAAAGCCGGAGCGCAGGCCCGGTAAATTGGAGCGTTTCGATAGCGAATGAAATGCCAAAACCGGCGCATTATCGGCTTCCATTTCTTGCATGATTTGCAAAATGGAAGGCGGCGGCGCGCTGTCATAAATTTCGCCATAGCACTCATCGACCAGCAAAATGAAATCATGCGCGACCGCCAAATCCATTGCAGCGCGCAAATAATCGCGCTCGGCAATCACCCCTTGCGGATTGGCCGGCGAGCATAAATACATCGCCCGCATGCGCTGCAGCGTCGATTTATCCAATGCGGTCAAATCAGGCAAAAAGCCGGTTTCTTTGGTGGCCGGCAAATAATGTGGTGTCGCGCCTATCGCCAAAGCGGCAGCGGCATAGACTTGATAAAACGGGTCGGGCATGGCGACCAAACCCTTATCTTTTGGTGTCGCCAATTGCGCCGCCAAAAACAAACCTTCGCGCGTGCCGTTAAGCGGCAAGACGGCATTGGGCCGGTTCAAAACCGATGTCACTTGCAAGCGACGCGCCAACCAGCCGCGTACCGCTTCTTGCCAGTCTTCACTGCCGGTAATCGGCGGATAGCGCCCATAGCCATCGCCCGCTTGTGCCAGTTTTTCCAAGACAAATTGCGGCGCCGCATGCTGCGGCTCGCCAAGCGCTAAAGAGAGGGGTGGCTTGCCCGGCTTAATATCATCCAATAGCGCACGCAAGCGGGTAAAGGGCGATGGCGGCAGCGAGGCACGGGGCGCGGTTTGCATATTCTTCTCCAAAAGAAAAAACCGGACGAGGCCTGAAGCCCCGCCCGGGATTTTCACGAATCAGCCTGTCTCAGCCTAGCGCAGCGGCGCCTTTAAGTGCAAATGAAAGCGCTGCTTGACCGAGCCTGATGGCCCATAAGCAATTAGCCAATGCCGCTTTCCGGATTGGCAGCGATTTTATGCACCGCCAAGTCAGCACCCATTTGCTCTTCTTCTTCGGTCAAACGAATGCCGATTGTCTGCTTCAGCGCGCCATAGACAATGGCACCGGCAATCGCGGCAAAGCCACAGCCGACAATCGTGCCGACCAGTTGTGACATAAAGCTGACACCACCAAGACCGCCAAAAGCTTCGGTACCGAAAATACCACAAGCAATACCGCCCCATGCACCGGCCAAGCCGTGCAATGGCCAGACACCCAGCACATCATCGATTTGCAGTTTTTCTTGGCAAATGACAAACATTTTGACAAACAAACCGCCGGCGACAATACCGGTGACCAAGGCACCGCCCGGATGCATCACATCAGAACCGGCACAGACCGCGACCAGTCCGGCCAAGGCGCCATTATGAACAAAGCCCGGATCATTTTTACCGATGAACAATGCCGCCATAATGCCGCCGACCATTGCCATGAGAGAATTGACCGCGACCAGACCGGAAACGCCTTCCAGCGATTGCGCGCTGACCACGTTAAAACCGAACCAACCAATGCACAGCAACCAGCTGCCCAAGGCCAACCACGGAATAGAGCTTGGTGGAAAGGCCGTGCCCTTATCGCCATAACGGCCAAGCCGTGCGCCCAATAAAATTACCGCTGAAAAAGCAATCCAGCCGCCAACGCCATGCACGACAACAGAGCCGGCAAAGTCATGGAAGCTGGCGCCGAAAGTGCCTTCGAGCCAGCTTTGGAAACCGTAATTACCGTTCCAAATCATCCCTTCGAAAAACGGATAAACCAAGGCGACAATAATGCCCGAAGCGATTAATTGCGGCATGAACCGCGCCCGCTCGGCAATACCGCCTGAAATAATCGCCGGAATGGCAGCGGCAAAAGTCAGCAGAAAGAAAAATTTAATCAGTGACAGGCCTTGCGGGCCATAAGCCTCATCACCACCATCGCCACTAATGGTTGCGGCGGAGGACAAAAAGTCCATGCCGTAAGCCACTGAGTAACCGATAAAGAAATAGGCCAAAGTGGACATGCCGAAATCCGATAGGATTTTCACCATGGCATTGACCTGGTTTTTTTTGCGCACCGTGCCAACCTCTAAAAAGGCAAAGCCAGCATGCATGGCGAACACCAAAATGGCGCCCATAAGAATAAAGAAGACGTCGCCGCCCACTGCGTTGGTTTCCATAATAATCCCCAAATTCACTTACAGAACTGAAGAATTTATGCAATTACCGTGCCAAATGAAGAATACGCCTGAATGGCTGACCGGCTTAACCCGATAATCTGACCGAAAAAGCAAATGATTAAATTTTAGTCAGCCTGCAGCAAGGCGCCGGTTAAATGCCTAATATTTAGGCGACATCCGCTCGGCTGCTGCGGCTATTGCGTTGTGGACGCGGCTTATATTTTCGGGCACTGTCGCTCTCATGCAAGAATTTGACCCGCATAAACGCCCGATCATCATTCACGGCAGCGGCAATAGCGCCGCAATAACCGCTTTGGCTTTAGCGGCGGCGGGGTTTCGGCCGCTTTTCAGCCGGCTCAATTCGCCATCAAAAGATACAACATCATCCAGCGTACTGGCCTTGAGCGCGGCGGCAAAAACCATGTTGGATGGCTTATCGATTTGGGCGCGACTGAAAACACCGGCCGTAGCAGTGTGCGATATGACGGTTTATGGCAGTGCGGAAAATTGGCGGCGCGGTCATGGCTTGTCTTTTGCCGAACCGATAAATACCCAATCAACGGACAAAGCGGCGCAAGATGAAGGCGCGCGCGACGACCAGCCAGCAATTGATATGCCGACAATTGATATATTGGCACATATTGTCAGCCTGACAGATTTATCCGCCGCCATTGGCGACGCTCTCGACGCGGCTCTATCCGATGACACGATTGGCGTTCTGCCGGCGCCGATCGATGATTTCGACAAAACCGACGGCACTGTCCGCTTAGAAAATGGCGAGACGATAGAGGCAGCCTTGCTCATCGATACGCGCCGTGATCACAAAACCGCTAAAGCCGACGCACCATGGCGGCGCGACACCGCGGCTTTGGGTCATGATTATGACATGACCGCTTTGGTCGCCAGCGTTCACACCGCGCAGCCGCATGGCAATAAGGCAGTGCAATTATTTTTGCCCGATGGGCCATTAGCGCTCTTGCCGCTTGCCGCGCCCGATAAGCGCGCCCTTATTTGGTCAATGCCGAAAGGCAAAGCTGCGGCGCTGGCCGATATCGGACAGCCTTTTATTGATACTGAATTGGCCAAAGCGACCGGCGGCGCAGCCGGCGCGATACGTGCCGATGATGATTGGCAAATACAGCATTTATCGCTGAAATTGGCTGACGCATATTGTGACGGGCATTTATGTTTGCTGGGCGAAGCGGCGCATATTGTGCATCCGCTGGCCGGACAAGGCTTTAATCTGACCTTGCGCGATGCCGCGCTTTTGGCCGATTGCCTGTATGAAGCGCGGGGCTTGGGTTTGGCGGCGGATGGGCCTTATGTGCTGTCTGAGTTTGTCACCAAACGGCGCGGCGATGCCGCCATGACCGCCGCCATGACCCATGCGCTGGCGGATTTATTTTCCGGCCCTGCAAAAAACCTGACCGGCCCATTGGGGCGTTTTGGCTTGGCTTTAACCGGTCGCATGGCGCGTCATAATCAAGCCTTACGCCAAGCCTTTCGGCGGCAAGCCGATGGCCGCGGCACAAGCACACCACCGCGTCTCATGCGCAGTGGAAATTTTCAGTAAGCTCTAAACTCAGTAAGCTCTAAACAATGAACTTTAAAAATGAGCCTTAAAGCTTGCGCGCTTCTTCAGGCAGCATCACCGGAATGCCGTCGCGCACCGGAAACGCCAGGCCGGCTTCTTTTGATATAAGCTCATCCGCCGCCTCATCATAACGCAAAGGCCCATGGGTAAGCGGACAAACCAATAATTCCAAAATTGCCGGGTCTAATTTTTCACTCATTTCAGCCTCGCCTATTGCACTGCATTATCATTGGCGCCGCCTGTCTGGCTCATTTGCGCCAGCACCATTTCCGTCAAAGCGATTAAAATCTCAGCCCGTTCTGCGAGGCTGGCGGCCTCCAGCATGGCTTGCTTTTCTTGTCCGCCATAGGGGCTGATAATACACAGCGAATTGACCAAGGCTTCATTATTTGAGCTTTCAATGGCCGGCCAATCGGCCTGCATGCCATTGGCATCGAGATAGCGTTTCAAAATATCCAGCACCCCATCGCGATTGACATCAAGGCTGCCAATATCGGCGATGAGATCGCTTTCATAGGGTTGATAATCAGCCCGCGCTTGCCGATAGGGGGTCATAACTTCCAATTCTTCCGCAACGCGAAACCGCGCCACGCCGGTCAAAGAGACCATCATGCGACCATCTTCGGTTTCGCTAAAAGAAGTGATGCGCCCCAGACAACCGACTTTTTGCAAGCCGCCATCTTCATCCGGCTGGATAATACCCAATAGCCGCCCACGACCCAGCGCATCTTCAAACATTTTCAAATAGCGCGACTCAAATATATTCAGCGGCAATTGTCCGCGCGGCAAAAGCAGCACCCCGTCCAAGGGAAATAGCGGCACTGTGTCGGGCAATTCGGCAATCGTCTCGATTTCAAATGACATAAGGGTCCTATCCAAGTCGGCTGAAGCGCCGTTTTTAAAAATGCGGTTTACGAAAACAGTAGAGAAGAAAGACGCTTGCGCGCGGCAATGACCAGCTCATCTTGTGCGCCATAAGCGTCAAAAAATTCGACCAATTGTTTGCGCCCCGCCTCTTCATTCCAATCGCGCTTGCGCGCTACCAATTCCAGCAATTCATCCAATGCCGCTTCGCGTCGCCCGGCCGCATGATGCGCCAGCGCCAAATCAAAACGCGCCTGATGATCATCGGCGTTTTTTTCCAATGCCGCCTGCAATGGCGCCGCATCACCCAATTCGGCCATATCGGTTTTATCGGCCAAGGCCAAAGCAGCACGCGCCGCCGCCAATTGCGGGTCATTATCATGCGCCGGAGCTGCCTCCAATATGGCGGCTGCAGCTTGCTTATCATTGGCCGCCAAATGCGCTTGCGCCAAACCGGCCATAGCAGCGACATTGTCCGGCTCTTGCTCAATTGCCGCTTGATAGCATTCCAACGCATCTTCCAACTGGCCGGCCGCCAAGGCCTCGCTTGCCGTTTCCATCAGCGCTTCAGCCGCCGACAAGCCCAAACCGTCATCAATATGTTTTTCGAGGAATTTTTTCACCTCGCTTTCGGGCAGCGCGCCCATAAAACCGTCCACCGGTTGTCCGTCTTTAAAGGCAAAAACCGCCGGAATCGATTGCACCTGCAATTGTTGCGCCACCGCCGGATGCTCATCAATATTCATTTTCGCCAATTGCACCGCGCCATCGGATTGCGTCGCCAGTTTTTCCAATACCGGCGTTAATTGCTTGCATGGGCCGCACCAAGGGGCCCATAAATCCAGCAAGACCAAACGCTGCTTTGAGCCTTCAATCACATCGGCCATAAAGCTTTCTGTTGTCACATCAATGCTGGCAGCAGCACTTATGGGTGCGTCTAGCGGGTCTTGCGGTGTTAATTCCATTTTATCCTCTGGCTTTGCGGCTTGTCGCAAGCGGCGTCGGTCTTGGTTTATAAAAGGGCCTTAATTTGGCGCCCCAATTCGGTTAACGGGTGTCGTTTCTCTATACCGTAAATGGGCAGTTAATGTGGTTTTTCCAAGGGGGCAAAATGCCGCCATGAAAAACATGGGATTTACTATCTCTTGATAAGATGACGCTTGTCAAATGAGCGGCGATGGTGCATAAGCTTGGGCGTTCTGGCATTGCGGGCGTAGCTCAGGGGTAGAGCACAACCTTGCCAAGGTTGGGGTCGTGAGTTCGAATCTCATCGCCCGCTCCAGAAACTTCTCTAAAATCTATTCTTTCTTATCGCGCCCGACAGTTGCCCGCAGCAAGCGGCGGATTAATAGCCATACCACGGGCACGGCAATGGCCACCAAAGCCATGCGCACGACCAGCGGGTCAAGCCATGGCATGGCGGCGATTAAATAGGCGGCCGGCGCATCCAATAAATTGACCAAATAATAAGAAATCGCAACGGTCGAGACACCCTCCACCGTATGCTGCAAACGCAATTGGCGTTCCGCTGCATGGTTTAAAGAGGTTAAAAGATCGGCATTTTGCTGCTGCATATCCAGTTCAATGCGGGTCTGCAAAAGGCCGGTCATGGCGGCAATTTGCTCGACCAAATCATGGCGACGACGCTCGGTCGCATTATAGGTGGCAATCGCCGGCTGCAAGCGGCGCTCCAAAAACCCGCCAACCGTGATGCGATTATCAAAGGCTTTTTCATTTAGCTGCGCCAAGCGCGCCGTCACCAAATCCCAATAGGCGCTGCAAGCTGCAAATCGAAATGAAGTGCGCCGCCATACATCTTCCAACTCGCCGGTCAAACCGCTGAGCACAGAGAAGCGCGCGCTTTCCGCCGCCGCGCCATTAGCATCGCCCATGCTTTCCGCTGCTGTCGGCACACGCGCGGCGATTTCGGTCATTTGTGCCTGCGCGGCGCGCGCCAAGGGCAAGCCAATAGCGGCAAAAGAACGATAGGTCTCTATTTCCATAACTTGCAAGGCAATGCGGCCAATATCGCGCACATCCGTATCGGCGGCAAAATCCAAAGCGATTTTCGTGTGCCCGTCTTCCGCCACTTTAAAATCGAAGAACACATCGGCCAGCCCGTTATCCAAAGTGCTGGCGCATGTCCAGCCATCTCGCGCCGCGCCGCTTATGCTGCATTGGCAATCCACCGCCACGACAATCTCGCCGCGGGTTTTTGATGCCCAGTCTTCCGGCAAATGCTGTGCCGCCGAACCTTGTTCGGCTTTTTCATCTATTAAGGTCAGCGAGATGAATTCCGTATGCCGCTCAATATTGAACTGCACATCGCCCAGCCTGGTGCGCATCAGCCGACCGCCGCCATCCCAATCGAGATCCGGCAACATCCCTTCCAATAGGGCGCGCAAACCGTCAAACGCCTCATCGCCGGAAAGACAAAGACGAAAAATCGCAGTCGGCAGGGAAAAGCGCGGAAACGGACGCGCGTTTAACTCATCGGTTACTTGCCGCAGCCGCCATTCGGATTTATGGCCGCCGGTTTTGGACATTGGCTCACTCATGAATGACTATACGCTATTTATGCCGCTCCGGTTTCCAATTGCCGGCGGTTAAATGCGCTTCGGCAAAAGCCAAAGGGCTGTCCTCAAGCGGTGTCGCCAGCGTGTCATTCCACCGATTGAGAAAGCCAAACAGCGAAACGGTCGCAACAATTTCGCAAATTTCCGCCTCGTTAAAATGCGGCGCCAGCGCGTCAAAATGCGCTTGTGTCGCGCGATTGGGTAGGCCCGCACCGGCTTGTGCCAAACTCAAAGCGGCGCGCTCGGCTTCAGAAAACAAATCGCTGCTTTCATATGCCCAGATATTTTCAATTTTTTGTGTCTCGACACCGCGCTCATGCGCACCATGCGCGGTATGCGCCTGGCAATAATTACACCCCGCCGTCGCGCTGGCCAAATAGGCAATCATTTGCCGCAAACCCGGCGGCAAAATACCGTCAGGGCCCAAAATCGATGCCGATAAAGCCATAAAGCCGCGCAAAATTTCCGGCCGATGCGCCATAATTTTCAAGCTATTGGCCTCAAAACCCATCACCGCCGCCGCCAGCGCCAATTCATCTTTGACAGCGTCCAGTTTTTCGTCAGTGGCAATTTTCATATGCGCCATGTCGCTCTCCTATTTTGTTCGGTGTTATTTATCGCGTTTCTTCAACGTCACAAAATTGGCGGTTGATGAGCCGGTGGCCAGCAATTGCCCTTCCGCATCATAAAGCGCGCCCTCGACAAAGCCGACCGAACGGCCGCGGCGCACCACTTGACCGGTCGCATAGAGGCGTCCCGGCCGCGCCGGCGCCAACATGGATACTTTCAATTCCAAAGTCGGGCTAATCTGCCCCCAATCGAGATTGAGGCCAATGGCAAAGGCCATGGCATCATCCAACATGGCGGCAACATTACCGCCCTGAATGCCGCCCCATTTATTGCAAAGCTGGTCGCCGGCATTAAACGCCATTTCAACACTGCCGCCCGCCTTATCAACGGCCAGCAATTCCAGCCCCAAATGAGCCGATGTCGGCGAGGGCTTATCATGCGCCGCCTTTACATTGGGCGGCCAATTTTCACTCTCTGTTTCAAAACCATCGCGGCTGGTACCCAGCATGGCAACATTAATCGCGGTTGCACTCATAATCTTTCGTCTCCGGTCGACACTCATCTGATTTCTCTCGAGCCCTGACACTAGGTGCAAGCCGCATGGCTGGCAAGTCGGCAAGCAGCCTGCTAATCTACCGCTATGCAAAATTCCGAAAACGATCCGAAAACCCTATCCGGCTGGCACTTGCCGCCGCAATATATTCTGACCACAAAAGTGCGCGACCGCGATATTGATGATTTCAACCATGTCAATAATGTCGTCTATCTCGGCTGGATGGCGCGCACCGCTTGGGAACACTCGAAATATTTGGGGTTTGACTTCGCCGCTTTTCAAGCGCGCGATTGCGGCTTTGTGGTGACCCGCCATGAGATTGATTATCGCGATGCCGCACTGGCCGGTGAGCAAGTGCATATCGGCACATGGATAAGCCTTAATGATGGGCGTTTAAAGCTGCGCCGCCGGTTTCAATTATTGGCCGGAGACGGGCGCGAATTGGCGCGCGGCATGACGCAATTTGTGGCAATGAAAATCTCTACCGCCCGCGCCATCCGCATGCATGAAGATTATGTTTCGGGTTATCCGCAAATTGATGGGGCGGAAGCGGCCTTCACCAAATAAGCTATTCGGCCTGCAAGCTATAGCCACCCTCAGTGGTGCGTAATAATTTTGCGTCGCTTGGGTCGGCTTCTATTTTACGACGCAGCCGATAAATATGCGTTTCCAGCGTATGGGTTGAGACTTGCGCATTATAGCCCCATACCTCATCCAATAATTTATCGCGCGATACGGCAGCCCCCTTGGCGCGGTGCAAAAATTTCAAAATATTGGTTTCTTTTTCGGTCAGACGAATTTTATCACCGCTTTCGGTTTGCAATATTTTGACCAATGGCTTGAAGGCATAGGGGCCGATTTTCAACTCTGCCGTTTCGGTTAATTCATGATTGCGCAAATGCGCCCGCATGCGCGCCAGTAAAACGCCGAACTTAAACGGCTTGGTCACATAATCATTGGCCCCGGCATCCAAGCCCAAAATCATATCTGCTTCGCTGGCCGCGCCGGTCAGCATGATGATCGGCGCGGTAATATTGTTTTTGCGCAAAATCTTGCAGGTCTCACGGCCGTCTTGATCGGGCAGGCCGACATCCAAGAGAATTAAATCAAATTTTTCGCTCGCGGTTACCGCCAGCGCTTGTGCCGCGGTCTCGGCCTGCATTAAAGCAAATTCATCATGCAAGGATAATTGCTCGGCCAATAATTCAGCCAAAGTGTCATCATCTTCTACCAGTAATATTTTTTGCTGTGCTGCCATAGTGTCCCAATAAAACAAGCTTGCCCGTTTCGCGCGCCGGAAACAACAGGGAAACCGAAAACAAACGCTGCCAGGGCCGAGCCCGGCTCTTTCAAATAGCATATTTCGCAGCCGTTTAATAGCTGGTGCCGATAGGCGATAACGACACTAGCGCATAAACCGTGTTAATCTGTCGCCATGATACGACCGATAATTGTTACCGCCCACGCCGCCAATCCGCAAAAAGGGGTTTTGCGATGCGGCCATTTCCAAACCCGTTGCGCGCTGGGCCATGCCGGTGTGACCGAAGAAAAGCGAGAAGGCGATGGCAAAACCCCGCTCGGACGCTTTGCCTTACGCCGCGTCTGGTATCGCGCCGACCGTATTAAACGACCCCAAACGGCACTGCCAATATCAATTATCCAGCAGAAAAGCGGCTGGTGTGATGATGTGAGGGCGGGTTTTTACAATCGCCCCATCACCCGTCCTTGTCGCTTTTCGCATGAACGGCTATGGCGGCACGACCGGCTCTATGATGTGCTGGTCGAGCTGGGCCATAATGATGCGCCGCCGAAAAAAGGCGCGGGAAGTGCGATATTTCTGCATTTGGAAAAAAACAATTATCGCCCGACTTTGGGCTGTGTCGCGATTGACAAACAAGCCATGCAATTTGTGCTTGGCAATGCGGCTTTAGGTGGTTTTCTTGAGGTGCGCGGCGGTTAAGCCGTTTTATCGCGTGGCCCAAAAAGCGCTGTGCCGAGACGAATATGCGTCGCACCGAGGCCAATCGCCGTTTCAAAATCACCGCTCATCCCCATAGATAAAGCAGCCATATTATGCGCCGCGGCCAATTTGCCCAGCAACGCAAAATGCGGGCCGGCCGCCTCATCGACCGGCGGCAAACACATAAGCCCGCTGATCTCAAGCCCCAGCTCATCCTGGCAAAGCGCTAGAAAAGCGGCTAGTTCAGCCGGTTTGACACCGGATTTTTGCGGCTCATTGCCGGTATTGACCTGCACATAAAGCGTCGGAAATGCGGGGTTGTCTTTCAGCGCCGCCAATTTACGCGCCAGCTTTTCGCGATCCAATGTTTGGATAACATCAAATAGGGCAATGGCTTCTTTCACCTTATTGGTCTGAAGCGGGCCGACCAAATGCAATTCAATATCGTCATAAGCGGCTTTTAAAGAGGGCCATTTATCGGCCGCCTCCTGCACGCGGTTTTCACCGAAATGACGATAGCCGAGCGCCAAAGCTTCAGAAATTATCTCAGCCGGTTGCGTTTTGGAAATCGCCAAAAGCGTTACCTCATCTGCCGGACGTCCGGCCATATTGGCCGCCGCTTGCATCCGCTTGATAATGTCGGCGCGGCGTGCCTCAAGGGTTTGATGGGAGTCGTTTGAATGGGTCTTTGTCATGGCACTTTATATATCATGTCCTGTGTTTGGCGTCTCATCTCTTGCCATACGCGCATGAAGCGGCCAAATTATGCGCCATGTTTACGCCCCGGCCAAAAATTTGGATGTTCAGCGATGCGGTGCGCTTGCCGGATTGGCGTGCTGCCCTTTCGCGCCAGCCGCGCCATGTCGGTTTGGTGTTGCGTGATTATCATTTGCCGCAACGACAATTGCTGGCCGCTGAAATGGCGAAAGCCTGCCGCAAGCAAGGCCGCGCCTTGGCTATTGCCGGTGACCGCGCTTTGGCGCAACGCTTTCATGCGCAATTTCATTGTCCGTCTTATTTGATTTCTCGCGCCGCCGCGCGGGGCGGGGTGCCGAAAATAGGTGATATGGCAGCAGTTCATAATATGATGGAATTATCGGCCGCTCATAAAGCCGGTTTTGATACGGTTTTCATATCTCCGGTTTTTGAGACAGCCAGCCATAAAGGCGCGCGCGGCTTGGGCGCGATACGGGGGCAATATTTATTTGAGCTGGCGCGTCGTTTGAGGTTGCGGGTTTATGCGCTCGGCGGAATGAACCCGCAGCATTATCAACGCCTAGGCGGCGCGCAGGCGATATATGGATGGGCGGCAATTGATTATTTTGCCGATGCGGAGGGCGCATAATAAAACCATAATAAAGCCAATCCCCTTTACTTTTGGCATTTCTCATAATACTGATTAGCCAATAGTTTCACGAGGTTTTGCCTGAAAATGTTTGCACAAAAAATGACAAAAACATCGCTGCCGCTGGCAGTCTTTTTAACCGCTATGGCGCTTGCCTCTTGCGCGCCCTTACAAGCGACGCAAGATTATCCGGAAAACAATTCCGGCACATTTGACGATGGCGGCTCGCTTTTGGACTTGTTTAAAGGTGGCGATGAAAAATCTACGCCAGCCAAAGCCGAAAGCGACAGCACTGAAAGTGAGGGCGCCGTCACGATAGCGCCGATGCGCGGCGGGCTCGGCGTCAATGCGGTTTTATGGGAGGCCAGCCTCGACACACTGTCTTTCATGCCCTTGGCCAGCGCCGACCCGATTGGCGGCGTGATTATTACGGATTGGTATAATGATCCGGGCGCGCCGGGCGAAAGAGTGAAAATAAATTTGGTGATTAGCGGTCTTGAATTGCGCGCCGATGCATTGCGGGTTTCGATTTTCCGTGAAAAGCGGGTCGGCAATCAATATCTCTCTCTGGCCGCCTCTTCAAAAGCGGCGCGGCAAATGGAAAACATTATTTTGACCCGGGCCCGCGATTTGGCCACAGCCACCCGTTAGGCATTTTCAATGAGTGACGCGTCACGCTATCAACCCGACGAGCACGAAAGCCATTGGCAGGCCGCTTGGGAAGCAGCCGATTGCTTTAAAGCCGAGGCCGATAAAGACAAGCCAAAATATTACGTCTTGGAAATGTTCCCTTATCCATCGGGGCGCATCCATATGGGCCATGTGCGCAATTATGCAATGGGCGATGTGGTGGCGCGGTTTAAAAAAGCGCAAGGCTATAATGTGCTGCATCCGATGGGCTGGGATGCATTCGGCATGCCGGCCGAAAATGCCGCCATGGAGAAAAACACCCATCCGGCCAGTTGGACTTATGACAATATTGACGCGATGCGCGGGCAATTGAAAAAGCTTGGCCTATCGATTGATTGGAGCCGCGAATTTGCTACTTGCGATGCGTCTTATTACGGCCATGAGCAAGCCATGTTTCTCGACTTTGTGCAAGCCGGCTTGGTCGACCGACGCGAAAGCATCGTCAATTGGGACCCGGTCGATATGACGGTTCTGGCCAATGAGCAGGTAATTGACGGCAAGGGCTGGCGCTCGGGCGCACCGGTTGAGCAGAAAAAATTGACGCAATGGTTTTTGCGCATTTCAGAATTTGCCGATGACTTATTAACCGCGCTGGATGGGCTTGAGCGCTGGCCGGAAAAAGTACGGCTGATGCAGGCCAATTGGATCGGTCGGTCGGAAGGTTTGGAATGTGCATTTCGCTTGACCCAAAGCCATGGGGTGCATGAGCGTCTGGAAATATATACCACCCGCCCCGATACATTATATGGGGCCAGTTTTTGTGCCATTTCACCGGACCATCCGCTGGCCATTGACCTGGCCAAAGACAATCAAAGCTTGGCTGAATTCCGGGCCGAATGCGCGCGCCGCGGCACTTCGGAAGCGGATATTGAGGCGGGAGAAAAACTCGGTTTTGATACCGGTCTTTTTGTCCATCATCCGCTGGATGAAGATTGGCATTTGCCGGTCTATGTCGCCAATTTTGTTTTAATGGGATATGGCACGGGCGCAGTTTTTGCCTGTCCGGCGCATGACCAGCGCGATTTGGATTTTGCGTTGAAATATGACTTGCCGGTGCGCACGGTTGTGCGCCCGAAAGATGAAGCTGATTTCACCGTCACCGATACCGCCTATACGGGCGACGGGGTGATGGTTAATTCGGCGGCGCTGAACGGGATGAGCCCGGCCGATGCGCGCGATAAACTGATTGCTGAATTTGAGGCCGATAAGCTTGGCAAAAAACGGGTTAATTTTCGCCTTCGCGATTGGGGCATTTCGCGGCAACGTTATTGGGGATGCCCGATACCGATAGTGCTGTGCGATGATTGCGGCACTGTGCCGGTGCCGCGCGACGCGCTGCCGGTAACTTTGCCCGAAGATATCAGTTTTGAAAAACCCGGCAATCCGCTCGACCATCACCCCAGTTGGAAACATGTTGATTGTCCGTCTTGTGGCAAACCGGCACAGCGCGAAACTGATACATTTGACACTTTTATTGACAGTAGCTGGTACTTCGCCCGCTTTGCCGCGCCGATTGAAGACGGCCCGACCGATATTGCGGCCGTCGATTATTGGTTGCCGGTCGATCAATATATTGGCGGCATTGAGCATGCGATTTTGCATTTGCTGTATTCGCGCTTTTTTACCCGCGCCATGCATAAAACCGGCCATGTCGGTCTTGATGAGCCGTTTGACGGATTGTTTACGCAAGGTATGGTCTGTCATGAAACCTATCAAGATGGCGACGGAAATTGGCTGGCCCCGTCAGATATTATTCGCCGTGACAAGCAGGCCGTATTGGCAGCCGATGAAACCATTAAGGTGAAAATCGGCGCGGTTGAGAAAATGTCCAAATCGAAGAAAAACGTCGTCGACCCGGATGATATTATCGCCCGCTATGGGGCTGATACGGCGCGCTGGTTTATGTTGTCTGACAGCCCGCCCGAGCGCGATGTGCAATGGACACAAGATGGTGTCGAGGGGGCATGGCGTTTTGTGCAGCGCGTCTGGCGATTGTTCGAGACAGCGGGTGCAGATGCGCAAAATGAAAAATTTGCCGTGCCGGAAGATGAAAGCTGTCTGCAGCTTTATAAAAATGTGCAAGCGGCGGTTAAGGGTATTGGCGATGATTTAACCGCTTTGGGTTTTAATCGCGCCGTTGCCAAGCTTTATGAATTGGTCAATGCGATTGCCGGATTTAAAGCTGAAGGGGCGCAAGCCAATGCAACGCGCCAGTATGCGCTTGGTGTTTTGGCGCAATTATTGGCCCCGATGATGCCGCATTTAGCAGAAAGCGGCTGGCAAAAATTGGGCCGGAAAGGGCTGGTCGCCAATGCGCCGTGGCCGCTGGCGGATGAAAGCGTTTTAATCGCCGATAGTGTGAGCCTGCCGGTTCAGATAAACGGTAAAAAGCGGGCCGAAATTTCCGTGCCGGCAGATGCCAATCAGGATATGATTGAAGCGATTGCGCTGGCTGAGCCGGCAGTGGAGAAATTCATTGATGGGCAAGAGATTAAAAAAACCATTATCGTCCCCGGGCGAATTGTCAATTTGGTGGTCGGCTAAACCCGCAGCGAACACGGCGGTCACAGCACTGCCAACCCGCTTCAGTGCCAAAATGGCGGACACATCAAGCACCCTTTTGACCGCCCGCCAAATGGTTCTGGGTCTAATCTGTGCGCTCTCTTTCACATTGGCTGCATGCGGCTTCACGCCGGTTTATAAAATGCAGGGCGGGCAGATTACACTGGCCTCGGTGAAAGTTAACGGACCGGCGGCGCAAAATTTACGCAGCGCCCTGGAGGGCCGCTATCAATTATCAGATACGGCGCCCTATCGACTTATTATTGACAGCACGCTGGCGCGGCAAAAACGACAAGTCGATAGGGACGGTGTCGCAGAGCGGATTGAAATCGGCTTGAACCTGCGCGTGCAATTACGCGACAAGGAAAACGGCAAGGCACAAAGCTTCAGCCTGAATGAGACACAAACCATTGCCCGTCAAGACAGCGGTGCCGATCAATTGCGCGATGAAGAAATTGTCCTACAATTGATCAGCGAGCAAATTGCCGAGCAATTGGTTTTGCAATTATCGCAGCGCATAGGCGGAAATCGTCAATGAAATTAAAGGCGCATGAAGCAACAGCTTATGTGCAAAAGCTGAAAGCAGCCAATGCGCCGGCTTTGGTTTTGGTTTATGGGCCCGACCAGGGCGGCGTGCACGAAACCGCCAAAGCACTAAAGGCAGCCTATTTGGGCAAAGATTTTGACCCGCTTCAATATGCTGCTTTTGACGAAAGCGCATTTGCCGGCCAGCCCGGCCTATTGGCCGATGAAGCCGGTGCTCTGCCGATGTTTGGCGAACAAAAACTCGTTCATATTAGCGGCGGCGGCGGCGCGGTGCCGGAAGCGGTGCGCCTTTATTTGGCAAACCTGCCCGCCGCTTTATCGGCCATGGTCATTATTGAAAGCGGTAATTTACGACCGGCCGCCGCATTGCGCAAAAATGTCGAAGCCGATAAGGCGGCAATGGCGATACCTTGTTATGCGCTGGAGGCACGAGATATTGCGCGCTTGGCGCGGCAATATTTGGAAGGCGAAAATTATCGCATTGACGCGCAGGCCTTGGATCTTTTATGCGCCCGCTTGGCAACCGATCGCGGCATCATCCAGCGCGAGATTGAACGGCTGGTATTGTTCAAAGGGGTACTCAAAAAAGGCGAGTCCGGTCTTATCAGTGCAGAAGATATCGATCTGGCGCTTGGCGATCAAACACAAGGCACAATGGACCAGCTTATTGACCAAATTGCTTTGGGGCGTTTGGCGACGGCCGATAAAGCCTTGAGCCGACTGTTTGATGCCGGCAGCACCGCCGCCTCGGTTTTGGTAATGGCACGTTTGCATTTTCAAACATTGCATTTGGCTTTGGGGTTAATGGAAAGCGGCACACCGCAAAGCAAAGCGATAAGCAGCTTCAGACCGCCTTTGCATTTTCGGCGCAAGCCTCTGGTTGAAGAGCAGATGCGGCTATGGACTTCGGCCAAATGTGCGCGCGCCTTGGAGATTTTAAATCAAGCGGAGCGCGACTGCCGTGGGGCCAATACAGCCATGGCCTCAGCGCAAACCGGTAATGCGCTTTTGCGCATTGCCGGCGCTGCCAAACGTTGATCTCTGGGCGGATCTTTGGGGCTGGTCTTTGGGGCTAATTTATCGGCTGATAAGACGCGCAATCAACGCATCCAATTGCTCCAATGTCTTGTAATCTATTGTCAGGCTACCGCCCTTTTCCGCCCGGTCATCAAGTGATACATGAAGTCCCAGCGCATCCGCCAATTGTTTCTCAACCTGCCGCGTATCAGCCGTTTTTTCTGTTGTTCGATCGGCACGGGCAGTTGATTTTTTCGGCTTTTTCGTGGCCGCCAGCTTCTCCACTGCCCGAACGCTTAAACCTTGGCTAATGATTTGTTTCACCAAAGCGGCCATCTCATCACCCGATAATGACAAAGCCAGAAGCGCGCGCGCATGACCCATGCCAAGACGCCCATTGATGAGCGCATCGCGCAGCACAACCGGCGCACCGGTCAGCCGCAATAAATTGGCAATATGGCTGCGGCTCTTGCCAATGGTCTCAGCCAGCTCTGCTTGCGTATAGGCAAATTCATCGATAAGCCTTTGATATCCCTCAGCTTCTTCAATCGGATTGAGGTCAGCACGCTGCACGTTTTCGACCAATCCGATTTCCATAGCGGTAATGTCATTAACCGGCTGGATAATTACCGGGAGCTGATGTAATTGCGCTTTTTGGGCCGCCCGCCAGCGTCTTTCCCCGGCGATGATTTCATATTTATCGCCGTCCAACGCACGTACCAATAGCGGTTGCAACACACCGGATTTGCCAATAGAAGCGGCCAATGCGTCCAATTCGCTTTCATCAAAAAATTTGCGTGGCTGAAATTGACCGGCTTGTAATTGGTCGATGCCAAGATAGGTCAAGCCATCATTTTTAGCCGCATCTACCGCATTTTCTGTTGCTGAGGCGGCAATCGGTTGGGCTGCTGCATCGCCTATTAGCGCTGACAGGCCGCGCCCCAAACCTCTTTTTCCGGTGTCGCTCATATTATTATCTCCCGTCCTTTCGCGCGCTACCCTCAGGCCGCGTGCCGACGCTTTTCTTCGCGCCGCACCAATTCGCTGGCTAATTTCATATAAGCCAGCGAGCCGCTGCATTTATGATCATATAAAAGCGCCGGTTTGCCATGACTGGGCGCTTCCGAAACACGCACATTGCGCGGGATAAGCGTCTCGTAAACCAAACCGTCAAAATGCCCGCGCACATCTGCATCGACCTGCGCCGATAAATTATTTCGCGCATCATACATGGTCAGCACAATACCCTGAATATCCAAAGCCGGATTTAGCCCGCCTTTAACCTGCTCAATGGTTTGCAAAAGCTGGCTCAACCCTTCCAGCGCAAAAAACTCGCATTGCAGCGGCACCAAAACCGATTGTGCGGCAGTCATGGCATTCAACGTCAGCATATTCAAAGACGGTGGGCAGTCGATAAAAATATAGGAAAAGCGGCTGCCATCGTTTGAGGCGGTAAATTCTTTCAGCGCATCAGTCAGGCGATAAAGGCGGCGCGGATTATCAGCCAGCTCAACCTCAACACCCAAAAGATCCATGCTGGCCGGCAAAAGCGCAAAGCCCGGCACAGCCGTATCACAAATGGCTTCGGCCAATGAGGCCTCGCCAAGCAGCACATCAAAGCTGGTTTTCTCGCGCGCCGTGCGGTCAATGCCAAGACCGGTCGAGGCATTGCCTTGCGGGTCCATATCAATCAGCAAAACCGGCTCACCAATCGCCGCCAAAGCCGTGCCGAGATTGATTGCTGTCGTGGTTTTGCCGACGCCACCCTTTTGATTGGCCAAGCAAATCACCCGCGGCGCGGCGCTTTTAGGGTCTGAAGAAACGGGGGATGACACGCGCGGCGCTCCAATTAATGCTAGGGCTTTGGCTGTAGATCGCGCAGTGCCAAAATGCGGGCGCCATCATCAGTCAAGCTATGATGAGTTTCAATTGTCAGTTTCCAATATTGTTGTGCCGCGGTCAATTCTTCCTGCCAATTGCGCCCCTTATGCAGCAGCGCAATTGTGGATGAATTGTAAAATGGCTGCATCAAAGCGAGCAAATCAGCCAATCCGGCCAAAGCGCGCGCGGTGATAATATCCACCTTATTTAAAGCCGCAAGCTGCTGCTTTGCCAGCCCCTCAATGCGGTTATGATGCACACTGGCTGAAACGCCGGTTTCGGCTAGCACCATGCGCAAAAAATTGGCCTTTTTGCGGTCGCTCTCAACCATGTGCATATGCGCCAAGGGCTGTCTTTCAGCCAGCATAATGGCCAGCACCAAGGCCGGAAAACCCGCGCCACTACCCAAATCCAGCCAGCACAGCGCTTGGCGCGGCGCATGCGTCAATATTTGTGCTGAATCTGCGACATGGCGCGACCAGAAATGCTGCAAAGTCGCCGGCCCAACCAAATTAATCGATTTTTGCCATTTGCCAAGCAGTGCCTGATAGGCCATCAGGCGAGACAATGTTTCACGTGAAACATCAAACTGTGCCGCAAAGGCCTCGGCGGTTTGCGGTGCTATGCTGTGTGTCTGTGCTTTGCTCATGCGGCGGTTGTCGCGCTTAACGCTTACTCAGCCGCTTCGGCCTGCGCTTTGCGCGCATGGTGCAAAAGCAAGGTCAAGGCGGCCGGCGTCATGCCATCCATGCGCGCCGCCTGGCCCAAGGTTAGCGGCTTGGCAATGGCCAGTTTTTGCCGCACTTCAGTGGCCATGCCTTCCAGCGCCAAATAATCCATATCCACCGGCAAGCGCAATGCTTCATCGCGGCGAAACGCTTCAATATCCGCTTGTTGGCGGTCCAAATAGCCGGCGTAGCGCGCATCGGTTTCTATCTGAAAACGAACATCATCCGACCAATCGCGCATGGGCTGCCATATCGCCGCCAAATCTTCCCATTCAATCGACGGATAAGCGAGCAACTCAACCATATTGCGGCGCACCCCATCGGCGCGAATATGCAGACCCTTATCAGCCGCTTCATTCGGCGTCATTTGCCAGCTCGCTGCTTGCGCCCGCGCAGCCGTCAGCCGGGTCATTTTTTCATCAAACGCTTGCCCGCGTTTAGCACCGACAATGCCCGCCGCAATGCCCTTGGCGGTCAAACGCTGGTCAGCATTATCGGCCCGCAGCGTCAGCCGATACTCAGCCCGCGCGGTAAACATACGATAGGGCTCACTGACCCCCTTCGTGACCAGATCATCGATCATCACGCCGATATAAGCCTCGGCGCGGTCAAACAATAATGCCTCTTGCGCCGCCGCGGCGCGCGCCGCATTCATTCCCGCCACCAGCCCTTGGCCGGCCGCCTCTTCATAGCCGGTAGTGCCGTTAATTTGTCCGGCCAGATACAGCCCTGGCAAGGCCTTAGCCTCAAGGCTCGGCAGGAGCGCACGCGGGTCAACATAATCATATTCAATCGCATAGCCGGGGCGCAAAATCTTCACCTGTTCAAGGCCCGGAATGGTGCGAATAAATGCCTCTTGAATATCTTCCGGCAATGAGGTGGAGATGCCGTTCGGATAGACGGTATGGTCATCCAAACCCTCCGGCTCAAGAAAAATTTGATGCGAAATGCGGTCAGGAAAGCGCACGACCTTATCTTCAATCGCCGGACAATAGCGGGGGCCAACACCCTCAATCTGACCCGAATAGACCGGCGATAATTTGACGTTCTTCTCGATAATATCAAATGTCGCTTGATTGGTATGGGTGATATGGCAAACCGTTTGCGGCACAGTTATCTTGTCGGTCATAAAGGAAAATGGCAGCGGGTTTTCATCGGCCGGCTGCGCTTCCAAAATATCAGTATTGATGCTGCGCCCATCGAGGCGCGCCGGTGTGCCGGTTTTCATCCGTCCCAATTGCAGTGCGCCGCTTTCTGCCGCCAGTGCATAAAGCCGCTTAGACAGGGTAATGGCCGGTGCTTCACCATGCCGCCCCGCGGCAATGCGCTGCGTGCCGATATGCACGATGCCATCGAGAAATGTGCCGGTCGTCAAAACCACAGAGGCGGCCGAAATGGTTTCGCCATCCGCCGTTATCACGCCGACACAGCGGCCATCCTTGACGGCCAAATCATCAACCGGTGCGCCAAGCACATCGAGATTTTGGGTCGCGGCAATCTCGCGCTGCATGGCCTGGCGATATAATTTCCGATCGGCCTGTGTGCGCGGGCCATGCACTGCCGGTCCCTTGCGGCGGTTGAGCAAACGAAATTGGATGCCCGCCTGGTCAGCGACGCGGCCCATCAACCCATCCAGAGCATCAATCTCGCGCACCAAATGGCCCTTGCCAACACCGCCAATTGCCGGATTGCACGACATCTCGCCAATTGTCTCGATTTTATGCGTAACCAAAAGCGTTTGCGCGCCAAAGCGCGCTGCCGCTGCTGCTGCTTCACAGCCGGCATGGCCACCACCAATCACGATAACATCATAGCGCTTTGACATTTGGTCTCTTTCATTGCGGCCGATTGCGCGCCGCCTGCTATGCCTATTAGCGCAGCTTAGGGGCCAGCGGCAAGCAGCAACTGCGCGTCCGGTGATGACAAATTGTTTCACGTGAAACATCTGTTTTGTCGGCGGGTTTACTTACCGATACAAAAATCACTGAACACCACATCCAATAATTGTTCAACATCGACGGCGCCGGTCATTCGTCCGAGGGCGCGCTGCGCCAAGCGCAAATCTTCGGCCGCCAGCTCCAGAGCCGCTGCATCTTGGGCGCGCTGCAGATAATCAGCCGTCTCGCGCATAATCTCAAAATGCCGCAAGCGGGTCATGGCCGCGCCCTCGCCCATGGCGGCCTTTTCGCCGACCAGCCTTTGTAATGCGGCTAATAGCGCCTCTTCTCCGGTGCCGTCTTTGGCCGAAAAGGCTATATCGAAATCACCCGACGGTTGGCCTAAATCGGCCTTATTGGCAATATGTAAATCAGCATTGGCCAAAATATCCGCACCATCGCCTTTTATCCCGACGGTTTCCGCCGTCGCATCCGCTGCACTGACAAACAGGCTTAAAGAGGCCTGCGCCGCCACCGCCACGGCCCGGCGCACGCCTTCGCGCTCAATATCATCACCGGCATCGCGCAAACCGGCCGTGTCGACCAATGTCACCGGCACCCCATCCAAGCTCATCGCCACCTCGATAATATCGCGTGTGGTGCCGGCGCGAGCCGAAACAATAGCCGCCTCGCGCCCCGCTAACCTATTGAGAATACTCGATTTTCCGGCGTTTGGCGGGCCCACCAGCGCAATTTGCAACCCATCGCGCAAGGTCAAGCCGCGCCTGTCGGCCAACATTGCATCAATTTCAGCGCTTAGCGCAGGCAATTCTGCCAAAGCGCTTTGCCCCAAGCCGCCCGGCAAGTCTTCATCGGCAAATTCCAGATCGGCTTCCAAATGCGCCAAAACGGTTTTCAATCGGTCACGCCAATCGCTCACCTTGTCGCGCAATCCGCCGCGCAATTGTCCCAATGCTTGCGCTTGTTGCGCCACACCCTCAGCATCGATTAAATCGGCAATCGCTTCGGCTGCTGTTAAATCCATTTTGCCGTTCAATACCGCACGGCGCGTAAAGTCGCCGCCTTCCGCCGCCGACAGGTAATCCAAAGCCGCCAAAGCTGCCAAAACCGATTGCGTTACCGCCAAACCGCCATGCAGATGCAGCTCCACCATATCCTCACCGGTAAAACTATGTGGTGCCGCAAACCGCAGCACCAAGCCTTCATCCAATAAATGCCCCTCTATCGGATGGATAATCGCCCGCAAAGCCGCTTGGCGAATTGGCGGTAACGGTTTTTCAGTCAACGCCTCCAGCGCCGCAACGGCCTTCGGGCCGGTCAATCGAATAACCGCCAAAGCGGCGCGCACCGGCGCCGTCGATAGAGCAAAAATCGTTTCAGCCTGCTGCATCTCTCTCGCTCAATTATCTCACTCATTTAAAAAGGCTCGATTGTCATCTTTATGCTGAGACAGTTTCGAATTGCGGCTAAACTGCCTGAGATGACCGATAAACGCAATCCCGACCAAACCGCGCTTTTTTCCCGCAATCGCCTCGGCGCGGCGACCAGCCCGTATTTACTGCAACACAAAGATAATCCGGTGCATTGGCAGCCATGGGAAGCGGCCGTGTTTGACGAGGCGCGGCGGCGCAATATGCCGGTTCTTTTATCGATCGGTTATGCGGCGTGTCACTGGTGTCATGTGATGGCACATGAAAGTTTTGAAGATGCGGAGGTCGCCGCTTTGATGAATGCGCATTTTGTTTGCATCAAGCTGGACCGCGAAGAGCGCCCCGATTTGGATGAGATATATATGAGCGCCTTGGCGATGATGGGCGAACAGGGCGGCTGGCCGTTGACCATATGTCTGGACGCTGACGGCGCACCGTTTTGGGGCGGCACATATTTTCCAAAAACACCGCAATATGGGCGACCGGGTTTTATCCAAATTCTAAACGAGATTTCCCGCGTCTGGCATGAAACACCCGATAAGATTGCCGCCAATACAAAAGCGCTGACGCAATCCTTAACCGCCAAAGCAAAAGCCGATGCGCGCGGGGCCATGCCGGCCGACCTACCGGCGCGCGCCGCCAAAACCCTGTCCGAGCATATAGATTTGGAAAAAGGCGGCTTGGCCGGTGCGCCGAAATTTCCACAACCGTTTCTTTATCAATTCATCTGGCAGCAAGCACAATTATCCGGCGATGCGGCGATTAAAGAAGCGGTGCTGATCAGTGCGCGCAAAATCTGCCAAGGCGGCATATATGATCATATTGGTGGTGGCTTTGCGCGCTATAGTGTCGATGCCGATTGGCTGGTGCCGCATTTTGAAAAAATGCTTTATGACAATGCGTTGCTGGTTGAGCTTTTGACCTCGCTTTATCGCGACAGTAGCGAGCCCTTATTTAAGTCCCGCATTGAAGAAACCATTGACTGGCTGGCCCGCGAAATGCTGGTTGATAATGGCTGTTTCGCAGCCAGCCTTGATGCCGATACGGAAGGCGAAGAGGGCAAATTTTACCTTTGGGATAAAAGTGAAATTAATGCCGCTTTGGGCGCCGAGGCGGCAAGCTTTTGTGCCCTATATGACATTACCGAAACAGGCAATTTCGAGGGCCGTAATATTCCAAACTTACTGGCGCAAGGGGATGCGCCACAAGACCAACAAAAACCCGCGCGCGCTCAATTATTGGCGCTTCGCAATCAACGCATTGCGCCCGGCCGCGATGATAAAATACTGGCCGATTGGAACGCCATGATGATTTCCGCGCTGGCCGGCGCGGCGCGGCAATTCGCACGCGATGACTGGCTGGGCATGGCCGAAACCGCCTATGCAGCAGCCCAGACAGCCCTTAGCGATGAAACAAGTGACGGCGAGCTTCATATGCGCCATGCCGCGCGCGACGGCACTGTTCTGCCAATATCGCTATCGATAGATTACGGGTTTTTCGGCATCGCTGCCGTGGCGCTTTATGAGGCGACAGCCCGGCAAGCCTATCTCGATGATGCGCTTCACTATGCGCAGCTTTTACACCAGCGATTTCATGACGAGACGCGCGGCGGCTATCTCAGCAATCGGCAGGCCCAAGAAAACCTGCTGGTCAATAATCGACCGGTGCAAGACAATGCACAACCCTCTGCCAATGCCGTCGCCCTGTCCTTGTTTCAAGCGCTTGGCGTGATTACCGGCGAGCCTCTATGGCTGGCACGGGCGGCCGATGGGTTTAATGCTTTAGCCGGCCATTTGGCACAAAATTATCCGTCCATGACCGCCCTCTTATCGGCGCATTTATCGCAATGCCATCCGCTTTCGATCATAATTATCGGTGATGATGCGGCCGCCTTATCATTGGAGCGCGCCGCCTTGGCGCATCCGATAATTTCACGACATGTTTTGCGCTTGCCGCCTGACAGCGCCTTGCCGCCTTCGCATCCGGCGCATGGCAAGGCGCTTATAAAGGGTCAAGCCGCCGTTTATATCTGCCCCGGGCAAAGCTGCCGCCCGCCCCTGACGGACGTTGCAGAGCTGAACGCGGCGCTTGACGCGCTGGTGGTGGAAAGACAGACTGACATGAATGAAGCGATACACGATTAATGTGACGGGAGCGGATAATGGGTGAAACAGTAAAAATAAATATCGGCGATGAACATTTTGACGGCTATTTGGCGCGGCCGAGCACTGCGCCGAAAGCCGGGATAATCGTCATTCAAGAAATTTTCGGCGTCAATGGCGACATTAAAGCAACCGCCGATTGGTTGGCCGAAGAAGGCTATTTGGCGCTGGCACCGGATTTATTTTGGCGACAAGAGCGCAATGTCTCTCTGAGCGATGGTTCGGAAGAAGAATGGCAAAAAGCCTTTGCGCTGATGAATGGATATGATGGCGATGAAGGGGTTCATGATATTCAAGCAGCAATCGATTATCTCCGCGCGCAAGGGTGTGCCAAAGTCGGGACAATCGGATTTTGTCTTGGCGGCCGTATGGTTTATCTCGCCGCCTGTCGCACCAATGGTGACGCACATGCCTCTTATTACGGGGTCGGCATTCAAGATTTATTGGGCGAGGCCGATAATATTACCGCGCCAACACTTATTCATATTGCGGCAGAAGATGAGTTTGTGCCGCAAGACGCGCAAACTGCCATTGCCACGGCTTTGCGGGCACACACAAAAGCGCAAGTGCATATTTATCAGGGTCAAGACCATGCTTTCGCCCGTCATAATGGTATGCATTATGATGCGGCCGCGACTGAATTGGCGCATGGGCGAAGCTTGGAAATGTTTGCAAAAGCACTCGGTTAAGCTTTTGGCAATTGCTTGTTTTACGTGTTCATCGAGTCGAAAAACTCATCATTGCCTTTGGTATTCTTCAACTTATCGATAAGGAACTCGGCCGCATCCACCGCCCCCATAGGGTTTAAAATGCGCCGCAAGACATAGATTTTTGCCAAAGCGGTCGGCTCTATCAGCAGTTCTTCTTTGCGCGTGCCGGACTTCATAATATCAATCGCCGGGAACACGCGCTTATCGGAAATTTTCCGGTCAAGTACGATTTCAGAATTACCGGTACCTTTAAACTCTTCAAAGATAACCTCATCCATGCGCGAGCCGGTTTCGATCAAAGCGGTTGAAATAATTGTCAGCGAGCCGCCCTCTTCAATATTACGCGCCGCACCGAAAAACCGCTTCGGCCGCTGCAGCGCATTGGCATCAACACCACCGGTCAACACTTTGCCGGAGCTTGGCACAACCGTATTATAAGCGCGCCCCAAGCGGGTAATGCTGTCCAATAAAATCACTACATCGCGGCCATGCTCGACCAGACGCTTGGCCTTTTCAATCACCATTTCAGCTACTTGCACATGCCGTGTCGCCGGCTCATCAAATGTCGAAGATACAACCTCGCCATCGACCGAGCGTTGCATGTCGGTCACCTCTTCAGGGCGTTCATCAATCAATAAAACAATCAGATAACATTCAGGATGATTAGCCGATATGGCTTGTGCAATATTTTGCATCAATACGGTTTTACCGGTCCGCGGCGGCGCGACAATCAAAGCACGCTGGCCTTTCCCTAAAGGGGCAACAATATCAATCACCCGGGTCGATAAATCCTTACGGGTCGGATCGTCAATTTCCATGCGCACCGCCTCATCGGGATAGAGCGGCGTTAAATTATCGAAATGTACTTTTTGGCGCGCTTTTTCGGGATCTTCGAAATTAATCTTATTAACTTTCAATAGGGCAAAATAACGCTCGCCCTCTTTCGGGCTGCGAATTTCGCCTTCCAACGTATCGCCAGTGCGCAAAGCAAAGCGGCGAATTTGACTGGGGCTGACATAAATATCATCAGGACCGGGCAAATAATTGGCATCGGGCGAACGCAAAAAACCGAAGCCGTCTTGCAGCACTTCAACCACACCCTCGCCGATAATGGTAACATTATCCTCCGCCAATTTTTTCAATATGGCGAACAACATGTCTTGCTTCAGCATGGCCGAGGCATTTTCAATTTCATGCTTTTCGGCAAAAGCCAAAAGCTCTGTCGGCGATTTCGCCTTTAATTCTTCAAGTTTGATTTGATCCATAATCACGCTCGCGAAAATAAGAAAATGCCGGCCGCCCGAAACCCGGGCCCGCAACAATTTTTTACGAAAAACAAATAGTGCCGGCTGGCGGCCCTCGGTAGGAAACTAGACTATAGCGCAGCAAGCCGGTTTTCTCAAGCGCACTTTAAAATGGTTGCACAATAACCAATATAACGATGATGACCGTTAGAACCGGCGGCACTTCATTGATCATCCGATAAAATTTTGATGGGCGCGGCAATGTTCCGATTAAAAAATCTTTGCGCGTTTTGGCCAAAAACCCGTGATAAAAGGTCAGCGCAATCACGCAAGCCAGTTTGCCGACCAGCCAAATATCGCCGATCGGCCAATGCCCGGCAGCAAAAATCAAAGACAGACCGAAAATCCAAGCGGCAATCATCGCCGGGTTCATAATAATGCGCAGTAATTTTTCCTGCATTATCGGAAACATTTCATGCGCCGTTCCATTTTCCAACGCTTCCGCATGATAAACAAACAGCCGCGGTAAATAATACATACCGGCCATCCAAAACATCACGGCGATAATATGAAATGCCAAAAGCCAGCGATAATAATCGGTTAAAAAATCCATCAGCCTGTCTCGCGAATAAGCTCTATTAATCGGCCGACATTTTCCGGCGGTGTTTGCGGCACAATGCCATGACCGAGATTGAAAATATGCGGCGTATTTTGTGTCCGCGCAAGAATATCCCGAACCGCTTGCTCCAGTGATGCACCACCGGCGACCAATATTTGCGGATCGAGATTGCCTTGCAATACCATATCAGGCCCGACCTCGGCGCGTATCGCATCCAAATCGGCTGACGTATCCAAGCCCAGCGCCGTGCAGGCGGTTTGCGTGCAATAAGCGCCCATATGATAATCAGCAGCACGCGGAAAAGCGATAATTGGCACATCAATGCCGCGCGCGCGTAAGCCGCTAATTATTGCCGCCACCGGGGCAATACACCAGCGCTCAAAAGCGTCGCCTTTAAGTGATGCCGCCCAGCTCTCAAAAATTTGTAGAACCTCCGCTCCGGCTGCTACTTGCGCTGCCAAATAATCAATACTGGCACTAATCAAAATATCGATAATCGATTGAAATGCAGCCGGGTCTTTTTGCGCCAAATCACGCGCCGGCGCCTGGTCGGGCGTCCCGCGACCGGCAACCATATAGCTGGCTACTGTCCATGGCGCGCCGGCAAAACCGATAAGGGTTGTTTGTTCGGGCAGACTGTTCGACAAACGGCGCACAGTTTCAAAAATTGGTGCTAAATGCGCTTGCGCATTATCGAGCGATAGCACGTCACCATTTTCAATCGGCGTCAATCGCGGCCCTTCACCGGTCTCAAACCATAATTTTTGTCCCAAAGCTTCGGGGATAAGCAAAATATCGGCAAATAAAATAGATGCGTCAAAACCGAAGCGTCTGATTGGTTGCAACGTGACTTCTTCAGCCAGTTGCGGGTTATAACATAAATCCAGAAAACCACCTGCTTGTTCGCGTGTCGCTCGATATTCGGGTAAATAACGCCCTGCTTGGCGCATCAGCCAAATCGGAGGGGCCCCGGTTAGGTCACCTGCGAGAGTTGCCAAAAGCTTTTTTGATTGGGTGCTGTTTTCAACCATGCTTGTGCTTACCTCTTTTTGTTTATTAATTAAATAAAAGGATGTTGTTGTTGTTGTCACAGGCAATTTCTGTTGATTACTGGTTTCGCACAGATTTCTCCCCAATTGCGCCTTTGGTGATAAAGCAGGGTGAACTATGGGGATAGCGCGAATTTTTCCCCAAAAGCTTATTATTTTTTTCAAAAAGCTAATAAACCCAGCGATTTTTTGATATGTGAATTTTGTTAATAAGGGGGATTAATAGGCATATTACGGCAACATTTTTTTCTTCCCTGTTTCCACAGAGAGGTTTTATCGAGTTAATAAATCGCTTTAAACCGCGGGATGAGAAAATGGCAGCGGGGACAAAATTTCTTGGCTTGCCGCACGGTGCGACTTATCCTCATTATTCACATAATTAACTGTCACCCGAGCCATATCGGAGCGCCCTTTGAGCGTCACATATTTTCATCTGCATTTAATCTCCGACAGTACCGGTGAGACCATTCAAGCGGTGGCGCGCGCTGTGTGTTCGCAATTTGTCGACGCGCAACCGGTCGAGCATATATATGGGCTGGTGCGCGGTCAAAAGGCGCTGGCACGGGTATTGGAAGAGCTGAAAGAAAACCCGGGCCCGGTCATGTATTCGATTTTGGATGATCGTTTGCGACAGAAATTACATGAAACATGCGATGCGCTGCGGGTGCCGTGTATTTCGGTCTTACAGCCCTTTGTCGAACAATTAGGGCCCTATCTAAACGTCGAGATTTCGAACAAACCGGGCCGCCAGCACTCTATGGATACGGATTATTTTCGCCGCATCAATGCGCTTAATTATACCATCCAGCATGATGATGGCCAAAGCCAAGGCGATTTGGATGAGGCCGATATAATTTTGACCGGCGTGTCGCGCACGTCAAAAACCCCGACCTGTATTTATCTTGCCAATCGCGGCATTAAAGCCGCCAATGTGCCGCTAGTGCCCGGCATGGACCCGCCGGCTGAATTGCTGAAAGCCAGCCACCCGCTGGTTGTCGGCCTGACCAATAGTCCGGAGCGGTTGCAGGCCATACGCCGCAATCGGCTTTTGACGCTAAACGAGGATAGCGAAACCGAATATGTTGATCCGGAATTGATCCGTGGGGAAATTGCCGAAGCGCGACGGTTGTTTGCGCGGCAAAAATGGCCGGTGATTGATGTAACGCGCCGATCGGTAGAAGAGATTGCCAGCGCGATAATGAATTTATATCACGACCATGAACGCGCCCGCGACCAGCGGCCATAAATGAAAATAAACGGGATATTGAACGAAATGCAGCTGACAAAAAAACTGACCTTGGCGTCACAAAGCAAAATACGCGCGCAAGTTTTAACCGGTGCGGGACTGCCATTTAATGTGCAAGTGTCCGGCGTTGATGAGGATGCGTTGAAACAAAACCATCAGGGCGATGGCGAAAACCTGGCCTTGGCTCTAGCGGCTGAAAAAGCCAAGGCGGTTAAAACCGATGGGCTGATTATCGGCGCGGACCAAATTTTGGAATGTGACGGGCGGTTATTTGACAAGCCCCGCGACATGCAAGAAGCGCGCGCAAATTTACAGATTTTTCGCGGCAAGCAGCATTATCTCGTCGGCGGCGTTGTCTTGGTCGAGAATGGCGACATTATATGGCAGCATAGCGGGCGCGTTTGTTTGACCATGCGCGCCTTTAGCGATGAATTTCTAGACGCTTATTTGGCCACTGCCGGCGAAAAAATATTAAGCTCGGTCGGCTGCTATCAATTGGAAGGCCTTGGCGCGCATTTATTTTCTGAGATTGATGGCGATTATTTCTCCATTTTGGGCCTACCGCTTTTGCCGGTTTTGGATGGCTTGCGCCGTCATGGCGGCCTTATCGGATGAGCGTTGCGCCAAAAACACAGAAAGATAAGCTGGCCATTATCGGCTGGCCGGTCAGCCATTCGCGCTCGCCGCTCATTCATGGTCACTGGCTCAATGCGCATAATATAAAGGCTGACTATCTACGCTATCCGATCGATCCGAAAGATGATTTTAAAGCGCGGCTTAAAGAAATGGCGGCGGATGGTTTTATCGGTGCCAATGTTACCGTGCCGCATAAAGAAGCGGCATTTGCCGCGATGGATGAGTTAACGCCGGCGGCGAAAAAACTGGGCGCGGTCAATACAATCAGTTTTCGCGATGGTGCTTTATATGGTGCCAATACGGATGGGGACGGGTTTCTCGCCGGCCTTGATGGGGCTGACAAGCCGTCGGGCGACGGCTCGCAAGAATATGCGGCTTGGCGCGATAGGCCGGTTTTAATATTGGGGGCAGGCGGCGCGGCGCGCGCCATTATCGCTGCTTTGGGGCGTGCCGGCTTAACCGATATTCGACTGGTCAATCGCACACGCGCCAAGGCCGAGGCGCTTATCGGCTTGGCCGATGGGCTGCGCATTGGTGAATGGGACGATAGAGATGAGCTGGCGGAAGGCTGCGGGCTTTTGGTCAATACGACCAGTCTCGGCATGGCCGGTCAGCCGGATTTGGAAATTGCGCTTGGCGGTTTGGATGATAAGGCTTTGGTCAGCGATATTGTTTATACGCCGCTCATAACACCGCTTTTATCGGCTGCTGAAAAGACCGGCTACATCGCTATTGATGGTCTCGGCATGCTGATGCATCAGGCAGCTTTGTCATTTGAGATTTGGTTTGGCGACAGGCCGATTGTCGATGACCGGCTGCGACAATTATTATTGGCTGATTTAAACGCCGCTTCGTAAAAACCGGCAAACATAAGGATGGGTGAGATGTATTTGATTGGATTGACCGGCTCCATCGGCATGGGCAAATCGGCAACGGCGGAAATCTTTGCCGCTGCCAATGTGCCGGTTTATGACGCGGATGCGGCGGTGCATGCGTTATATGAAAAAGGCGGGGCGGCGGTCGAACCGATTAAAACATTGGTGCCCGAAGCGGTCATAGACGGCGCGGTAGATCGTGCCATTTTGGGCCAGCATGTTTTAAAAAATGCGGAAAAACTGAAACAATTAGAAGCGATTGTTCATCCCCTCGCCGGCCAAAGCCAATTTGATTTTCTGAACCAAGCAAAAAGCGATGGCGCGGCTGCCGTGGTTTTGGACATTCCCCTTTTATTTGAAACCGGCGGTGAGGCTTTTGTTGATTGTGTGGTCGTTGTGTCGGCCCCTTTTGAGGTACAAAAGCAGCGCGTCTTGGCGCGACCGGGCATGAGCGAAGAGCGGTTTAATGATATTTTGGCCAAACAAGTGCCTGATAAAGACAAGCGCGCGAAAGCCGATTTTATTGTGGACAGCTCGATATCGCTTGAAGACGCGGCCACCCAAGTGCATGCTATTTTAGACCAAATCAAGGGGCGTGAGGGCACGAAGCTGGCGGCGCGCATGCAACGCTCTAAGCGCGATTAAGCGGCTTGGACAAGGGATAAACGAGAAAAAACGGGAGAAAAGCGGCTGGTGCGAGAAATTGTTTTAGATACGGAGACCACTGGATTGGACCCGAAAAACGGCGATCGAATTGTAGAAATCGGTTGTCTGGAGTTGGTCAATCGCTTGCCGACCGGCAATACCTATCATGTTTATATCAATCCTGAGCGCGATATGCCGCGCGAGGCTGAGGCGGTGCATGGGCTAAGCGAAAAATTTCTCGCCGATAAACCGCTTTTTGCTGAGATTGCTGATGAGTTTGCCGCTTTTGTCAAAGGCGCGGCGCTGATTATTCATAATGCCGCGTTTGATATGAAATTTTTAAATGCTGAATTGGCACGTTTGGGGCGCGATGATTTGCGCGATAATGAGATTATCGACACATTGAGCATGGCGCGGAAAAAATTTCCCGGTGCGCCGGCCAGCCTCGATGCTTTATGCCGCCGCTTTGGGGTTGATAATTCAAACCGCGATTTACACGGCGCCCTTATCGATAGTGAGCTTTTGGCCGGGGTTTATTTGGAATTATCGGGCGGACGCCAACCGGGCTTGGTGTTTCAGGCCGCGCAAAAGGCCGATCCTACTGCGCCCAGTGAAACGGCACATATGCACCCCGCGCAACCGCGCCGTCGCCGCGAAGCCGCCCTGCCACCGCGTTTGACGCAAGCGGAAGCAGAAGCGCATCAAGAATTTTTACGTCAATTGCCGCAGCGCGCCCTATGGCTGGCCGAGGCGGCTTGTGAAGAAACGCCCTAAATAAACGCCCTAATTAATGGCGGGGCTATCACCGCCTTCTTGCTCGGCTGCTTGGCCTTGCTGGTAGAGCGCTAGAAAATCAATCGGGTCCAGCATAATCGGCGGATAGCCGCCATCGCGTGTTGCATCGGCCAATACGCGGCGGGCGAAAGGGAATAATTGCCGCGGTGCCTCAATGAGCATGACCGGTCGGATTTCTTCTTCGGGAATATTCATCAAACGAAAGATGCCGCAATATTCCAGTTCGGCAATAAATTGCACATTGTCTTCGGCTTTCGCTTCAATGCGAAATTTCAATCCGACTTCATAATCCGTATCGCTCAATTTGCGCGCGCCGACATTGGCATTAACGCCGATTTCAGGTTGCGTGCCGGCGAAATTTGGGGCGCCGGGATTTTCAAATGATAAATCACGGACATATTGCACCATAATTTGCAGGCTTGGCCCGGCTGCTTCTTGTCCCGCTTGCGGGTCATTATTTTGTTCATTATCAGCCATGTTGCCTGCCTTTCGGTCTGTCTTTCGGTCTTAAGATAAGTCTTAAGTATGGTTTCGTATCTGTCGCGACTTTAGCGGTTTTTATGATTTAGAAAAGTCTCTTTCTTAGCGCGCCTCATCATCATCGACACGGTAGTCGCCTTCTATAATTTGCCCGTCAATCGGCTCTTTTTGCGGTCGGTTTTGTCGACTTTCGGATTTTGCGTCAGCGCTGTTTTGCGGGCGAAAAACCGCAGCGCTCATAAACGGCATCACCATGCCCAAAGCGGTCTCCAGAACAATCAGGCGGATAAAACCGATAAGCAATAAAATGCCGATTGTGTCGGTGAAAAAACCGGGCAGTAAAAGCATGCCGCCGCCGAGCAAAATAAGCACGCCATGCGCCGCTGCGGCAACCGGCGGGCGACCGGCGGCTTGCGCCATTTGCGCTTCGGCCAAAACCGCCAGCCCTTGGCGGCGCATTGCATTCATGCCGTAAACAGCGGTGGCGACGATTAAAAGAAGCGTCCATCCGGTCCCTAGCGCGCCACCAATCTCGATGAAAAGATAAATCTCAATCATCGGCAATATAATCAGCAGAGCAAGCAATGTGGCGGCCATGAAGCGGTTCCTTTCCTGCGCCAGCATAACGCAGCATGGGCGAAATACCAGCGCTTTGCATTTTCAGTAAAAATCGCCATATTGACGATAGAAAAGGAAAAAACTATGGATCCGCTCAATCTGATTTTATTGATTATTGTCGCCCTTATCGGCTGGCGTTTGCGCTCGGTTTTGGGCACACGCAATGATGATGAACAGCCGAGCTCGCGTGCCGATGCCTATCGCCTCCATCGCGATGCTTTTGCCAATAAGCCGTCGGCGAAAGATGAAGAAGAACAGGCAAGCGATGTGCATAAACCCGAAGGCAGCACCGATAACATAATAGACGCAACACCGCCGGCACAAAGTCAGGCGACGGAAGTTCACGAAGAAGCGACACAAGAAGATGAAGCGATAAACAGGCAGCCGGACGAAACCCAACCTTTTGCAGAACAGACACCCATGCCGGAAATGGGCCGCGGCTTGGCGTTTTTGCGCGAAGTGGAGCCGAAATTTGACGAAGCCGGTTTTCTGGATGGTGCGGCCAGTGCCTATGAGATGATATTGACTGCTTTCGCCAATGGCGATTTATCGCCGGTTGAAGGGTTTTTAGGGGCCGAAGTGACAGACGGTTTTGCCGCCGCAATTATTGCGCGGCGCGATAATGGCCAACAATTGGTAACGCAGATTTTGCGCATGGACCGTCCGGCTTTGGAAGATGCAACTGTCAGCGAGACGGCTATACAATTGGATGTGCGGTTCCGCGCTGAAATTATTTCTGCGGTTTTTCCGGTCGGCGAAGAAATTGCCGAAGATGATTTGCCGGCCCCGACGACCAGCCTTGATGTGTGGCGTTTTGAAGGACAGCGTGGCGCAGCACCAAATTGGACTTTGATTGCGACGCAAGGTGAATAAGCGGGTTTGATAGCTGCGCCATGAAGAAAAAGTCACATCAATCACCGGGGAAAGCACCGCCGAAAACACCGCCGAAAACACTGGAGAATAAATCTAAAAAAAAATCGGGTGATGACGCATGGGCGCGCCTAAAAGCCAGCACCACACCCTTGCCGGAAACAGCAAAAAACCGTCATTTGGAAACACCGGCGGGGCAAAAACCACCCAAACCGACTGCCTCAAAAACCGATAATCCGCCCGCTATGCGTGGCGCTGAAAAAGCCGCTATGGCGCCCGCGCCGGTGCTTAAGCCTCAAAAGCCGCCGCCGCGTATCGGCCTCGACCAAAAAGCAAAAAGACGCTTATCGCGCGGCCATATTGATATTGAGGCGCGACTTGATTTGCACGGCTTGAGCCTGGCACAAGCACATCGTTCGCTCATCGGTTTTGTTTCCGCGGCGGTGGCGCAGAAAAAAACCTGGATATTGGTCATCACCGGCAAGGGGGTGCGTGGGGAAGGTAAATTGCGCGGCGCTTTGCCCGATTGGCTGGCCAGCCCTCCTTTGGCGGCGCAAATTGCCGAATATGGTGCCGCGGCCCCCAATCATGGCGGCGATGGCGCATTTTATTTGCGGCTCCGGCGCAGCGCCCGCCCATGAGGGCCACGCGCCTCGTCAACGAGGCTTTGAAAAAGCGCCGAATTTTGTTAGAAGAAGCGGGCTTGATAAAGGAGTGCATCATCATGGCACGCATCGGTGAAAAATCTCGCGCCACCAAAGAGACCTCGATTAAGGTAAAGGTCAATCTGGATGGCAGCGGCATTTATAATGTATCGACCGGCATTGGTTTTCTGGACCATATGCTGGAGCAATTATCGCGCCATTCCCTTATCGATATTGATGTCGAGGCCAAGGGTGATTTGCATATTGATTTTCACCACACCACTGAAGATACCGGCATTGTGCTGGGCGAAGCGGTGCGTGAAGCCTTGGGTGATTTTAAAGGTCTAACGCGCTATGGCAGCGCCATTATTCCAATGGATGAAACCTGCACGCGTGTCTCGCTGGACGTCTCGCAACGCCCTTATTTGATTTGGCAGGTCAATTTGTCGAAGCCGAAACTGGGCGATATGGACACTGAATTATTTAAAGAATGGTTCCAAGCTTTCGCACAAGCGGCGGGCATTACCCTGCATGTCGAAAATCTATATGGTGAGAATAATCACCATATTGTTGAGAGCTGTTATAAGGCATTGGCGCGCGCGCTGCGCCAAGCGATCGAGATTGACCCGCGCAAGGCTGATGCCGTGCCGTCTACCAAAGGCGTGTTGGGCAGTTGAGCCGCCAGCCATCTTCTATTGCCATTATTGATTACGGCTCGGGCAATTTGCGTTCGGCTGAAAAAGCGTTTCACCGCTTTGCCGGCACGCGTCCGGTTTTGCTGACCGCTGACCCGCATCAAATTCTCATGGCGGATCATATTGTTTTGCCGGGTGTTGGCGCCTTTGGCGATTGTGCGCAAGGGGTCGGCGCGATAGACGGGTTGCGCGCCGCTTTGCAGCAACGGGTTATCGATGAAGGGCGGCCTTTTCTGGGCATTTGTGTCGGCATGCAATTAATGTGCGCACAAGGGCTGGAGCGCGGAACGCATGAAGGCTTTGCTTGGTTTGATGCAGAAGTCAGCGCCCTATCCGTGACGCCGCCGCTTAAAATTCCACATATGGGGTGGAATAAAATTCAGTTAAAGACGCCGCATGAAGTGGCCGATAGCGTGCATGAAAGGGATGTTTATTTTGTCCATAGCTATGCCGCGCATCCGCGTTCCGATGAGGCGGCGGCGCATATTATCGGCACGACAGATTATGACGGGCCGCGCAGCGCGATATTGGCGCGCGATAATTTACTCGGCGTGCAGTTTCATCCTGAAAAAAGCCAAGCCGCCGGGCTCGGTTTAATCGAACGATTTTTGGAGTGGCGGCCATGATTTTATTTCCGGCAATTGATTTAAAGCAAGGCCAATGCGTGCGCCTCGAGCAAGGCGATATGGCGCGCGCCACCGTGTTTAATGATGACCCCGGCGCGCAAGCTGGCGCCTTTGCCGAACAAGGTTTTTCGCATTTGCATATTGTCGATTTGGACGGCGCCTTCGCCGGTGCCAGTGTCAATCGTGATGCGGTTGAGGCGATTGTTAAAGCCAGTCCGGCAAAAACACAATTGGGCGGCGGCATCCGCACCATGGCCGATATTGAAGGCTGGCTGGCAGCCGGCATTGACCGCGTTATTTTGGGCACGGCGGCGTTGCGCGACCCTGAATTGGTCATTCAAGCGTGTCGTGATTTTGCCGAACGCATTGCCGTCGGCATTGATGCGCGCGGCGGTTTTGTTGCGGTTGAAGGTTGGGCGGAAGCTACCGAAATGAAAGTCGAGGAGCTGGCCGCACGGTTTGAAGATGCCGGTGTGGCGGCGTTGATTTATACCGATATTGACCGCGATGGATTATTAAAAGGGGTCAATTTGGCGGCGACGCAAAAATTGGCCGAAGCAACCTCCATACCGGTTATTGCCTCAGGCGGCCTTGCCGGGCTGGACGATGTGAAGGCGATTATGGCGCTTGAAGATAAGGGTATTATCGGCGCTATTTCGGGCCGCGCCCTTTATGATGGGCGGCTTGATGCCAAAGCCGCCTTGGCTTTGCCGGCGGTGATCTGAATGCTGAAAACCCGCATCATACCGTGCTTGGATGTGCATGATGGCCGTGTTGTCAAAGGGGTTAATTTTGTCGATTTAATTGATGCCGGAGACCCGGTCGCTGCGGCGCGTGCTTATGATGCAGCCGGTGCCGATGAATTATGTTTTCTCGATATTTCCGCCAGTCATGAGGGGCGCGATACGCTTATCGATGTGGTGCAGCGCACAGCTGAAGAATGTTTCATGCCGCTCACTGTTGGCGGCGGCGTTCGGGCGGTGGATGATGTGCGCAAATTATTATTGGCCGGTGCCGATAAAGTATCGTTCAACACTGCCGCCGTTACCACGCCGGATGTGATTGATGCGGCGGCTGAAAAATTCGGCAATCAGTGCATTGTGGTGGCCATTGATGCGAAGAAAACCGATGAAACGGCGGACGGCGCACGCTGGGAAATTTTCACTCATGGCGGGCGTCAAGCTACCGGCATTGAAGCTGTGGATTTTGCTCGCAATATGGCGGCGCGCGGGGCCGGTGAAATTCTTTTGACGTCAATGGATCGCGATGGCACGAAATCGGGGTTTGATTTGGCACTGACCCGCGCCGTTGCCGATGCCGTGCCGGTGCCGGTAATCGCTTCCGGTGGGGTCGGCAATTTGCAAGATTTGGTCGATGGGGTGCAGCTGGGCCATGCCAATGCGGTATTGGCGGCGTCAATCTTTCATTTCGGCACCCATACGATTGGCGAGGCGCGCGCTGCTTTGGCGGCGGCCGGCTTGCCGGTGCGTGAATAGAAATGCGCGAAAGGGGCGGCGTGGCAATTGAACTTGCGGTGAAAAACCGCTAACCATGCGGCGAGGATTTGAGCGATGGAAGACTTACGCTATTTAAATGAGCTGTTTGCCGAGATTGAGGCGCGCCGCGGGGCGTCGCCCGATAGCAGCTATTCGGCACAATTATTGGCTGATTTGCCGCGCGCTGCGCGTAAATTGGGCGAAGAAGCGGTTGAGACATTGACCGCCGCGCTGAGCGGTAGCGAAGAAGAGTTATTGGCGGAAAGCGCTGATTTAATCTATCACTGGCTGGTGCTGTTGGCGGCGCGTGGGCTGACCCCGCAACAAGTGGTTGAGGTTTTACAAAGCCGCGCCGGTCTTTCAGGGCTGGCTGAAAAAGCCGCACGGCAAAATAAAACGGACTGAGCGTAAGGCCGATGATTGAACCGGAAAAAGAAATTTCGCCCTATCGCGCCTTTAGTGCTGATGAATGGGGGCAAATGCGGCAAGGGGCGGAGCTGACGCTGACTGAGGCCGAGCTGGATAAGTTGCGCGGCCTTGGTGAGACCGTTTCCTTAAGCGAAGTAGAAGAGATTTATCTACCCTTATCGCGACTGCTCAATCTTTATGTCGAGGCGACACAAAAACTTTATGGGGCGACCAATGCGTTTTTGGGGTCTGAAACAAAAGTACCGTTCATTATCGGCGTTGCCGGTTCGGTGGCTGTCGGCAAATCAACTACATCGCGTATTTTGCGCGAAATGCTGGCCCGTTGGCCGTCGCATCCGAAAGTTGATTTAATCACCACAGACGGGTTTTTATATCCCAATCACCTATTGGAAGAACGCCAGCTCATGCAACGAAAGGGCTTTCCCGAAAGCTTTGATTTAAAGCGTTTGCGGCGGTTTTTGGCAGAGATTAAATCGGGTCGCGCGCGGGCCGAAGCGCCGGTCTACAGCCATATTGCCTATGATATTTTGCCGGAAGAAAAAATTCTCGTCAGCCAGCCGGATATTCTCATTGTTGAGGGTCTGAATGTATTGCAACCGGCCGTGCTGGCCAGCGAGGGCACGGAAATTCCGTTTGTTTCCGATTATTTTGATTTTTCAATTTATATTGATGCGGCTGAAGATGTTGTTCAGCAATGGTATGTCGAGCGGTTTATGGGCTTGCGCAAAACCGCTTTTCGCGAGCCGGGCGCTTATTTTGAGCGCTATGCCGGCTTGGATGATGCGCAAGCCGAGGCTACCGCGATTGATATTTGGACACGGATTAATTTGAAAAACCTGCAAGAGAATATCTTGCCGACGCGCGCGCGCGCTGATTTGATTTTGCATAAAGGCCCCGACCATCATATTGACCGGGTTTTGCTCAGAAAAATTTAGCCTTCGGGATTTATATTAACCTGTGGGATTTATAAAGGTCGTGGGCCGAAATGCTGGATGACTGCGGCAGCAGCGTCAATCCCCATCGTGGCGGCTTGTTCGGCCGATTTTCCGCCATGAAATCCGGTTAAAAAGCCGGCTGCAAATTGGTCGCCGGCACCGGTTAAATCGATAATTTGTTCGGGCGCGAGTTTTTGTGCCGCAATATGAGTGCGCTTTTCTGCTTCAAAAACATGCGCTCCTTCAGCCCCATAAGTAACCGCCGCCAAAACGCCATGCGGCGCCAAGCCGGCTGAAATGCCGGCCGGTTGGTCTGTGCCCAAAAGTGCGGTTATTTCGCTTTCATTGGCCAATAGAATATCAATATGGGTTTCCAAAAGCGCGGCAAAATCATCATGATGGCGCTCGACACAAAACCGGTCGGCCAGTGAAAAAGCAATTTTGCCGCCATTGGCTTTCACCCGATCAGCGGCCTTGATAAAGGCATCGCGCGCGCTGGGGCTGTCCCATAAATATCCTTCGCCGAATAAAATGCCGGTATCAGCCAAAAGCGTTGCATCCAAATCATCTGTCGAGGTGGTCACCGATGCGCCCAAAACCGTGTGCATGGTGCGCTCGGCATCAGGGGTAACCAACACCAAGCAGTGGCCGGTCGGTTGTGTATTCATCGGCGTCACCGGAAACCGCACATTGGCCGCCTGAAAGGCATCGGCAAAACGCTGGCCCAGCGCGTCATCGCCGATTTTGCCGATAAAACCGGTCGGCGCGCCAAGCGCTGCCATGCCGGCAATTGAATTGGCAATCGAGCCGCCGGGCAGGCTTTGCTCAATCGTCACTTGTTTTTGCATATCTTCCGATTGCGCCGCGTCGATTAGGGACATGGAGGCTTTCGGGCTGCCAATCATTTCCAATTGTGCGTCGCTGACCGGGGCAAATAAATCAACCAAAGCCGCGCCCATGCCGGTAATGCATTTTTTATCCATGCTCATATTTTATCCTTTTCATCCGCCATTTATTGCCGCGGCAATCTTGGCTTTGTCTTTAAAGCGGCATTCATCAAATATGATGCAATTGCCGCATTTCGGTTTGCGCGCCACGCACACATAACGGCCATGCAATATCAACCAGTGATGGGCATGGCGGCGATAAGGTTCGGGGACTTTTTTATCCAGTTTCTTTTCAACCGCAAGCACGGTTTTGCCGGGCGCCAATCCGGTGCGATTGGAGAGGCGAAACACATGCGTATCGACGGCAAAAGTGGCGATTTCGAAAGCCTCATTCATCACCACATTGGCGGTTTTTCGCCCGACGCCGGGCAAGGCAACCAGCGCATCCATATCAGCCGGTACGTGCCCGTCATATTGCTCGATCAATATTTTTGACAGTGCATGAACATTTTTTGCCTTATTGCGATAAAGCCCGATGGTTTTCACTTCTTCGCGAATTTTCTTTTCGCCCAAAGCCAGCATTTTTTCCGGCGTATCGGCCAATTTAAAAAGATTTTTGGTCGCCTTATTGACCCCGATATCGGTTGCTTGCGCTGATAAAACCACCGCCACTAAAAGCGTAAACTCATTATGAAAGGCCAGCTCGGTGCGCGGTGCCGGATCGATTTCCGCCAGCTTGGCAAAAAGCGACTTAATATTCTCGGCGGGCATTTGACGACTGCGGCTCATGGCCTTTCATAACCCAGTCGGCTGGCCGCGACAATCCTTCGCGTTGGTTTTGGCGCACGCCGCGTTACATATCTCATATGGAAACGACGCGACTTTTGCCGGAAAATTTCAATTTGGTGCTGCGACCGAATATGTCGCTTTCATCACGCGGCTTTTTTTGGTTGATGCTCTGGTTCTCAGCCGTCTCACTTGGGGTCGGCGCGTATTTTTGGTCGCTTGGCGCGTGGCCGGTTTTCGGCTTTTTCGGCCTTGATGTGCTGCTTTTATATGGTGCGTTCCGATTGAATTATCGTTATGGGCGTCGCTATGAGACGCTGAAAATGGCAGATAACCGGTTGGTATTCAGTCAGGTAACACCTTTGGGTACAGCGCGCGATTGGGAATTTGACCCGTATTGGGTGCGCATAAAGCTGGAGCGTTTCGGCACGGATGGCGATGAAATCGGTGCGTTGATTTTATCCAGTCATGGCAAATATGTGTCGGTTGGGGCATTTTTGGCACCGGAAGAGCGCGCTGCTTTGGCGGCCAGCCTGCAAGCCACATTAGCGGCCATTCGAGACCGCTTCATGCCGGAGCCGCAAACCGCCTAGCGGGCAAGAATTTCCTTATCGGTAATCTCCGCCGCCTCATTCAGCGTGTAAATATAGGGCACGCCGGTATCAATATTGACGTCCAAAATCTCATCGCGGCTCAGCCCTTCCAGCTGCATAAGCAGCGCCCGTAAGCTATTGCCATGCGCGGCTATCAAAACAGTTTTGCCGGCTTTCAGTTGCGGTAAAATTGCCATCTCATAATAGGGCAAAACCCGCTCTGCCGTATCTTTCAGGCTTTCGCCGCCGGGCGGCGGTGTATCGAAAGAGCGACGCCAAATATGCACTTGGTCTGCCCCCCATTTTTCGCGCGCATCATCCTTATTCAGTCCGGCCAAATCGCCATAATCGCGCTCATTCAGCGCTTGGTTCTCAATTGTTTCAAGCCCCGTTTGGCCCTGCTCGCCCAATAAAAGCGCTAGGGTTTTTTGTGCTCTTTGCAATTTCGATGTATAGGCCAAATCAAATTGCAAGCCGGTTGCGGCCAGTGCCTTACCGGCGGCGCGCGCCTCATCCATGCCCTTTTGTGTCAAATCCGGATCGCGCCATCCGGTGAACAGGTTTTTTTCATTCCATTCGCTTTGCCCATGCCGGACCAATACCAGATGTACCATCAGATTTTCCTTATACACACTTCATTTAGGGAGATTTATACGACCGGCTTCAGGCCCAAAACATGCTGCATGGAATACAGCCCTTCCGGTTGCGATTGCGCCCATAGCGCGGCATCCAAAGCACCGCGGGCAAAAATATCTCGGCTCTCAGCGCGATGGGAGAGGCGGATTTGTTCGTTTTCAGTGGCAAAAATAACCTCATGATCGCCGACCACGGAGCCGCCGCGCAAAGCAGCAAAACCGATAGCGCCGCTATCGCGTGCGCCGGTCAGCCCGTCGCGGCCGCTCTCTTTAACACTGTCCAGTTTAACGCCGCGGCCTTCAGCCGCCGCATTGCCCAGCAAAAGAGCCGTGCCGGAAGGCGCATCGACCTTATGGCGGTGGTGCATTTCGACGATTTCAATATCCCAATCTTCAGCCAAAGCGGCCCCGGCTTGCGCCACCAATCCGGCCAATAAATTAACCCCACGGCTCATATTGCCGGATTTAACAATGCGAGCATGGCGTGCTGCGGCGGCAATCGCCTGTTCTTGGCCGCTGTCAAAACCGGTGGAGCCGATAATATGAACAATGCGTGCTTGCGCCGCCAGGCCGGCCAATTCAACGCTCGCTGCCGGTGTGGTGAAATCAATCACCCCGTCGGCTTCAGCCAAAAGCGCCAGCGCATCATCGCTGGCAGTCAGGCCGCAATCGGGCAGACCGGCCAAAGCGGCAATATCTTGTCCCAAAGCAGGCGCACCCGCCGCCTCCAGCCCACCGGCCAGTTGCAATCTATCATCTGCGCTTATCAGGCGGGTCAGGGTCTGGCCCATGCGTCCGGCGCAACCGCTTACAATCAGTCTCATGCGCTTTATATAGCAGGGCTCAGCCGCCGCCGCTATCAGCTATTTTTGCCGCGCGCGCGAAAATCCGATATTTCAGGATAATTGCCGTCATCAAGACTATCGGCAAAAGCATCAAACAGTTTTTGTTGGGCGCGGGTTAGGCCGCTTGGCGTTTCAATATCAATCTGCACATAAAGGTCGCCATAATGGCGCGAGCGTAAAACCGGCATGCCTTTCCCGCGCAAGCGGAATTGCTGGCCGGCATGGGCCCCTTCGGGAATGCTTAATTTGACTTTTTTGCCACCCATAAGCGGCACATTGACTGTGCCGCCGCGCACTGCCACATCCAGCGCAATCGGCATGGCACAAAATAAATCAGCCCCATCGCGGCTTAAAACATCATGCGGTGCAATATTGACAAAGACATAAAGGTCGCCATGCGCTGCCCCGCCCGGGCCGGCATTTCCTTCGCCCGACAATCGAATACGAGTGCCGTCTTCTACCCCGCTGGGCACGGATACGGAAAGCGTGCGTTCTTGATTGACTTGCCCGCGCCCCTGACAATCGGTGCAGGGGTCGTTGATTGTTTGGCCGGCGCCACCACAAGCATGGCAGGTGCGCTCAACCATGAAAAAGCCTTGTTGCGCGCGCACTTTGCCGTGCCCTTGGCACGTCGCGCAAGTGCTCGGTTGGCTGCCCGGTTTGGCACCGGAGCCGCCACATCCATCGCAAGAGGCGGCGCGGTTCAGGCGGATTTGCCGTTCCGTGCCATCATAGGCTTCTTGCAGGCTGATATTGATTTCAGCGCGTAAATCTTCACCGCGCCGTGCGCGTCGTCGACTGCTCTGGCTTTGGCCACCCGGCCCGCGCCCGCCGCCGAAAAACTCTTCAAAAATATCGCCAATATCGCCAAAGCCTGAAAAACCGCCTCCGGGCCCGCCGCCAAAGCCACCACCGCCGCCGCCCTGTTCAAAAGCGGCATGGCCGAACTGGTCATAAGCGGCACGGCTTTGCGGGTCTTTCAGCACATCATAGGCTTCTGACACTTGTTTGAATTTTTGCTCGGCACCGGCATCGCCCTGATTGACATCAGGGTGATATTTTTTTGCCAGCTTACGATAGGCTGATTTCAGCGTCGCTTCATCAGCCCCGCGCTCGACCCCTAAAAGCTCGTAATAATCGGCTTTGGCCATGGCGGCCCCCCAATCGGTTCAGCCGTTATGAGGCTTTTTGATCACCATCATCATCAGCAACTTCTTCAAACTCGGCATCAACGACATTGCCGTCATCGCCTTGAGACGCTGCATCGGCTGCTGCGTCACCGGCGGCTGCCGCTTCGCTTTCCGCTTGCTGTGCCTTGTAAACCGCTTCGCCGATTTTCATCGCCGCCTGGCTGAGGGTTTGCGCTTTTTCATTAATCGCATCCATATCCTCACCTTCCAGCGCCGTTTTCAAATCGGCCATGGCCGCTTCTGCCGCATCCTTATCGGCCGGCTCAATCAATGCCTCATTTTCAGCAATTGATTTTTCGGTCGCATGGATCAGGCCTTCCGCATTATTGCGCGCTTCAACCTGCTCGCGGCGCTCTTTATCCGCCGTCGCATTGGCTTCCGCATCTTTCACCATTTGCTCAATGTCATTGTCTGACAAGCCGCCTGAGGCTTCAATACGAATGGCTTGTTCCTTGCCGGTCGCTTTATCGGCAGCTGACACATTGACCAAACCATTGGCGTCAATATCGAAAGTCACTTCGATTTGTGGCACGCCGCGCGGTGCCGGCGGAATGCCCTCCAAATTGAACTGACCCAGATGTTTATTATCCGCCGCCATTTCACGCTCGCCTTGGCATACTGAAATGGTCACCGCTGATTGATTGTCATCAGCGGTTGAAAACACCTGGCTCTTTTTGGTCGGAATGGTTGTGTTGCGGTCAATCAAACGAGTGAAGACGCCGCCCAAGGTTTCAATACCCAAGGAAAGCGGGGTCACATCCAATAGCAGCACGTCTTTCACATCGCCTTGCAAAACACCGGCCTGAATGGCTGCGCCCATGGCCACCACCTCATCCGGATTAACGCTCATATTCGGCTCTTTGCCAAACACGTCTTTGACAAATTCACGAATGCGCGGCATGCGAGTTTGACCGCCAACCAGCACCACTTCGTCAATTTCCGACAATGAAATACCGGCATCTTTCATTGCCGCTTCGCACGGTGTGCGCGTGCGCTGCACCAGATTTTCAACCAAGGCTTCAAAAGCCGCTTTGGTCAGTTTCAAGTTCAAATGTTTGGGACCGCTGGCATCGGCGGTGATGAACGGCAAATTGACTTCCGTTTGCGCCGATGAAGATAATTCAATTTTGGCTTTTTCAGCCGCCTCTTTCAGGCGTTGCAGGGCCAGCTTATCGCCACGCAAATCAATGCCGTTTTCTTTTTCAAATTCTTCGGCCAAATGTTCGACCAAAGCCATGTCAAAATCTTCACCGCCAAGAAACGTATCGCCATTGGTGGATTTGACTTCAAACACCCCATCGCCGATTTCCAAAACGGAGACGTCAAATGTGCCGCCGCCCAAATCATAAACGGCAATTGTCTGTCCGTCATTTTTATCCAGGCCATAAGCCAGCGACGCCGCAGTCGGCTCATTAATGATGCGCAAAACCTCAAGACCGGCAATTTTACCGGCATCTTTTGTCGCTTGACGTTGCGCGTCATTAAAATAAGCCGGTACGGTAATCACGGCTTGGGTGACTGTTTCGCCGAGATAATCCTCGGCGGTCTCTTTCATTTTCTGCAAAATAAAGGCAGAGATTTGCGACGGCGAATATTTCTCACCGGCTGCTTCCACCCATGCATCACCGCCATCAGAAGCGATAATTTCAAACGGCACCATTTCTTTGTCTTTTTGCGTCGCCTTATCGTCAAACCGACGGCCGATGAGACGCTTAATGGCGAATAGCGTGTTTAGCGGATTGGTCACCGCCTGGCGTTTTGCCGGTTGACCGGTCAGGCGCTCGCCTTCATCGGAAAAAGCAACCATGGACGGGGTCGTCCGCGCGCCTTCAGCATTTTCAATCACCCGCGCGCTGCTGCCATCCATCACTGCGACACAGCTATTGGTGGTGCCCAAATCAATTCCGATTACTTTGCCCATAATGTCTCTCCGAATGCGCCTTTTTCGGCGCCTCTCTTGGGGGACGCAATCTGCGCGCCCATTTCAATTGTGTTTTGCATATAGGGAGGCGGTTCGGTTCCTGCAAGGCAGGGGGATGATTTTATTTGAAAAACTTTAAAACCGCCTTTTATGGGTTTTCGGCTCAGCCGTCTTTAGCAATGCCGACTTTGGCCGGCCGCAATAGCCGCTCTTCCATCATATAACCGGCTTCCACCACATCGATAATCGTGCCGTTTTCTTGTCCGGTGCCCGGCGCTTCAAATAATGCCTCGTGCAGATTGGGGTCAAACTTCTCACCCATTGGCGTCAAAGCGGTTACTTTATGGCGCGCCAAAGCGGCCAGTAAATCGCGCTCTGTCGCGGCTACACCTTCGACCAAAGCGGCGGTGCCCTCGGGCAGTTCATCACCAATATCGGCAAATGCTTTTAATGCGCGCTGCAAATTATCAACCACGCCCAGCATATCGCGGGCAAAGCTCATCGCGCCAAATTTCAGCGCTTCGCCACGGTCACGCTCGGCTCGTTTGCGGGTGTTTTCAAGCTCGGCCAATGTGCGCAATAGATTATCATTCAAATCGGCAATTTTCTGCTCGGCCGTTTCATCCGCCGTTTCAGTTTCGGTCGCTTCGGCGTCATTTGAATCGGCACTATCGGCCTCAACTTCATTCGCCGAGGCTTCCGCCATATCGTCTTTTAGGGGAGCGTCTTTTTCGTCTTGCATCAGGCCCAATCCTCAAAATGGTTCAGCTATCATAGCTCTTGCCGCTTAGTTAGGGGGCCTCAGTGGTAAAATCAAGGCTGTAAAATCGTCCAGCCCTTATGGCCTTGGCTTTGTTGCGATGCTTTGCTGCGATAAAATCGCGCTGACTGCCTGCGCGGTATGGTCAACCATGGGAATGAGGCGCGCATAATTGGTTCGTGTCGGGGCAATAACCCCGACAATACCGACCACATCGCGGCCCTCATCATGATATGGGCTGATAATGACGGATGAGCCGGAAAGCGAAAAAAGCGGCGTTTGTGAGCCGATGAAAATTTTCACCCCATCGCTTTCTTCGGCTTCCGATAAAAGCGCGATTAACTCTTTTTGTTGGTCAAGATCGTCAAATAAATGCCGAATGCGTTCCAAATCTTGCATCGCGGCGACGTCATCCAATAATTTCTCGCGCCCGTGCACGATTAAGGATTTGGCAAACATATCGCTATTGCCGCTGCCGGCGTCCGGCCCATTGGCATCGCTTGCGCCATTGGAAGCGGCGCCATCCCCGCCCCAGCTGATAAGACCGGCCTCCACCAATTTAGCCGTCAATTGACCAAGCTCCTTCTCAAGTCGCGTCAATTCGACCTGTCGGTCGCGGCGCAATTCGCCTAAAGTGCGTCCCCTCAATCGGTGATTGAGATAATTGGCTGCCTCATTCAACTTTTGCGGCACCAGACCGGGCGGGCGCGGCATCAGCCGATTTTCCACCCGATTGCCGTCATCGACCAAAATCACCAAAATATGGCTGTCTGACACGGCGATAAATTCAATATGTTTGACCGCGCGCTCGGCATTGGGGGCCAATACCAGACCGGCGCAAGCGCTCAAGCCGGATAATTTTTCTGCCGCCTGGTGCAGCACTTCATCCAAGCTTTGGGCGGTTTCGCCATGCGTCCCCATATCGGCACTCAAAGCGGCGCGTTCGGCATCGGTTAAATGCCCGGTCTGCATCATCCCATCGACAAATAATTTCAAACCGCTTTCGGTCGGCAGGCGACCGGCCGATATATGCGGCGCATAAAGCAGACCATGGCGTTCCAATTCAGCCATGGTGGCGCGAATGCTGGCCGGCGATAATTTCTCATCCAAGCGGGCGGCAAGGTTTTTGGACCCTAAAGGGGCGCCGGTTTCGAGATAGTTTTCGACAATCTCGCTAAATATGGCGCGCGCCCTTATGGTTAAATCGGCCAGTTCACTCATTGGCAGATAATCTACGTCGATAATGCGCTGCCGCCAAGCCCACTTGCCCCGCCAGCAAGGGCGTATTAGATAGAAGCGATAGCGAAAGGATTTCCCATGACTGTTTCCCGCCCTTCAGGCCGCACTGCCAATGCGCTGCGCGCCGTCAGCCTCGAGACGGATGTCTCCAAACACGCCGAAGGCTCCTGCCTTGTAAAGTTTGGCGACACGCATGTTTTATGCACCGCCTCATTGGAAACCCGCGTGCCGCCATGGCTGCGCGGTCAGGGTCGCGGCTGGGTAACGGCTGAATATGGCATGCTACCGCGCTCAACCGGTGAGCGGATGCGGCGCGAAGCCAATGCCGGCAAACAATCGGGCCGCACGCAAGAAATTCAGCGTCTCATCGGCCGCTCTTTGCGCGCTGTGGTTAATTTGGAAGCTCTCGGCGAAAATCAAATTTCATTGGATTGCGATGTCATTCAGGCCGATGGCGGCACCCGCACCGCATCGATTACCGGCGCTTGGGTGGCGCTTTATCAATGCGTCGCCAAAATGAAAAATGACGGGCTGATTTCAACACCGGTTATGGGCGGCGTATTGCACGACCAAGTGGCGGCTTTATCGTGCGGTATTTATCAAGGCCTGCCGGTGGCGGATTTGGATTATGATGAAGACAGTGTGGCCGATACGGATGGTAATTTTGTCATGACCGGCGCCGGTCGTTTGGTTGAAATTCAAGCGACTGCCGAAGGGGAAGCATTTGATGAGGCTGAGTTCATGACCCTTATGAGCCTCGCGAAAGCCGGCATTGCCGAGCTGGTCGACATGCAAAAACAGGCCGTCGGTTTGTAATGGCGCGTGCGTTTAGCGAAGAAAAACTGATTGTTGCAAGCCATAATAAAGGCAAGCTGGTTGAAATTGCCGATTTGCTAAAGGGTTTTCACGTCGAGACGGTTGGCGCCGATGCGCTGGGCCTGCCTGAGCCTGAAGAAACCGGCGACACATTTATTGCCAATGCTGAATTAAAGGCATTGGCCGCCGCCACCACAGCCGGTTTGCCGGCGCTATCGGATGATAGCGGTCTGGCGGTTGATGCGCTGGATGGGGCGCCGGGCATTTATTCGGCTCGTTGGGCGGAAACGGCGAATGGCCGCGATTTTGATCTCGCCATGCATAAAATTGAAATCGCATTGAACAATCTGACCGGCGAGAAGAAAAACGCGCCGCGCACGGCGCGGTTTATTTGCGCGCTGAGCTTGGCTTGGCCGGATGGCCATGTTGAAAGTTTTGAAGGCAAGGTTGAGGGCAGTTTGGTATGGCCGATGCGCGGTAAAAACGGCTTCGGTTATGACCCGATTTTTCTGCCAATAGGCGGCGATATGACATTTGGGGAAATGGAACCGGCGGCCAAGCATGCAATATCGCATCGCGCTGATGCGTTTGAGCAATTAGTGGCGGCGTGTTTTGCCGATCGCGTCGCGCATGGCTGAACCATTAAGCGTCAGCAATATGGCGCGTGGCCGGGCTCAAAACTTGCCGCCGCTCGGCATTTATGTGCATTGGCCTTTTTGCACGGCGATTTGCCCTTATTGCGATTTTAACGTGCATGGCGCGCATCTCAATAAGACCGATAATAAAGACTGGTTGGCTGCCTATAAGGCTGAGTTAAATCACGCCTATCACTTGCGGCCCGTCGGACAGGTCGAGACGGTGTTTTTCGGCGGCGGCACACCGTCCCTCATGTCGCCTGATTTGGTCGGCGGGATTTTAATGGCGATTGATGATTTATGGGGGCTGGATGGCCACGCTGAAATATCATTGGAAGCCAATCCGGTCAGCGCGGCGCAAAGCCAATTACAAGGCTTGGCCGATGCCGGCGTGACGCGGTTGTCTTTAGGGGTGCAAGCGTTTGACGATGCGGCGCTCAAAATGCTAGGCCGCACGCATAGTGCGGCGGATGCAAAAGCGGCGTTTCTGGCGGCGCAAAATATTTTCACCACCGCCTCTTTCGACCTAATTTATGCGCGGCCAGCCCAAACCATAAATGGCTGGGAGCGTGAATTGCAGGCTGCTCTGGCGCTCGCGCCGCAGCATATGTCGCTTTATCAATTAACTGTCGAGGCGGCGACACCGTTTGAAAATTATGTTGCGCAAGGCAAATTTGCCATGCCCGATGAGGAATTATCAGCCGCTTTATACGAGGTCACGCAAGAGCAATGCGCGGCGGCTGATTTACCGGCTTATGAAATATCCAATCATGCGCAAGCGGCGCATCAATGCGCGCATAATCGGGCGATTTGGCAAGGCGGTGATTATGTCGGCATTGGCCCGGGCGCGCATGGGCGCTTGACATTGAACGGCCAAAAACACGCCAGCCTTTCGCATAAAAACCCGCAAATCTGGCTCGCCGCATGTGCTGAAAAAGGTCATGGCTGGTCGGGCTTGACGGCGCTGGCGGCCAATGAGGCGGCGGAAGAATTGGTCATGTTGGGATTGCGTTTGGTTGACGGGCGCGGCTTGCATTTACTGGCCGAACAAGGCGTTTCGCTTGAGCCGACGCGGTTAGATGGATTGAAAGCGGATGGCTTATTGGTCGATGCCGATAATCTGTTACAGGCGACGGCCAAAGGGCGTCTATTGCTGGATTATATTATTGGCCGCTTATTGGCGTAAGCTGCGCGCCGTTTTGATTTGTTTCACGCGTTTCCCCTGCTTCGGCCGAAGCGGCGGGATTATTTTCCGCTTCAAAAATAGCCTCGCCATCGGCGTCACTTCCCGACAGGGCGCGGTCAGGGTTTGACAAGCGTAATGCGCCGGCCAAGGAGATGGCGGCGCGGAGCCGCCGGTCATGCTCGACAAAACTATCGGGCGCGGCGCTAATATTTCTTGTATTGCGGCGGGTGATTTCTTGCACGGCGAGGCCGCGTTCATTCAGCCCGTTTTCTTTCAGCCGCAAAATACCGTCAATGCCGACAAAGCCGTTCGGGTCGGTCAGCAATTCTTGTCGAAACGGTGCTTCGGCATTTATCGTTGCCAGGCGCGCCGCCAAGGCGACCGCATCATAAGCCATGGAAGCCAAGCGTGGCGGCACCTCGCCATAGGTTTTTTCATAGCGCGCGGCAAAGCCCTGCCAATTCACGCCCGGCGGGGCGGCAAACCAGCCGCCATGCAAAGGCGGCTCTTGGCTTAAAGTCGGGTCATCCCAAAGCCGCGTGCCGATGAATTTAATCCGCCGCGGATCAATATCGAAATACGGTAAAAGCGGGGCCAAATTGCGCAACGCCAACCCGCCTTCCGGCATAAATACCGCATCATAGGGAATATCGCCCAAGGTTTCGGTCAAGCTTAAAGCTTCATAAGCCGATACCAATTCCGGCGCCGCATCGCCCAAAGCGGCAAATATTTCTTCCGGCTCAACCGGCGGCGGCACGGCAATCATTGCGCCGCTCTCTTCATCCAGCTTTTCGTCAACCGGCAAAAGCGCCAAAGCCTCATCGGCCAGCCGTTTTACTTGTGCCGCATGGGCTGCTTTGCGGCGGTCAAATTGCGCCAGTCTTTTGACCGGTTCAAACATGCCCTTAGCATCGGGCGGATAGGTTTCCGTTTGAATGACAGTGCCGCCAAACCGCTCTACCGAGGCCGCAAAATCATTGCCGATACGGGCGCCGAAAACCCCTTCCGGCACTAACGCACCGAAGCGCGTCAAGCCCTGGGCAATCGCTTCCGAAACAATCCGGTCGATATTTTGTTCCGGTAAAAAGCCTAGCAGCCAAAGATTGTCACCGGCAGCACTGGCATCATTGGAAAAGGCAAAAGCCGGCACATCGCGGCCGGCCAGAAGCGGCTTTAAAGCGGCGGCCGAGGTTCCAAAAAGCGGCCCAACCAGCACATTCACATTGGCAGATAAAGCCGCTTTACCGGCCTCCAAAGCGGCGTCCGGCGTGCCGCGCGTATCATGCAAGCGCAGCACCAGATTTTTTTGTCCGCTATCAAATAAGGCCAATTGCGCGGCATTATAAAGATGACCGGCCAATTGACGTATCGCATCGCGCTCATCGCCGATTGGCAAAAGCAGACCGATAATGCGCGCCTCTTCATCGCGCGGCGGTGCGGGCGGATAGGCAGCCTTATCTATCGGCATTAAAACAGGGGCCGGTGCGCTAATGGTTATCGGCGCTTTTACGCTGGCCGGTGCGGCGGGCTTTGATGGGGCGCCGGCACAGCCGGCCAAGGCGGCGAGCGCCAAAGATGAAGCCAAGGGCCGAACCAATGATGAGAGCGGACGCGAAAGCAAGGCTGGCGCGCGCCTTTTGAGGGGTCGAAAAGCGGACATTATGCGACGGATTTCAAAAATTATAGACATCCTTATTTCTGCGCCTGACCCTATCTGCGCCGGTTGATGAAGTAAAGTCGTGAAGTAAAATCACCACGTAAAATCATAAAGCAAAGCGATGAAGCAAATCCATGAAGCAAAGCCATGAAGCAAATCGAGGCGCATGGTTTACCGATAATACGTTAAACGAATTTTAAACCGCGATTATGGCTGCATAAGGGCAAAGCCGCGCTTACATATGGCGTTCAAGCAGGGTAAGGTTTCCGCAATGCAAAAAAATGACGATCAGAATGGCTTTTTAAATGATGGCGACGCGCATCTCGCGGCCGGTCTTTATATTGTAGCCACGCCAATCGGGCATGCGCGCGATATCAGCTTGCGCGCTTTGGATGTTTTGGCGGCGGCGGATTTGGTTTTGTGTGAAGACACGCGCGTCTCGCAAAAACTGTTTTCCCGCTATCGGTTAAAGCCGCATTGCCTCGCTTATCACGAGCATAATGCGGAGAAAATGCGGCCGAAAATTCTTGCCCGCTTGGCCGAGGGCGAGACCATTGCGCTGATTTCAGATGCCGGAACGCCGCTTATCTCAGACCCCGGCATGCCGCTTGTGCGCGCCGCGCGCGCTGCCGGTCATTATGTCAGCGGCGTGCCCGGTGCTTCGGCCCCGATGCTGGCTTTGTCTATTGCCGGCCTGCCGACCGATCGGTTTTGTTTTGCCGGCTTTTTGCCGCCGAAAAAAGCCGCGCGCCAAAAAGCGTTGAGCGGATTATTGGAAGCGCCGACCGGCACTTTGGTGTTATTTGAATCGGCCAAGCGATTGGTTGATTTATTGGCCGATATTGAGACCTTGGCCCCGCAGGCAGAAATATGCGTGACCCGCGAATTGACCAAAAAATTTGAACAAGTCATAAGCGGCACTCCGGATGATTTACAAACCGCCTTCGCGCAAAACCCGCCGCGCGGTGAAGTGACTTTATTGATATCGGCCGGGCGGCAAGAAACAGCGCCCGCTGATGACGATATTGACGCCATGCTGAATGATGCAATGGCGCAGATGAGCCGTCGCGATGCGGTGCAAAACATTGCCGCCGAAACCGGCCTGCCGCGCAAACAGATTTATGCCCGCGCTTTGGCGCTCACCCCATCCGATAAAACAAACAAGAAAGAGGATGTTCGAAAAAATGACCAACAAAAAGAAGCCGCATCTGACCGGCCAGACGGCGAAACAAAAAGCCCGTGAGGAAGCCACACGCAAGGCACGCCAAACCGCATGGGCCAAACAGGGCCACCGTCGCGGACGCCAAGGCGAGCAAATTGCCAGCTGGCTATTAAGGCTGAAAAATTACCGCATCATTGCGCGCAATCAAAAAATGCGTGGCGGTGAGATTGATATTATTGCACGGCGCGGCAAGCTGCTGGTTTTTGTCGAGGTGAAGGCGCGCGGCAATTTGTGGTTGGCACGGCAAGCCGTGGTGCCGCGGCAATGGCATCGGATTGAAAAAGCGGCGGCGCAATTTGTTGCCGCCAATCCGCAATATGGCGAGCATCGCTGGCGTTTTGATTTGATTGCCTTGGCCAATTGGCGCCTGCCATTGCATATAAAGGCGGCGTGGCGGCATAATTTATGAGCCGCTTTGTCTGATTGAAAGCGAATTGACCGATGGGCGGTTTCGCCGTAAGCGTGAAAGGGAAATATAAATTTTTACGCTATCGGAGGAATAATGGCGCTGAAAATTGCCATTCAAATGGACCCGATTGCCGATATTGATATTGTCGGCGATACCAGTTTTGCCTTGGGGTTGGAAGCGCAAGCGCGCGGCCATGAGCTGTATTATTATGAGCCGGATATGCTGTCCATGTTGGATGGCGAAGTATCGGCCCGTTTGGCACCGCTGCAATTGGCCGATGAATTGGGTGCGCATTTTAAATTGGGCGCGGCTCATCTGACCGATATGCGGAAAATGGATGTGGTGCTGATGCGCCAAGACCCGCCTTTTGATATGCATTATATTTCTGCGACGCATTTTCTCGAACGCATTCACCCCGAGACTTTGGTGGTTAATGATCCGGCTGCTGTGCGCAATGCGCCGGAGAAAATTTTTCCGGTTGAATTTGACGGTCTTTTGCCGCCGACTTTAATGACCCGTGACCGTGCCGCGCTGGAAGATTTTCGCGCTGCTCATGGTGATATTATTTTAAAGCCGGTATTCGGCAATGGCGGTGCCGGTGTGTTTCGTGTGACACAAAAAGATGAAAATTTCGGCTCACTGGTCGATATGTTTTTAAGCGCTCGCGAGCCGGTGATTGCGCAAGCCTATTTGAAAGAAGTGCGCGGCGGCGATAAGCGGGTGATTTTGGTCGAGGGCGAAGCGGTGGCGGCGTTGAACCGTGTGCCGGCAGAAGGGGATGCGCGCGCCAATGTGCATGTTGGCGGACGACCCGAAGCGATTGAATTGGATGCGCGGGATATGGAAATCGCCGCGCAAATCGGCCCGCGCCTTAAAGAAATGGGGATTATTTTCGCCGGCATTGACGTGATTGGCGGTTATTTGACCGAGATAAATGTCACCTCGCCGACCTGCATTCGCGAAATCAAGGCATTTGGCGGGCCGGATATTGCGGCAATGATTTTAGATGCGATTGAGGCGCGCCGCGCGCCGGCATCAGTTTGATTGCAGGTCAATCGGAAGCTGACCGAGCTTAATTGCGTTTTTTGTAAATCTCTTGCCGCTCCAGCGCATCCAACGCAATGGTGCGTATTTGGCCGCTATCGCGGTTTGACAAGCGCGCATGCGGCAAGCCGTTAAACTGCAATAATTCGGTTACTTCCCATAGGCTTTGAAACGTGTCAGCCGGCGCACTATCGGCGACACCCATAGATTTAAAAATTTTTCTTTTGCCGGACAGGGTTTCGATGAAAACATCACCCTGAGCGACTGTTACGCGCCGCGGACCAAACATTAGATTTCTCCAAGCTGGTTGGAAAGTGACACTGATTTTGCCGCAAATCAACCCTTGCTTGTCGGCGCGGATAATTTTGCCTAAGCTTTCAAAAGGCAAATCCAGCCGCATAGAAGAAGAAGAAAAAATGACCGCTTCCATTCATACCATCGCCTTTCAAGGCGTCGATGCCGTGCCGGTCGATGTGCAAGTGCATTTGGCGCCCGGCCAAAATGCCTTTACCGTTGTTGGCCTGCCCGATAAATCAGTGGCCGAAAGCCGCGAAAGAGTGCGCGCCGCTCTGTCGGCGGTCGGCTTGGCGCTGCCTTATGACCGTATCACCATAAATTTGTCGCCGGCCGATTTGCCGAAAGAAGGCAGCCATTATGATTTGCCGATTGCGCTTGGTCTTTTGGTGGCGATGGGTGCATTGCCGCAACACGCCGTGCGCGGGTTTTATGCAATGGGCGAGTTGGGTTTGGATGGTGCGCTTATCGGTGTGCCCGGGGCTTTGCCGGCTGCGATGGCGGCATTGGAGAAAAATATCGGACTGATTTGCCCTGAAAGCTGTGGCATGGAAGCGGCATGGTCAGGTCTCGCCGCGCCCGATAAGCCGGGGATTATTGCCGCGGCGCATTTATTGGAGGCGGTCAATCATTTGCGCGGTCACCAGCTCTTGCCGCCGCCGCAAGCGCGGCGCGTGGCACGCGATAAAAGCCTGCCCGATATGGCCGATATTCGCGGCCAGCCGGTGGCGCGTTTGGCTTTGGAAGTGGCCGCTGCCGGGGGTCATAATCTATTGATGAGCGGGCCGCCAGGTGCCGGTAAATCAATGCTGGCAGCGCGCTTGCCGGGTATTTTGCCGGATTTATCAGCCCATGAAAGGCTTGAAATCTCGGTTATTGAAAGCCTGTCATCGCGTCGTGGCGGGGTCCGCTTGGCCGATCAAAGGCCGTTTCGCAGTCCGCATCATTCAGCCAGCATGGCGGCACTTATCGGCGGCGGCCGGCAAGCGCGGCCGGGCGAGATTTCATTGGCGCATAGCGGCGTTTTATTTCTCGATGAATTGCCGGAGTTTTCGCGCCAAGCCTTGGATGCGCTGCGCCAGCCAATTGAAACCGGCCGGGTCGATGTGGCGCGCGCCGAGGCGCATGTCAGCTATCATGCGAAATTTCAATTATTGGCGGCGATGAACCCTTGCCGTTGCGGCCATGCTGATGATGCCAATTTGGCTTGCCACAGACTGCCCTTATGCCGCGATGATTATTTGGCGCGATTGTCCGGCCCGCTTTTGGACCGGTTTGACATTCGCCTGGATGTGCCGCCCGTGCCGCTGGCGAAAATGATGGATGATGAAAAAGGCGAAGCGAGCGCACCGATTGCGGCGCGGGTTTTGCAGGCGCAGGAAATTCAACATCAACGGCAAAAATGTTTGAATGCGCGCCTTGATGGCGATGATTTGCGGGCTTTGGCGACCCCCGATGCAAGCGGTCAAAAATTACTCGATGTGATTATCGATGAAGGGGCGCTAACGGCGCGCGGCTTTAATCGGGTGTTGCGTGTGGCCCGCAGCTTGGCTGATTTGGCAATGCGCGAAACCATTGGCGATAAAGATATTGCCACCGCATTGGTTTGGCGCGGGGTCGGGCCGGTCACGAATAATTAAAAAGGCCCGAAGAAAAGCGCGCTAAATGGTTTCCAAACCGTAAGCGGCAATCGCCGCCATATTCAACACTTCCGTCGCCGTTGCGCCAATACGGGCAATTTGCACCGGATGCTCAAGGCCGACCAAAATCGGACCGATAAGCGTTGCTTGTCCCAATTCTTCCAACATTTTGGTTGAAATAGAGGCCGAGTGAATGGCCGGCATAACCAACACATTGGCCGGTTCGGTCAAGCGGCAAAACGGATAGCGTTGCATGGCTTCGCGATTAAGCGCCACATCGGCCGCCATTTCGCCTTCATATTCAAAATCAACGCCGCGTGCATCCAGCAATTTTACCGCTTCGCGCACATAGACCGAGCGGTCGCCTTCGGGGTGGCCGAAAGTTGAATAAGCCAACATCGCAACGCGCGGCTCATGGCCCAGCGCGCGCGCTGTTGACGCGCTCTGGCAGGCAATATCAGCCAATTCTTCAGCGCTTGGCATATCGATTACATTGGTATCGGCAACCATTACCGTGCGCCCGCCGCGCGCCACCAGCATGGAAATACCCATAACCCGGTGTCCGGCGCGTGGTTCAATGACCTTTGATACTTCTTCCAGCGTAATGGAGTAAGAGCGTGTAACACCGGTGACCATGGCATCAGCATCGCCGCGGGCCAAAGCACAGGCGCCGAAAATATTGCGGTCATTGGCGACCATGCGCTCGCAATCGCGCATCAGGCGGCCGCCGCGCTGCAATTTTTCATATAAAAATGCGCTGTAATTATCCAGCTTGCCGGATGTGCGCGTGTCACGAATTTCAATATCATCACGCGCATCCAAGCCCAGCTTGGCCATATTGTTGCGAACAATATCATGCGTGCCGATCAATATCGGCTCACCGAGACCCAAATCCTTATAGGCAATGGCGGCGCGAATGACCTGTTCTTGCTCACCTTCGGCAAAAATCATCCGTTTGGCGTTTTGCTTCGATTTATTCATGATGATTTGAATCGAACTGGCTGTCGGGTCGAGGCGCGCTTTCAAGCGGTCTTGATAGGCTTGCATATCGACAATCGGTGCGCGTGCGACACCGCTATCCATGGCCGCACGGGCCACGGCCGGCGGAATTTCACTGATCAGGCGCGGGTCAAACGGCACCGGAATAATATAGCGCGGCCCAAAGCGCGGGCGCTCCCCATCATAGGCAGCGGCCACTTCATCGGGCACATCTTCGCGCGCCAAATCGGCCAGCGCTTCGGCGCAGGCAATTTTCATCGCATCATTAATCGTTGTTGCGCGCACATCCAATGCGCCGCGAAAAATATACGGGAAGCCCAAAACATTATTCACCTGGTTCGGATAATCCGACCGACCGGTTGCCATGATCGCATCATCACGAATGGCCGCCACTTCTTCCGGCGTGATTTCCGGATCGGGATTGGCCATGGCGAAAATAATCGGGTTGTCGGCCATGGCTTTGACCATATCGGCGGTCACTGCGCCCTTAACCGACAGGCCAAGAAACACGTCTGCCCCGTCCATCGCCTCAGCCAATGTCCGCGCTTTGGTTTCCACTGCATGGGCTGATTTCCACTGGTTCATGCCTTCTTTGCGGTCTTTATAAATCACCCCTTTAGTGTCGCATAAAATCGCATTTTCATGCGGCAAGCCCATGGCTTTAATCAATTCCAAACAGGCAATACCGGCCGCGCCGGCCCCATTGACGCAGATTTTAATGTCTTTGATATCCTTGCCGGTCAAATGCAGCGCATTGATCAAACCGGCGGCACAAATAATGGCTGTGCCGTGCTGGTCATCATGAAATACCGGAATATCCATCAGCTCGCGCAATTGGCTTTCAATGATGAAGCAATCGGGCGCCTTAATATCTTCCAGATTAATGCCACCAAAACTGGGGCCCATATACTTCACCGCATCGATAATTTGTTGCGGGTCTTCCGTATCCAGCTCCAAATCAATCGAGTCGACATCGGCAAAGCGCTTGAATAAAACCGCCTTGCCTTCCATTACCGGTTTTGAGGCCAGCGCGCCGAGATTGCCCAGCCCTAAAATCGCCGTACCGTTTGAAATCACTGCCACCATATTGCCGCGCGAGGTAAAGTCATAAGAGGCATCGGGGTTTTCGGCAATTGCTTGAACCGGTACGGCCACACCCGGCGAATAGGCAAGCGATAAATCGCGTTGCGTCGCCATTGGCTTGGTCGGGCTGATTTCCAGCTTGCCCGGCTTGCCGCGTGAATGAAACCTTAAAGCTTCTTCATCGGTAAAGTTTTTGTCCTGATCGCTCATCGCTCTATCCTCATGGGCTGTGGCTTCGGCATTAGACTTAACACATCCTAACCGGCCCCATATGCCGCTCGTTTTAGGGCTTTGACGCGGCAAAAACAAGGCGCGGCAGGTCAAAAAAACAAAATAAATTCAACAGCTTTTTGGCGCTTGGCGGTGCAGCGGCACTGACCGCGGGCTTACGCTTTGCTACACTGTCGCCATGTCAGCCGCTTCATCCAATGCCCCGGCCAATAAAAAGCCGTCCGCTCATTCAGCCAATGCGGCAAAAGTGACGCCGATGATGGCGCAATATTTGGAGATTAAGCAGGCGCATAAAGACGCTTTATTGTTTTATCGAATGGGCGATTTTTATGAATTGTTTTTCGATGATGCGATTGCCGCGGCGGCTGCATTGGATATCACCCTGACCCATCGCGGCAAGCATTTGGGTGAAGCGGTGCCGATGTGCGGGGTGCCGTTTCATGCCAGTGAAGGCTATTTGCAAAGGTTGATTAAAGCCGGTTTTCGGGTTGCCATTTGCGAGCAGACCGAAGACCCGGCGATTGCCAAAAAGCGAGGTTCAAAAGCGGTGGTGAAGCGCGAAGTGGTGCGCTTGGTGACCGCCGGTACAATTAGCGAAGACGGGTTATTGAGTGCCAAAGAGCATAATTTTATTGTCGCTTTGGCGTGTCTGGGGCATGGCGCAAAAGCCGATTGGGCGTTGGCTTGGGCCGATATGTCGACCGGTGAATTTGCCGCCACTGCGTGTCGCTTTGATACTTTATCGGCGCAATTGGCGCGCTTGGCACCGCGTGAGATTTTGCTGCCGCAAGCGGTGGAAGCGGCGTTTTATGAAAAACCGAGCGACCCGGCTTCACCGTCTGTCGGCACAAGCGGCATGCAAAACGAGGCTCCCAAACCATGGGATATGGTCGACCAACCGATGTTGACGCCGGTTGATGATTTGGCCACTGCCAAGCTGGCATCTTTTATGCAAGAGCGGTTCGGGGCGGCCGGATGGGCCGCATTGGAGGCGGCGGGTCGCGCGGTTGGTTTGGCGGCGGCGCATATTGTCGATTATTTCGATGCCACTCAATATGGCGATACACAATTTGGCAGCACGGTGAAATTATCGGCCCCGCATATTGAAAGTGAAACCGGTTTTATGGGTCTCGATGCGGCAACCCGCGCCAATTTGGAATTGACCCGCACTTTAGCCGGCGCGCGCAGTGGCGCCTTATTGGCGGTCATTGACAAGACCATGACGGCGGCAGGGGCACGTGTTTTGGCGGCGCGGTTAAACGCCCCGTTGACGCAAAAACCGTTGATTGAAGCGCGGCTCAGCGCGGTGGCTTATTTGCTGCAGGCGGCTGATTTGCGCGCCGATATGCGCGAGGCTTTGCGCCGTGCGCCCGATTTGGCGCGCGCCCTATCTCGCCTTGCCATGCAGCGCGGCGGCCCGCGTGACATGCAAGCCATTGCCGGGGCCTTGGCGGCGGCCAAAAGCGTTTATGCCTATTTGCTGGAGAGCGGCCTTAATCGTGACGCTTCACAGGCCACGACACAAATGGGTGAAGAAGCGGGTGAATTGAGCACACAAGCGGCCGCCTTAAATGCCGGCCATCAGGCGTTGCAAGATTTGCAAATAAAACTGGAAACGGCGTTGGATACGCAAGTGCCGGTTTTGGCGCGTGATGGTGGTTTTGTGGCGCAAGGGTTTCATGCCGGTCTCGATGCGGCGCGCGAAATGCGCGATGAAAGCCGCCGGGTGATTGCCGCTTTGCAAAACCGCTATGCCGAGGAAACCGGCATTAAGGCGTTAAAAATCAAACATAATGGCGTGTTGGGCTATCATATTGATGTGCCGGCAGCGCATGGCGATAAGCTGATGGCGCCGCCATTTGCCGAGACCTTTATCCATCGCCAAACCTTGGCCAATGCGGTGCGGTTTTCCAGCCAAGAATTGGCCGATTTGGCGGCGGAGATTTCGCGCGCCGGTGAAACCGCTCTGGCTTTGGAATTGCAGATTTACCGGCAATTAAGTGATGATATTTTGGCCCAAAGCACTTTGCTGGAAGCACAAGCGGAGGCGCTGGCAATCTTGGATGTGCATGCTGCTTTGGCCGAGCTGGCTGCAGCTTATCATTGGACGCGGCCAAATTTATATGACGATCGACGGTTTCATATTGAAGGCGGTCGTCATCCGGTGGTTGAGGCGGCATTGCGGCAAGCGGCAAATGGCCCATTTATCGCCAATCCGTGTCGGCTTGATGCGGCGGCCGAAGAGGCGCCGCGCATGATATTGCTGACCGGACCGAATATGGCCGGTAAATCGACTTTTCTCAGACAAAATGCGCTGCTCGCGATTTTGGCGCAAATGGGCAGTTTCGTACCGGCGCAAAAGGCTGAAATCGGCGTGATAGACCGCGTGTTTTCGCGCGTCGGTGCGGCCGATGATTTGGCCCGCGGGCGGTCGACTTTTATGGTTGAGATGGTCGAGACAGCAACCATTTTAACGCATGCGGGACCGCGCTCTTTGGTCATTTTGGACGAAATCGGGCGCGGTACGGCGACCTTTGACGGCCTGTCTATTGCTTGGGCGGCGGTTGAATATTTGCATGAAAGCCTTGGCTGTCGAACGCTTTTTGCCACCCATTATCATGAGCTGACGGCGCTGGCTGAGCCGCTGGGCGGGCTGGCCAATGCCAGTATGAAAGTGCGCGAGCATGACGGCAAATTGGTTTTTCTGCATGAGGTTGAGAGCGGTGCGGCGGACCGCTCTTACGGTATTCATGTGGCTGAATTGGCCGGTCTGCCGGAAAGCGTGACGGCGCGCGCCCGTGCCGTGTTGGCGCGATTGGAAGAAAATGATGCGGCGGGCAGCGCTGCCGATTTGGCTCGCTTACCGCTATTTGATGCCAATCGCGCGACCCCGCCGCGCCAAGATGCATTGCGCACCGCCTTGGCGACGATTGACCCGGACCGGTTAAGCCCGCGCGAGGCTTTGGATTGGTTGTATCGCTTGCAAGAAATCGACAGCGAAAACAATCAGGGCTGAGTGGCGATAAAATTGTGCTATAGCTTTCAGACCGAAAGTTTTCGAGCCGCCAATTCGAGCCGCCAATGACGGATGACATGACCACATCAAAAACCGATAGAAAACCTAATACCAGAAACGCCGCTAAAAATTCGGCCACCCATGCCGTCGCATTGCGCACAGAATTAAAGCAATTGGCCAAGCAATATGGCGGCGATGATAGCGGTTTGCGGCAAGCCGCTTTGGCGCTTTTGAAAACCCATTTGCAAGATGAGCGTGCCAATGTGCGCGTTGCTTTGGAAGCAAAAAAATTAAAAGGCGCGCGTTGCGCTGAAACCTTGTCGGCACAAATGGATGCGCTGTTAACGGCGCTGGCTGATTTTGTTGCTGAAGATGTTTTATATTTATCCAATCCGACCAATGCCGAAAAAGTGACGATTATTGCGGTTGGCGGCTATGGGCGCGGTCGCTTGGCACCGCATTCGGATATCGATTTGCTTTTTTTGCTGCCTTATAAGCGCAATGCGGCCAGCGAGAGCTTTGTCGAATATATTCTTTATATGCTGTGGGATATGGGGCTGAAAGTCGGCCATGCGACGCGCTCCATTGCCGATTGCATCAGCCAGGCCGGCGCCGATATGACGGTGCGCACGGCAATGTTGGAAAGCCGACTTTTATGGGGCAGTGAGACGCTTTATGAGCAATATCGCGAGGCGTTTCAAAATAAGATTATGCGCGGCACGGCCCGTCAATTTGTTACTGCCAAGCTGGATGAACGCGATGAGCGGCACGAAAAAACCGGCCGGTCGCGCTATCTCGTTGAGCCGAATTTGAAAGAAAGCAAAGGCGGGTTACGCGATTTGAACACGCTGTTTTGGATTGCCCGCTATAGCTATCAAATCGAAGATCTGGATGATTTGGTCGGCTTGAATGTATTGACCGCCGATGAACTGCAATTATTTCGAAAATGCGATGCGTTTTTATGGCAAGTGCGCTGCCATTTGCATTTCTTGACCGGGCGTGCTGAAGAGCGATTGAGCTTTGATGTGCAAAAACCGCTGGCCGAATATTTTTATCCGGCGGCAGCGGCGAAAGATGCGGCGGCGATGAAACCGGTTGAGCGATTTATGCGACGCTATTTTCTGGTCGCCAAACATATCGGCAATTTAACCGCGATTTTTTGTGCCTCTTTGGAGGAAAGCCAGAACAAGCCGCGCCGCTTGGCTCGCTTGCCGGCTTTGTTTCGCCGTCAAAAGCAAGTCGACGGGTTCACGATTGAGGCCAGTCGATTGAAGATGAGCGCGGCCACTTGTTTTGAAAAAGACCCGGTCAATTTTATTCGTGTGTTTCATTTGGCGGATAAATTCGGCATTGATATTCACCCCGATACATTGCGCGTGATGACGCAAAATACCGGCAAAATCGATGCTGCTTTGCGCGAAAATGAGGAAGCCAATAAGCTATTTCTCGATTTATTGACTTCGAAACGTGACCCCGAACGGATTTTGCGGCGCATGAATGAGGCCGGTGTGTTGGGCCGTTTTCTGCCCGATTTCGGGCGCATTATCGCGCTGATGCAATTTAACATGTATCACCATTATACGGCGGATGAGCATTTGCTCCGCGCTTTGGGCTTATTGCGCGAAGTGGAAAGCGGCGCAGCGCGTGACGCGCATCCGCTCGCCTATCAGCTGATGAATGATGGTGCGATCAATCGGCGGGTGATTTATTTGGCCACTTTATTGCACGATATTGCCAAGGGTCGACCGGAAGACCATTCGATTGCCGGCGCGCGCATTGCGCGTAAATTGGGGCCACGTCTAGGCTTTTCAAAAGCTGAAACCGCTTTGACCGAATGGCTGGTGCGTGAGCATTTGGTGATGAGCGATACCGCGCAAAGGCGCGATTTATCTGACCCGCGCACGATTGAAGATTTCACCGCCATGGTGCAAAGCCGTGAACGCTTGGATCATCTTTTCGTGCTGACGGAAATTGATATTAAAGCGGTCGGGCCCGGCGTGTTTAACGGGTGGAAAGCACAGCTTTTGCGTGAGTTGCATGCGGAAACGGCAGCGCGCCTAAATACCAAAGGCGCATTGGCGGCACGCGGCGAACGGGCCGAAGCGGCCAAAATCGCTTTTGCGCAAGCTTTGGATAAGGGCTGGAGCGCGCGCAAAATCAACGCTTATACGCGTCGTCATAGCGATGCTTATTGGCTGAGCTTTCCGCTTGAAGCGCAAGTGCATCACGCCGCCATGATTAGGGAAATGGAAGCCGATAACGCGCCGGTCTTGCTGGAAATAAAGCCGGATGAATTACGTGATTGCTCGGAAATTACATTAATATGCCAAGACCATCCGGGGCTGTTTGCCCGTCTCGCAGGCGCGTGTGCGGTGGCCGGCTTGACGATTTTGGATGCGCGCATCACCACCACACGCGACGGCATGGCGATTGACGGTTTGCATGTGGCGCGCATGGATGCGCCGGGGCCATTGGAGGCCAGTCAAGCCAAACGCACGCATCAAGTGATTATGGATGTATTGGGCGGCAAACTTATGGTGCCTGAACGTTTGGGCACGGAACGCGCGCGGCCGGCTTTAGAGGCATTTGATTTGACGTCACAAGTCAGTTTTTCAAATAAATTATCGGATGAAGCCAGCGTTATTGAAGTCAGCGGGCTGGACCGGCCGGGCCTGCTTTATGCGCTTTTGCGTGCGCAATATGATTTGAACTTATCGGTGATTGCCGCGCGTGTCGCGACCTTTGGCGAGCGTGCGGTAGATGTTTTTTACGTCACTAATTTGACCGGCGGACAAATTGCATCTTCGGCGCGGCAAAAAAAGCTGAGAGATATTTTGGCCGCGGTGATTGATGATCCGGTTGCGGCCGCACAACCCAAACATCCAAGCCGGAAAAACAAAACGGAGGCCGCTTAATGGCCAAACGCGATGCCTCGCTTTCGGGCCATTCGCTTTTAGGCAATGCGCTGACGGTTGGCAGCGCGACCATGGCCAGCCGTATTAGCGGCTTTTTTCGCGATATATTTTTGGCCGCGCTTTTGGGCGCCGGCCCTTTGGCAGAAATTTTTGTTATTGCCTTTCGCCTGCCGAATTTATTTCGGCGGCTATTTGCTGAAGGTGCGTTTAATGCCGCCTTTGTACCCTTATTTACCGAAAGGCTGACGCAAGACGGGCAAGCGGCGGCGCTGGATTTTGCAGCGCGCATTCTCGCTGTTTTGGCCGCCGCTTTATGTGTTTTCACCCTATTGGCAGAAATTTTCATGCCCTATTTAGTGCTCGCTCTGGCGCAAGGTTTTGCCGGAGATGCGGCGAAATTTGATCTGGCGGTTTATTATGCGCGCATCAGTTTTCCATATCTGATTTTCATGTCGCTGATGGCGCTATTTGCCGCCATGCTGAATGCGGTCAATCGGTTTTTAGCCGCGGCTCTGGCGCCGGTCTTGTTGAATTTGGTGCTGATAGCGGCGATGGCTTTGGCGGCGTTACAAAATATGCCGAGCGGTGATACGAGGCTGTTGGATTATATTATCGGCGCGGTGGCTTTCGCCGGTTTGGCGCAATTGGCGTTTGTTGTTATCGCCGCTTGGCGCGCCGGTTTGCGATTGGCGCCGATGCGCCCGCGCCTCAGCGATGATGTGCGCCATGTCTGGCGGCTTGCCGTCCCCGGCATTTTGGCGGCCGGTATCGGGCAAATCAATTTGCTGGTCGGCACATCCATTGCCACCGGTCAAGCAGGCGCCGCCGCTTGGCTTTATTATGCTGACCGTCTTTATCAATTGCCAATGGGTGTTATCGGTGTTGCTTTATCGGTCGCCTTATTGCCCGCTTTGACCCGTCATTTGGCCGGCGGCGAGACAATGAAAGCGCATGGCGCGCAAGACACGGCCTTGCTGGCCGCAGCCGGACTGACCTTACCGGCCGCTTCCGGCCTGTTTGTTTTGGCAGCACCGATTGTCTCATTATTATTTGAGCGCGGCGCGTTTACCGCCGCCGATACGGCGGCAACGGCTTTATTGCTGCAAGTGTTTTGCTTCGGCCTGCCGGCATTTGTTTTTATCAAAGCGCTGCAGCCGAGCTTTTTTGCCCGTAAAGATACGCGCGCGCCATTGATTGACGGAGCGATTGGCGTGGCTGCCAATATTATTTTATCGCTGACTTTCTTTCCGCTTTATGGCGCACCGGCGATTGCCGCGGCCACCGGCTTTGCCGGCTGGTTGACATTGGGTTTGATGCTGGCGCGTTTGGCCGCCCGCAAAGATTGGCGTTTGCGCCGCGCTATCGGTTTCAGGCTGCTTGGCCAATTGGCTGCCGCCATGGTGATGGCTGCCGGTTTGAGCCTCTTCGCCGACAGCTTTTATCATTGGCTGCCGGCAGATATTTTATCGCTGGCCGGTTTAATTATCTTGGGCGGCTTGGTGTATGGCGCTTTGGTGCTGGCTTTTGGTGCGTTGAGCATGGCTGATATCGCCCGCTTGCGTGGCCGCAAGTGATGCGCGATAACAGGTCCGCAGCAGGGAGATAATTTATGAGCCAGCAAATAAATCGCGTTTTATCGGGGGTTCAGCCGACCGGCAATTTGCATCTCGGCAATTATCTCGGTGCCATTCGTAATTTTGTCGCGCTGCAAGAAACCCATCAATGCCTTTATTGTGTGGTTGATTTACACGCCATTACCGTTTTTCAAGATCCGGCCGAATTGGCCGCCAATACGCGTGAAGTGGCGGCCGCTTTTATTGCCGCCGGTGTCGATCCGAAAAATCATATTGTGTTCAATCAAGCGCAAGTGCCGCAACATGCTGAATTGGCATGGGTTTTGAATTGTGTGGCGCGCATGGGCTGGCTCAATCGGATGACGCAATTTAAGGAAAAAGCCGGTAAAGACCGCGAAAAAGCCTCGGTCGGTTTATATGTTTATCCAAACCTCATGGCGGCGGATATTTTATTATATCAGGCAACGCATGTGCCGGTCGGCGAAGACCAAAAGCAGCATCTCGAATTGGCCCGCGATATTGCCCAAAAATTCAATAATGATTTCGGCGCGGAAGGGTTTTTTCCGCAGCCCGAACCGCTCATTCAAGGGCCGGCAACACGGGTGATGAGTTTGCGCGACGGGTCAAAGAAAATGTCAAAATCAGACCCGTCTGATTTATCGCGCATCACCATGCTGGACAGTGCCGATGAGATTGCCAAGAAAATCCGCAAAGCGAAAACCGACCCCGATGTTTTGCCGGACAGCGAAGCAGGGCTCGAGGGGCGGCCGGAAGCGGCTAATTTGTTGGGCATTTATGCCGCCTTGGCCGAGCAAGATTTGGCCCCGGTTATCGGCCAGTTTGCCGGTCAGCAATTCTCAGCTTTGAAAGAGGCTTTGGCCGAATTGGCAATCGCCAAAATCGGCCCGATCGGGGATGAGATGCGGCGTTTAAATGATGACCCGGCAATGGTTGATGCGATTTTGGCGGATGGCGCAGAGCGCGCCCGCGCTTTGGCGGAGCCGGTCATGGCCGATGTGCGCAAGCTGGTCGGCTTTCTGGGCAGTTAGCGTATTTTTGCTTGTTTCACCGGTCAAACGCGTGTCAGCATAAGACATGGATATTAACCAGCACTTACAGCGCAAGTTTCTCATTGTTGTGGATGGGACACCTGAAAGCCATGCGGCTTTGCGCTTTGCCGCGCGCCGTGCGCATGGCACGGGCGGCAAGGTTGCGCTCCTATTGGTGATTGAGCCAGAAAGCCATGAACATTGGCTGGGTGTCGGCAGCTTGATGAAAGAAGAAGCCGAACAAGAGGCCGAACGGATTTTGGGCGAATGCTCGGGGCTGGTTGAAATGTTGGGCGGTGAAAAACCGACCACCCATATTCGCCATGGCATGATGGACGAAGAAGTGGCGCAATTAATCGATGAAGACCGGACGATTTCAACTTTAGTGCTGGCCGCGGCGGTCGGCACTGGCGGGCCGGGGCCTTTAGTGTCATCTATCGGTGCCGGTAAATCGCCGATCCATATTCCGGTGACCATTGTGCCCGGCGATTTATCAGATGATGAAATTGACGCGCTGACGTGATGGCCTGATAAGCTGAAAAGTCGGTAAAAAGCCGGATGAAAAACTGGTCACCGCCCGTTCGCTTGCCTATATAGGCAGAATAAAAGGATAGAATTATGTTTATTCAAACCGAAGATACGCCCAATCCGGCGACATTGAAGTTTATGCCCGGCCGCGCCGTGACCGGCGATGCGCCGCCGGTTGATTTTCCAAATGCCGAGGCCGCTGCCGCCTCGCCCTTGGCGGCTGAATTGTTTCAAATTGACGGGGTCATTTCGGTTTTCTACGGGGCTGATTTCATCGCCGTTTCAAAAGCCGATAGTGCCGAATGGCAGCATATTAAGCCCGGCATATTAAACGCCATGATGGCGCATTTTGTTTCCGAGCAGCCACTGATGAGCGCCGATATGGCCGTTGGCGGCACGGATTTTGAAGAAGAAGATGCGGAAACCGTGGCGGTGATTAAGCAAATTCTCGACACTCGCGTGCGTCCCGCTGTTGCTCAAGATGGCGGCGATATCGTATTTCACGGCTTTCGCGACGGCATTGTTTCTTTGCATATGCGCGGTGCCTGTGCCGGTTGCCCGTCTGCCACGGCAACATTGAAACAAGGGGTTGAAAACCTGCTGCGCCATTATGTGCCTTCGGTTACCGAAGTACGCGCCGTTTTATAACCGTTTTATTTTTTGAAAGAAGATATTGATGCTTGACCAAAATGCGCTTGATTTATTGTTCAATAAGGCGCGCAGCCATAATGATTTTGATCCGACACCAGTGGCAGATGAGAAATTACACGCGCTTTATGATTTGATGCGAATGGGCCCGACCAGCGCTAATTGCTGTCCGGCAAGGTTGGTTTTTGTCAATTCCGAAGCCGGCAAAAAACGTCTCATGCCGTTCATTATTGACAGCAATATTGCGAAAGTGGAAGCGGCGCCGGTTTGCGTCATCATTGCCAATGACATGAAATTTTATGACCGAATTCCGGAATTGTTTCCGCATAATCCGGAGGCCAAAAACTGGTTTACCGGTTCGGAAGAATTTGCCGCTGAAACGGCGATGCGCAATGGCTCTTTGCAGGCCGGTTATTTAATGCTGGCGGCGCGCGCTTTGGGGCTTGATGTCGGGCCGATGAGCGGCTTTGACGCCAATGGCGTCAATCAGGAATTTTTTCCCGATGGCCGATTTAAAGCCAATATGTTGTGCAATCTCGGCCATGGCCGCGATGCGGCTTTATTTGAGCGTTCGCCGCGTCTGGCTTTTGACGATGCTTGCCAAATTGTTTGAGCGATAAGTCTTGAAAATGACTGCGCCGCTTATTCTCGCTTGTGACACCACGCAAGGGGCTTGCTCGGCAGCGCTCTATCAAGACGGTGTTTTGGCCGCTGCTTTGGCGCCCATGCAAAAAGGCCATGCCGAAGCGTTAATGCCGATGCTGGAAAAACTGGTCGATGAAGCGGGAGTCGAGATGGCTGCGATTGACCGCTTGGCGGTGACGCATGGCCCCGGCTCTTTTACCGGCGTACGGGTCGGCCTTTCGGCCATGCGCGGCTTGGCGGTGGCATTACATGCGCCGCTTAAAACCTATGGCACATTAGAGCTGATGGCGCGCGGCGCGCACGCCCAAATGGAAGTTCAAACAGCGCTGCTGGTTGCCGTCGATGCGCGGCGTGAGACTTTTTATGCGCAAAGCTTCGCAGCCAATGGCAGTGCGGAAAATCTGCCACAAGCGCTTGATTTAAAAGCCACTTTAGCATTGCATGAAACCCGCCCCTTGGCTGCCATCGGCACCGGTGCGCCGCTTTTGGCGGCCGCCGATAGCGCGCTTGACATATTGCCTGCGCCCGATTGGCCCGATGCCGCGATTTTGGCCGGCTGGGCTGCGCAAGATGCAGCATGGGATGATTTGCCGCCGGCCGAGCCATTATATTTGCGCCCGCCCGATGCCAGCCTGCCGGACCCGGCCAAGAAAATCGCCCGTCTCGAGGGTGAAAATATGGATGCAGAACATCGTGACGCCAAAAATTGACTTGCTGCGCGACCCGCAGGCTTTGGCGGCGATACATGCAAAATGCTTTGACGCAGCCGCAGGCGCGGCATGGGATGCCCAAGCTTTTGCCGCTTTATCCGATAAAAAAGATTGCCGCGCCTATGGCAATGAAAACGGCTTTATTTTACTGCAAGGCTTGCCATCGGCATTTGAAATTTTGACTTTGGCGGTGCGGCCCGAGGCGCGCCGCGGCGGGCTTGCCAGCGCGCTTTTGAAAACCGCTTTTCAGCTGGCCGATGGCGTGCCGATTTGGCTGGAAGTGGCGGCAGATAATCAGCCTGCTTTGGCGCTTTATCGGGGCTGCGGCTTTGTTGAGACAGGACGGCGCAAAGCCTATTATAAAAGGGCTGGTCAAAAGCGCGTTGATGCGCTTTTAATGCAGTGGACGAAAGAACAAGGCTGATATGGGCACTTCTGATATGGCAGAGACGCAGAGCGATATTGAGGCAATGGCGGTTAATGCGGGCATGCGCATGACCGAGCAAAGGCGCGTGATTGCGCAGATTTTATCGCAAGCGCAAGACCATCCCGATGTTGAAGAAGTCTATAAACGCGCGGCCAATGTTGATGATGCGATATCGATTGCCACGGTTTATCGGACAGTGCGGCTGTTTGAAGAGGCGGGTATTTTAACGCGCCATGATTTCGGCGATGGTCGCGCCCGTTATGAACCGGCACCGGAAGACCATCATGATCATTTAATCGATATCCAATCGGGCAAAGTGATCGAGTTTACCAATGATGAGATCGAACGCTTGCAAGAAGAAGTGGCGGCTAAATTGGGCTATCGGCTGGTTGATCATCGGTTGGAGCTTTATGCCGTACCATTGGATAGCAACGAAGATAAAGATAAGAAATAATTCCGGCCCTGTTAGAAGCCCTGATTTGATCATATGCGTTTTATAAGATTGGCATTTCGTATAAGCGGTTTTTTTGCCGCGATTATTGTTTTTGTGCCGCCGCAATTGATTTTAATGTTTGTGCCGCGCTGGCGATTTTTCATTCCGCTTTGGTTTTTTCGCACCATGTTGAGGCTTATTGGCGTGCGCCTCGCCATGACCGGGCCAATGCCGAAACCGGGCACGCTGATTGTCGCCAATCATATGTCTTGGTTTGACATTATCGTTATCGGCGCGGTGATGCCGCTTTCTTTCATTGCCAAAAGCGAAGTTAAAAGCTGGCCGCTTTTCGGCCAATTGGCGCGGTTGCAAAATACTGTTTTTGTCGACCGGCGGCGTGGGCGGCACGCTTTGGCAGAAAAAAACGCCATTGCCGCGCGATTGGGCCAAGGCGACAGTATCGTCTTATTTGCCGAAGGCACATCGACCGATGGGTTGCGGGTTTTGCCGTTTAAATCGACTTTATTTTCTGCCGTTGAGGGGCTGGATAATGTGCCGGTTCAGGCAATGACCATGGCCTATACGCGCATTCATGATATGGCGATGGGGCGCCGCCAGCGCATGGCTTATGGTTGGATTGGTGATATGACACTATTGCCGCATTTCTTTTTCATGCTGGCCGGTCCACCGATTAGCGTCGATATTGTGTTTCATCCGCCGGTGAAGAATACGGCGCAAATGAGCCGCAAAGAAATGGCGGAAATTTTGCACCGGCAAGTCAGTGACGGTTTGGATGCAATCGCGCGTGGGGCCCCGCATCCATCGGCGGTGGCTTAATCTGTTAAAGCATGCCCCTTGAAAGATAGGGGTAAAAAAGCTAAGGCCATTTCATGAGCATCAATGAGACACCGGCGATAAGCGAAAAACGCGCGCAAAATAAGCGCAATGATAAGGCCTGCTTTATCAAAACCTATGGTTGCCAAATGAATGTCTATGACAGTCAGCGCATGGAAGAAGCGCTGGCAGCAGCCGGTTATCGCGCCGTCGCATCGGCTGATGAGGCCGATATGGTGATTTTAAACACCTGCCATATTCGCGAAAAAGCGGCAGAAAAAGTTTATTCCGAATTGGGCCGCTTAAAGCCTTTAAAAGCGCAAAATAAAGATATGGTCATCGGCGTGGCCGGCTGTGTGGCACAGGCCGAAGGGGCCGAAATTATTTCGCGCGCACCGGTTGTCGATATGGTTTTCGGGCCGCAAACATTTCAGCAATTGCCGGCCATGCTGGATGAAATTGATGCGACTCGGGCGCGCGGCGAGAAAGCTAAATTAGTGCGCACGGAATTTCCGGCAGCTGAAAAATTTGACGCGCTGCAAGCTGTCCCCCGCAAACCGGTAACGCGCAGCCCATCGGCTTTTGTGACCGTGCAAGAAGGATGCGACAAATTTTGCACATTTTGTGTGGTGCCTTATACGCGTGGCGAAGAAGTGTCGCGCGCGAGCAATGATATTATCGCTGAAGCGCGCGCATTGGTGGCGCAAGGCGTTTGTGAAATCACCCTATTGGGCCAAAACGTCAATGCATGGTCATTTGACGGTTTGCGGCTTGATGGATTGCTGGAAAAATTGGCCGAGATTGACGGGCTGGCGCGCTTGCGTTTCACCACCAGCCATCCGCGCGATATGGATGCGGCGTTGATTGCGGCGCATGGCAGTAATGAAAAACTCATGCCGTATTTGCATTTGCCTGTGCAGGCCGGGTCTGACCGGATTTTAAAGGCGATGAACCGCAAGCATACGGCGGCTGATTATATTGCGCTGACCAAAAAATTTCGCGCCGCGCGGCCTGATTTGGCCCTGTCATCTGACTTTATTGTCGGCTTTCCGGGCGAGACGGATGAGGATTTTGCCGCCACAATGGCTTTGGTGGAAGAAGTCACTTACGCACAAGCCTTTTCGTTCAAATACAGCCCGCGCCCCGGCACACCTGCCGCCGATGAGGCGGTGCAAGTCGATGAGCCGGTAAAGGCGGCGCGTTTGGCGCAATTGCAAGATTTATTAAATGCCCAGCAAGTGGCGTTTCACCAAGCGCAAATCGGCAAAATATTGCCGGTCTTATTCGACAAGCCATCAAAAAGCGGCAGACAAATGAGCGGTCGCAGCCCGTATTTGCAACCGGTGCATGTAGAAACTGATATGAGCCGCGCCGATATGCTGCGCGGGCGGATTTTAAATGTCGAAATTACCGCTGCCCATGCCAATAGTTTGAGCGGTCGGCTGGTCGATGCAGCGCTTAATGAGATTGCTGTTTCGTGAAATATTGCCACGCCCCCATGCTCGGCACTTGCCAATTCAATGAATTGCGCCAATACTCATGAGAATGATTTTTTTAATGATTTATCGTAAGAATTTTGAAAGGGCCGACGCTTGAGCGGTTCCGCCAAATCCTCGACAGAACAAGGCGCTGTTATCGGCGAGCCATTGGTTCTGGAGTTTGATAATAATCGTCTTTTGCCGGAGCTTTATGGCGAGCATGGCAAGCATTTGTCGCGCATTGAGCAGACGCTTGATGTGTCGCTGGCCAATCGTGGCAATCAGGTTTTTGTTTCCGGTGAAGCTGAGAATTGTGCCCGTGCCGAGCAGGTTTTGACATCGCTTTATGCGCATTTGGAGCGCGGGGCGGAAGTCACCCATGGTGAGGTTGACGGCGCTTTGCGGTTAAGCCTCGGTTCGCTGCCCGATATGGATGATGACGCGGCAGAAAAAGCCGGCGCGAAGAATAATGGCACCGGCGATGATAAGAGCAATGGCAAAGGAAATGGAAAAGGCAAAAAGCTGTATGGCAAAGAGGCCTTGCGCACCCAACGCCGTGAAGTGTTGCCGCGCTCGCCGACACAAGCGGCTTATATAAAGGCATTGCTCAATCATGAACTCGTGATCGGCACTGGCCCGGCCGGTACCGGTAAAACCTATTTGGCGGTTGCTGCCGCCGCGGCAATGTTGGTCGAAGGCAAGGTTGATCGGATTATTTTATCGCGACCGGCGGTTGAAGCGGGCGAAAGCCTCGGCTTTTTGCCCGGCGATATGCGCGATAAGGTCGACCCTTATTTGCGCCCGCTTTACGACGCGCTTTACGATATGCTGCCCGGCCCGCAAGTCAGTCGCTCTTTGGAAAGCGGTGAGATCGAAATTGCGCCCTTGGCCTTTATGCGCGGCCGCACCTTGTCCAATAGTTTTGTTATTTTGGATGAAAGCCAAAATGCCACGCCGATGCAGATGAAAATGTTTTTGACCCGTATGGGCGAAAATTCACGCATGGTCATTACCGGCGATCCAAGCCAAATTGACCTGCCTTTCGGGGCCAAATCGGGCTTGAAAGATGCGCTGGAGATTTTGCCTAAAATTCGCGGTGTTGAAATCATTCGCTTTGGTGAGGAAGATGTGGTGCGGCATGATTTGGTTACCCGCATCGTCAAAGCCTATAATAGACGCGATGCGACTTTGCCGCCACAGGATAAAAATCGCCGCGGCAAACATCGCGACCATCATCAAGAAGATAAACAAGAAGAGAAAAGTGATGCGCATGACGGCTGACAAAATGGTCGTTTCAGAACCGGAGCCTGACAGTCCGGCCTTAAGGGTTGATGTGGATGTGCGGTTTGATGGCTGGCAGGAGCTGGCCGCCTCACTGCGTGCGCAGGCCGAATTTGCTTGGGGCCATCTCGGCTTTCCGGCGGCTGAAATCAGCTTGGTCTTGGCTGATGATGATTTCATTGCCGGTCTAAACAAACAATATCGCGGCAAGTTGGGGGCGACCAATGTGTTGTCTTTTCCGGCGCAAGATTTTCATGCGCCGACGGATGCGGCCGCTTTGGCGCAATATCCCGGCCCTCTATTGCTGGGTGATATTGTTTTGGCGCATCAAACCATGGCGGGTGAAGCGCAAGCGCAACATAAATCCTTGGCCCATCATGCGCGACATTTGGTGACGCATGGGCTTTTGCATCTTATCGGGCATGACCATTTGCAGCCGGCAGCGGCGCAGGAAATGGAAGCCTTGGAGCGCAAGATTTTGGCCGCGCAAGGTGTTGATGACCCATATCAGGCGCGTGAGGCCAAGCGATGAGCAACCCGCAAAATATCGGTTTTTGGCGGCGTTTATTTGGCGGTGGGGAAGCCAATTTGCGCGAGAGCTTGGAAGATGTTCTGGAAGAAGCAGGGCATGAAGATGATGATGATTTTTCGACCGAAGAACGTCACATGCTTAAAAACCTGCTCGGCTTTCGTGATGTGCGGCTGGATGATGTGATGGTGCCGCGGGCCGAGATTGAGGCGGTGGAAGCCGATATTGCGCCGGGCGATTTGCTCGACCGGTTTGATGCTTGCGGCCATTCGCGCATGCCGGTCTATCGCGATACTTTGGACCAGCCGGTCGGCATGGTGCATGTAAAAGACTTTCTCTCGGCGGTGAAAAAAAACCGACAGATTGAAGCGATTGATTTGGCCGCTTTATTGCGGCCGGTGATTTTTGTGCCACCCTCCATGTCGGCAATGGATTTATTGCTGAAAATGCAAACCACGCGCGGTCATATGGCTTTGGTTATTGATGAATATGGCGGTACGGACGGCTTGGTGACGATTGAAGATTTAATCGAAGAAATCGTCGGCGAGATTGAAGACGAACATGATGAAGAAGAAGTATTGCTGCGCCCAAGGGAAAATAAAGGGGCCGGTCATTGGCGTGCTTCGGCCCGTTTGCCGCTGGATGAATTGCAAAACACATTGGGCGTCTCGCTAGATGGATTTGACGGGCTGGACGATATCGACACTTTGGGCGGCCTGGTTTTTGCCTTGGCTGAGCGCGTGCCGGAGCGCGGTGAATTGATCGATCATGCGCTGCAAGACGGGCGGCATTTGGAGTTTATCATTCGCGATGGCGACCCGCGCCGCATTAAAAGCCTTGATTTACGGCTGGTGGCGAAAGCGTAAGCGATGCCTTCAAAAGGGCTTCATAAGTTTCAAGGCCTGGAGGGGCTGCGCGTTTTTCTGGATAAATATGTGCTCACAGCGGCGCAGGCGCATCCGCGATGGGGCGGATTTCTGGCCGGTGCAATTTTGCCTTTGGCCTATCCGCCGTTTTTTATCTTGCCGGTTTTTTATCTCTCCTATGGTTTGGTTTTTTGGCTGGCAATAAGCCCCTCACAGCGCCCGCCAAATGAAGCGTCTCGCGCCCCATCTCACACGGTATGGCAATTGGCCTTATTGGGTTGGTGTTTCGGTTTCGGACAATTTTTGACCGGTCTTTTGTGGATAGGCGAAGCGTTTTTGGTCGAGGCGGAATTATTTTTATGGGCGCTGCCCTTTGCGGTTACCGGTCTGCCGGCCGGATTGGCTTTATTTACCGCTCTGGCTTTCGCCCTTTTCGGTTACACGCGTCGCTTTTTCGCGCGTGCGTCTTTATCTGGGTGGCCGGCATTTATTTGGTTGGCGCTATTATTGGCGGCGGTTGAATTTGCCCGCGGCCATATTTTGACCGGCCTGCCGTGGAATTTGCCACTTATGGGCTGGGCCGGATGGTTATATTTGGCGCAGCCCTTGGCGCTTATCGGGCCCTATGGTTTGTCATTGGCGGCTTTGGCGAGTGCCGCTTTGGCGGTCAGTGGCACGCGCAAGGCTCTTATCGGGGCGCTGGCGCTGCCGGTTTTGGCGTTGCTTTATTCAATTTATGCGCTTCATATATCACCATCACCGCAACAAACAGATGATGTGAACATCGCCATTATCCAGCCCAATCTTGAGCAAAAAGAAAAATGGGACCCGGCTCTGCGCGATGCGCATATTGAAAAAACCTTCACCCTGACGGCTTTGGCTTTGCAATTGGCACCGGACACGGATTTATTGGTCTGGCCGGAAACCGCCATTCCCGCTTTAATTGATGAAGGGCCTGGCTTTGCCGATTTGCTGGCTGCAAGATTGCCGCAAAACAGGCAGTTGGAAGGTGGGCCCTTATATCTGATGACCGGCGCCATTCGCCGCCGCGCAACATTGGACGGGCATGATTATTATAATAGCGCGCAAATTTGGTCGGCGCATGGTTTGCTTTTGGCAAAAAGTGACAAGCATCATTTAGTGCCGTTTGGTGAATATTTGCCATTACAGGGCTTGTTGGAAATGATCGGCCTCCGACAATTGACCAAATTGCGCGGTGGTTATACTTCCGGTCCACCGCAACCTATTTTGAGCGCTGCGGGGTTGCCATTGCTGGCTCCGTTGATTTGTTATGAGGCGGTGTTTCCGCATTTGGCGCGGCATAAAACATCCGGTGCAGCGCGTCCGGCGGCGCTTTTCAATTTAACCAATGATGGTTGGTTCGGTACCAGTTTCGGCCCGCATCAGCATTTGGCGCAAGCGCGCTTGCGTGCCATTGAGCAAGGTTTGCCGCTTATTCGTGCTGCAAATACCGGCATTTCGGCCGCTTTTGACGCGCGCGGGCGATTGATAGACCGTTTGGCCTTGGCAGAAAAAGGCGTTTTGACCCTGCGCCTACCGCCTGCTTTGCCGGTAAGTTTTTATGCGATAGGGGGCGAAATGGTGTTTTGGCTGCTCTGGGTAATGACGGCAATTTTTGTGTGGGCAATTGGCCGCCGCCACCCGTAAAGCGACTTGCGCCACTTTCAGCCCTGCCGCATAGTTTTGTCATAAAAACAATAATAAGGGGGGCGTTATGCCGAAGAAAAGGGAGCGCGCACTGGATGCCTATATCGGCGCGCGGGTGCGATTGCGACGTTTAATGCTGGGCCTGAGCCAAGAAAATTTAAGTGGCAAATTAGGCGTCACATTTCAGCAAGTGCAAAAATATGAAAAAGGGCTGAACCGTATTTCGGCCAGTCGCATTTATGAATTGGCGCGGGCGTTAAATGTGCCCGTCGGCTATTTTTATGATGGTCTGGAGGATACTGAATTTTCTTATAATGGCGGTGAGCCGGAGAGCGAAAACCTATCCGGCACGAATGGCCAGACCGATGCGCAAAACAATGCTGGCACAGAAGCGGATAATCACGAGCATGATGAGGGGATGCGCGATGACCCGCCGGTAGCGCCGCTCATGGCGTTTATTTCATCCGGTCCCGGGGTTGAATTGAACCGCGCTTTTTTGAGCATTGATGATGATAAGATACGCCGCCGCCTATTGGCGATGGTGTCGGACATTGCGCGCGTTACCGGGCCTGATAAAAACTGATTTTGGTGGCAGGCTTGTCGGCGCTTGACCCTTGACGTCGGGCGTCGAGCCTGCCAATAAGAAGCCAAATTGGACTATACGTTGAATGACCCGGGAGCAATTATGGCGCGTTCAGATTATGTTTTTACTTCAGAATCAGTATCTGAAGGCCATCCGGATAAGGTTTGTGACCGCATTTCCGATACGATTTTAGATGCATTTTTGGCCCGCGAAGCGGAAGCGCGTGTCGCAGTTGAGACCTTGACCACAACAAATTTGATTGTCATGGCCGGCGAAGTGCGCCCCGATGGTTTGGTTAGCGCTGAAGAAATGGAAACTCTGGCGCGCGAAGCGGTAAAAGATATCGGCTATGAGCAAGACGGCTTTCACTGGAAAAATGCAGAAGTCATGGTCCGCGTGCATGGCCAGTCAGCGCATATTGCGCAAGGTGTTGATGCCGATGGCGGTAATAAGGATGAGGGTGCCGGTGACCAAGGCATTATGTTCGGTTATGCGTGCCGCGAAACCGATGAGTTGATGCCGGCACCGATTGCTTTTTCGCATAAAATTTTGGCCGATATGGCGGCTGCCCGTAAATCCGGTGCGGTTCAAGGTTTTGGACCTGACAGCAAAAGCCAAGTGACTTTGGCTTATGAAAACGGCAAGCCGGTGCGCGCCACCTCAGTGGTTGTTTCAACCCAGCATGATGAGGGTTTGAGCCAAGATGATGTGCGCGAAATGGTGCGTCCGTTTGTTGAAAATATATTGCCTGAAGGTTGGATGTGTCCCGAAGAAGCGTTTTATGTCAATCCGACCGGCACTTTCGTGATTGGCGGGCCTGATGGTGATGCCGGTCTGACCGGCCGCAAAATCATTGTTGATACTTATGGCGGTGCTGCGCCGCATGGCGGCGGTGCGTTTTCCGGCAAAGACCCGACCAAGGTTGACCGTTCGGCTGCTTATGCATCGCGCTATTTGGCGAAAAATGTGGTCGCCGCCGGTCTTGCCGAGCGCTGCACCATCCAGCTTTCCTATGCCATTGGCGTCGCCCAGCCCTTGTCGATTTATGTCGATACGCATGGCACCGGGTCGGTTGATGAAGCGGCCCTTGAAAAAGCCTTGGGTGCAGTGATGGATTTGAGCCCGCGCGGCATTCGCGAGCATTTGCAATTAAACAAGCCGATTTATGCGCGCACTGCGGCCTATGGTCATTTTGGCCGCGCGCCGGAAGCCGATGGCGGCTTTAGCTGGGAGCGTACGGATCTGGCTGAGGCGATTAAAGCCGCGCTTTAAGCCGTGTGATGCCGAATTCTGCCAATGGCTGAAACGCCAAAAGATAAAGCCGAAAAAGCAGCAAATGCCGAAACCGTCAATCGGCGGTTGATTTATGGGCGCCGACAAGGCCATCGCCTGCATCCCAATCAAGCGCGTTTGGTGAATGATATCTTGCCGCGCTTGCGACCGGATTTCGCCGCACCGGCGCCGACTGCCTGGTTTGACGAAGCGAAACAAGATTATGCGCTGGAAATAGGTTTTGGCGGTGGTGAGCATTTGGCGGCGCGCGCGGCGGCCTCTCCGCATATCGGTTTTATCGGTTGTGAGCCGTTTTTAAATGGTGTGGCGAAATTATTATTGGCGATTGAAGCCGATAATCTAAGCAATATTGCCGTGCATGATGATGATGCCCGCGATGTCTTGGACGCGCTGCCCGATGCGTCATTGGGCACGGCCTATCTTTTATATCCTGACCCATGGCCGAAAAAACGCCATCATAAGAGGCGCTTTATCAGTGCCGCCAATCTGGATGCGATTTTCAGGGTCTTACGGCCGGGCGGACAGTTTTTGGTGGCCAGTGATATCGCCGATTATGTGGATTGGACGCTTATTCACATTAAGATGCATGGTGGTTTTGACTGGCATGCTGCGCAATCGGCAGATTGGCAAAATCCGCCCGATGGCTGGCCGGGCACGCGCTATGAGGCAAAAGCCAAAGCGGCCGGGCGCACACCCGGTTATTTGACGTTCACGCGCCGCGCCGAAAGGCGGCCTGCATCGCTTTAGTTTGGGGCCTAGGAAAAGCTTGCGCGGCGCGTTAAATGGTCTATAAAGACCGAACATTGTTGCTGCTTTTGATAAAGTGGGACGCCGAAAGGCCCCGCTTTTTTTCGTGCCTGACGTTTTCGTTTCTGACGTTTTCGTTTCTGATGCGGCATTGCAGCGATTTTAAAACACCGGACGCGCCTTGCAGATATGGCGAACGGTTTGGCGAAGTGATGTGGGAACGCGGTCGAGATGGACGAAGCGATATTTGATGAAAATGAGTTTGCCGCAAGTGGCGATGATGCGCGCCAAGCGGCTCATTTACTGGCGCCGGGTCCGGCGCGCCCGCTTTTGGAAGTGGTCGCACCGGTGGTTGAAAGCTTGGGCTTCCATTTATTGCGTATTCGCATGACCGGCGATGACGGCAAAATGGTTTTGCAAGTCATGGCGGAAAATGACGAAGCCGGACTGACCATTGAGCAATGCGAAGCGATAAGCCATGCGCTGTCCGATATATTGGATGTGGAAAATCCGATTGCCGGCACTTATGCGCTGGAAGTGTCATCGCCAGGCGTGGCGCGGCCTTTGACACGGGCGGTTGATTTTGAGCGTTGGAGCGGCCATGAAGCCAAATTAGGGCTGAAAATTGCGGTCGATGGGCAAAGGCGGTTTCGCGGTCGGGTAGAAGGTTTTGCCGATGGCGAAGCGCGTTTGGAAGTGCAATTGGACGGCTTTGATGCGCCGCAGATTTTGGGCTTTGCGCTCGAGGATATTGCCGAGGCACGTTTGGTGCCTGATGAAGCAGAATTGAAAGCGAGCTTGCGGGCCGCAAAAGGAAAATAAACCGCATCCGCGATGGATGGGTTAGCCAGTTGAGGAGACGAAAATGGCCAGTGGAATTAGTGCAAATAAGTTGGAGCTGTTGCAAATTGCCGACGCGGTGGCGCGTGAAAAAGGCATTGAAATGGATATTGTGCTGTCAGCCATGTCCGATGCGATTGAAAAAGCTGCGAAAGCGCGTTACGGCGTTGAAAACGATATTCGTGTCGAGATCGACCCGAAAACCGGCGAAACCAAATTATTGCGCGTGGTCACGGTTGTTGAGCTGGTGGAAAATGACGATACGGAAATTTCCCTCGCCATTGCGCAGCGCGACAATCCGGATGCGGTATTGGGCGAGGAAATCATCGATGAATTGCCGCCGGTCGAATTTGGCCGGATTGCCACACAAGCGGCCAAGCAAGTGATTGTGCAGCGCGTCCGCGATGCCGAGCGCGAGCGTCAATATGAAGAATTTAAAGACCGCGTTGGCGAGATTATCAATGGTGTCGTCAAGCGGGTTGAATATGGCAATGCGGTTTTGGATTTGGGTCGTGGCGAAGCCGTGGTGCGGCGCGATAATCTTATTCCGCGCGAAGTGTTTCGTCCCGGCGATCGCATTCGCGCCTATATTCAAAATGTGCGGCGCGAGCAACGCGGCCCGCAAATCATTTTGTCGCGCACCGACCCGGCCTTTATGTCGAAATTATTTATGCAGGAAGTGCCGGAAATTTATGATGGCGTGATTGAAGTGCGCGCTGTCGCCCGTGACCCGGGCAGCCGTGCCAAAATCGGCGTCATTTCAAATGATCCGGGGATTGACCCGGTCGGCGCTTGTGTCGGTATGCGCGGTAGCCGCGTGCAAGCCGTGGTCAATGAATTGCAAGGCGAAAAAGTCGATATTATTCCATGGTCGCCGGACCCGGCGGCTTTCATCGTCAATGCTTTGGCCCCGGCCGAAGTAACCAAAGTGGTGCTGGATGAAGATGTGCAGCGCATTGAAGTGGTGGTGCCGGATGAGCAATTGAGCTTGGCGATTGGTCGGCGCGGTCAAAATGTGCGGCTTGCCTCACAACTGACCGGCTGGGATATTGATATTATGACCGAGGCGCAGGAAAGCGAGCGGCGGCAGGCAGAATTTGCCGAGCGCACCGGCTTGTTTATGGAGGCCTTGGATGTCGATGAAATGATTGCTCAATTGCTTGCTTCCGAAGGTTTTGCAACGGTTGAAGAAGTGGCTTATGTGCCGATCGAAGAAATTACTTATATTGAGGGCTTTGACGAGGAAACGGCACAAGAAATTCAAAACCGTGCGCGCGATTATTTGGATCGCGAAAATGCCAAGCTGGATGCGCAAAGGAAAGAAATGGGTGTTGCCGATGAGCTGGCCGCTATGGAAGGTCTGTCACCGGCCATGTTGGTGCGGCTTGGTGAAAATGACATTAAGTCATTGGAAGATTTCGCCGGTTGTGTCACCGATGATTTGACCGGTTGGTTTGAAACGGTTGAACGTCGCCGCGTCCGCCAAGAAGGTATTTTGGACGGTTTTGATGTCAGTGCTGAAGAAGCCGAAAACATGATTATGGCGGCGCGGGTTTTGGCCGGTTGGATTACGCAAGAAGAGCTTGATGCACAGCGCGCCGCAGAAGCTGAAGCGGCGGCACAAGCGGCAGCCGAGGCTGAAGCAGAAGCGCGTGCTGATGCAGCCGATATCTCAGCCAATAGCGGTGATGTGCCGGATGCGGAAAGCGCGTTTAAAACGCCGTCATCTCAATAGGCTGAAAGGTGAAACCGACGCATGGACCAGGCTTGTCATATTACCGGACAGCGCGACACGCCAGCCAATATGCTGCGCTTTGTGCGTGCGCCCGATGGTGTGCTGACGCCTGATTTGGCCGGTAAATTACCGGGCAATGCGATTTGGACCGGCAATAATCGGCTTTTGGTTGAGCGTTTGGCGGCGAACGAAAAAACCGTTGCCGATTTGGCTGACCGGGTGGAAATGCTGATGCGCCGCCAATTGGCTGCGCTTTTGGGCTTGGCCCGCAAGGCGGGTCACTTGGTCACCGGTTTTGCCAAGGTCGAAGCGGCTTTAAAGGCCGGCCGGGTCAAAATGCTGGTAATGGCTGAAAATGCCGGTGCCGATGGGCGAAGGAAATTGGGCGGTAAAGCGAAAGCGCAAAACATCCCGATTATCGCGTCTTTGAGCGGCGAAGAATTGACCATGGCCTTAGGGCGGGAAAATGTGATACATGCAGGGCTTACCGATGTCGGATGGGCCCGCAATTTGGCCGATGAAAACCGGCGCCTTGCCGCCTATTTGGGCCGTGAGGAACAGGAGTGAGAGTGAATGAGCGACGCAGAAACAGGCGATGAAGGTCAAAAAGAAGAAGGCGGCACAGGCAAAACCTTGTCGCTAAAGCGCACGGTCGAAAGCGGACAAGTGCGCCAAAGCTTCTCGCATGGCCGCTCGAAATCGGTTCTGGTGGAAAAACGCCGCAAGCGGATTGTCAAGCCGGGACAAGAAGCGGCCGATGCACAAGTTGAGCAAACCGCCGAAGCGGAAGCGCCGGTTGAGACACCGGCCGCGCCTGAAGCGCCGGCCATGCCGGACGGCCTATCTAAAGCCGAGCAGGAAAAACGTTTGGCGGCGGTAGCAGAAGCCAAAACACGCGCCGTTGAAGAAGCCAAACAGGCAGAAATTGACGCCAAAAAGCGGGCTGAGGAAGAGGCCCGTCGGGCAGATGAACGGGCGCAAAAAGAAGCTGAAGAAGCGCGGCTGGCGGAAGAACGTGCGCGCAAAGGCAAAACTGCGCCAAAAGTTGAGGCGGCACCGGAAGCCGATCGTTCGGTTAAACCGGCGGCGCGCAAGCCGGTTGAAGATGATAAGCGGCGCGCAGAAGAGAAAAAACGTCCGGCCGCCGATCGACGCGCCGGCGAAAGACGCCGTCGGGCCGGTAAGCTGACCATTAATGATGCGCTGAATGATGAGGAGCGGGTGCGTTCGCTGGCTTCTATGCGGCGGCGGCGAGAGCGCGAAAAGCGGCAAACCGGTTCCGCCGAGAGCGGTGAAAAAGTTGCACGTATGGTGCAATTGCCCGATACCATTACCATTCAAGAGCTGGCCAATCGGATGGCTGAGCGCGCTGTCGATGTGATTAAAGTGCTGATGCAGCAAGGCGTGATGGCGCAAATCAATGATGTGATCGACGCCGATACGGCGCAAATCGTTGCCGAAGATTTGGGCCATAAAGTGCGCCGCGTTTCTGAGAGCGATGTTGAAGACGCGATTGTCACCGCCGATGATGACGATGGTGATAAAAGCTCACGCCCGCCTGTCGTGACGGTTATGGGCCATGTCGACCACGGTAAAACCTCACTTTTGGATGCGCTGCGCGCGGCGAAAGTGGCGGATGGCGAAGCCGGCGGTATCACCCAACATATTGGTGCCTATCAAACCGAGACCGCCAATGGCGAAGTGATTACTTTTATCGATACGCCAGGCCATGCTGCCTTTACCGCCATGCGTGCACGCGGTGCCAAAGTCACTGATATTGTCATTTTGGTAGTTGCCGGTGATGACGGCGTGATGCCGCAAACCGTCGAGGCGATCAATCATGCGAAAGCGGCGGAGGCGCCGATGATTGTCGCAATTAATAAAATGGATAAGCCGGAAGCCGATGCGACGCGGGTTAAAAATGATTTGCTGACGCATGAAATCATCTCTGAAGATATGGGCGGCGATACGCAAATGATTGAAGTATCGGCGCAAACCGGCGACGGGCTGGATAATCTGTTGGAAGCGGTTGCTTTGCAGGCCGAATTGATGGAGCTGAAAGCCAAAGCCGACCGTGATGCGGAAGGCATTGTCATTGAGGCCAAGCTGGATAAGGGGCGCGGCGCCGTGGCGACGGTTTTGGTGCAGCGCGGCACGTTGAATGTCGGTGATATTTTCGTTGTCGGTCAAGAATCGGGCCGTGTGCGCGCTTTGATTGACGATAATGGTCAACAGGTGAAATCGGCCGGACCGGCTATGCCGGTTGAGGTTTTGGGGGCCGGTGCGGCGCCCGGTGCCGGTGAGATATTGACTGTTGTCAGTAGCGAAGCAAAGGCGCGTGAAGTGGCGGAATATCGGGCGCGTAAATCGCGCGACAAAGCGACCACATCGGGCCCGCGCGCTGCTTCTTTGGATCAGATGATGAACCAGCTGCAAAATGCCGAAAAATCCGAAATCACATTGGTTGTTAAAGGCGATGTGCAGGGCTCGGTAGAAGCGATTGCGCAAGCGGCGGAAAAACTCGGTAATGAGGAAGTGGCGGCCCGCGTCGTACATACCGGTGTTGGCGGTATTACTGAAAGCGACGTCACTTTGGCCACTGCTTCCAATGCGGTGATTATGGGCTTTAATGTCCGCGCCAATGGGCAAGCGCGCAGCGCGGCTGAAGCGGAAGGCATTGAAATTCGCTATTACAATGTGATTTACGATTTGGTCGATGATTTGAAAGCCGCCATGGCCGGCATGTTGTCGCCTGAATTGCGCGAAACAGCGCTTGGCACGGCGAAGGTTTTGGAAGTGTTTGCCGTCGGCAAAGGCGATAAGGCGGCCGGTTGTTTGATCGAAGAGGGCATGGTGCGCCGTGGCGCGAAAGTGCGCCTCATTCGCGATGATATTGTCATTCATGAAGGCGAATTATCATCTCTGCGCCGCTTTAAAGATGAAGTGAAAGAAGTTCAGTCAGGGCAAGAATGCGGTATGGCGTTTGAAAACCATTCGGATTTGAAAGCCGGTGATGTCATTGAGTGCTATGAGGTCGAAGAAGTGGCCCGCACGCTGGATGATTGAGTGAGATGACGGCGCGACGATGATGTCGGGTGACGGGTCTTCAAAGAAAAACCTTGCCGGCAAGCCGCCGAGCCAAAGGCAATTGCGGGTCGGCGAAGTATTGCGGCAGCGTTTGAGCGAGGTTTTGCATCGCTTTGATTTTGAGCCGAAGATTTTAAAACGCGCCAGCCTGACAGTGACACAAGTGCGCGTCTCGCCGGATTTGCGCCACGCCACTGCCTATGTGATGCCCTTGGGCGGCGAAAATGGCGACAAGATTATTCATCTCTTAAACGAAGATGTGCCGCGTTTGAAAAAGCCGGTATTGGTCGGATTGCATTTGAAATATGTGCCGGATTTCAAGTTTCAATTGGATGACAGTTTTGACCGCGCTGCCGATATGGATAAATTATTGGCCTCAGATGATGTGCGCCGCGATTTGCCCGAAAACGGGTCAGAAGAAGACGCATCGGAAGAAGGCGTATAGTGGCGCGGCGCAAAAAAGGCCAAGCGATTTCCGGCTGGGTCAATTTCGACAAACCTTTACATATGGGCTCGACCCAAGCAGTCGGCAAAATCCGCCATCTTTTTGACGCGCGAAAAGCCGGTCACGCCGGCACGCTCGACCCGCTGGCCAGCGGTATATTGCCGATTGCGCTGGGTGAGGCGACCAAAACCGTTGCCTTTATGCAGCAAGCGGCCAAAACCTATGAGGTCGAAGTGGTGTTTGGCACGGCCACCAGCACGGATGATGCGGAAGGTGCGGTGATCGGAGAGAGCGATAGGCGACCCGAAACCGATGAGATTAAAGCCGCTTTGGGTCAATTTATCGGTCAGATTGAACAAGTGCCGCCGCAATTTTCAGCGATTAAAAAAGACGGTGCACGGGCCTATGATTTGGCGCGCGCCGGTGCGCAGGTGGAGCTGGCGGCGCGGCGTGTGCGCATTGATGCAATCAATATGCTGGCGCGGCCGGATGACGCGCGTGTGACATTGCGGGTTGATTGCGGAAAAGGGGTTTATATTCGCTCTCTGGCACGCGATTTAGGCGCGGTTTTGGGCGGTTTTGCGCATGTTGGCAGTCTGCGCCGTACCCGTGTCGGACCGTTTGATGAAAAAACCGCTTTAGGGCTGGAAAAACTTGACGCTTTGGGCCATGATGCGCGCGATTTGGCGGCTCTGGAGGCTTGCCTGTTACCGCTCGAGACCGTGCTGGACGACATCCCGGCCTTGGCCTTGGACGATAACGCAGCCTCCCGCATAAAGCAGGGGCAAGCTATTTTACCGCCGCACCCGTTGGATTTGGCAAAAGCTGAAAGCGGGACGGTTTTGTTGATGCATGCAGGCAAGGCTTTGGCCATTGCCGATTATGCAGTGACAGACGGGGTGTTAAAGCCATGGCGGGTGTTCAATCTCTAAACGGGACTTTATGTGAAAGGTCCGAAGGAGGATTGCGATGTCGATTACACTGGAGCGCAAAGCTGCGCTGATTAAAGAATATGCCACAGGCGAAGGCGACACCGGGTCGCCGGAAGTGCAAGTGGCAATTTTGTCAGAACGTATTACCAATTTGACCGAGCATTTCAAAACCCATGCCAAGGATAATCATTCGCGGCGCGGCTTGTTGAAATTGGTCAGCCAACGCCGTCGTCTTCTCGATTATGTGAAAGACCGCGACACGGCACGCTATCAAAGTTTGATTGAGCGTTTGGGCTTGCGTCGATAAAGCGAAAGCCGGCCCTTTCGGGGCCGGCTTTTCTGATATGCCCGGGGTCGGGCAGGTATTTCGGCATGGGGCCGAAAACCGGATGGACGAGAATCGACCCAATGGATTCTCTAAGATATGCCGCGAAGCGGCTTTGACGTTGCTGACAATAATTGATGTAGGGGTCAGCGCGTCGTGAAGGAAGATTTGATGTTTGATATTACCCGTGAAGAAATTGAATGGGGCGGTCGCACACTGACCTTGGAAACCGGACGCATTGCGCGTCAGGCAGATGGTGCAGTGCTGGCCACTTATGGGGAAACCTCAGTATTGGCGACCGTGGTTGCCGATAGAAGCCCGAAGCCGGGCCTGGACTTTTTCCCGCTCACCGTGAATTACCAAGAAAAAGCCTATGCTGCCGGTAAAGTGCCCGGCGGCTATTTCAAGCGCGAAGGACGGCCAAGCGAAAAAGAGACTTTGGTCTCGCGTTTGATTGACCGCCCAATCCGCCCGCTTTTCGTGAAAGGCTTTAAAAACGAAACGCAAGTCATCGCCACCGTGGTCAGTCATGACCTTGAAAACGATGCCGATATTGTTGCTCTGGTTGCCGTCTCGGCTGCTTTGACAATTTCCGGTGTGCCGTTTCAAGGGCCGATTGGCGGCGCGCGCGTCGGCTTTATTAATGGCGAATATGTGCTCAATCCGACGATTGACCAAATGGAAGAGACAAGCCTTGATTTGGTTGTCGCCGGCACGCAAGACGCGGTCTTAATGGTCGAATCGGAAGCCGATGAATTGTCGGAAGATGTGATGCTGGGCGCGGTCATGTATGGCCATAAAGAGTTTCAGCCGGTGATTGATGCGTGTATTCGGATGGCTGAAAAAGCTGCCAAAGAACCGCGCGCCGTGCCGGAAAATGATGATAGCGAATTGAAAGCCAAAGTCGCTTCTATGGCGGAAGATGGCTTGAAGGCCGCTTATCAAGAAGCCGATAAGCAAACACGGCAAGAAAAAATCGCCGAATTGCGCGATGCGGTAAACGCTGAATTGGTGGCCGCGGATGCAAGCCCGGACGAGAAAAATGCCGTTTCCGGCGCTTTTAAAGGCTTGGAAAGCGATATTGTTCGTGGCGATATTTTGGATACGGAGAAACGCATTGACGGGCGCGGCTTGGCTGATGTGCGGACGATTGTATCGGAAGCCGGTGTGCTGCCGCGCACCCATGGCTCGGCCTTGTTCACCCGCGGTGAAACGCAAGCTCTGGTGGTTGCCACTTTGGGCACTGGTGATGATGAGCAATTTGTCGATGCGCTGGAAGGCACATATCGCGAAAACTTCATGCTGCATTATAATTTCCCGCCTTATTCAGTCGGAGAAACAGGGCGTGTCGGCTTTACCGGGCGGCGCGAAATCGGTCACGGTAAGTTGGCATGGCGGGCGCTAAAAGCGATGCTGCCAAGCAAGGATGAGTTCCCTTACACATTGCGTCTGGTTTCAGAAATAACGGAAAGTAACGGTTCGTCTTCCATGGCGACGGTTTGCGGTTCGTCTCTGGCGATGATGGATGCCGGTGTGCCGTTGAAAAAACCGGTTGCCGGTATTGCCATGGGTCTGATTAAGGAAGGCGATCGCTTCGCCGTTCTGTCCGATATTTTGGGCGATGAAGACCATTTGGGTGATATGGACTTTAAAGTGGCGGGCACTGAAGATGGTGTTACATCGCTGCAAATGGACATTAAAATCACCGGCATTACTGAAGAGATTATGCAAGTGGCGCTGGACCAAGCGAAAGGCGGCCGTACGCATATTCTGGGTGAAATGGCGAAAGCGCTCACCGAAGCGCGTGACGAGATGGGCGAATATGCACCGAAGATTGAAACCATTCAGGTGCCGCAAGATAAAATTCGCGAAGTCATCGGCACGGGTGGCAAAATTGTCCGTGAAATCGTTGAAACCTCAGGCGCGAAAATCGATATTGGCGATGACGGTTTGATTAAAGTGGCCTCAGCTGATGCGGCGGCGATTAAATCGGCTCTCGACCAGATTAATTCGATTGTTGCGGAGCCTGAAGTCGGCGTGATTTATGAAGGCACAGTCGTGAAAACGATGGACTTTGGCGCATTTGTCAATTTCTTCGGCAAGCGCGACGGGCTGGTGCATATTTCGCAACTGGCTGACCACCGCGTGGAAAACACCACCGATATTGTCAAAGAAGGCGACACTGTAAAGGTTAAGCTGGTCGGCTTTGACGATCGTGGCAAGGTACGCCTGTCAATGAAGCTGGTTGACCAAGAAACCGGCGAAGACCTTGAAGGTAAAGCGGCTGAGGCGTCTGACGAAGACTAGGCTCTGACGCGTAGGCTGAAAGCATGCCGCTTTCCCATTGGGAAAAGCACCTTAAAAATAAGCCGCCGCGAGGGAAACCCCGCGGCGGTTTTTTTATTTCTTGAAGAGAGAGTGGCTAATTGAAGCGGCTAGTTGCGATGCTAGTACAGGTGGTACAGCATTTCCTACTTGGGTAAACTGCCGTGCGGTTGACCCCACGAAGTTATAATCATCTGGGAATGTTTGAAGCCTAGCGCACTCCCGCACACTAAGTGTACGTGGGATTTCAGGGTGAAGGTGCGACCGCCCCCCCCCTCCTGAGCCGCCTGCGATTACTGTTTTCGATGGATTGCAGGGGTTCAATCGGTCTACTCGCCCTAGCTGGTCTCTTTCACCGTAATCCAGTTTCGAGTACCGCATTACTGAATCGAGCTTATGGCAGCGGGTTTCGGTATTTTCTAAGCCGTCATCAACGTTTGTTAGAACTGAGCCGGCTCCGTAGATGTTTTTGCTTGGACTGGGTGGGGTGAATGTTTTGCTTAGCCGCGTCCCGACGACGAATAGCCGTTCTCGATACTGGGGCACCTCGTAATCTGCTGCGTTTAATATCGTGGGAGCCTCAATTGAATATCCATTTGCCTCTAGTTTTCGATAGGCTTCGTCAAGTTGCGCGCCGCCGTCTAAATCTCTTAGTCCAGGCACATTTTCGATAAGAAAAACGGCGGGCTTAAAGAGGCAGACAAGTTCAATGTAGTTGAAAAGAAGACTTCCATTTTTCTCATGCCCAAAGCCAACACGTTTAAAGTTCTCCCCATTTTTAGAAAACCTTTGATTGGCTGCTATTGAAAAAGGCTGGCATGGAGGCCCACCAATAAAAACACCTTCGAAGTTTTTTGGAATTAATCGCCCCAGAATGGATTTTAATTCCTCTGTTTCTGCTACGTCGCCGCTAGATGTTGGAGGACCAATTATGTTCCAGTCAGGCCTATTCTGCCTTAGCGTTTTACAAAAAAGTTCCTTTATTTCTATGGCTGCTATATGTTCGAACCCTGCGGTTTCAAACCCCAAGTCCAGCCCGCCACAGCCAGAAAAAAAGCTGACTAGTGGCACTCCGTTTTTTGGTTTCTCAAAGCTTGTGAGTCTTCTTGGCTGGCTACCGCCCCATTTTCTCTTGAAGCTTTTCTCGTAAATTAAATCATTGAACGTCATTCCACAATCAGCCAGAACTTTTGCTAACTCCAAACCTTGTGTTTCCGCCTTTTTAAATAATGCCGCTTGATCGGTTATTGTCATTGCCCTAGACATTGGCGGCCTCGACGACGACTGATTGCTTTGCTTCTTCAAAGATATTTTTTGCTTCCGCGGGGTTGTCAAAATCCTTCTTTCCAGTTCTGTTCAAATAGCGGTCATAAAACCTGTGAACCGCTCGGTGGCATGAGGGACAGATAGGGGATAAATCTTCAAGAACTGTCCCTCTTTTGGAATCAACCCTTGTTCCTGATGCGAGAGGAAGTATGTGATGAATGTCTAGAACCCGCTCGGTCCAAGGGTATTTTTTCCGAGTGTCCGTTTTGCACGTGTCACAGACCGTGGTTGGGCATTTATCGAAGTAGAATTGACGCAGACGAGAATTTCGCTCGATAACAGTATGTGTTTTTTTTAAGCGCGTCCCCTCCACAAAACCGCTTTGTACAACATCAGATAAAATAGAGTTTTCATAATCAAAAAAGTCATGTGTGCTGCCCCCTTTGAATAGTTTTGCCAAGCGAATAATTTCAGCACTTGCCTCTGTCTCGGGGTTTCCGGCAACTGGTTTTATGGCTTCGAATATCTCATGCGCATCAGCCTTTCCAAGGGAAACGATGATGGTTCCGCCTGTGCAGTGTAAATATGAGATTTGGGAGAGGACTTTCAGACTCTCTCTTGCCTGCCGGGTATCTCCGTCCAAGGACGAGGCTAGAAACACTCTGCGTTGGCTCAAAAGTTCTAAATATTGCAGGTCAGTCTCATCACCGATAAACCTTGAATAAGAATATGCTTTTACAATTTCGTCGAGGCTCGTTTGATATTCATCAAGCGCGGTGGTTTTCGCCATGAGGTATCGAAGCGCAAAGCAAAGCGGGTATCTGAGTGGTTGTTCTTTGTTTCTTTGCTTCCAACCCTGCAGGGCGGGTGATGGATCAGAGGTAGCCTGTGCAAGAAAGTGCAAATATTCGTCACACGTTGCCCCTTCAGGGTCGCTTAGTAACAAAGCGACCTCTGTCGGAACTGCTTGTTCAAAAGACTCAGAAATAATTAGACTTTGTTTGAGTGTACGGGAGTAGTTTCGCCACGGGTGATAATCAACTCGGTTTGGGGAGAAGGGCAGGCCTGTTCGACCGCGAATAAAACTTCCATCTACGGCTCGAAAGTCGAATTCAACGACAAAACATGCAAGCGCTCTGATTACGTCGAACTGAAAATAGCCAAGTCGCCCTTGATCCCAACCCCACATTTCGCCCTCTTTTTATTATTTTTTGGCTTTACGCGTAGTTTTGCGCATCTGTTTTTAGAGACAAAGTAAGAGTCCCTGATTTGAGTCCCGCGGTCAACTATTGAGAACAAAATAAAAACAGGCCTCCACAGGAAGCCTGTTTTTTAATTATTATTAGCTATTTAGCCTTGTGGGCAAATTGTTAAACCCGGCTCATCACCAATGTTGCATTGGTGCCGCCAAAGCCGAATGAGTTGGACATCACATTATTCAGTTTCGCCTCGCGGGTTTCTTGCACAATCGGCATATCGGCAAAATCCGGATCCAGCTCTTCAATATGGGCTGATCCGGCAATGAAATTACCATGCATCATCAACAGCGCATAAATCGCTTCTTGCACACCGGCTGCGCCCAGCGAATGGCCGGACAGCGATTTGGTAGCAGAAAAGGCCGGACAATCGGCACCGAATACTTCGCGCAAAGCTTCTATTTCTTTAATATCACCAACCGGTGTTGAGGTGGCATGCGGATTGATATAATCCAGCGATGCGTCTAAATCTTTCATCGCCATTTGCATGCAGCGCACCGCGCCTTCGCCGCTTGGCTGCACCATGTCATGGCCGTCTGAAGTGGCGCCATAGCCGGTTATTTCGGCATAGATTTTCGCGCCGCGTGCTTTGGCGCGTTCCATTTCTTCCAACACCAAAACACCGGCCCCACCGGCAATCACAAAACCGTCGCGGTTTTTATCATAGGCGCGGCTGGCCGTGGCCGGTGTGTCATTATAATTGGCGCTCATTGCGCCCATTGCGTCAAACAGCACGGACAAAGCCCAATCCAGCTCTTCGCCGCCACCGGCAAACATCACATCTTGTTTGCCCCATTGAATCATTTCCGCCGCATTGCCGATGCAATGCGATGAGGTGGCACAAGCCGATGAGATGGAATAATTAATCCCTTTAATGCCGAACGGTGTCGCCAAAGTAGCGGAATTGGTCGAGCTCATGGCTTTCGGCACGGCAAACGGGCCGACCCGTTTCGGGCTGGCATTGCGCGCCGTATCGGCCGCTGCGATGAGGGCTTTGGTGGATGGGCCGCCTGAGCCCATAATCAAGCCGGTCATCGGGTTTTGAATGGTCTCTTGTTCCAATCCGGCATCGGCAATGGCTTGCTCCATTGCCACATAATTCCACGCCGCGCCATCGCCCATAAAGCGGCGCACCCGTTTATCGACCGCCTCTTCAATGTTTAAATTAGGCTGGCCGGCCACTTGGCTGCGAAAGCCCAGCTCGGCGAAATCGGGCATTGCTGAAATGCCTGATTTGCCTTCGGCCAAAGCGGTTGAAACTTCATTTGCATTATTGCCGAGGCTCGACACAATGCCCATTCCGGTAATCGCCACGCGACGCATGGGCGCTCTCCTTAAATTACATTTGTTCGGGGCGGAACAGACCGACCCTGAGGCCCTCGGCCTCGTAAATCATTTTATCATCGGCATAAAGGCGCGCATCGCCAATACCCATAACCAGCTTACCGGCCATGACGCGTTTCATGTCAACTTCATAACGCACTAATTTGACGTCAGGCATAACTTGACCGGTAAATTTAATGCTGCCGCCAAGCGCGCGACCGCGGCCCGGATGGCCCAGCCAGCCCAGATAAAAGCCGATAAGCTGCCACATCGCATCAAGCCCCAAACAGCCCGGCATCACCGGATCGGTTTTGAAATGGCAATCGAAAAACCACAGGCCCGGATGAATATCCAGCTCGGCTTCCATATGCCCTTTATCGAAAGCACCGCCATCGTCAAAAATTTTTGTGATGCGGTCAAACATCAACATGGGCGGCGCCGGCAGGCGGGCATTGCCATCGCCAAAAACGTCGCCTTCACCGCAGGCAATAAGTTCGTCATATGAATATGAATTTTGTTGTGACATAAGACCCCTCCGCAGGCGTGCACCATATCGGTGCTGAATACGTCGCTCAAACTAGCACGCTTCGCCACACTGTGCCAAAAAACTTGGCACCCCACCCCCAATATGCGCCGGATGATCACCGATAGATATTCTTGACAGAAACGGGCATGCGGCGTATTTCTTGGAACCATTATAAATCGCAAATGTGCAAATTGATGAAAACCGCCGCAATTGATATTCAAAACCAAAAGGCACTGGCTGAAAAGCTGGCCGCTGTTGGTTTGCGCATTACTGCGCCGCGTTTGCAATTGGCCGGTTTATTGTTTGCAAAAGGCAATCGACACGTGACTGCCGAGCAATTGCACAAAGAAGCGCGCGCCGCCGGCCTGTCGATCAGTCAAGCAACGGTTTATAATACGCTGAACCAGTTTCATGAGCTTGGCTTGTTACGGCAAGTGCAGGTAGACCAAGCCCGCAGCTATTTCGATACAAATTTGGATGCACATCACCATTTCTATGTCGAAAATGAAGCGCGCCTCATTGATATTGGGGCGGATAAGATTGACGTTGCCGGTCTGCCCGACAGTCCTGATGGCTATGATGTCAGCCGCGTCGATGTGATTATTCGCCTCGATAAGGCGCAATAAGTCGCAGGCTTTATCGCTATTGGCAGTTAACTGACGCGAAACCGCCATTTCTTTCACAAAAACTTTATTAGAATAATTCTAAATTGTTTGACACCTCTGCGCAGCGGTTTATAGTCGGGACGTGGCATAATACTGCCTATTCTAGACCTATAGCCGATGGAGCGAGAAAAATGGACGTTTCAAAATGCCCTGTCATGCATGGTGCGCTGACGCGTAATCAAGAGACAGGCACTTCCAATCAAGACTGGTGGCCGAACCAGCTCAATTTGAGCATTCTGCGCCAGCACGATAAAAAATCCGACCCGATGGGAGAGGATTTCGATTATCGCGAAGCCTTTAAAAAGATTGACTATGCGGCCCTGAAACAGGATTTGACCGCGCTGATGACGGACAGCCAAGAATGGTGGCCGGCTGATTATGGTCATTATGGCCCGTTCTTTATTCGCATGACATGGCACGCCGCCGGCACCTACCGGACCGGCGATGGTCGTGGCGGCGGCGGCACAGGCGCGCAGCGTTTTGCACCGCTGAATAGCTGGCCGGATAATGGCAATCTCGACAAAGCACGTCGTTTGCTGTGGCCGATTAAACAAAAATACGGCAATGCCATTAGCTGGGCCGATCTGTTGATTTTGGCCGGTAATGTGGCGATTGAAAGCATGGGCGGCAAAACCTTCGGTTTCGGCGGTGGTCGTCCTGATATTTGGCATCCGGAAGAAGATATTTATTGGGGTGCGGAAGATGCTTGGCTTGGCGATAATCGCTATGCCGAAACACGCCAATCCCTGGAAAATCCGCTTGCCGCTGTGCAAATGGGTTTGATTTACGTCAATCCGGAAGGCCCGAATGCCAATCCTGACCCGCTTTTGAGCGCACAGGATATTCGCGAAACCTTTGCCCGCATGGCAATGAATGATGAAGAAACCGTCGCTTTGGTCGCCGGTGGTCACACATTCGGTAAAATGCACGGTGCCGGTGATGCGGCGCATGTCGGACCGGAGCCGGAAGGGTCACCGATTGAAGCGCAAGGCTTTGGTTGGCTTTCAACCCATAAATCGGGCAAGGGCGTGGATACCATTACCTCCGGCTTGGAAGGTCCATGGACGGCCAATCCGACACAATGGGATAATGGTTATTTTGACCTATTGTTCAAATATGAATGGGCATTGAATAAAACACCGGCCGGCGCCAATATTTGGCATCCGGTAGATGTTGCCGATGATGACATGGCACCTGAAGTTGATGATTCGGGCAATAAAGTCACACCGGCGATGAGCACGGCTGATATTGCGATGATCAAAGATCCGGAATATCGCAAAATTTCAGAGAAATTCCATAATGATATTGAGTATTTCGCTGACGCTTTTGCCCGCGCTTGGTTCAAATTGCTACACCGCGATATGGGTCCGAAAAATCGCTATCTCGGTCCGGAAATTCCGGATGAAGAGCTGATTTGGCAAGATCCGGTTCCGGCCGGCAATGACAGCTATGATGTCAATGCCGTTAAAGCGGCAATTAAAGATAGTGGTTTGAGCATTCAAGAAATGGTCGAAACGGCTTGGGCATCTGCCTCAACCTATCGTGGTTCAGATATGCGCGGCGGTGCCAATGGCGCACGTATTCGCCTCGCACCTCAGAAAAACTGGGCCGCCAATAAGCCTGAGCAATTGGAAAAAGTGCTTGGCGTATTGGGCACGATTGCAACTGAGAACAATGCCAGCCTGGCTGATGTGATTGTTCTGGCCGGCGGTGTCGGCATTGAAATGGCATCAGGGGCAAGCGTACCGTTTGCGCCGGGCCGTGGCGATGCCAGTGAAGAACAAACCGATGCAGACAGCTTTGATGTTTTGGAACCGGCGGCTGATGGTTTCCGCAATTTCCAACGCACATCATTTGCCGTGTCACCGGAAGAAATGCTGCTTGATAAAGCACAACTTCTGGGCCTGACAGCGGCTGAAATGACTGTTTTGGTCGGCGGTATGCGTGCCTTGGGCATTTCTGCCGAAGGCCATGGCGTATGGGGTGACGGTAATACGCTCAGCAATGACTGGTTTGTCAAATTGCTGGATATGAATACGGCTTGGTCACAAACTGACGAGAACCTGTTTGAAGGTAAGGACCGCAGCAGCGGCGCCAGCGTCGGTAAGGCCACGCGTGTTGATTTGGTGTTCGGTTCCAATTCGGAATTGCGCGCCATTGCTGAGGTTTATGCACAAGATGATAATGGCGATAAATTCACCGCTGATTTCATTGCCGCATGGACCAAGGTCATGAATGCCGATCGTTTTGATTTGGCAGCCTAACTCTTCTACAGAGACCCACACGGGAAAGGGGAGCTTTCGGGCTCCCCTTTTTCTATTTTCCATTTATCGAATTAATATTCGCCGGCTTGGACTTCAGTCGAGCCGTTCAAACGGATAAACGCCCCATAACATATCGCGTTGCATCCAGCCACGATGGCCTTGCGCTTCAATTTCGCACCAACTCTCAACACATTCCTTCAATCGCGCTATCGCCCCGGCCTGCACCAAAGCAACAACGCCGGCACCGGCATCAGGCGCATTGCGTAAGCTCAGCGCGTTTGCCGCTTGGCGTAAAATAACATGCCGCGACCCACGCAAAAGCCGCGCATGCATCCAGCCTTCACTGCCCTCATGGTCGCGCACTTGCCGCCATTGGCCAAATTCGGCAATGATTTCCAAAGGCAAGCCTGAACGCTGATATTGATATAATAGCGGATAATCTTCGCCCGGCCCGCGCCGCACATTGGCCTTATCTTTATTAATCGCAACAAAGCGCGGTAAAGGCAGACCGCTTTCGCCCAGCACGCGGTCATCGCGGCTGTTTTGCGCTGCAATTGAAAACGGCAAAAGCGCAACCACTGCCACCAGCAGAACAAGGCCAAGGCCGACACGAAGCATTACCAAACGATCCATCGCTCAAAACTAATCTTATCCGCGATGCGCGGCAAGCCGTGTGATGGTCTTAAACGGTATTTTGTCCATTATTCGGGTTTTCAGGGTCCCAATTAATTTTCACTTTGCGGGCATTGAAAGACAGCCCATCAAATACCAGCATGTGTCCGGCCAGGCTGTCGCCCGCACCGGTAATTTCTTTAATCGCTTCCAGCGCCATCATCGAGCCGATAATGCCGGTCAATGCGCCGATAATACCCGTGGTCGCGCAATTATCCGCAGTTTCCGGCCCGTCTGCCATTTCCGGCACCAGCGAGCGATAACAGGGCAAAGCTGTGCCTGCCGCGTCTTTCAGCCATGGCTTAAAACAGGCAATCTGCCCGTCAAATCTGCCGACCGCACCGGAAATAAGGGTTTTACGGGCGTCAAAACACGCATCATTGACAATAAATCGCGTGGCGAAATTATCGCAGCCATCCAAAATGACGTCATAATCGGCAATCAGCGCGGCAGCATTATCGCCATTCAGGCGTAGCCTATGTGGTTGGAAATCAACATGCCGGTTCAATTCATTGAGGCGGGCCAGTGCGCTGTCGGTTTTGGCGCGGCCGCAATCGGCCTCGGTCAGTAAAATCTGTCGCTGTAAATTACTGACATCAGCGTCATCATCATCGACAAACCCCAAGCGGCCAATACCGGCAGCAGCCAAATATTGCGCCGCCGGTTGGCCGAGACCGCCCATACCGATGATTAGCACGGCAGCGTTTTTCAATTTTTGCTGGCCCGGTCCACCGATTTCTTTCAGCACCAAATGGCGCTGATAACGCGCGATTTCCGCCTCACTCAGCGTTTTATCGCGGGCGTCAGCCATAATGCCTATAGGCCTTCAAACAGCGCGGTCGATAGATAACGTTCGGCAAAACTGGGTAAAATCACCACAATATTTTTGCCGGCCATATCGCTGCGGCCGGCCACTTCCAATGCCGCCGCCATCGCCGCCCCGGACGAAATACCACCCGGAATACCTTCCAATCGCGCCAGTTTGCGCGACGTTTCAAACGCCGTTTCATTGCCAATGGTCAATACCTCATCCAGCCATTGCATATCCATATTGCCGGGGACGAAGCCGGCGCCAATGCCTTGAATTTTATGTGGGCCACCATCGCCGCCCGACAGAACCGGACTGTCTTCCGGCTCCACGGCAATCATTTTCAAATCGCTTTTGCGCGGTTTCAATACTGAGCCAATGCCCGAGAAAGTGCCGCCTGTGCCGACGCCGGAAATCACCGCATCGACCGCGCCATCCATATCATTCCAAATTTCTTCCGCCGTGGTGCGCCGATGAATTTCCGGATTGGCCGGATTTTCAAATTGCTGCGGCATCACCCAACCGGGATTGGCATCGAGCAATTCTTGCGCTTTGGCAATCGCCCCTTTCATGCCCTTTGCCGCCTCGGTCAATTCCAATTCAGCGCCCAGCAATTGCAACATTTTGCGCCGTTCTATCGACATGCTTTCAGGCATGCACAGAACCAAACGATGGCCGCGCGCCGCACATGCAAAGGCCAGCGCAATGCCGGTATTGCCTGAAGTCGGCTCGACCAAAACCGTATCGGCTTTCAATTTTCCTTGTTCGGCCAGCGCATCCAAAATCGCTACACCAATGCGGTCTTTGACGCTGGCTATCGGATTGAAAAATTCCAGCTTGGCAAAAATATTGCCACTGACGCCATATTCCGACGCCATGCGCTTGACCGCTACAATCGGCGTATTGCCGATTGTGTCGGTGATTGACTGGTAAATGCGGCCGCGGCCCGGTTTATCGTCTGAGATGCTCATTTTCCTGTTCCTGTTCCTCTTTAAATTCCGTCCATAAGGGCGTCCGAAAGGCGATTAAATGGTGAAGTCACTATCATCGCTTTCGCCCTGCACAGCGTCGGCATTGACACATAAATCGGCAATCGTCGTATCGCCGACCGCCGCGATAAGAGCGTTTTGTAATTGGCCATGAAACGGCGCAATAATAGCCGTGCCCAATTGCGATTGGGAGGCAGCCGCGTCTTCATTGGCGTCAATTGCTTCAATCACTTCAAAAATCTCGCGCACGCTGATGCGCCGTCTTTCGCGGGCCAGTCGATAGCCGCCGCGCGGGCCCCGCACCCCGCGTAAAATATCAGCCCGCACCAAGGCTTGCATCACTTGTTCCAAATGCCTTTGCGGCATGCCTTGACGGGCGGTAATTTCACGCGCTTGCACAGGCTCGGGCCGCGCATGGAGCGCGACATCCAAAACCGCCTCCAAAGCCAAAAGAGATTTACGCGATAATCTAATCATGAGCGGCTCTGTCGGTCGCTTGCATCAGTGCCGGTTGAACCGAAGCCGCCCGTGCCGCGCGCGGTATCATCCAAACTTTCAACCGCCCGCATCTGCGCTTGCACCACAGGCGCAATAACCATTTGCGCGATGCGCATGCCGCGTTCAATGGTGAATGGCTGTTGGCCTAAATTTATCAGGATGATTTTCACTTCGCCGCGATAATCAGCATCAATAGTGCCCGGCGTGTTTAAAACAGTGATGCCGTTTTTTGCCGCCAATCCGGAACGCGGGCGCACTTGCGCCTCAAAGCCACGCGGCAGTGCCATGGCAAAGCCGGTCGGCAGCATGGCTTGCTGGCCGGGGGTCAATGTTAGCGTTTCATCTGTCCCCAAAGCGGCGCGCAAATCCATGCCGGCGGCGTCTTCTGTTTCATAGGCCGGCATATCCAGCCCTTCGCCATGCGGTAAATATTTAAAATCAATCTGCGGAGCGGTCATGCGGGTTTCGCCTTTAGGTTTTTTTCCGTTTCAAAATATGCGGCAATGCGGTCGGCAAGCGCGGCTGCCGTATCAGCCTTACTCATTTGCGCAAACGCCTCGGCACCGGTTTTGTCATAAATTGTAATGGCGTTTTCTTCGCCACCCATTACTCCACCGGCAATGCCGCTATCCATGGCGACATTATTGGCGACAATCCAATCGCAATTTTTGCGCTGCAATTTGGCTTTGGCGTGTGCCTCAATGTTTTGTGTTTCTGCCGCAAAGCCGACCAGCAAAGCCGGACGCTGTGGGGCAGCCGCCAATGCCGCCAAAATATCGGGGTTTTCCGCCAAATCCAAAGGCGGCGGTGCATCACCGTTTTTCTTTATTTTCTCATCGCTTATATCGGCCGGTCGCCAATCTGCGACAGCCGCCGTCATAATGGCGGCATCGAGATTATCCTGCGCCATAACTGCCTCATGCATTTGTCGCGCCGTTTCAATGCGGGTTATTTTCACCTGCGCCGGGTCCGCCAGGGCGGTCGGGCCGCTAATTAAATGCACCTCGGCCCCGTGCGTCGCCAAAGCGGACGCTATCGCATATCCTTGCTTGCCGGATGAGCGATTGGCAATATAGCGGACCGGGTCAATCGGCTCATATGTGGGCCCGGCCGTGACCAGGATTTTGCGCCCGGCCAGCGGCGCATGGTTTTTCGCGGCATGTTCATCAGACCCTGAAAGCCCCAAAAGCGCGGCTGTTTTATCGGCAATATCAATCGGCTCACTCATCCGCCCCGGGCCATATTCACCACAGGCCATATCGCCCTCTTCCGGGCCGATAAAAGATAGGCCGTCGGCCTTCAATATTTGTAAATTGCGTTGCGTTGCCGCGTGCTGCCACATGCGCACATTCATCGCCGGTGCCATCATAACCGGCTTATCGGTCGCCAAAAGTGTGGTGGAGGCCAAATCAGCCGCCAGCCCTTGGGCCGCTTTGGCCATTAAATCGGCGGTTGCCGGCGCCACCAAAATTAAATCAGCATCGCGAGAAAGCTGAATATGCCCCATTTCCGCTTCATCGGTCAGGTCGAATAAATTGTCATATACTTTATCGCCCGAAACCGAAGCCAATGATAAGGGCGAAACAAATTGTGCCGCCGCCGCGGTCAAAAGACAGCGCACAGCCAGCCCTCGGGCGCGCAATTGGCGCACCAATTCAGGCGCTTTATAGGCAGCAATACCACCGCCGATAATCAGCAAAATGCGAGGCATAATTCACTCTCAATCAGGAGGGTTCAGTTTAATTTACCGAAACAAATTGTAAATCAGTATTTTTTACAAAATTTTGAGCGCTGCCAATGCGGCGGCCAGACCGAGTGCCAAAACACCCAGCCCGCGTGCCAGCCGATCGGTTGTCGGGCGTTTTTCTTTTGCCTGATCGGCCTTGCCCCAGTCTTGCAAGGCGCGCGCACCGCGTTCCAATTCTTCAAGCGTATCGGGCAGTCTTTGCACCATGCGCAATGTGCGCTGCGCATTATCGCCCAAATCTTTCAGCACTGCCTGTGGTCCGATGGATTTTCGCAGCCAATCGCCGACCAGTTTTTCAGACGCATCCCAAATGTTCACTTTCGGGTCAAAACTGCGCGCCACGCCTTCTACCGTCACCATGGTTTTTTGTAGAAGTAACAATTGCGGCTGGGTTTTCATGTCAAATTCTTCGGTGATGTCGAATAATTGCGCCAGCACGCGCCCCATTGAAATATCATCTGCATCGCGGTCGCGTATCGGCTCGCCGACCGAACGCAGGGCTTGCGCAAATTCATGCACATCATGATGCGCCGGAACATAGCCAGCTTCAATATGCACTTCCGCCAATTTCTTATAATCGCGGGTGATGAAACCGTGCAAAATCTCTGCCAAAAAGCGACGGCTATCTTGGTCAAGCCGCCCGCATATGCCCAAATCAATGGCGATTATGTCGCCATTATCGGCAATCATTAAATTGCCTTGATGCATATCGGCGTGAAAAAATCCATCGCGCAAAACCAAAGTCAAAAACACTTGCAGCAGCCGCACCGCCAAATCCGACATATCATGGCCGGCCGCGCGCAAGGCTTCCACATCAGAGGCTTTTGTCCCATCGACCCATTGCATGGTCAAAACCCGCTTGCCGCTGGCTTCCCAATAGACTTTCGGCACGTGAAAGCCTTTCTGGTCAGTAATGTTTTCGCCCATTTCCGATAGCGCGGCGGCTTCTTTTCGGAAATCTACTTCGCCTTTAATCGAGCGCGCCAATGTGTCAATCGAAGCGACCGGCAGCAAGCGTCTGGTAAACGGCACATATCGTTCGGCCAATTCAGCCAGCCGCGCCAAAAGCGCCAATTCGCCATTTAACCGTTCTTCAACATTGGGTCTTAAAATCTTTACGGCGATTTTTTCGCCGGTTTCGGCGTGAATGGCCTCATGCACTTGCGCAATCGATGCAGCGGCAATGGGCGGGCTCATATCCTTAATGACCGCGCTTGGCTGACCCAATTCGCCGCGCAAGATTTTCTGCACTTGCTTATCGGAAAAAGGCGGCAGCCGGTCTTGTAGAAAAGTTAAATCCTTAGCCATAGTCGGGCCGATAATATCGGGACGTGTGGCAAGAAACTGGCCCAGCTTAATATAAGTCGGGCCCAGCTTTCGAATGCGGTCGGATAATTTGCGGCCACGCGTTTCGGCTTGATAGCGCGGCGCGCCGAGGGTAAATAGACGCCGCGCCAACCGCACTCGCAATGGCGCATCGATAAAGAAATCCGGCGGCAAAAGCGCGTCTTGCGCCAGTAAAAGCCGCGCCATGGTCAAAAAGCGCCACCACCGCCTCATAGCTTCCACCCCATATGCAAAGCGGCAATGCCGCCGCTCAATAATTCCACTTGTGGGCGGGCAAAGCCGGCAGCGTCAAGCTGTGCCAAAAATGCTTGCGGCTTGGGAAAACGCCGAATGCTTTCGACCAAATATTGATAAGCGTCGCGTTCGCCGGCAATCAAGCCACCCAAGGGCGGTATCAGGTTAAAGCTATAAGTGTCATAAGCGGCTTGCAAAACCCGGCTCGGCATATGCGAAAACTCCAAACAGACAAAACGCCCCCCCGGCTTCAATATGCGATACATATCGCGCAACGCCTTATCGCGATCCGTCACATTGCGAATGCCAAAAGCAATGGTGACGGCATCGACACTGTTATCGGCCAGCGGTAAAGCCTCTGCCGTGCCGGTAATGAAATCAATCGCTATATGTTTCTTTTGCGCGCGCTGCCGCCCGACACGCACCATTTGCTCATTGGCATCAATGACTTGGGCATGCAATTGCGAGTTTAGTTTGCCGCAACGCGCCAGCGCACGAAACGCTATATCACCGGTGCCGCCGGCCACATCGACCAAATGCAAATCGGTTTTCGGGCGCAAATGCAGCGCGTCAATCATCCGCGCTTTCCATGCACGATGCAGCCCGGCCGACATCATATCATTCATCACATCATATTTATCGGCGACACTGTCAAACACGCCGCGCACCAAGCCTTGCTTGTCATTGCGCGCCACTGTGCGATAGCCGAAGTCAATTTGCGCGGGCTGCGATGATGCCGGTTCGCTCGCAAATGCGGATTTGGTTTTACTGCCTGCCATGGAGCGCGACGATAGCCCATAAGAGCGGCTAAATCCATGCACTGTTTGGTATTTTAGCGGTTTGTCGCATCTCTCTTATCGCATCTTATGAGCGGTGGCTTTTGCATTGCATATTTTGTATTGCGTATTTTGTATTGCGTATGACGATACCACTTGTCGCTTGCGCCGAATTTTACGCCGCTTATGATGCCGCCATGCCCGAACTTCCCGAAGTCGAAACCGTCCGCCGTGGTCTGGCCCCGCATATTGAAGGCAAGCGTATTAAAAAGGCGGTTTTAAATCGCGCTGATTTGCGCTTTCCGCTGCCGCCGCGATTTAGCGCGCGGATGCAAGGGGCGCGGCTTATCCGTTTGCAGAGGCGGGCGAAATATTTGCTGGCCGAATTGCACGGTCGCGATGGTGACGCGTTTTATTGGCTCAGTCATTTGGGAATGAGCGGTCGCTATATGATAACGCCGCCCGATGCGGCGCGGCATGAGCCCGGCGATTATGCGCATGAGGTGGCGGCGCAAGTGGCCGATAAACATATTCATGTTGAGCTTTTTTTCGAAGACGGCACGCATTTGGCCTATGCCGATCCGCGCCGTTTCGGCTTTATGGAGCTTGTCGACAGACCCGAAGCTTCTGCTTTTTTGGCCGATTTGGGGCCTGAGCCTTTGGGCAATATGTTTCATTTGGATGGTTTGCTGGCCGCTTGTGCCGGGCGCAAAACGCCGATTAAAAATTTGTTGCTTGACCAGCGCGTGGTTGCCGGTCTCGGCAATATATATGTATGCGAGGCTTTATTTATGGCCGGTATCAGCCCGCGCCGCAAAGCCGCCAATATCGGTGCCAAAAGACTGGCCCGTCTGGTACCCGCCATTCGCGATGTGTTGACGCGCGCGATTGCGGCAGGCGGCTCAACTTTGCGTGATTTTGCGCATGAAGATGGCGGTCTTGGATATTTTCAGCACAGTTTTGCGGTTTATGGGCGCGAGGGCGAAACCTGTTCACGCGATGATTGTTCTGCTAGCATTCGGCGTATTGTGCAGTCGGGGCGCTCGAGTTTTTACTGCCCGTCTTGCCAAGGATAGAAACGAGAAAGCGATGCGCATGAAATTGTCATTTAGCTTATATATGTGCGCCGCCCTTATCGGCACGGCCTTATCGGGTCTGCCAATAGCTGCCAAAGCGCAGGGCTTTTTGTCAGCTGCCGGTGATATTCCGCTGGCTGACGGTCTGGTTGAACTGCCCGATGGGGTTATGGTGTTTGACAAGCCGCAAGGCCGTATTGTGCAATTGACGGCGGCCCGCGAAACCGCCAATGCGCAATCCGTGGCCGATTTTTATCGTGCCGCTTTGCCCAATCTCGGTTGGGTTCTGGCCGATGACAGCGAAAGCGTGTTGACATTTACCGGCCAAGCGGAAATTCTGCGCCTGACATTTACCGCCGATTTGGTGATTTTTGACGTCAAGCCGGAAGCGCGCTGACGTCAGCACATTTTGAGGGAAACAGCATGAAATACGAAAATATTCTGGTTGAACGCCGAGATAATGTCGGCCTGATTACCTTACATCGCCCGCAAGCGTTGAATGCGTTGTGCAATGCGTTGATGGATGAGCTGACCCATGCGATTGACGGATTTGAAAAAGATGATGCGATTGGCTGTATGGTTTTGACCGGTTCTGAAAAAGCCTTTGCCGCAGGCGCTGATATTAAGGAAATGTCGGACAAGTCTTATGCAGATGTGATGCGCGAAGATTTTATCACTGCCAATTGGGAAGCGGCGGCGAAAGCGCGCAAACCGATTATTGCCGCCGTGGCCGGTTATGCGTTGGGCGGCGGTTGTGAATTGGCGATGATGTGCGACTTTATTTTGGCCGCTGATAACGCCAAATTCGGTCAGCCGGAGATTAATCTGGGCGTTATTCCGGGCGCCGGCGGGACGCAACGTCTGACCCGTTTTGTCGGTAAATCGAAAGCGATGGAAATGTGCCTGACAGGTCGGATGATGGATGCTGATGAGGCCGAACGCTGCGGTTTGGTCTCGCGCATTATCGCGGCGGATGATTTGGTCGATGAGGCGATTGGCGTGGCGCAAAAAATTGCCGAGAAATCATTGCCGTCAGTGATGACGGCAAAGGAATGTGTCGATGTCGCTTTTGAGACCAGTTTGCGCGAAGGGGTGCATTATGAGCGCCGCGTCTTTCATGCGTTATTTGCTTTTGACGATCAAAGCGAAGGCATGGCGGCATTTATTGAAAAACGGGCGCCGAAATTTGAAAATAAATAGCGCGGCTTTGTGGCCATATAGCGGTTGACGCTGGCCCTCTCGCCGCCTATAACGCGCCGAACTGTTAGATAACGGGAAAAGTTTTATGGCGAATACCAGCTCAGCAAAGAAAATGGTCCGCAAAATCGAGCGCCGCACATCACGCAATCGTGACCAGCGGTCAAAAATGCGGACATTTATCCGTCGCGTTGAAGAAGCGATTGAGAGCGGCGATAAGGGTGCGGCGGAAGGTGCTTTACGCGCCGCCCAGCCGATGATTGCCCGCGCCGGTCGCAAGGGCCTGATGCATAAAAAAACCGCGTCACGCAAAGTATCGCGTTTGGCCAAACGCGTTAGCGCTATCGTCTAATGCCTGACTGTCTCTCGCCATCAGGCGGAGACAATCAGAAGGCAATTAAATGTTAAATTTGTAGAACAGCCTGCCCCAATAGGGCGGGCTTTTTCTTTTGCCGTCATAAAAGTTCAAGAAAAAATATAAAAAATGAAAAAAAATTGCTTGTTCTCATTTTCTTCCCGTTGCCAGATGAATATCGCTTTTGTATCGTCATCTAGTCGCTGAAACCCGCAGTTTCGCTTGATTTATTGGCCGTTTAATTTTTTCGCGCCGGATTCATGAAGCAAAACAAAGGGCTAGGTGAGCGGGGAGAAATCATTCGGGGCCACAAGCAGCCAACATAATAATAAGCCGCGGCCAATAGGTATGACAGGCACCTATGCATCTGCATATGTGTCATCTGAAAAGTTTCTTCCGCTCTCCTTTAGGTTGGCGAGTTTTTTTGAAATGCGTCTTTCGGGGCGCCAGCATTGGGGACTGCAATGACAGATTTGGATGGTAAAGAAAATAACAATACCACGCATGATGGGTCCGACATATCGGCATCAAATGCACCTAAAACGGCAGTCAATAATTTGGATGAATTGAACCAGCAATGGCACAAAGTGCGCTCGCGTTTGCGCGCTGAATTGGGCGAGGCGACGTTTAATAGTTGGTTCAAATTATTGGAAGTGGCCGGTACGCAAAAAAATCGGGTGATTTTGCAAGTGCCGACACGCTTTGTCCGCAGTTGGATTGAAGCACATTATCTGACCCGCATTCGCGATCATTGGCGTGCTGAAGATAAATCCATCAAGCGCATTGATATTGAATTGAAACCGGAATGGGTGCCGAGCGATAAAAAACCGGCTGTGCGCGAACAAAAAGCTGTCGCCCCGCGCCGTCCGGCCGCGCCGCCGCCGCCGCGCCTTGCTGCCGAGCCGGTTGAAAATACCGGTCGCGAAGATTTGGGCGCGCCGCTGGACCCGCGTTTTACATTTGAGAATTTCATTGTCGGCAAGTCGAATGAATTGGCGCATGCCGCGGCCCGCCGCCTCACTGAAGGCGAAGGGGTGGCGTTTAATCCGCTATTTCTTTATGGCGGTGTCGGGCTTGGTAAAACCCATTTAATGCACGCCATTGCTTGGGAAATTCGTCGTCAAGACCCGGACCGTACCGTGCTTTATTTATCGGCGGAAAAGTTCATGTATCAATTTATTCGCGCTTTGCGGTTTAAAGATACGGTGGCCTTTAAGCAGCAATTTCGTGAAGTCGATGTGTTGATGATTGATGATATTCAATTTATCGCCGGCAAGGATTCCACGCAGGAAGAGTTTTTCCATACATTTAACGCGCTGACCGACCATAATCGGCAGGTGATTGTTTCTGCCGACCGCTCGCCGACCGATTTGGAAGGCATTGAGGAGCGCATTCGCTCACGCCTTGGCTGGGGTCTGGTGGCTGATATTCATCCTACCGATTATGAGTTGCGCTTGGGTATTTTGCACGCCAAAGCGGAAGCCATGTCGCGGCGCACAGATGGCGAGGCGGCGCGCATTCCGCAGCCGGTTTTGGAATTTTTGGCTCAGCGCATTGTCTCCAATATTCGGGAGTTGGAAGGGGCGCTTAATCGGGTCATAGCTTATGCCAGTTTTGTTGGCCGTCCGGTCACTTTGGAAATGGCGCAAGATGTGTTGCGCGATTTATTGCGCGCCTCTGAGCGGCGTGTCACCATTGATGAAATTCAACGCCGCGTGGCGGAATATTTCAATGTCAAGATGGGCGATATGCTATCGGCGCGGCGCGCCCGCTCAGTGGCCCGTCCGCGGCAAATTGCAATGTATCTCTCAAAGCAGTTAACCACCCGCTCTTTGCCTGAAATCGGCCGTAAATTCGGTGGCCGCGACCATACAACGGTCATTCATGCAGTGCGCAAGATTGAGCAATTGCGCGAAGAAGATCCGGCTTTGGATGAAGATGTCGATTTGTTGCGCCGGATGCTGGAAAACTAGTCACCACAGCGCTGGATAAGACAAAAAAACTGCCCCTTAGCCGTGCGGTTTCTGTTATATTTTTTGCTATAGATTCGTTTCTTGATGGGCCGATTGTCGGCTCTTTGATGCGGCTTTTCATGCGGCAATTGCCGGCCGCTTTTCGGGCGCTTGCATGCGCCTAAAAAAGTCCGGCAGGAAACGAAATAATAAACCAGACAAGCCCCGCATTTGGGGCGACAGGTCGGAGAGGTGAAATGAAAACCATTATCGAACGCAGTGATTTGCTGAAGGCCCTTAACCATGTGCAAAGCGTGGTCGAGCGGCGCAATACCATTCCGATCCTTTCCAATGTTTTATTGGAAGCCGATAATGGCGTGTTGAATTTGACCGCCACTGATTTGGAAATTGAAATGCGCGAGCGGGTCGAGGCGGAAGTGGCGCAAGCAGGCGCCATCACCGCACCGGCGCATATGCTGTATGATATTGTGCGCAAATTGCCCGATGGCGCGCAGGTTGAATTGGCGATGGATGAAACCGGCAGCCGATTGAACTTAACCGCCGGTAAATCATCTTTTGCCCTGCAGGCTTTGCCGCGGGAAGATTTTCCGGCCATGGCGCAAGATGAAATGCCGGTGGCTTTTGCTTTGCCGGCAGCAGATTTGCGCCGCTTGATAGATAAAACGCGATTTGCCATTTCGGTGGAAGAAACACGCTATTATTTGAACGGCATTTATTTGCATGTGCTGGAAGAAGAGGGCAGCAATTTATTGCGTGCTGTGGCCACAGACGGGCACCGTTTGGCGCGCGTGCAAATGGCGCAACCGGTCGGTGCTGATGCGATGCCGGCGATTATCATTCCGCGCAAAACCGTTTCTGAGGTGCAAAAATTGCTGGAAGAAAGCGAAGGCGAAGTGTCTTTGCAAGTGTCAGATACGAAGATTAATTTCGCCTTTGCCGATATTGTGCTGACGTCAAAATTAATCGATGGCAAGTTTCCCGATTATACGCGGGTCATTCCGACAGATAATGACAAAGTGTTGAAGCTGGATGCAAAAAGTTTTGCGCAAAGTGTTGACCGCGTCTCGGCCATTTCATCGGAAAAATCGCGCGCCGTGAAATTGGCTTTGGATACTGACCGTTTGTCTTTATCCGTATCCAATCCCGATAGCGGCTCGGCCAGTGATGAGTTGAGCGTTGCCTATGCGGCGGATGCGATGGAAATCGGCTTTAATGCGCGCTATTTAATGGATATTACCGGCCAGCTGGATGGCGAAGCGGCGACATTTGAATTGGCAGATAGCGGCTCGCCGACTTTGGTTCGTGATGATGATGATGCGCATGCGCTTTATGTGCTGATGCCGATGCGGGTGTAATGGGCAGCGCGCCCGCAACACTGGTTGAGACTTCCGCCTATCAGGCGCCGCGCGGCCATGCCACGCCTTCTGTTTCATGTTTACGGCTGACCCATTTTAGAAGCCATGAAGGGTTGACGCTCGAATGCGCGTCGGGCGCGGTGGTCATTACCGGCCAAAACGGCGTCGGCAAAACCAATGTGTTGGAAGCGCTTTCCATGCTGGCGCCGGGGCGTGGTTTGCGCAGCGCAAAACTGCATGAAATGCAATATCACAACCGCCTTGGCTGGACGGTTTCAGCCGATTTACAAGGCCCGCAAGGGGTGATTAAGGCCGGTATCGGGCTGAAAGATAATGCTCGCCAGCTTCGCATTGATGGGGCCAATGGCAAGATTGAAGATATTGCGCATTTATTGCCGCAGCTTTGGTTAACGCCCGGCATGGACCGATTATTTGTCGATAATGCCGGCGGACGACGCAAATTTCTCGACCGTTTTGCGCAATCGCTGGATGCCTCTATGGGGCGCGCATTATCGGGATTTGAAAAAGCGATGCGCGAGCGCAATAAATTATTGACGGAAAGCGATGGCCGCCCCGATGGCGCGCAAAGTGCTTGGCTGGACGGGTTGGAAGAAACAATGGCGCTGACCGGCACAGCCATTGCGGCGGCGCGACTGGCCGCTTTGGATGCGCTGGCAATTGGCCTTACCGCGGTTCCCGATGCCGCTTTTCCGCGCGCGGAAATTTCTTTGGCCGGTCAATTGGAAGCCGATTTAAGACAGCGTTCGGCGCTGGATGTGGAAGACGGATACCGCGCCATGCTGGCGGCGGCACGCGGTCTTGATGCGGCGGCCGGCCGGACTTTGGAAGGCCCGCATCGCAGCGATTTATTGGTGCGCTATGCAGCCAAAGATATGCCGGCAGCGGCCTGCTCGACCGGTGAGCAAAAAGCGCTTTTGGTCGGCTTGATTTTGGCGCAAGCACATAGTGTGGCCGAGCGGCGTGGCACGGTGCCGATTTTATTGCTTGATGAAGTGACCGCGCATTTGGACCGTTATCGGCGCGAAGCCTTGGCCGATATTTTGGCCGCTTTAGGCGGGCAAAGCTGGATCACCGGCACGGATAGCGAGATGTTTGGCGGTTTTAAATCGGCTTTTGGCGCGCGATATAGCGGCATTGAAATGCCTCATAATGAATAATGATGAACAGGAAAGAGCCCTATCATGAGTGACACACCAGAAATGCCGGAAGAAGAAAACAGCGATTATGGCGCCTCTTCCATTAAGGTTTTGAAGGGGTTGGAAGCGGTTCGCAAACGGCCCGGCATGTATATTGGCGATACGGATGACGGCACCGGCCTGCATCATATGGTCTATGAGGTGGTTGATAATTCCATCGATGAGGCTTTGGCCGGTCATTGCGATAATGTGTCGGTGAAGTTGAATGCCGACGGCTCGGTCACTGTGTCGGATAATGGCCGAGGCATTCCAACAGCAATGCATCCCGAAGAAGGGGTTTCTGCCGCGCAAGTGATCATGACGCAATTACACGCCGGCGGTAAATTTGACAGCAATAGCTATAAGGTTTCGGGTGGCCTGCACGGGGTCGGCATTTCAGTGGTAAATGCGCTGTCGGATTGGTTGGAATTAACCATTCGCCGCGATGGCAAGCTGCATCAAATGCGGTTTGCGCATGGCGAAGCGGAAGCTGATTTGGAAGTGATTGGCGACAGTGAGACGACCGGCACGCAGGTGACGTTTCACCCGTCTTCCGACACATTTACCATGACCGAGTTTAATTTTGAAACGCTGGAACATCGCCTGCGCGAGCTGGCTTTTCTCAATAGCGGCGTCGGCATTTTATTGGAAGACCATCGCCATGCCGAGCCGAAGCAGGTTGAGTTGAAATTTGACGGCGGGCTGGAGGCTTTCGCGCGTTATCTCGACCGCAATAAATCAACCTTGATTGATGCGCCGATTACGCTGAAATCGGAAGCTGATGATATTGGTGTCGAGCTGGCTTTGTGGTGGAATGACAGCTATCACGAAACGGTTTTATGCTTCACCAATAATATTCCGCAGCGCGATGGCGGCACGCATTTGGCCGGTTTTCGCGGCGCATTGACCCGCACAGTGAATAATTACGCCAATCAATCGGGCATTGCCAAAAAAGAGAAAGTCTCGATGAGCGGCGATGATTGCCGTGAGGGGTTGACGGCGGTGTTATCGGTGAAAGTGCCGGACCCGAAATTTTCCAGCCAAACCAAAGACAAGCTGGTCTCGTCCGAAGTGCGGCCGGTGGTCGAAAGCATTGTCAATGATGTATTGAATAATTGGTTTGAAGAACATCCGAATGAAGCGCGTATCATCATCAATAAGGTTGTCGAAGCAGCGGCAGCGCGCGAAGCGGCGCGTAAAGCGCGTGAACTGACGCGGCGCAAAGGGGCGTTGGATGTGTCCAGCCTGCCGGGCAAGCTGGCCGATTGCCAAGAGCGCGACCCGTCGCGGTCTGAATTGTTTTTGGTTGAGGGTGACAGTGCCGGCGGTTCTGCCAAACAGGCGCGCAATCGTTCCAATCAAGCCGTATTGCCTTTGCGCGGTAAAATCTTAAACGTCGAGCGCGCGCGATTTGATAAAATGTTATCGTCAAATGAGATCGGCACGCTGATCACCGCTTTGGGCACCGGCATTGGTCGCGAGGATTTCAATGTTGAAAAATTGCGCTATCACAAAATTATCATCATGACCGATGCTGATGTTGATGGGGCGCATATTCGGACCCTGCTTTTGACCTTTTTCTATCGGCAAATGCCGGAAATTATCGAACGCGGTTATTTATATATTGCGCAGCCGCCGCTTTATAAAATCCGCCGCCAAAGCGCGGAAAGCTATCTGAAAGATGATATGGCGTTGGAAGATTTTCTTATCGAAGCGGGGCTGGGCGATGCGGTGCTGAGCTTGGCGTCGGGCGAACAAAGAAGCGGTGCCGATTTGGCTGAATTATTGAGCCAAGCGCGCAAAATCAAATCCATATTATCGGCTTTACCGGCCAAATATCCGCAATTCATTATCGAACAAACGGCGATTGCCGGTGCGCTGTCGCCGGATATTTTGTCAAAACCGGAATTGGCTGAACAAAGCGCGCAATATATTGCCGCCCGGCTCAATCGGATGAGCGATGAGGTGGAGCGCGGTTGGCAGGGAACGCCTTCCGGTGATGGCGGTCTGACTTTCAGCCGCGAATTGCGCGGTGTCGGTGAGGCGTTTCAGATTGACGGCCCGCTTATCGCATCAGCCGATGCGCGGGCGCTGGATGAATTGGCTCCGTCTTTACAAAGCGTCTATCTCGATCCGTCGCATTTGACGATTAAGGATAATGTGACGCAAGTGAATACGCCGAGCGATTTATTGGATGCGATTATGGCGCATGGCCGCACCGGTGTTTCTCTGCAGCGTTATAAGGGTCTCGGGGAAATGAACCCTGAGCAATTATGGCAAACGACATTGGATAAGGAAGCGCGCGCGCTTTTGCAGGTGAAAGTGCAAGATGTGGCTGAAAGCAATGATTTGTTCGAACAGCTTATGGGCGATGTGGTGGAGCCGCGCCGCCAATTTATTCAAGATAATGCGCTGGCCGTTGCCAATCTTGATATTTAGGCGCGCTGCCTGATGAGCAAGTGATGAGCGAAGCGACAGCAAAAAAACGCTTCGGGATATGGCGCTTGGTCTATTGGGCGCTGATTGGCGTTCTTTGGCTTGGCCTGGCTTTTGCCGGTCTGGTTTTCGTATATGCGTTGGATTTACCTGATACTGATGATTTATGGAAAACCGGGTCGCGGCCTGAATTATCGATTTATGCGCGCGATGATGCGCTGGTGGCGCGGCGCGGGCGACAAAGTGGCCGTGCTTTGCGCTATGAGGATTTTCCGCCGCATTTGATAAACGCGGTCACGGCGATTGAAGACCGGCGGTTTTTCACCCATTTCGGCCTCGACCCGCGGGGCTTGGCGCGCGCCATGCTGGCCAATTTGCGCGCCGGCGGTTTGGTGCAGGGCGGCTCAACACTGACCCAGCAATTGGCGAAAAACGTGTTTTTAACGCCGGAGCGCAGTTTCAAACGCAAAATCCAAGAACTCTTGCTGGCCTTTTGGTTGGAAGCGCATTTCACCAAAGCCGATATTTTCGCGCTGTATATGAACCGGGTTTATTTCGGCAGTGGCGCTTATGGGGTGCAGGCAGCGGCTGAAACCTATTTCAATCGACCGGTGCAAAATCTGACCATTGGCGAAGCGGCAATGCTGGCCGGTCTTTTAAAAGCGCCGTCGCGCTATGCGCCGACCCGCGACCCTAAGGCAGCGCAAGCGCGTGCCCGTGTGGTTATTGCGGCGATGCGGGCTGCCGGTCATTTATCGCGAGAAGCGGCCACTGATTTGGCCACGCAATCCGTGTCTTTGACCAATCGTTCAACCGATGCTGCGCATTATGCAGTTGATTGGACGCTGGACCAATTGCCCGATTATGTGGGTCGCCCGCGGGCTGATTTGGATATCATCACCAGTCTTGACCCGAAAATGCAATTGGCAGCCGAGCAAGCGGTGAGCGCGGTAATGACGGCGGATGGTGAGGCGCGCAATGCCGGGCAAGCGGCGATGGTGGTGATGAGCCCGGATGGCGCCATATTGGCCATGGTTGGCGGGCGCGCCTATCGAGCCAGCCCGTTCAATCGGGCTGTTCAAGCGCGGCGCCAACCGGGCTCGGCGTTTAAGCCAATGGTCTATTTGGCGGCACTTGAAAACGGATTAAAGCCGGATGATGAATTTGACGATGCACCGTTTTCGGTCGGCGATTGGGCACCTCGAAATTATGATGAAAAATATCGTGGCCGGGTCAGCGCAAGTGCTGCATTGGCTATGTCTTTAAACACGGTGGCGGTGCAAGTCAGCGAACAAACCGGTCGCGATAAGGTGATTGATATGGCGCGTCGCCTCGGTTTGAGCGGCAGATTGCGCGCGCATCCGTCTTTGGCCTTGGGCAGTTTTGAGGTCAGCCTATTGGAATTGACCGCTGCCTATGCGCATTTTGCCAATGGCGGTCGCCGCGTTGTGCCGCATATTATTGATACGGTGATTTCCGCTTCCGGCGAGGTGCTGTATGACCGCTTGCCGCCGCCGCCTATGCAAATAATTGCACCGCATCATATTGGCGCGCTCAATGCGATGTTGCGGGCGTCCGTGATGGAGGGTACCGGCCGCGCTGCTGCGCTTGAGAATATTGATATTGCCGGTAAAACCGGCACTTCGCAAAATTGGCGCGATGCTTGGTTTATAGGCTATTCGGGTGCGTTGGTTGTCGGAGTTTGGGTTGGTAATGATAATGGCAATGCGATGGCGCGGGTCACCGGCGGCGGCTTACCGGCGCGCATTTGGGCCCATTTCATGCGCCGTCATAAACAGGTTAATGCTGAATTACGCTTGCCCGGCGGCCCGGCCCCGACGCCCGGATTGGGCGGTTTGCTTGACCGATTATTCGGCCGCTGATCAGTTTCGGGCTGATAATTTAATATGTAGTTTTTCAGCCATATCTTCGGCTGATAACGCATGCTCGAAATGCGCCAAATATTTATTCTCATCATCCATCAAAAAGAAAAATGATGAATGGTCGACCAGATAATTGCCATTTGCATCCGCTTCCTGCGCGCGCGCCGCATAGACTTTATAGGCTCGCTTAACGGTATTGATTTGCTCGACCGTGCCGGTCAGGCCGGTAATTTTCGGATGAAAATAAGCCAGATAATCGGCCATGGCTTGCGGCGTGTCACGGTCCGGATCAACCGATATGAAAAGCGGCTGCAGGGCCTCATATTGGCCGGGCGCGGTTTCTTTTAATATATCCAAAGCCGCCCCGACGCGGTCCAGCGCGGTCGGGCAAACATCAGGACAATAGGTAAAGCCGAAAAATATCAGCATCGGACGGCCGGCAAAATCGGCATCGCTGCGCGGCGTGCCTTTATGGTCTATTAATGAAAACGGCCCGCCAATATTGGCGCTTAAGCCGCGCGGTGGGGTTTCTTCGCGCCAAAGCGCGCCGAGTAATAATGATAAAATGACGCTCAGCCCGATGGCGGCTATGGCAAAACTAATTTTCTGGCGGTTTGGCATTTATTTCTTTTCCCAATGATGCTTGTTTATAGCGGGGTGAAATTTATGGCACAAGCGCAAGGCAATGCGACCGGCGGTCGCGAATATATCAATAAATTGGATCAACCGGCGGTTCGCCTCAGCGTTCAGGTGTTTTTGCGCTGGCTGGCCATTTCCGGTCAAAGCGCGGCGGTGGCGATGGTCTATCTGGGCTTTGGCTTTGACTTGCCGCTGGCCTCGGTTTTGGCAGTGATCGGTATGGCGGTTCTGTTGAACCTGGTGCTGATTTTCAATCTGCCGCGCAATCATATGATGACGCAGCGCCAAACAGCGCTTTATCTGGCTTTTGATATGGGGCAATTGGGCTTGCTGCTATATTTGACCGGCGGCTTGCTAAATCCGTTTTCGGTTTTGCTTTTGGCGCCGGTAACGATTTCTGCCAGCCTGCTGAATTGGCGTACAACTTTACAATTAGTGGTGTTTGCCATGGCGATTGTCAGTGTTTTGGCAATCACCCATTGGCCGTTGCCATGGCGCGGCACGGCGCCGGATTTTCCGCCGCTCATGCGACTGGGCTTATGGACGGCGATGATGTTGGCTTTGGCTTTTATTCCCGCTTATGTCTGGCGGGTAACGCGCGAAGGGCGGCGCATGTCGGCGGCGCTAACGGCCATGCGCTCGGTTTTGGCACGCGAGCAAAGATTATCGGCTTTGGATGGTTTGGCCGCGGCCGCCGCGCATCAGCTGGGCACGCCTTTGGGCACAATTGTGCTGGTCTCGGGCGAATTGGCGGCGCGCGAAGATTTACCCGAAAGCTTGCGCGAAGACGCCCAATTAATGCGCGAGCAGGCTTTGCGTTGTCGCAATATTTTGACCGATTTGGCGAGCGAGGAAAATGACCCGGTACTGTCTGAAATCAGCTTGCGCGGGCTGATTGATGAGGCGGTATTGGAAAGCGGGTTGAGCGATAAAATCGTGCATATTGCCTGCCATGCCAATGGCCTTTTGGCGACCGGCGAACCGCTTTTGCGGCGGCAGCCGGAGTTGATTTACGGGCTTGGCAATATTATTGAGAACGCGGCCGAATTTGCCGGCAGCGCAGTCTGGGTCTCGGCCACTTATTCGCCGCAGCGCGTCGTGTTGGAAATTGCCGATGACGGGCCGGGCTTTGCCGCCGATATTTTGGCCCAATTGGGCGCGCCTTATACCTCATCGCGGCGTCGCAGCGCGGCCAGTCTGGTCGAAGATGCGGGTGATGATGCCAGTTTCGGTCTCGGTCTTGGCTTTTTCATCGCCCGCACTTTGCTGCAACGCTCCGGCGCGGATGTGACGGCGCGCAATCTAAAGAGAACCGAATTGATCGAAGGAGCGATGCCGGGCGGGGCGTGTGTGCGCATTGAATGGCCGCGCGCGCGTTTGGAGCAGCAGCCAATTGATTGACCTGCTGATTGACGGGCCTATTGATGGGAAGTTGAAAGCACGAAACCGAGGCCTATATAGAAGGTGAAGGTTAACAACCATCTCTCATAAGGGGTTTGTGATGAGCGAAGCAACTGCCAGTGCATATGAAGGCGCAAGCCTGCTGATCGTTGATGATGACCAGCCATGGCTCACACGTCTCGGTCGGGCTATGGAAACGCGCGGCTATGAGGTGCATACCGCTGCTTCCGTAGCAGAAGGCATTGAACTGGGGAGCAAAGTCAAACCGCAATATGCGGTGGTCGATATGCGCCTTGATGATGGCAATGGCCTTGATGTGGTTGAAAAATTACAGCAGGACAATCCCGAAGCGCGCATAATCATGCTGACCGGCTATGGCAATATTGCCACTGCTGTGGAGGCGGTGAAGCGCGGTGCGGTTGATTATTTGGCCAAGCCGGCCGATGCCAATGAAATTCATGCCGCTTTGATTGCCGACCCTGAAGGACGCGCGACACCACCGGAAAACCCGATGTCCGCTGACCGCGTGCGCTGGGAACATATTCAACGGGTATTTGAATTATGCGACCGCAATGTCTCAGAAACCGCCCGCCGATTAAACATGCATCGGCGCACTTTGCAGCGGATTTTGGCCAAACGCGCGCCCCGTTAATTTAAAACTCTAAATTTGTTCGCCCCAACGCGCCAATCTGAAGGCGCCGATGCGGGCCATGCGGCGCAGTAATAAATTGCGCCGCGCCGCAGCCAGTTTTGCCGGCCCGTTTTCCGTGATTATCTCGGCGCCATAGCTATCTGCCAATATCAAGCCGCTGGTTTCAGGTAGGCGCGCAACCGGAAAATCCGGATCAACAGCAAAATAAAACCGGTCGCAATAGGGCAGATAATCCGGCCATTTGCTGTCGGCTTGAAAATCGGCCAGACCGCTTTTTATTTCAATTATCCATAATTCACCCTTATCGGTGGCGGCCATTAAATCGGCTCGGCGATGATTGGGCAGCGGCACTTCCGGTAAGCAAGCAATGTTTTGTTGTCGGCAAAACCGCATGACGCCGCGCTGAATGGCCAAAGCGGCAGGCGATTGACGGCCATCCAGCGGCCGCCCGTCTTCGGCAGAAATACCGTCACTTGTGGGCTTTGTGCTCATGCGAACGCTCCTTTTTGTGAAAAAACCTTATGGTGCGGCATTATGCAAGCAATAAATGGTCAAGTTTTCCCTTGCTCTTAGCGGTGTTTTGGTGTGAAACTCTGGCTACATACGGCCCCCATAGCGGGGCCGCAATCGGTCTTGGGAGGGCCTGATGGTAGGAAAATTAGAAACATTTTTATTCCGCTTTCGTGGATTAATCTTGGCAGTTTTTGCCGCTTTCACTCTGTATAGCGGTTATTATGCAACACAATTGAAAATGACTGCCGGCTTTGAAAAGCAATTGCCGGCCGGGCATGAATATATCCAAACATTCCAGGAATATCGTGACCGCTTATTCGGCTCAAACCGCATTATTGTGGTGTTGAAAATGCGCGAAGGCGATATTTGGAATAAGGATTTCTTCGGTCGCTATAAGGATTTGACCGATGGCTTGTTTTATATGCCGGGTGTGGCGCGTCATACGCTGACCTCGTTATGGACGCCGAACTCCCGCTATTTTGAAATTACCGAAGATGGTTTTGTCGCTGATGACGTGATCCCCGGCACAATCACGCTGGACAATATTGACAGTCAATGCGTGTCGCGTCTGAAAACAGCCAGCCTGGCCACCAAATGTGAGCCGGCGCTGCAAATCATTCAAAACAATGTGGTGCGCGGCGGCTTTGTCGGCCGGCTGGTGGCGAATGATTTCTCCGCCGCCATGGTGCGTGCTGAATTGCTTGATTATGATGTGAAGACCGGTGAGCGGCTGGATTATTTTGACCTTGCCGATAAGCTGGAAAGCGAAATTCGCGGCAAGTTTGAGAGCGATGTATATGAAGTGCAAATTATCGGCTTTGCCAAGCTGATCGGTGACATTGCCGATGGTGCCGGCACAGTGGTGCAATTCTTTGCCATTGCGTTCTTGCTGACGATTTTATCGGTTTATGTCTATGCGCGGTCAATTGTTCTGACCTTCCTGCCTTTGTTCTGCTCACTGACCTCGCTGGTCTGGCAGTTCGGCATTTTGAACATTTTGGGCTATGGCCTCGACCCGCTGGCGATTTTGGTACCTTTCCTTGTATTTGCCATTGGTGTGAGCCATGGCGTGCAGCAGATCAATCTGATTACGGCAGAAATTTCATCCGGTAAAACGGCTGATGAGGCGGCCCGCGCCAGCTTCCGCGGTCTGCTTATTCCGGGCTCCATGGCTTTGGTCACCGACCTTGTCGGTTTCGGTACTTTGGTGCTTATCCCGATCCAAATGATTCAGGAATTGGCGATTACCGCTTCCATCGGTGTGGCGCTGAAAATTCTGACCAATTTGGTGATGCTGCCGATCCTCGCCAGCTATTTCAAAGTCGAAGACGGCTTTGTTGAACGCGCGGCGAAAGCCCGTGAGGGACGGGTGCGGTTGATGCAAAAGCTGGGCAATATTGCCAATCCGCGTGCCGCTTTGGTGGTGCTGGCGGTCTCAGCGATTTTGTTTGTTACTGCTTTCATTCAAAGCCAAAACCGCCATGTCGGTGCTTTGCATGCCGGTTCGCCGGAACTGCGTAAAGAAGCGCGGTATAATGAAGACAGTCGCCAGATTGCTGAGAAATTTGCGCTTGGCCTCAATCTATTGACGGTGATTGTCGAAACGCCGCGCGAAGCGTGCATCAATTATCCGTATATGAAATACCTCAATGAGTTCACTTGGTATTTGCGCAATGTCGAAGGTGTTTCGCTGGTCTTGTCCTTGCCTTATGTAACGCGTCAATCCAGTGCCGGTTTCAATGAGGGTAATTTGAAATGGCAAGCCTTGCCGCGCAATAAATATGCCTTGGTGCAATCATCATCGCCGATCGGTGCCAGCACCGGCCTGTTGAATGAAGAATGCACCTTGCTGACACAGCTGGTCTTTTTGGATGATGCCAAGGCGACCACGATTAAAGGCGTTACCAGTGCGATTAAAGAGTTCCGTGAAAATCAACCGGCGCCGATTGCCGATTTAATGGTTGTCACTGACCCGCCAATGCGTGACCCGGGCAATATTAATCTCGGCATTCGCACCGATGTGGTTGATGACGGTGTGTCGCCTGCCTTGGCAATTACCTATGATGTCAATGAAGACTCGCCGGAAAGCCTGCTCGATGAGTTGCGCAGCCAAGGCGTGAAAATTGACAAGCATGAAGTGGTGCCGGTTTCTATCCGTCTGGCATCGGGTAATATGGGTGTGCAAGCAGCGGTAAATGAAGAGATTGAGGTCTCTGAATTGCCGATGATGATTTACGTCTATGTGACAATTATCGCGCTGGTCTTGTTCACTTATCGCGATTTGCGCGCCACAGTGGCTTGTTGTGTGCCGCTGACTTTGGCCACTTTCATGGGCTATTGGTTCATGGAATTACTGGAAATCGGTCTGACGGTTGCGACCTTGCCGGTGATGGTGCTGGCGGTCGGCCTTGGGGTGGATTATGCGTTTTATATTTATAACCGCATTCAATACCACTTATCGACCGGCCTTGACGTGACGGCGAGCTTTAAAGAGACGCTGAACGAAACCGGCATGGCGGTGGTGTTTACCGCTTTGACACTGGCTGTCGGCGTGTCGACTTGGGCCTTCTCAGCTCTGAAATTCCAGGCTGATATGGGCTTGCTGCTGACTTTCATGTTCATGATCAATATGATTATGGCGGTGACTGCATTGCCGGCACTGGCCGTTGTGATGGAAATGATTTTCCCACGCAAAGAACCGCCAAAGGCGCCAAGCGGCGCGCTTGCTCACTAAGCAAGCCATCGTAAAGGCTAAATAAAACAAACCCCGGCGAGTAATTGCCGGGGTTTTTATTTTGATAAAATACTTACCGAAAAGCAGGTGCAGCAGGTTTTACGGCAGCTCGTGTCCCAAAAGCCCGGCCAATTCTTCTATGGCTTGGCTTGCGTTCAAAACTTTCACCGTGCCCATGCCCATGGCGCGCGCCGGCTTGAGATTAATTCCCAAATCATCCAAAAATACGCAATCCTCGGCCGCCAAACCCAGCTTGTCACAGGCCATTTGATATATTGCCGGATCGGGTTTGCGTACACCGACCAGCGAGCTTTCAATGACTTCTTCAAAGCGCGTCATCACAGCCGCCACCGCACCGGCTTTTTCTTGGCTGCGCGCCATACCGGCACCGGCACCGGTTTTGACATTATTGGTAATACAAGCCAATCGATAGCCGCGCCCTTTCAGCCCATCCAAAACCGCCACCATTTCAGGGCGAATATCACCGGCCAAAAGCGCCAGCACATCAGCGCCGGGCACATCATGGCCGGCCGCCAAAGCCTCGTCTCGAAAGCTTTTGTCAAACGCTTGCGCATCGATTTCACTGCGCTCAAACTTAGCCCATGCATTGGCGTCTGGATTGGTTGCATTAATCGTGCGGATGAAATCTTCAGGCAGATTATGGGCTGCCTCATAGCGGCTAAAAGCTTCGAACGGGCTGGAGGTGATAACCCCGCCAAAATCCCAAATTATCGCCTTATAGTTATCCTGCATGATGTCTGTCCTTTCGCTCGTCTTGAAAATCGACCGTAAACTGCTAGGCTTTATTTTCGAAGAACATAACAAGGGGAAACCGTTTTGCAATCACTGATAGGAAAAATGGACGCGGCGGCGCAAAACTTGTCGCAGCGCAATTATTTGCTGGCCGGATTATTGGGTGTGGTGTTTTGCATGCTCGGCTTTCAATGGCTGAAAACACAGCTTGGCACAGTGATGTTGGATGAGATACCGGGCTATGACCAAGAAATGCTGGGCGAGCAAATGCTGTTATTCGGCGATGCCGGTCGGCGCTTGCACATGATATTCACCCTGACTTTGGACATGGTTTTCCCGCTGGTCTATGGCGGGTTTTTTGCCGGTCTTTTGGCTTTGGCGGCGCGCGGCTTGCCGATAAGGGCGATTGCCGCGCCGGTTCTGGCGGTGATGTTTTTGGATTATGCAGAGAACGTTCAATTGGCGGCAATGCTTGGCGGATTTCCTGATTTATCAATGGCGCAAATTGAGGTAGCCAGCAGCACCACTATGGCCAAATTTTGGGCCATTCGCCTTGCGCTTTACTGGCTGCTCGGGCTGATTTTATGGCGCATCTTTGTCGCTCTGCGCGCGCGGATGCGTTAGCCTTTTTTGATAAACCATTAATCAGAGGCTTTATCGGCAGGCATATTTGCATTCATTTCGCGCGCCATATCACGCTGCCCGCGAAGCGTTATCGGCAATTGCGCCAGCATGAATAGGCCGGTCGCCGGCGCCATAATAAAGACGCGGAACGCCACCCATTGATCATCGCTGAGCGCGCGCCAGGCCACTTCATTGGCAAGAGTGGCGGCAAGAAAAAACAGGCCCCAACGCAAGGAAAGCGCGAACCAAACTTTTTCCGGCAGGTCAAATTGCGCGCGGAAAAATACCAGCATCATTGCTTTGCCGCGCAAACGACCGATAAGCAGCACGGCGGCAAAAGCACCTGAGAACAGGCTTGGTTGGATTTTAATATAAGTTTTTTCTTCTGCTAAAATGGCCGCCAAAGTCAGCAGCGCGGCAATCGAGGTAGCGAAAAGCGCAAACCGAGCGAGGCGTTTTTCCAACATCCAAGTGACACCGATAAGTAGGGCCGAGGCAGCAACCGCTGCCGCCGCCGCCGCGTATAACCCGTAAGCGGCATTGACCAGAAAAAACGCCACCAGCGGAGCGATTTCACTGAACATCGACATGAAACGCATTTTCGGCTGCGTCGGGCGGGCGCTATCGCTCATGCGTTACCGGCTGACATTTGGCAAAAAAGAGAGGTGCCATATTGTTTTAGCCCTCCGACACCAAGTCATCTTTCAAATGCCGACCGGCAATGAAGTAATGCACCGCCGCCCAAATATTGACCAGCGAACAAAGCAGCAGCGCATAGCGCAAGCTCTCCGTGCCATAGCTGTCGACCAGTAAATCAGAGACCACGCCGACAATTTGTGGGCCGAAACCGAGACCGATGAAATTAATGATGAACAGCAAAATACCTGCCGCGACCGCGCGCATCCGCAATTCTGAAATGCCCTGGGTTTGGCTAAAAGTGGTTGCTTGATAAAAATTACCCAGCAGCACCGGAATTATCATACCCAGCAGCGATGTGACGCTGTCGGTTGCCAGATAAACCACCAGATTAAACGGGGTCAAAATCAGCAGCGCAATCGCGGTGGTCCATAAATACCATTTCGGGTCTTTGGCACCGAACTTATCGGCCAAATAGCCACCACCGGCAATGCCGATACCACCGGCAATGCCCAAAATTAGACCGAACCATGTGCCGATTTCACCCGTTCCCATGCCGAAGGAGCGAATAAGAAAAGCCGGCGCCCAAGTGACAAAGCCATAGCCGACAAAGGCGGTGAGCGCGGCGGCAAAGCTCATATGGCGAAATGATTTTTTCTGCCATAGATAGCTCAAAGTTTCACTAATGCTTGGCTGTTCGCCGCTATCAACACGGCCTTCAGCCATGCCACGCGGCGGTTCTGCCAAACTGTAGCGGACCACTAAAGCGAGAATGACGCCGGGTACGCCAACAACAAAAAACGCAGCGCGCCAGCCGAAAAACTCATTAATCCAGCCGCCGGCAAACAGCCCGAACATAATTCCGAAAGGAATGCCCAGCGAGTAAATGCCCAAAGCAGTGGCGCGTTGTTCGGCCGGATAATAATCTGCAATCATTGAATGCGCCGGCGGTGAACAACCGGCTTCGCCGACACCGACGCCGATACGTGCGGCCAGCAAATGCCAGAAATTTTGCGCCAGTCCAGATAGGGCGGTAAAGATTGACCAAACAGCCAAGGCACCGGCGATGAGATTGCGGCGATTGGTGCGGTCGGCAAAACGCGCGATTGGAATGCCCAAAGTGGCGTAAAACATGGCAAAGGCAAAACCGGTCAACATGCCCATGGCGGTATCGGAAAGGCCCAGATCAGATTTCACCGGCTCCAACAAAATCGACAGAATTTGACGATCAATAAAATTAAACGTGTAAACGACGACCAAAATACCCAGCGCGTAATGCCGCGCTTTATAGATTTTGTCGGTTTGTGCTGCTGCAGATGACATGAAACCCCTCCCAAGGCTGAATGGTGAGACTATCAAAGCCCTTCAAAATGAAAAGTGAAAAATCATTTATTTGCCCTTGTCTGGCGGCCATGCCGCTTTACACTCTAACTCAAATTTAACCGGCTTAAACAATGCCGATTTAGGGAGAAGATAATGAGCCAAGGCGAATTTGATATTATTGTTTACGGTGCCAGCGGTTTTACCGGACGTTTGGTAGCTGAATATATGAACAAGCAATATGGACGCTCGGTAAATTGGGCGATGGCCGGACGCAGCGAGGCCAAGCTGGCCGAGGTTCGCAGCGAAATGGGTATTGATGAGGCAACACCTTTAGTGGTTGCCAATGCCGATGATGCGGCATCGTTAAAAGCCATGGTCGAAAGCACGAAAGTGATGATTACCACGGTTGGCCCGTATCAGCTTTATGGCTCGGCTTTGGTTGAAGCATGCGCGGCGGCCGGCACGGATTATGTTGATTTATCCGGAGAGCCCGGTTGGATGCATGAGATGATTGGTGCGCATGACGCGGCGGCGAAAGCCTCAGGCGCACGGATTGTTCATTCTTGCGGCTTTGACAGCATTCCGTTTGATTTGGGGGTTTACTTCCTGCAGCAAGCGGCGCGGGAAAAATTTGGCGCACCGTGCCGACAAATACATGGTCGGGTGCGCGCCATGAATGGCGAGTTTTCGGGCGGCACGGCCGCCTCTTTGGGCGCGACCATGCAGGCAGTGACGAAAAACCCCGACTTATTGGGCATTCTCATCAATCCGTTTTCTCTGGCGAATGGCTTTCAAGGGCCGGAGCAGCCGGCCGATAATGCGGTTTATGAAGATGATGCGACCGGCATGTGGGTAGCGCCGTTTATTATGGCGGCGATTAACACGAAGAATATTCATCGCTCCAATGCGCTACTGGGTCATGCCTATGGCGAAGATTTTCTATATGATGAAATGATGGTTTGCGGTGCCGGTGATGAAGGTAAAGCAATGGCTGATTTTGTCGCCACCAGCAATCCGCTGGAAGGCGATGATGTGCCACAACCGGGCGAAGGTCCGGATAAAGCCAGCCGTGAAGCGGGTAATTATGATGTGCTGTTTATCGGCCTCAATGATAAGGGCGAGCGCATCCAAGCGGCCAGTGGCGGCGATATGGATCCGGGCTATGGCTCAACCTCTAAAATGCTGGCTGAAAGTGCCATGTGTCTTTTGCAAGATAGTGACGGTTTGGCCGGCGGCATTTACACACCGGCTCCGGCCATGGGTGAGAAACTCATCAAACGCCTATGCGATAATGCCGGCATGTATTTCCGTCTGGAAGGCTGAGCGGGGCTCATCATGGCGCAGTCAAAATATATCGATCCGCAATTGGCTGATGGGCTGGCGCTGATGCGCGAGCTGATGGGTGATAATGATTTGACGCAAGATTTGCACGCGGCGCGTGAGGCCGGTAATGCACGCGATGCGATGCTGTCTGACGGGTTGGTGCTTCCTGACACGATTGTGCAAGGCATGGAAACAGCCAAGAGCAATGAAGGTCATGATGTAGATATGCGTATCATGCAGCCCAAAAGCGGTGATAAAAAGCCGCTATTTTATTGGGTGCATGGCGGCGGCTATGTGCTGGGGCAGGCGGCACAAGGCGATATGTTTACCCTCTTGGCGGCGCAAATCGGCTGCTATGCGGCCTCGGTTGAATATCGCTTGGCGCCTGAAACCGCCTATCCCGGGCCGCTGGAAGATTGCTATGACGGGCTTAAGCATTTGCTGGATAACGCCGATGCGCTGGGTATTGATAAGAATAAAGTGATTATTGGCGGCGTCAGTGCCGGCGGTGGGCTGTGCGCCGGTTTGGCTTTATTGCTGCGCGACCGTGCCTTGTGCGCGCCGCTCGGCCAAGTTCTGATTTATCCGATGATTGATGACCGCAATATTGAACCGGCATCAGATAGCTTGCCCGATACGCTTATCTGGTCGCGCAAATATAATAAATTTGGCTGGCAAAGCTATTTGGGTGATTTATTCGGCAGCGATGATGTGCCGCCCTATGCGGCACCGGCGCGGGCGCAAGACCTATCCGGCCTGCCGCCTACCTATATGCCGGTCGGTGATTTGGATTTATTTCTCGATGAAAATATCGCCTATGCGCAAAAACTGACGCAAGCCGGCGTGCCGACGCATTTTCATATTGTGCCGGGCGCGTTTCATGGCTTTAACGGCTTCGTCTCAAATGCCGATGTGTCAAAAGCGATTAATGCCGAAACCTTCGGGTTTATTTCCAAATTATTGGCTGAAGCCGATTGAGTTTAATGCGCCTTTTAATGGCAAGCTTTGCCCAACGCCTTTAGCCGCCAATAATTATAGGGCAGCGGGGTGATGAAACCGGCGGCCCACATAAATGGCAACACATGCCAGTCGAGCCTTGCGCCGCCGGTCATATAATAATCAACCGCATTCATCGCCACTTCCATTGAAACCATCGAGATGAGCGACATGCCGATGGCGGTTTGAAAGGCTGCTTTCAAAGCCATTTGCCGCGCCAAAATAATCGTCTCAAGGGCGATGGAGGTGAGCAAGCCATTGATAATGGCCAGTCCCATAATCGCCACGACCGGCCAGTCAATGCCGGTTAATTGGAAAAACAAAATCGTACCCATATCGCCAATGGAGCAGCCGATAAGGCACCATAGGGTGTTATAGGAGGCGGTGGCCCATGTGCTGCGGCACTGCCAGTCAATTCGGGCTTTCGGACTTGTTTCGCTCATCCTTGCGTTTTAGCATTTTGTCGAAGCTTAGGAGAAGATAAATATGGCTGTTGACGTCACTCTATATGGCCCGACCGTTTCGACTTTCACCCGCATTTGCGCTATGGCAGCGGCGGAAGCGGGGCTTAGCTGGGAGATCATTCCGACCGGTTCCGGCTCTGAGGAAATGGCCAAGCATCACCCGTTCATGCGCTCACCGGCGGCTTATTTGGATGGCTTGCATTTTTATGAAAGTCCGGCCATCTGTTCTTATATTGACCGCCAGCATAATGGCGCCGCTTTACACCCTGACGCAGCGGAGGCGCAGGCGCGTATGTGGCAATGGGCCAATATCGCGGCGCATTATGTTTTTCCGATAACCGAAGAACGTTTGGTGATGCCGCGCGTAGTTGCCCCATTAATGGGACGCAAAGGCGATGAGGCAATGATTGCCGCCGCCTTGCCGGTGATTAAATATCATTTAGAGGTTGTGGAAGCGCGCTTGAAAGAAGTGGCTTATTTGGCCGGCGAGGCGATAAGTTTGGCCGATATATTTATGTATCCGGTGATTGAGGCAACCATGGCCGCGCCGGAAGGCCGCGCCATGGTGGCCGATTGCCCGAAAATTACCGCGTGGTTTGAGATTATCGCGGCGCGACCGGCGACGCAGGAAGCCGCTTGGCCGGACATATCGGCAATGCCTCAATAAGCTGGCAGAGCCCCTTTTAAAGAGCCCTGTTACACAGAAGAGATTTGCTTTTCCGTTTCGTCCCATAATTGTGCCGCAATGTCGGTGTCGAGCGCCCATGGACGCACGCCATCAAAGCCTTGTGCGTCGGCCGCGACCGGTGCGGCGATATTGCAATCTTCACAATAGACACCCCCCAAGCCATCAAGCTTTGGCGAGGTGGCGGCAAACAGGCTGGTGCCGGCCCCTTGCGCCGGGGTTTTAAAACCGGCGGCAGCCGCATCAGATAGCGAGCCGTCTTCCTTAGTCCAGCCCAATGCAACCATTTCCTCATTTTGCAAATGCCGTTGCAGGGGTGTCAAAATACCGCCCGGATGGACGGAAAAAGCGCGAATGCCATGTTCTTGGCCGCGTCGGTCCAGTTCAACCGCGAGCAACGCTTTGGCTGATTTGGACTGGCCATAGCTGACCCATTTATCGTAATCGCGGCGTTCAAAATGCATATCGTCAAAATCAATTCCGGCAATGCGATGGGCAATGGAAGAGAGCACCACCACACGCGCACCATTGGCGGCAGCCAATGCCGGCATCAGCTTTTTCAGCAAGCTGAAATGGCCGAAATGATTAATGCCGATTTGGCTTTCAAAACCTTGCGCGGTTTTGGCCATTGGGCAGGCCATAATACCGGCATTGCCGATAAAAATATCCAATTGGTTGTGTTGTCCTAAAAAATCATCGGCGAATTTTTCCACTGAGCGTAAATCAGCGAGATCCATCTCACCGACACGTTCGGCTGAGATAATGCCGTCCAAGGCTTTACGGGCTTGCTCAGCGCGTCGCGCCGGTACATGCACATGCGCGCCCGCTTTGGTTAGAGCGCGCACTGTTTCCAAGCCAATGCCGGAATAGCCGCCGGTCACCAAAACAGTTTTACCGCCTAGGTCAATATCGGCCAATATCTCATCAGGCTCGGGCCTTGGCCCCATACCGGTATCAATCGGTTGTTGGTGTTTGCTGATGCTCATTGTGCTCTCCTTTTTTCCAGCAAAGCAAATCGCGCCCATGCTCGCAAGCGGCGATGCTGGACAGCCGGCTTAGGGTTGCTTAGGCTTGTCGGAGTTTGGTGCAAAGAGAGATAAACTTATGCGAGATTATATTGAATTGAGCCGCTCCGTAGCCGGTAAAAAAGTCATTGTCACCGGCGCGGCCAGCGGCATGGGGCGGGCTACTGCGCATTTATTTGCCCGCGAGGGCGCGCATGTGGCGGTCACGGATTTGCAGCTTGAAGCGTGTGAAAAAATTACCGCTGAAATTGAAGCGGCCGGTTTCACCAGTGCCAAAGCCTATGCGATGGATATGAGCGATAATGGTGCCATTTGCAAAACAGCGGCGCAAATCATTGCCGATTTCGACGGGCTGGATATTATTGTCAATAATGCCGGCATGGCTTTGCCGTCGCCGATTGACGGCGATGATTACCCGGCCAATTGGGATAAGAGCTTGGCCGTCATGTTGGAAGGGCCGCAAGTGCTTATTCGCGAGAGTTTAGCGGCTTTGCGCCGTTCTGATAGCCCGCGCATTATCAATATTGCCTCAACCGAAGGCTTGGGCGGCAGTGCCGGTAATTCGCCTTATGGGGCTGCCAAGCACGGCATTATCGGGCTGACCAAAAGCCTTGCGGTCGAGCTTGGCAAGCAAGGCATTACCGTCAATGCAGTGTGTCCGGGCCCTATTCATACCGGCATTACCGAAGCGATACCCGATGAGCATAAGGCGACATTTGCGCATCGGCGCACCGCCTTGAGGCGTTATGGTGAGCCGGAAGAAGTGGCTAATATCACTTTATCATTGGCACTGCCGGCGGCCAGCTATATCACCGGCGTCGCCATTCCGGTAGATGGCGGCATGCGCGCGCGCAATAATTAAACTGCTTATCGGATAGGTTTACCGAGGTTATTTTCTATAAAACAAAATAAATTGTAGAAAATAATATTACGCAAAATATATTGGTAAATATGTTTGCGCCGGCTGCTGTTTGCGCTATAACCGCATCATTAACGTTATAGGAAAAACCGATGAGCAACGCCCCGACCGAAGAGCAAGTGTTGAGTGTGCATCACTATACGGACCGCTTGTTCAAATTTCGTCTCAGTCGTCCGGCCGGTTTTCGTTTTCGCTCCGGCGAGTTCATCATGATCGGTCTGCGACAAGAAAACGGCAAGCCGCTTTTGCGCGCCTATAGTGTGGCCAGCCCAAACTGGGACGATACGGTTGAGTTTTATTCAATCAAAGTGCCGGACGGGCCTTTGACGTCGCAATTACAAAATATCCGCGAGGGCGACACAGTGCTGCTCGGCAAAAAGCCGGTCGGCACTTTAGTGTTGGATGCGCTGAAACCGGCCAAGCGATTATATATGTTTTCTACCGGCACCGGCTTTGCGCCTTTCGCCAGTCTCATTCGTGACCCTGAAACTTATGAAAAGTTTGATGAGGTGATTGTCACCCATACGTGCCGCGAGGTAGCTGAGCTGACCTATAGCCGTGAAATTGTCGATGGTTTTTTGAACGATCCCGATATCGGCGAATTGGGTCGCGGCAAGCTGAAGCTGTATCAAACGACGACCCGCGAGAATTTTGAGCGGCAGGGGCGCGTTACCGACCTTATTCGCACGGGCAGATTATTTGACGACCTCGACGTGCCGAAGCTTGACCCGGCCACCGACCGCGCAATGATTTGCGGCTCCATTGAGATGACCAAGGAATTGAAACAGCTGATGGAAGAGCACGGGCTGCGCGAGGGCGCCAATTCAGACCCGGCCGATTTTGTCATTGAACGGGCGTTTGTCGATTAAGATAAACCGCTAACCGGTTTTCAAACCGCCCAAATCCAGCTCAATAAATGAGCCGCCATTTTCAGCCAGCTGGCTCAAACTGGAGGCAATAACGATATCGCTATTTTCAGCCGCCAGTTTTTGCATAGTCGCCAAAATGGCCGCCGCGCCAATTTTATCGCCATAGGCCATAGGGCCACCCGTATCACCGGGCCAGCCATAACCAAAGCACCAAATCACATCAATATCACTGGGCCGCTGCGCCTTGTTTTCTTCCAAAATCAATAATGACTCATTGACCATTGGGTGCAAGCAGCGAGCCAGAATATCGGCTTCCGCCAGCCCTGATTGACCGGGTGCAACACCGGTAACATCAGCGATAATCTCTTCCGTTATCTTGCTGGGGCTGCGTTGCCGGCTTTCATCATAATCATAATAACCGGCACCGGTTTTTTGCCCGCGACGGTCCATTTCACACAAACGGTCGCGTATCGGGTTACCGGTTACCGCGCCTTTTTTCCAGCCAATATCGAGACCGGCCAAATCAGACATTTGGAACGGCCCCATTTTAAAGCCGAAATTATTGAACGCATTATCGACATCCCATGGCATGACGCCGAGATTGACCAAATTTTGCGCTTCGCGTTGGCGGGCAAATAAAATTCGATTGCCGACAAAACCCGGACAGACGCCGACCAAAGTCGCGACTTTGCCGATTTTCACTGCAATATCCATCGAGGTGGCCACCACATCATCGGCGGTTTTATCGGCGCGAACGATTTCCAACAGTTTCATCACATTGGCCGGTGAGAAAAAGTGAAGCCCGATAACATCTTCCGGTCGCGCCGTAACGGCGGCAATCTCGTCAATGTTTAAAGCCGATGTATTGGTCGCCAAGATCGCGCCGGCTTTGCAGATTTTATCAAGATTGGTGAAAATTTCTTTTTTCACGCCCATATCTTCAAACACCGCTTCAATGATTAAATCGCAATCAGCCAAACCGGCCATATCCAGCGTGCCGGTGATGCGGCTCATCCGCTCATCCACCTCTTCTTGAGGGAAACGACCACGATCGGCCGAGCGTTGATAATTGCCGCGCACCACGCCAAGACCGCGTTCCAACGCTTCGTCTTTCGTCTCCACAATGGTCACCGGAATACCCGCTGTGGCAAAATTCATTGCAATGCCGCCGCCCATTGTGCCGGCGCCGATAATGCCGACTTTTTCAATCGGGCGCAGGGCCAGCCCATCCGACAGGCCGTCAATGACCCGCGCTTTCTGGGTTGCTTCATTCATATATTCGGCTACATCGCTCATTTTGCTCTCCTCGCGAAATTTGCCCGTATTTTGTCGATTTATCCAAAAACGCGCAAGCGCAAAACAGGCGAAAGCAGGACTTTCCCTCGCCTTTTAAACCGCTTACAAAAACTTATGGCCAAATTCTATACAGATGAGGTTGCGCGGCTCTATGCCAAAACCCGCCGCGCCGACCCTGTGGTTTTAAAATCTTTGGCCGACGCGCTGGCGATAAGGCCCAATGGCCGATATTTGGATATTGGCTGCGGCACCGGCACTTATACATCTGCTTTGGCAGCGCATGGCGGCCTCTGGCGCGGGCTCGACCCGTCATCCGCCATGCTTCAAAACGCCCCGCCGAAATCCATATCATCACCGATTGATTGGCATTGCGGTCGGGCCGAAAACCTGCCCTTCGCCAAGGCTAGTCTTGATGGCGTTATAAGCGTCTTGGCGACGCATCATTTCACCGATATCAGCCAAGCATTTGGCGAGATGGCGCGCGTATTAAAACCGCATGGGCGGCTGGTTTTATTCACCGCGACGCGGGCGCAAGCAAAGGCGTTTTGGCTGGCTGATTATTTGCCAAAGATAATTGCCAAGGACGCGGCTGCTTTACCCGATTTGGCGGATATGCAAGCGGCGCTTGAAGGAGCCGGCTTTCAAAATCAGACGACGCAGCCGTTTCAGGTCAGCGACAAAACACAAGACCGTTTCTTTTATTGCGGGGACACGGCGCCACAGCTTTATCTATCGGCAGACATGCGCGCCACCATGTCGGTGTTTCACCATGCTGACGAGAGCGAACTAAGCCATGGCTTGGCGCGCTTGAAAGCTGATATTGATAGCGGTGTTTGGAAACAAGCCCGCTCTGCCGCGCCAAACCGCCTCGGCCATTACACAATTATTACCGCCTCATATTAAAGCTGAGATGAGCCAGCCGATCTGTCGTCTGTATCGCGGTTTCAAAATCGTCATATCAGTGTCGCATATCTGTCATCAATGCAGCGCAATGACAGGCTCAGCAAAACAGGAGCCTGCCAATGTCTCAAGCACTTTTTGATAATCGCTCGCCAAAAACTGTCCAATTGCAAAAATCGGCCATTGTTAAATCGCCCGAGATTGCCATAAATGACCCGATATCGCTGGCACAAAGCGGCCCGTTAAAAGTCCGTCTGGCGCAAAACCGGAAAGATATTAAGGCCGCGCAAGCCTTGCGCTACCGCGTATTTTATAAGGCGATGGGGGCGCATCCGAAGTTTCGTCAAAGGCTGAGCCGTGTCGATAGCGACCGCTATGACAGTTTGTGCGAGCATTTGCTGTTAACGACCACTGATAAAGTCAAGAAAGCGCCGAAGAAAACCCGTCTGGCCAATGGTGAGACGGTTATTGGCTGCTATCGTTTATTGCGCCGCGCCGTAGCCGAGCGCGAAGGCGGCTTTTACACGCAAAATGAGTTTGACTTGAAACCGTTTCTAGACGGTGTCGGCCGCCAGCTGAATTTATTGGAATTGGGGCGTTCTTGCGTGCATCCCGACCATCGCTCGGGTAAGGGCATTTCATTGATGTGGAAAGGCCTTGGTGTCTATGTCGCACAACACAATATTGACGCGATGATGGGCTGTGCCAGTTTTGCAGGCACTGACCCTATGAGCTTGGCCCAGCCGCTCAGCTATTTGCATCATCACCATAGCGGCACAAATGGCTGGCAAGTGCGCGCGCATGATGGGCAATTTGTCGATATGAATATGCTGGCCGCTGAGGCGATTGACGAAAAAGCGGCGCGCCGCGCTTTGCCGCCTGTGCTGCGCGGTTATATTCGCTCCGGCGCGCTGGTCGGAACGGGTGCTGTCATCGACCACCGCTTCAACACTGTTGATGTGTTTGTGCTGATGCCGATGCAGCATATGTCAGAGCGTTATCGGCGGCGTTATGCGGCTGACGGAGCCGCTTCACAAAACTGACACATACGGCTTATAAGCGGGATGCATGAAAAATATTTTGTTTCTTTGCACCGGCAATAGCTGCCGCTCGGTCTTGGCTGAAGCCTATATGAACCATGCGGCAAATGGCTGGCAGGCTTATTCGGCCGGCTCGACCCCAACCGGCGAAGTGCATCCGATGGCCTTGGAAACCCTTGCTGCGCTGGGCATTGAAGCCGATTATGCGCGGTCAAAAAGCTGGGATGAGTTTGGTGGCTCGGACGCGCCGCAAATGGATGTGATTGTCACGGTTTGCGATAATGCGGCGGGTGAAACCTGCCCGATTTGGCCGGGTCATCCGACCAGCCATCACTGGCCGTTTCCCGATCCGGCAAAATTTTCCGGTTCCCGAGAAGAAACCGAAACGCATTTTCGCGAAGTGTTCGCGATGATTAAAAAGCAGTTGGACGGCTTTATTGCCGATGAGGCAGGGCAATGAGCCGCAAATTATTTGCTGAAGCGCTGGGCACGCTTATTTTGGTCTGCACGGTTGTCGGCTCCGGCATTATGGCGGTCAATTTAGCCGACGGTAACAATGCCGTCGCCTTATTGGGCAATACGATTGCCACCGGTGCCATTCTATATGTGTTAATCACGATTTTGGGGCCGATTTCAGGGGCGCATTTTAATCCGGCCGTTTCCTTAGTGTTTCGTCTGAGGGGCGAATTGGACAATGCCGGTTTTATCGCTTTTGTTGCCGCACAAGCGGTTGGCGGATTGGCCGGTACCGCGCTGGCGCATGCGATGTTCGAGCTCAGCCTATTCACCCCTTCGGTCAATATACGCACCGGCCACGGGCAGTTCATTGCCGAAGCGGTGGCGACCTTCGGCCTGGTAATGACGATATTGGGCGGTATCAAATATCGTTCCGAGGCAGTACCGATGTTGGTCGGTCTTTATATTACCGCCGGATATTGGTTTACCGCCTCCACCAGCTTTGCCAATCCGGCAGTCACGCTAGCGCGCGGCTTTACCGATAGTTTTTCCGGTATTCGCCCAGTCGATATGCCGCTTTTTTGGCTGGCGCAATTTATCGGGGCGGTGCTGGCGCTTTATGTGATGCAAAAATTATTGGCTGATAATCTGGCTGATAATTTGACGGATGGCGCGGTTGATAAAAGTGCATCTTAAAATAATCGCATGGTTAAAACGCCTGCAAATTGAAATAAAACTGCAAACAAATCAGCTCAAAAGACGAACATCGACCACGACCGTTGGGGAGTGAAGGATGAGCTCAAACGATTTATTGAAATCAAATAGCGACCCGAAAACCTATAAAACCATATTTATTTCCGATATTCATCTCGGCTCAAAAGCCTGTCAGGCAGAGCTCTTGCTGGACTTTCTGCGCTATAATGATAGCGAAAAACTATATCTGGTCGGCGATATTGTCGATGGCTGGCGATTGAAGCGCAAATGGTTTTGGCCACAAAGCCATAATGATGTGGTGCAAAAAATCCTCCGCAAGGCGCGTAAAGGCACGGAAGTGATTTATGTGCCGGGCAATCATGATGAAGGCTTGCGGCGTTATATCGGCACGCATTTCGGCGGCATTGAAGTCAAGCCGACAGATATATATGAAGCGGTAGACGGGCGTAAATTTCTGGTCTTGCACGGCGATAATTTTGACAATGTCATGCTTTATGCGCGCTGGCTGGCCTATATTGGCGACCATGCCTATGATTTTGTGCTGCGGCTCAATACATTCTTTAACGGCCTGCGCCGCGTAATGGGTTTGCGCTATTGGTCGCTATCATCTTATTTGAAAATCAAAGTCAAAAACGCGGTGCAATTTATCAGCGAGTTTGAGCAGGTGATTGTCAAAGAGGCCGAAAAAGCAGACGTGCAAGGCGTGATTTGCGGCCATATTCACCATGCTGAGATGAAGCAATATGGCGATATCACCTATATGAATGATGGCGATTGGGTCGAAAGCTGCACCGCTTTGGTGGAGCATTTTGACGGCACTTGGGAAATAATTTATTGGGCTGATGAAATCGCGCGACGCGGCGTGCCGGTGGCAAAAATTGACACGGCGGCGGACGATATGGCCGAGCAAATGCCTGAGGCGGCCGAGTGAAAAAAATATTGATTGTGACGGATGCTTGGGCGCCGCAAGTCAATGGTGTGGTCACCACGCTCAAAACCGTCATTGATCATTTGCGCGCGCAGGGCCATGAGATAAAAATTATCTCGCCCGATATGTTCAAAACCGTCGCTTTGCCGATTTATCCGGAGATCAGACTGGCTGTATTGCCAAAACGTAAAATGGCGCAAATGATTGATGATTTTGCCCCTGACAGCGTTCACATTGCGACCGAAGGCCCGCTGGGCTGGGCGGCGCGCGCGATATTTTTGAAGCGGGGCTGGCGTTTCACCACCAGCTATCATACGAAATTTCCTGAATATGCAAATGAGAGCATCGGCATGCCCTTGCGGCTGGGTTATGCCGTGGTGAAAAAATTTCACGGCAAATCATCGGCCATGATGGTGGCGACAAGGTCGCTGGAAGATGATTTGGCGGCGCGCGGTTTTCAAAACGCTGTTACTTGGACGCGCGGTGTCGATACAAAATTGTTTAATCGGCGGCGCAAAAAAGCGTTGGAATTGCCTGGGCCGGTAATGGTTTATGTCGGTCGCGTTTCGGTGGAGAAAAACATTGAAGCGTTTCTGGACCTGAATGTGCCGGGCAGTAAGCTGGTGGTCGGTGACGGTCCACAGCTCACTAAATTAAAGAGCAAATATCCGAATGTGACATTTGTCGGCGCAAAGTTTGGCGAGGAGTTGGCGGCGCATTATCGAAGCGGCGATATATTCGTCTTTCCCAGCAAAACAGATACATTCGGGCTGGTGATGCTGGAGGCAATGGCGTGCGGCTTGCCGGTCGCCGCTTATCCGGTCACCGGACCGCTGGATGTTTTGGCCGGCAGTAAAGCCGGTAAAATGGATGAAGATTTATCGAAAGCGGTAAAGGCGGCACTGAAAGCCGACAAAAAAGCGGCGCGCGATCACGCATTAAAATTTTCATGGGAAGCGTGTGCGAAAATTTTTTACACCAATTTAATTGCGCGCTAAGCCTGTCATTTGAGTGAATCAGCGAATAATGCAGCAACATAATCATATTTATAGGAGCGGATGATGAACCAAGATAAATTAATTGAAAAGGCACAGGAATTTGCCGCACCGGTCGGGCGCGTGCTCATCGCGCTGGTGTTTTTGACGGCCGGGCTGAATAAAATCGGCACTTATGACAATGTTGCCGGATATATGGACAGCATGGGTGTGCCGGGTGTTCTTTTGCCGCTGGTTATTTTGCTGGAAGTTGTCGGGGCGATTGCCATTATTCTGGGCTTTAAAACACGTATTGCGGCGTTTTTGCTTGCCGGTTTTTGTGTTTTGTCGGCGCTTATTTTCCATTCCAACTTCGCCGACCAGAATGAGATGGTTCAGTTTATGAAGAATTTGGCCATTGCCGGCGGCTTTTTGTCATTATTCGTGCATGGGGCCGGTAGCTATTCATTAGATAATCGGAACGGATAAGAGCGGCGCCGCAGAAAACGCCATTGTTTGGCGTTTTCTGCCGAAAGTCTGGTGCCGATGGCCGCAATTTTTTGAAGCGGCCTTTACCGGTTTTGTGTAACGAACTCACGAATGCTGGTGAAGCTCTTTTCCGGTTGGTCTAGCCAATTGCCATGTCCGCAATTGGCTAATTTCTCATAGCGTGTCAGGGCGGGATTTAAGCGAGCGACGATTTCATCAGAATCAGCGACCGGCGTAATCGGGTCGTCTTCCCCGGCCATAACCAAAACCGGGCACTCGACCTGGCTGAGCTGCGCGCGCATATCCATCCGATGCCATATGCCAGTACCGAAATTATGAAACTCAATAGCTACCCGATCGCGCATAATCATGCGCGGTAAGCGGTTTTTGTCCGGTGGGGTGCGATTATAGAGGGGGCGGCAGACAGTGTTGAACTCTGTCACTTCGTCCAATTTGGTTTCGCGCGTCAGAAATTTTTCGGCCACCTGTGCTGCCTTGTCGCCACCGAGGCGTTGAAACACGCTGACAGCAGAGGCGGGGTCGAAATAGGCTTGCGTATTGGCAAAAACTACACCTGCGCAATGTGCCGAATGGCGAATGGCATAAGCTTGCGCCACCATGCCGCCGCCCGAAACGCCAAGCACAAATGGCTTTTCAATGCTCAACGCCTCACAAAAAGCGACAATATCATCAGCCCAGCCTTCAAGGCTATAGGCCTCATCTTCTGGAATATCATCACTGCGGCCAC